>NZ_JBFBLO010000012.1:0-215316 GCF_040686735.1 Streptomyces sp. NPDC079167 | reverse complement strand
GACGGGAACGCGGACTCGATCATCACCTGGTAGCGGCGCATGTCGACGATGTGGTCGATGTGCTCGATGTCGACCGGGCACTGCTCCACGCACGCGCCGCAGGTGGTGCAGGACCACAGCACGTCCGGGTCGATGACGCCGTTCTCCTCGGCGGTGCCGACGAGGGGGCGCTCAGCCTCCGCGAGGGCGGCCGCGGGGACGTCCTTGAGCTGCTCCTCGGTGGCCTTCTCGTTGCCCTCCATGTCCTTGCCGCCGCCCGCCAGCAGGTACGGCGCCTTGGCGTGCGCGTGGTCGCGCAGGGACATGATCAGGAGCTTCGGGGAGAGCGGCTTGCCCGTGTTCCAGGCGGGGCACTGCGACTGGCAGCGACCGCACTCGGTGCACGTGGAGAAGTCGAGGATGCCCTTCCAGGAGAACTGCTCGACCTGGGAGACGCCGAAGGTGTCGTCCTCGCCCGGGTCCTCCCAGTCGATCTCCTTGCCGCCGGAGGTCATCGGCTGCAGCGCGCCGAGGGCGACGTCTCCGTCGGCGTTCCGCTTGAACCAGATGTTCGGGAAGCCGAGGAAGCGGTGCCAGGCGACGCCCATGTTGGTGTTGAGCGAGACCGTGATCATCCAGATCAGCGAGACGCCGATCTTCACCATCGCGGTGAAGTAGATGAGGTTCTGGAGGGTGCCGAGCGCGAGGCCCTTGAAGGCGAGCACCAGGGGGTACGAGACGAAGTACGCGGCCTCGTAGCCCTCGACGTGGTGGATCGCGCCTTCCAGACCGCGCAGGGTCAGGATCGCCAGGCCGATGACGAGGATGACGTACTCGACGAAGTACGCCTGCCAGGCCTTGGAGCCGGCGAAGCGGGACTTGCGGCCGGCCCGCGAGGGCAGGTTCAGCAGTCGGATGGCCATCAGCGTGACGATGCCGAGCACGGTCATGATGCCGATGAACTCGATGTACAGCTCGAACGGCAGCCAGCTGCCGACGAACGGCAGCACCCAGTCGGCCTGGAAGAGCTGTCCGTACGCCTGGAGCAGCGTCGGCGGCAGTGTCAGGAAGCCGATCGCGACGAACCAGTGGGCGAAGCCCACGATCCCCCACCGGTTCATCCGGGTGTGGCCGAGGAATTCCTTGACCAGGGTGATCGTGCGCTGCTTGGGGTTGTCGGTGCGGCTGCCTGCCGGCACCGGCTGTCCGAGACGGACGAACCGGTAGATCTGCGCGACGGCTCGGGCGATGAGCGCAACGCCGACGACAGTCAGCACCAGCGACACGATGATCGCGGCGAGTTGCATTTGGGGGCTCCTCGGGCCTGCGAGGGTGGGATCCAGCGCGTACAAGCGATTACTAAGCAGTAACTTAATCAGTCTGTGCTGACACTATCCACTTATTCCGCCACGCTGTAGCCGGGCAGGCGGTGATCTGTGTCGCTCAGGTGAGCCTTCCCCGGACGTCGCAGTCGCCGGAGCGCCGCACCCAGGGGGATGCGTACGGATTGCGCCAGGATCGCCAGGTCCAGCCCTGTCCCATGATGCTCTGCGTAGTGCGCGTCCAGAAGGGCGGGTTCGTCCCAGGGCATGCCTGACCGGGCGCGCACCTGGGCCAGCCCGGTCAGACCGGGGCGGACGCTCTGCCGCCGGCGGGCCGCGGCGGCCTCCAGGAGCGCGGCCTCGCCCGGGGTGAGGGGCGCCGGGCCGACCAGGGAGAGCTCTCCCCGTACGACGTGGGGCAGCCGGGACAGCAGGTCCAGCCGGAGCCGCCGGGTGCGCAGCGAGCGCAGTTCGAAGGGGCGGCCGTCCAGGCCCACCCGGATCTCGCGCCTCCGTACGCCTCTCCCCTCACGGGGTGGCCGGACGGCCAGAGCCAGCGCGGCGAGGGCGAGTGCGGGAGTCGCCAGGAGCAGCAGCGCCGAGCCGAGTGCCAGGTCGAGGGCCCGCTTGGCCGTCATGGACGACAGGGGTCCGGCGATCCGCTTGGCCGTCATCGCCGTCATGGCCGACAGGGATCCGGCGATCCGTCCGGCCGCCGTGGATGTCAGGGCCCCGGTGGCGCGCCTGGCCGTCGCGGTTGCGCGGTCGATCCCGGGGAAGGGGCCGGTGGCGGACCGGGGCGCCCCGGCCGCCGGTGACGGGGCAGGGTGCCGTCTCCTTCGTTCCGCAGTCTGCTTCGCGTTCCGCATGGCACCTGCCCGGAGTCGATGGCGGGACGGTATGACCGTCTCGATGCATTTTGTGACAGAACGATCCCACGGTGCGATGGTGGGTGGGGGCCGTGTGACGTGTGACGCATGGCGGTGTCGCGGATCGGGGCGGTCGCTACGGGCTTCTTTCGCTGCTCGAATGCGGAAAATGCCTGGTCAGTGCGGTAGCGAGCACATAAGTTGAGCGTAAGTGGCTCAGGTCCTTTGACTCCGGGGTGGGTGTCATGCATCCTTGAGTCAGATCCACTCAAGTAGTCAGTTGGAGGAATTGAAATGGCACGTGCGGTCGGCATCGACCTGGGCACGACTAACTCCGTCGTCAGCGTTCTCGAAGGCGGCGAGCCCACCGTCATCACCAACGCCGAAGGCGCCAGGACCACGCCGTCCGTCGTCGCCTTCGCGAAGAACGGCGAGGTGCTGGTCGGCGAGGTCGCCAAGCGCCAGGCGGTCACCAACGTCGACAGGACGATCCGTTCGGTCAAGCGCCACATGGGCACTGACTGGAAGATCGAGCTCGACGGCAAGAACTTCAACCCGCAGCAGATGAGCGCCTTCATCCTGCAGAAGCTGAAGCGCGACGCCGAGTCGTACCTGGGCGAGAAGGTCACCGACGCGGTGATCACCGTCCCGGCGTACTTCAACGACTCGGAGCGCCAGGCGACCAAGGAGGCCGGCGAGATCGCGGGCCTGAACGTCCTGCGCATCGTCAACGAGCCGACCGCCGCCGCGCTGGCGTACGGCCTCGACAAGGACGACCAGACGATCCTCGTCTTCGACCTCGGTGGCGGCACCTTCGACGTGTCCCTCCTGGAGATCGGCGACGGCGTCGTCGAGGTGAAGGCCACCAACGGTGACAACCACCTCGGTGGTGACGACTGGGACCAGCGGGTCGTCGACTACCTGGTGAAGCAGTTCGCCAACGGGCACGGCGTGGACCTGTCCAAGGACAAGATGGCTCTCCAGCGTCTCCGCGAGGCCGCGGAGAAGGCGAAGATCGAGCTCTCGTCCTCGACCGAGACCACGATCAACCTGCCCTACATCACGGCGTCCGCCGAGGGCCCGCTGCACCTGGACGAGAAGCTCACGCGCTCGCAGTTCCAGCAGCTGACCGCGGACCTCCTGGACCGCTGCAAGAACCCGTTCCACAACGTCATCAAGGACGCGGGTATCCAGCTCTCCGAGATCGACCACGTCGTTCTCGTCGGTGGCTCGACCCGTATGCCGGCCGTCGCCGAGCTCGTCAAGGAGCTCACGGGCGGCCAGGACGCCAACAAGGGCGTGAACCCGGACGAGGTCGTCGCCATCGGCGCCTCGCTCCAGGCCGGTGTCCTCAAGGGCGAGGTCAAGGACGTCCTGCTCCTGGACGTGACCCCGCTGTCCCTCGGCATCGAGACCAAGGGAGGGATCATGACGAAGCTCATCGAGCGCAACACCACGATCCCGACCAAGCGTTCCGAGATCTTCACGACGGCCGAGGACAACCAGCCGTCCGTGCAGATCCAGGTCTACCAGGGTGAGCGCGAGATCGCGGCGTACAACAAGAAGCTCGGGATGTTCGAGCTCACCGGTCTGCCGCCGGCCCCGCGTGGGGTACCGCAGATCGAGGTCGCCTTCGACATCGACGCCAACGGCATCATGCACGTCGCCGCCAAGGACCTCGGCACCGGCAAGGAGCAGAAGATGACCGTCACCGGCGGCTCCTCGCTGCCGAAGGACGAGGTCAACCGGATGCGCGAAGAGGCCGAGCAGTACGCCGACGAGGACCACCGCCGTCGCGAGGCCGCCGAGTCGCGCAACCAGGGCGAGCAGCTCGTCTACCAGACGGAGAAGTTCCTCAAGGACAACGAGGACAAGGTCCCCGGCGACGTGAAGACGGAGGTGGAGACCGCGCTCACCGAGCTGAAGGAGAAGCTCAAGGGCGAGGACACCGCCGAGATCCGCACCGCCACCGAGAAGGTCGCGGCCGTCTCCCAGAAGCTGGGCCAGGCGATGTACGCCAACTCCCAGTCCGAGGGTGCGGCGCCGGGTGCCGAGGCGCCGGGTGACGGCCAGGCCAAGGCCGCTGACGACGACGTCGTCGACGCCGAGATCGTGGACGACGAGAAGGACACGAAGGGCGGTGCGGCGTGACCGAGGAGACTCCGGGCTTCGACGAGAAGCCTGACGTCCCCTCCGGCGCCGATGCCGACGACGCCGAGCCGAAGGCCGCCACCCCCTCCGAGGAGGAGGCGGCGGCCCCGGCCGGGGACGTACAGCAGACAGCGGCCCTGACGGCACAGCTGGACCAGGCCCGCACCGCGCTCAACGAGCGTACGGGCGACCTTCAGCGGCTCCAGGCCGAGTACCAGAACTACCGCCGTCGGGTCGAGCGTGACCGGGTCACGGTCAAGGAGATCGCCGCGGCGGGTCTCCTGACCGACCTCCTGCCCGTGCTCGACGACATCGGCCGGGCGCGCGAGCACGGCGAGCTCGTCGGCGGCTTCAAGGCCGTGGCCGAGTCGGTGGAGACGGTCGTCGCGAAGATCGGCCTCCAGCAGTTCGGCAAGGAGGGCGAGCCCTTCGACCCGACGATCCACGAGGCCCTGATGCACTCGTACGCGCCGGACGTCACCGAGACGACCTGCGTGGCGATCCTGCAGCCTGGGTACCGCATCGGGGAGCGCACCATCCGCCCCGCGCGGGTGGCCGTGGCCGAACCGCAGCCGGGCGCCTCGCCCGCGGCGGCGAAGGAAGAGAAGGCAGACGACGAGGAGAGCGGTGGCACCGAAGAGGTCTGACATTCCGTCCGACCACAGCGGTGAACACCGACGGGGCGTGCGGCCGGCCACGGGGCCGGCCGCACGGCCGATCGTCCGGAAGGAGGGACGTCGATGAGCACGAAGGACTTCGTCGAGAAGGACTACTACAAGGTTCTCGGCGTCCCCAAGGACGCCACCGACGCCGAGGTCAAGAAGGCGTACCGGAAGCTCGCCCGCGAGTTCCACCCGGACGCCAACAAGGGTGACTCCAAGGCCGAGTCACGCTTCAAGGAGATCTCCGAGGCGAACGACGTCCTCGGCGACCCCAAGAAGCGCAAGGAGTACGACGAGGCGCGCGCCCTCTTCGGCAACGGTGGCTTCCGGGCCGGCCCCGGCGGTGCGGGCGGCAACTTCAACTTCGACCTGGGCGACCTCTTCGGGGGCGCCCCGGGCGGTGGCCAGGGTGCCGGTGGCTTCGGCGGGGGCGGCGGTGGCGGCCTGGGCGATGTCTTCGGCGGACTGTTCAACCGCGGTGGCGCGGGCACCCGCGTCCAGCCGCGCCGCGGCCAGGACATCGAGTCCGAGGTGACGCTCAGCTTCACCGAGGCGGTCGACGGGGCCACGGTCCCGCTCCGGATGTCCAGCCAGGCGCCCTGCAAGGCGTGTTCGGGCACCGGCGACAAGAACGGCACCCCGAGGGTCTGCCCGACGTGTGTCGGCACCGGCCAGGTCTCGCGGGGCACGGGCGGCGGGTTCTCACTCACCGATCCCTGTGTCGACTGCAAGGGCCGGGGTCTCATCGCCCAGGACCCCTGCGAGGTCTGCAAGGGCAGCGGCCGTGCCAAGTCGGCCCGCACGATGCAGGTCAGGATCCCGGCGGGCGTCTCCGACGGCCAGCGGATCCGGCTGCGCGGCAAGGGCAGCCCCGGCGAGCGCGGCGGCCCGGCCGGCGACCTCTATGTCGTCGTCCACGTCGACGCCCACCCGGTCTTCGGCCGCAAGGGCGACAACCTCACCGTCACCGTGCCCGTCACCTTCCCGGAGGCGGCGCTCGGCGGCGAGGTGAAGGTCCCCACGCTCGGCGGACCCCCGGTCACTCTGAAGCTCCCGGCCGGCACGCCCAACGGACGTACGATGCGGGCCCGGGGCAAGGGTGCCGTACGCAAGGACGGCACCCGTGGCGACCTCCTGGTCACCGTCGAGGTGGCGGTGCCCACGGACCTCGGCGCGGACGCCCAGGACGCGCTGGAGGCCTACCGGAAGGCGACCGCGGGGGAGGACCCGCGGGCGGAGCTGTTCCAGGCTGCGAAGGGAGCTTGAGATGGACGGCCGTCGACGCAATCCGTACCAGCTGACCGACGAATCACCGGTCTACGTGATCTCGATCGCGGCCCAGCTCTCGGGCCTGCACCCGCAGACACTGCGCCAGTACGACCGTCTCGGCCTGGTCTCGCCCGACCGCACGGCCGGGCGCGGCCGGCGCTACTCGGCCCGCGACATCGAGCTGCTGCGCACCGTGCAGCAGCTGTCGCAGGACGAGGGCATCAACCTCGCGGGCATCAAGCGCATCATCGAGCTGGAGAACCAGGTCGCGGCGCTCCAGCAGCGCGTCGCCGAGCTCTCGGCGGCGGTGGACGGCGCGACCGTGGCCATGCAGCAGCGCGAGGCCCAGGTGCACGCCTCCTACCGGCGTGATCTGGTGCCGTACCAGGATGTGCAGCAGACGAGCGCACTGGTGGTCTGGCGGCCGAAGAGGCCGAAGGACTGAGCCGGCCGGAAGGGGCCCGCCCTGAGTCTCACGACTCGGGGGCGGGCCCCTTCCGCGTGGCCGTGGCGTCGTCCGCGGCACCGGACCGCACGATGCCGGACCGCACGATCAGAACCCCCGGGACGGGTCCGGCTGGTGGCTCCCAGGGCCTGCATCAGCCTGGCGATGCGGGAGCGGCAGGTGCGGACGCTGATGCCCGGCTTGCGGGCCCGGCTGAAGCAGGTGGGCCGGCGCCGCGGACGGGGGGACGGGGCGCATCCACGCGGAGTCGGCCGCGTCGGGCTGGACGCGTACGCGGCTGCGAGGGGAGTGTGGAGGTGCGGGGCGGTCCGGGTGGCGCACGGTCATGAGTCCTGGTCCAGGATTCCTGAGCGCGCGATGAGATAGCCCAGCTGGGCGCGGCTCGTGCTGCCGAGGGTGGCGGACAGCTTCGCGACGTGCGCCCGGCAGGTGCGGACGTTCATTCCGAGACGGCGGGCGATCGAGTCGTCGACATGTCCCTCGACGAGGAGTTGGGCTATGGAACGCTGAACACCGCTGATGCCCTTGGTCGGCGGGTCGTACTGGAGCTCGCCGAGCAGGGGGGACGCGCGGCTCCACAGCTGCTCGAAGACCTTCACCAGGTAGTTGACGAGCCCTGGGTGGCGGAGTTCCAGGGCGACCTGGTCGTCGTTCTGGGCGGGTATGAAGGCCACGGTCCGGTCGAAGACGAGGAGGCGCTCGATGAGCTCCTCCAGGGTGCGGATCTCCACCTTGTCGTTGGCCAGGCGCGCGGCATAGGCGAGAGTGCCCTGGCTGTGCCTGACGGTGTGCTGGTAGAGGGTGCGCATGCTGACGCCGCGGTCGACCACCGACAGGGCGCGTTCCAGACCTTCGCTGAGACGGTCCTCGCCCCGGTCCCCGCCCGGCTGGACGGTGAGCACCTCCGTGTGGCACTCGGCGGTGGCGAGATCGAGTGCGGCGTTGATCCTGTTGCCGCCCTCCAGCACCGTGATGGCGTGGGTGGTCGGCGGGTCCTGTGCGCTGATGTCCATGAAGGGCTCGAAGGACTCCGCCAGCTCGACGGAGCGCCGCCGTCGGTCCTTGATCTCCCGTTCGATGGGGTGCAGGCGCTGGGCCAGCGCCGCTGACGGCGGGACGGGCCTGAGCCAGGTCGTGTCGTCGGGATCGGGGTGGAGGAGGGCGAAGTCCATCAGGCAGGGGGCGGGGCCGACTTCCGCGCGGGAAATCCGACCGGAACGCAGGGCGCTTGCGTAGAGGCGCTTTCCCTCGTCGCATAGGTCGGTGACCCCGTGAGGATGTGCCCCTGTTGTGTCGTTTGTGGTCATATCTCCACCCCCCAGGTTCCTGAACATGCAGGAACATGATGCATCGTCCTGGTGGCGTTGTGTGGCCCGGGTGAGACATCGTCGTGGATGCGGGGGAGAGGAATCCACAAGTGAGGACGAAGCCGACTATGGATAAGCGAAAGCTTCGCTCGGTGCTTGCTGCCGCTTTCGTCGCGGCCCTGGCCTTTGGCGTGGCGGGCGGCGTGGCCGGCAGCGCATCCGGGCCCGGTGAGATCAGCTGGTCGGAGCAGGCAGCGGGGGCGGATGAGATCAGCTGGTCCGTACGGGCGGCCGACGCACCCGGTGAGATCAGCTGGGGCATGCCGGCAGCAGCTGGGGACGAGATCAGCTGGAGCGCTCCGACAGGTGCCGCAGGCGCATGACCACTCCACCGGACGACCGCACCTTCCGTCGGGAGATGGCCACGGCATATCGCTCAGGGTGGCATTTCATCGATCTGCTCACGGCACTTACCCGCCAGGGCGATTCGTTGATGGTCACCCTGTTCGGAGAGCCGATTGTCGTCGTGATGGAAACGGATGACGATATCCGTGCCTATCGCTGTCTACGCCGGCCACGCGGAGCACCGCAACCGGTTCGCTGTGCCGTGAGGTACGGCATGATTTTCGTAAATCTCGATCAGCGCGACCATGAACTGTTCGAGCAAGAAGCCATTTCCGCCACCCCCCGCAGTGCCTGAACGATTCCCCCGTCGTTCCATATCGTTCCGGCACTTCCCCCACACAACGGCGCCATCGTGACCTGAACACGATGGCGCCGTTGTGCTGCCCGGAATCGGAATTGATCCGGCATGCACATTCAAGCGTTTCCGAGTGCCCTGTCGACGGCGATCTCGATGACGACCCGCTCCGGGTTGGGCCGCGGGGTGCGCTCGTAACGCTCCGCGTAGCGGCGTACGGCGTCCTGGACCTCCTCGGGCTCCGTGCGGACCACCGCCCGGCCCTCCAGGGTCGCCCAGCGGCGCCCCTCCATCTGGCAGACCGCGACCCGCGCGCCCCCGGGGCCCGCCGCCAGGACGTGGGCTGCCTTCCTGGTGTTCCCTCCGGTGATGACGCGGGCGAGTCGTGTCTCCGGGTCGTACGTCACCCCCACGGGCACCACATGCGGTGTGCCGTCCGGGCGGAGCGTGGTCAGGGTGCACACATGGCGCTCCCGCCAGAAGGTGAGGTATCCGGGGCCGAGGTTGCGTACGTCAGGCATGCGGCCAGCCTAGAGAGAGGGCATACGGAGGGGAGGCGGGGACACCGTATCGGCCTTGAGTGGAATAGACTCAACTTTGTACCCGTTGTTCGAGTCATAGTTCCGTGAAGCACCAGCACGAGGAGGAGACAGCGCCCGTGGACGCCGAGCTGACCAACAAGAGCCGGGACGCCCTGAACGCGGCCACCAGCAGGGCCGTCAAGGACGGTCATCCCGATCTGACCCCCGGGCACCTGCTGCTTGCGCTGCTCGCGGGCGAGGACAACGCGAACATCACCGACCTGCTGGCGGCCGTCGAGGCCGATCAGGTGGCCGTACGCGAGGAGGCCGAGCGGCTCCTGGGCTCGCTGCCCAGCGTGACCGGCTCGACCGTCGCCCCGCCGCAGCCGAGCCGTGACATGCTCGCCGTCATCGCCGACGCCGACCAGCGCGCCAAGGAGCTCGGCGACGACTACCTCTCCACCGAGCACCTGCTGATCGCCCTCGCGGCGAAGGGCGGCCGCGCCGGTGAGATCCTCGACGGGCAGGGAGCCAGTGCGAAGAGGCTGCTGGACGCATTCGAGAAGAGCAGGGGAGGGCGCCGGGTGACCACTCCCGACCCCGAAGGCCAGTACAAGGCGCTGGAGAAGTTCGGCACCGACTTCACGGCCGCCGCCCGCGAGGGCAAGCTGGACCCGGTCATCGGCCGTGACCAGGAGATCCGCCGCGTCGTGCAGGTGCTGTCGCGCCGTACGAAGAACAACCCCGTGCTCATCGGCGAGCCCGGCGTCGGCAAGACGGCCGTCGTCGAGGGCCTCGCCCAGCGCATCGTCAAGGGCGACGTGCCCGAGTCCCTGCGCAACAAGCGGCTCGTCTCCCTGGACCTCGGCGCGATGGTCGCGGGCGCCAAGTACCGCGGCGAGTTCGAGGAACGCCTCAAGACCGTCCTCTCCGAGATCAAGGAGAGCGACGGGCAGGTCATCACCTTCATCGACGAGCTGCACACCGTCGTCGGCGCGGGCGCCGGCGGCGACTCCGCGATGGACGCGGGCAACATGCTCAAGCCGATGCTCGCCCGTGGTGAGCTCCGCATGGTCGGCGCCACCACGCTGGACGAATACCGCGAGCGGATCGAGAAGGACCCGGCCCTGGAGCGCCGCTTCCAGCAGGTCATGGTGGCCGAGCCGTCCGTCGAGGACACCATCGCCATCCTGCGTGGCCTCAAGGGCCGCTACGAGGCGCACCACAAGGTCCAGATCGCCGACTCCTCGCTGGTGGCCGCCGCCACGCTCTCGGACCGCTACATCACCTCCCGGTTCCTCCCCGACAAGGCCATCGACCTCGTCGACGAGGCGGCGTCCCGGCTCCGCATGGAGATCGACTCCTCCCCCCTGGAGATCGACGAGCTCCAGCGGTCCGTCGACCGGCTACACATGGAGGAGCTGGCACTCAGGAACGAGAGCGACGAGGGCTCCAAGCAGCGCCTGGAGAAGATCCGCCGCGACCTCGCCGACAAGGAGGAGGAACTGCGCGGTCTCACCGCCCGCTGGGAGAAGGAGAAGCAGGGCCTGAACCGCGTCGGTGAGCTCAAGGAGCGCCTCGACGAGCTGCGCGGCCAGGCCGAGCGCGCCCAGCGCGACGGCGACTTCGACACCGCCTCCAAGCTGCTGTACGGGGAGATCCCCGGCCTGGAGCGGGAGCTGGCCGAGGCCGACGAGGCCGAGCAGGAGGCCGCCCAGGACAAGGACACCATGGTCAAGGAGGAGGTCGGCCCGGACGACATCGCCGACGTCGTCGGAGCCTGGACCGGGATCCCGGCCGGACGCCTCCTTGAGGGCGAAACCCAGAAGCTGCTGCGGATGGAGTCGGAGCTGGGCAGGCGGCTGATCGGCCAGACCGAGGCCGTGCGCTCCGTGTCGGACGCCGTACGCCGCACCCGCGCGGGGATTGCCGACCCCGACCGCCCCACCGGCTCGTTCCTCTTCCTCGGCCCGACCGGGGTCGGCAAGACGGAGCTGGCGAAGGCGCTCGCGGACTTCCTGTTCGACGACGAGCGGGCCATGATCCGCATCGACATGAGCGAGTACGGCGAGAAGCACAGCGTCGCCCGGCTCGTCGGTGCCCCGCCCGGCTACGTCGGCTACGAGGAGGGCGGCCAGCTCACCGAGGCGGTCCGCCGGCGCCCGTACAGCGTCGTGCTGCTCGATGAGGTGGAGAAGGCCCACCCCGAGGTCTTCGACATCCTGCTCCAGGTGCTCGACGACGGCAGGCTCACCGACGGCCAGGGCCGGACGGTGGACTTCCGCAACACCATCCTGGTCCTCACGTCGAACCTCGGCAGCCAGTTCCTGGTCGACCCCCTGATCGATCCCGAGGCGAAGAAGGAGCGCGTCCTGGACGTCGTACGGTCCTCGTTCAAGCCGGAGTTCCTCAACCGGCTCGACGACCTGGTCGTCTTCTCCGCCCTGTCCGGAGACGAGCTGGCCCACATCGCGGGGCTCCAGGTGGCCCGTCTCGCCGGCCGGCTGGCCGACCGGCGGATCCAGCTCGACGTCACCCCGGACGCCCTCTCCTGGCTGGCCGAGGAGGGCAACGACCCGGCGTACGGCGCCCGGCCGCTGCGCCGGCTCATCCAGACCGCGATCGGCGACCGGCTCGCGAAGGAGATCCTCGCCGGCGAGGTCAAGGACGGGGACACGGTCCGGGTGGACCGGGCCGGCGACGGGCTGCTCGTGGGCACCGCTACCGCGGCGAAGACCCTGTAGGCGGTAGCCGGTGAGCTGTGCCCCCGGCCGGAGGACATCGTGTCCCGGGCCGGGGGCACACATATGTGCGGCTTCCGTCCCCATTGATGTGTGTACCCGGCACGCACCGTCGGTGGAGTCGCCCACCAAATTGAGCCGAAAATTTCCATTCCGTGGCTGAATGGGAGACAGGGACTGCTTTTTTGTACCGGGGTGATACATATCCGTGTGCTCGGGCGGGACCGGCGGGGGTGACCGCCTGGGTGATCGTGCTCCGCGCAATATCGGGACACTCCGGGCCCATTTCCCTTGTGCTGGGAACGGGTGCTCCTTAATTCCGAAGCCGGTAAGGTACGCGCATGACGGAGCGAATGCCCGGTGAGCAGAGTGCGGAGCCGAAGGATTACAGAAGTGACAGCCTCATTCGCGTGAGCGAATTTCGTACGCTGTGGGCGGCTTTTGCTCAGTCGGTGCTGGGTGACCAGCTGGCGCGGGTGGCGCTGTCGCTGCTGGTGTTCGAACGCACCGAGTCGGCCGGCTGGACCGCGGCCACCTACGCCCTGACGACTCTGCCGGCCCTGCTGTCCGGGGTGCTCCTCTCCGGTCTCGCCGACCGCTTCCCCCGGCGCACGGTCATGATCAGCTGCGACCTGGTGCGCGCCGTCCTCGTCGGGCTGATGGCCCTGCCCGGTACGCCGTTGCCGCTGCTCGCGGGGCTGCTGGTGCTGGCACAGCTCGCCGAGGCGCCGTTCGGGGCGTCGCAGGGCGCCCTGATGCCGGCCGTCCTGGGCGAGCGCCTGTACGAGCGGGGTCAGCGGGTCATGCTGATCACGCACCAGGCCGGGCAGCTGGTCGGCTTCGCGGCAGGCGGGGTGCTCGTCGTGTGGCTGGGCAGCCATCTCTCCCTGGGGCTGAACGCGGCGACGTTCCTGGTCTCCGCGGTCCTGATCAGGGTGGGTGTGAAGGCGAGGCCGGTGGACCAGGACGCCGACGCGCCGCCGAAGCGCATGCACACCCAGGTGCGGAAGGCCGCCGCACTGATCTGGTCGGACCCCCGGCTGCGTTCGCTGGTCGCGCTCGGCTGGCTGGCCGGATTCATCGTGCTTCCCGAGGGCCTCGCCGCTCCCTTCGCGGAGGAGGCCGGCGCGACCGCCGCGTCGGTGGGGCTCCTGCTCGCCGCGCACCCCGCGGGCATGGTCCTGGGCGCGGCCGTCCTGGGCCGTGCGGGCTTCGACGTGGAGCGGCGCCGCCGGCTGCTCGGTCCGCTGGCGGTGGGTGCGAACCTCCCGCTGGTCGTCTACTGGGCGGGCCCCGGTGTGGGGGTGGCCCTGCTGGTGCTGCTGGTGTCGGGCGTGTGTTCCGCGTACCAGATCACCGCGGGGGCGACCTTCGTGCTGCTCACCCCGGCCGACCAGCGCGGCCAGGCACTGGGCCTGGCCCGGTCGGGGCTGACCGCGATGCAGGGGATCGGCGTCGCGGCGGGCGGCCTGGCAGCGGAGCTGTCCGGGTCCTCCGCGCACACGATCGGGGGTGCGGGCCTCGTCGGAACGCTCTGCGCGGTCGTGATCGCGGTTTCCTGGTCGCGCGCCAGGGGAACGAGCGCGGGGACGATTCCCCTGAGCGCATAGGACCACCGGCCGCGATGGCGGCTAGGGTCGAAGCCAGGAAACCACGTGCGATCCACAGGAGTACCCAGCGATGTCTATCGACCCGTCCTCGATCCCTAACTTCGGGGGCCAGCCCGAACCGCAGACGTCAGGTCCCGAGGGCCCCGTGGTCCCCGACCAGGACCTCGTCAAGCAGCTCCTCGAGCAGATGGAGCTGAAGTTCGTCGTCGACGACGAGGGCGACCTCGCCGCGCCGTGGGAAGACTTCCGGACGTACTTCATGTTCCGCGGCGAGGAGGAGCAGCAGGTCTTCTCCGTGCGGACCTTCTACGACCGCCCCCACGCCCTGGACCAGCGGCCCGTTCTGCTCGACGCGATCGACGACTGGAACCGCCGCACCCTGTGGCCCAAGGTCTACACGCACGCCCACGAGGGCGAGGAGGGCACCGCGGGCTCCGTGCGGCTGGTCGGTGAGGCGCAGATGCTCATCGGCACCGGTGTCAGCCTGGAGCACTTCGTCTCCTCGACGGTCAGCTGGGTGCGGGCCTCGATCGAGTTCGACAAGTGGCTCGTGGAGCGTCTCGGCCTGGAGCCCGCCGAGAAGAAGGTCGAGGGCGAGGAGCCCACGGAGGCCTGACCGGGCCCATGGACCGCGAAGGCCCGGTCCGGAGCGCGGCCTGTACGGCCGGCGCCCGGACCGGGCCTTCGTCATGTGCGGTCAGATGGCCCGGAGGCTCTTCAGCCGGGTGACTGCCTCGGTGAGCACGTCCGTGCGCTTGCAGAACGCGAAGCGTACGAAGGGGGCGCCCTGCTCGCGGTGGTCGTAGAAGACCGCGTTCGGCACGGCGACGACCCCGCAGCGTCCGGGGAGCGCCCGGCAGAACGCGAAGCCGTCGCTCCCCTCGCCGAGCGGCCGGATGTCGGTGGTGACGAAGTACGTCCCGGCGGGCCTGTAGACCTCGAAGCCGGCCTCGGCGAGTCCCGCGGCGAGCAGGTCACGCTTGGCGCGCAGGTCGGTGCGGAGCCCGTCGAAGTAATCGGTCGGCAGCCGCAGGGCCTCGGCGACGGCGTACTGGAACGGGCCGCCGGACACGTACGTCAGGAACTGCTTGGCGGAACGGACCGCGCTGACCAGTTCCGGGCTCGCGGTGATCCAGCCGATCTTCCAGCCCGTCAGCGAGAACGTCTTCCCCGCGCTGCTGATGCTGACCGTGCGCTCCCGCATGCCGGGGAAGGAGGCGAGCGGGATGTGCTCGCCCTCGTAGACGAGGTGCTCGTAGACCTCGTCGGTGACGACCAGGAGGTCCCGCTCGCACGCGAGTGCGGCGACGGCCGCGAGCTCGTCACGGGTCAGGACCGTTCCGGTCGGGTTGTGCGGGGTGTTGAGCAGGATCAGCCGGGTGCGCGGCGTGACGGCCGCGCGCAGCTCGTCGAGGTCGAGCCGGTAGGCACCCGCGTGGGGCCTGAGCGTGACGGGGACGCGGGTGCCGCCTGCGAGGGCGATGCAGGCGGCGTACGAGTCGTAGTACGGCTCCAGGGCGATGACCTCGTCGCCGGGTTCCAGGAGGGCGAGCAGGGAGGCGGCCACCGCTTCCGTGGCGCCCGTGGTGACCAGCACCTCGGCGTCCGGGTCGTACTCCAGTCCGTAGTGCCGCAGCTGGTGCTCCGCGACCGCGGAACGCAGCTCGGGGATGCCGGGGCCCGGTGGGTACTGGTTGCCGTGGCCGGCGCGCAGGGCGCGGACGGCGGCCTCGCGGATCTCCTCGGGGCCGTCGGTGTCGGGGAAGCCCTGACCGAGGTTGATCGATCCGGTCTGTACGGCCAGCGCCGACATCTCCGCGAAGATCGTCGTGCCGAACTCGGTGAGGCGGCGGTTGAGCAGCGGTCGTCCCTGTGTCATGGGCGCCATCCTGTGCCGAAGCTCTGGAGTTGCTCAAGTCTGCTTTGGCCGCGGCGGGGCGCGGGAATCCAACGGTCAGTCGAGAAGCGGGGACCTCGCTTCGGGGGACAGAAGGATGTGAGGTCGATGGAGTTGTTCTTCTTCATCGTGTTCCTGGTGATCGTGGTGGTGGGCATCGCGGCCCTCGCCTCGGGATCCGGTGGCCGCCGGAAGACGCCGTCGTCACGCGCGGGGCGCAGGGGAAGCGGTGGCTCGGACAGCGGCTCGGGAGGAAGCTCGGGCAGCTGGTGGGCCGGGGACAGCGGCGGCGGTGACTCCGGCGGGCATTCCTGCGGAGGCGGCGGCAGCAGCTGTGGCGGTGGTGGCGGAGGCTGCGGCGGTGGCGGCGGCAACTGAGACGGGCTCACCCGCCCCGCACGGGGGTCGGGACGGGTGCGCCTGAGGTGTCCGGTGGGACCGAACTCCCGCCGGACACCTTTTTGTTGGGGGTGCGGGAACAGGTGAACCGTCCTGCCCCCTGAGGGATGGAAACCACGGCAAGTTGGGTAAAAACGCTGAGAGTGCGACGTACTTCGTGATTGCATCGTTGTAGTCAACATTCAGCCCCCGGGCCCCAGTTGGGCGCACCCCAGTTGGGCCGGATCGGGCTCCTCCTCCCCCCGCGTGCGCCGGCACGGGGGTGTCTCCTGTCCATGTGTCCCTGTGCGTTTTGCGGAGCCGATCCATGCTCACAACCCTCCAGACCGCCTACTCCGATACCCGAGCCGCCGATCTGGCATGGACGCTCGGGCGGGAGCCGCTGCCCGCCCTGGCCGTACTCGACCTTGAACTAGCTGGCGCGAAAGTGCAGTTGAGGCTGCTCGGCGCCTCTCATCAGGTGCTGCTGGAGGAGGAGCGCCGTACGTGCTCCGAGACCGTGGCCTGTCTGCCGGGCAGCAGCACACCGCTGCCGCTGGGTGTCGCCGAGAGCCTGGGCGACTGGGACTACGAGTTCGCGGCGCGCGTCGAGACGCTCTCGGAAGGCTCGTTCGCGGGGCGTGCGCAAGAACTGCTCGCGCTGGTGTCCGACCACCCTCATGGACTGGCGGGGACGTTTCCCGGCAGTCCGTACGCCTTCACGGCGATGCTCGCGCAGCGCACGGAGGGTCAGGTGCGCTGGCGGACCTGGCACGCGTATCCGCAGGAGGGGCAGCTGGTGGTCACCCGGTCGAAGGTGGGCGCGCGGGTGCCGGCGGCCGTGTAGTGGGGGAGCGTGCGCGGGTTCGCCCGGTGCGGTGCGCGGCGGGTTCGGCGCGCGTCCGGCGCGCGACACTTACACCCGTGTGGGTGACAAGCGGCGACCTTTCCGTCACGTAGCGTTCATTTCATGATCGACCAGCAGATGCCGCTGCGAGCAGGCGTGGCGGGGCTCCCCGTGCGGCCGAGGACCGGCCGGTACCTCGTGCTGGCAGTGGTCTTCATCTGCGCCGCGTGCGGTCTGGTGTACGAGCTGGAGCTGGTCGCGCTCGCCTCGTACCTGATCGGTGACTCGGTCACGCAGGCGTCGGTCGTGCTCTCCGTGATGGTGTTCGCGATGGGCATCGGCTCGCTGCTCGCGAAACGTTTACGCGGCCGTGCCGCAGTGGGTTTTGGGCTGATCGAGGCCGCGCTCGCGCTCGTCGGCGGCACGTCGGCGCTGATCCTGTACGCCTCGTTCGCCTGGCTCGGGGAGTCGCGCTACGCGCTGGTCGGCTTCTCGCTCGCGATCGGGATCCTGATCGGCGCGGAGATCCCGCTGCTGATGACGCTGATCCAGCGGGTCGACCGGCAGGACGCGGGCGGGGCGGTCGCCGACCTGTTCGCCGCCGACTACGTGGGCGCGCTGGTCGGGGGGCTGGCCTTCCCCTTCCTGCTGCTGCCGATGATGGGCCAGCTGACGGGGGCGCTGTTCACCGGCGCGGTCAACGCGGCGGCGGGCGGGGCGCTGGTGCTGTGGGTGTTCCGGCGCGATCTGGGCACCGGAGCACGTTGGCTGCTGATCCTGGTCAACTGCGCGGTGATCGCCCTGCTGGCCACGGCCTCCGTCCTCGTCGACGACTTCGAGCGAGCGGCACGGCGCGCGGTGTACGGGGACGAGGTGCGGGTGGCCGTGCAGACCGACGTGCAGGAGATCGTCCTCACGGGGGCGGGGCGGGGCTCGCTCGACCTCTATCTGGACGGCCGGCTCCGCGTCAGTTCACGGGACGAGCAGCGCTACCACGAGGCGCTCGTGCACCCCGCGATGAAGGGCGCCCACCGGCGGGTGCTGATCCTGGGCGGCGGCGACGGGCTGGCGGCCCGTGAGGTGCTGCGCTACCCGGATGTCACGTCCGTCGTGGTGGTCGAGCTCGACCCGGCCGTCACCCGGTTGGCCCGGACGGACCCGGCGCTCGCCCGGCTGAACGGGCACGCGTACGACGATCCCCGGCTGACGGCGGTCGCCGGGGACGCCTTCACATGGCTGCGGGACACGCGCGAGCGTTTCGACGTGGTGATCTCGGACCTTCCCGATCCGGGGATCACGGCGAGCACGAAGCTCTACGCGGCCGAGTTCTACGGGCTGGTCGCCGGGGCGCTGGAGCCCGCCGGCCGGCTGGTGGTGCACGCGGGCCCGACGGTGAGCAGACCGACGACGTTCTGGACGGTGGAGGCGTCGGTGCGGGCGGGCGGCCTCGCGACCCTGCCCTACCGTGTCGACGGGCGCCTCACCGGGTTCGCCGCGGGGCCCGACCGGGCCGCGGCGGGCGGGGCGGAGGCACCGCGGGACTGGGGATTCGTGCTGGCCGCCCGGCAGGAGGTGGGCCGGCTCGGGCTGGACCCCGGGGCGCCGGCCCTGCGGACGCTGGGGGAGCGGGAGCTGCTGGCCGGACGGCGCTCGGCGGAGCGGGTGCGGCAGCACGGGATGCCGCCGTCCACCCTCGTCCACCCGCGGTACTGGGAGGAACCCTGAGCGCGGCGGCGCGGCGCGGGCCGCACGGGCGTCCGGGGTGGAAGCGCTGACGGGACGGCCGGGGCTGAGTAGGCTCGGTCGGTATGGAGCATGAGGTGTTCGTTCCGGTTCCGGTTCCGGCTCTGCGGCGGACGCTGGGTGATCCCGCCCGCGTCGCGCGCTGCGTGCCCGGACTCCAGCAGGATGCCGACGCGTCGGCGGGGCCGCTGGCGGGCCGGCTGAAATTCCGGGCCGACGGCCACACGATCACGTACCGCGGGGCGCTGACGCTGCGGCCTTCCGGCGGGGGTGATTCCTTCTCCGTAACCGGGGAGGGTGTGGAGGCCCGGGGCACGGGATCGGCGAAGCTGGCACTGACCGTCGGCCTCACGGAGGCGGACGGCGGGACGACGATCGGGTTCACCGGCACGGTGAGCGGTGACGGCCGCATCGTGGACCTCGACGCGTCCGCGGCGCTCGCCGCCGCGCAGCGACTGCTGGACCGCTTCACGCAGCAACTGGTGACGGAGACCCTGGCGACGCGGGACGGGGAGGGGGCGGCCGGTGCGCCGTCCGGGGAGGCCGGAGCGGAGTCCGTCGAGGGTGCGGCGTCGCCACCCCAGGTCGCTCCCGAGCCGTCCGGCGAGGCGCCGTCTCCCGAGGCGCCGTCTCCCCAAGCCGAGTCTCCCGAGCAGCCGTCTCCCGAGTCGCCGTCCGCGGACAAGGAGTCCGTGTTCGACGCGCCCGTGCCGCCGCCGTCGCTCGATCCGTCCGCGGAGATCGAGTTCACCGTGCCGGACGAGCCGCCCGCCGAGGCCGCGCACGCCCGCCGCACGATGATCGGCCGCAGCACGGAGGAGGTCGACCACGCCCCGCCGCGTGGCCGGTACGCCCCCGTCCCGTCGCCCGAGGCGGGAGCCGCGGGCATCACGCTCCGCTGGGCCGCCCCGGCAGCCGCCCTGGCGATCGCCTCGGCCGTGGTGGTGGGCAGGGCACTGCGGCGCAGGCGGCCGTAGGGAGCCGCCCCGCGCCAGTAGTGTCGGGGGGTGAGCAGAGTTGCGAAGAACGCCCGGCTGACCGCCGGCGACGTCGAATTGACCGTTGACCCCGTGAACGGCTGCCGGATCAGCAGCCTGCGGATCGGGGACACCGAACTGCTGCGCCAGGGCGAGCGGTACGGCTGCTTCCCCATGGTGCCGTGGTGCGGCCGCACCGAGAACGGCCTGTTCCGCAACGGTGGGGAGCTGCACCGGATGCCGCTCAACTCCCCACCGCACGCCATCCACGGAACCGGCCGCGACACCTCCTGGCGGCCGGCCCGGGAGGGTGACACGGAGGCCGCCTTCTTCTACGACCTGGCCGACCCATGGCCGTACGAGGGCCGGGTGACGCAGTCCTTCGAGCTGACCGAGGAATCGCTGACGCTGAGCCTCGGCATCGAGACGTACGGGGACTCCTTCCCGGCGCAGGCCGGGTGGCACCCCTGGTTCCTCCGGAACCTCGGCGGCCAGGACGTGCGGATCGACTTCGACGCGGACTGGCAGGAGGAGCGCGGCGACAACCACCTGCCGACCGGACGCCGGATCGACCCCCGCCCAGGCCCCTGGGACGACTGCTTCGGGATGCCCGCGGGCGTCGACGTGAAGCTCACCTGGCCCGAGCAGCTGGAGCTGACGGTCCGGAGCCGCGACGAATGGGTGGTGATCTACGACGAGCAGGCGGAGGCGGTCTGCGTGGAGCCGCAGTCCGGGCCGCCGAACGGACTCAACACGACCCCCCGCCTGGTCACCCCGATCGAGCCGCTGGAGATCACGACGACCTGGAGCTGGGCGCGGCTCTGACCCTCCGTGGCAGCCCTTACCCTCGTTGTCATGACTGACGTACGCGCTGAGCTGCTCCAGCAGATCAAGGACAAGGCCGTGGTACACGGCAAGGTGACCCTCTCCTCGGGTCTGGAAGCCGACTGGTACATCGACCTGCGCCGGATCACGCTGGACGGCAAGGCCGCGCCGCTGGTCGGCCAGGTGATGCTCGATGCCACGGCCGAGCTGGACTACGACTGCGTAGGCGGCCTGACGCTGGGAGCCGACCCGGTGGCCACCTCGATGCTGCACGCCTCGGCGGCGCGCGGGAAGAGCCTGGACGCGTTCGTCGTCCGCAAGGCGCAGAAGGCCCACGGGATGCAGCGCCGGATCGAGGGCACGGACGTCAAGGGCCGGCGCTGCCTGGTCGTCGAGGACACCTCGACGACCGGTGGCTCGCCGCTGACGGCGGTCGAGGCCGTGCGTGAGGCCGGCGGCGAGGTCGTGGCCGTCGCCGTGATCGTCGAGCGCGGAGCCGCTCCGGCGATCGCCGAGGCCGGTCTGCCGTACGTCCATGTCTACTCGGTGGCGGACCTCGACCTGGGCTGACCTGGGCATTCCTTGGGCCGCTCCCTGTTTCACGTGAAACAGGGAGCGGCTGTCCCATGGGCAGCGTGGAGCCGAAGCGAGAGTCTGGGAAGATGTGGGCGACGATGACGTCGCCCCCAGGTCAGGGACCAAGCACTGCACACCCGCACATCCCAAGGAGCGGACAGATGCCCATCGCAACCCCCGAGGTCTACGCCGAGATGCTCGACCGGGCGAAGGCAGGCAAGTTCGCCTACCCGGCCATCAATGTGACGTCGACCCAGACCTTGCACGCTGCACTGCGCGGCTTCGCGGAGGCGGAGAGCGACGGCATCGTCCAGATCTCCACCGGTGGTGCCGAATTCCTGGGCGGCCAGTACAACAAGGACATGGTGACGGGCGCCGTAGCCCTGGCCGAGTTCGCGCACATCGTCGCCGCCAAGTACGACATCACGGTTGCGCTGCACACCGACCACTGCCCCAAGGACAAGCTGGACGGTTACGTCCGTCCGCTGCTCGACGTCTCCGCGGAGCGCGTCGCCAAGGGCCTGAACCCGCTGTTCCAGTCGCACATGTGGGACGGCTCGGCCGAGACCCTCGCCGACAACCTGTCCATCGGCCAGGAGCTGCTGGCCAAGGCTGCCGCCGCCAAGATCATCCTTGAGGTCGAGATCACCCCGACCGGTGGCGAGGAGGACGGTGTCACGCACGAGATCAACGACGAGCTGTACACGACCGTCGACGACGCGCTGCGTACGGCCGAGGCGCTCGGCCTGGGCGAGAAGGGCCGCTACCTGCTGGCAGCGTCCTTCGGCAACGTCCACGGCGTCTACAAGCCGGGCAACGTCGTCCTGCGGCCGGAGCTCCTCAAGGACCTCCAGCAGGGTGTCGCCGCCAAGTACGGCAAGCCGGCCGGCAGCCAGCCGTTCGACTTCGTCTTCCACGGCGGTTCGGGCTCCACGGCCGAGGAGATCGCCACCGCGCTGGAGAACGGCGTCGTGAAGATGAACCTCGACACCGACACCCAGTACGCCTTCACCCGCCCGATCGTGGACCACGTGTTCCGCAACTACGACGGCGTGCTGAAGGTCGACGGCGAGGTCGGCAACAAGAAGGTCTACGACCCGCGCAGCTGGGGCAAGTCCGCGGAGGGCGGCATGGCCAAGCGTGTCACGGAGGCCTGTGCGAATCTGCGGTCCTCGGGTACGAAGCTGAAGTAGTCGCTGCGGCACGTCACGGGTGGGCCCGGTTTCCCTTCGGGGGGCCGGGCCCGCTGCGTGCCCGCTGTGTGCCCGCTGCGCGGGGCTCTTCCCCTACCCGCCCCTTCCCGAACCGGGGCTCCGCCCCGGACCCCGCTCCTCAAACGCCGGAGGGGCTGGGGGGGCGAGCTCGGGGGGGCAGGAGTCCGCCGGGCCAGGACCCCGCTCCTCAGGCGGCGGAGGGGCTGGGGGGCGAGCTTGGGGGGACAGGAGTCCGCCGGGCCACCCCGCTCTTCAGGCGGCGGAGGGGCTGGAGGGCGAGCTCGGGGGGCCAGTAGTCCGCCGGGCCAGGACCCCGCTCCTCAGGCGGCGGAGGGGCTGGATGGTGCGGGCTCGGGAGGGTTGGAGGCGGCGGGCTCAGGGCGGGGGTGGGCCTCGGAAGGCTGAGGGGCGCCGGCAGGGTGGCGGTCCGGGGACGGCTGAAGGGCCTGTGAGCGGCCGGGTGGGTGCAGGGGTGGCCGGGGGCCCGGGCAGCGGTGATGCTGCTCGTATGACTGACACGGACGGCGCGGGCGGTGACGGGATCCGGGTTGCCTCGCCCGTGGGGCGGTGGGTCGTCCTGACCACCGTGCTCGGGTCCAGCATGGCTCTGCTCGACTCGACGGTCATCAATGTGGCCCTCCCGCGCATCGGCGAGGACCTCGGCACCGACATGGCCGCCCTGCAGTGGACCGTCAACGCCTACATGCTCACCCTGGCGGGGCTGATCCTGCTCGGGGGTGCGCTCGGGGACCGGTTCGGGCGGCGGAGGGTGTTCGTCCTCGGTGTGGTCTGGTTCGCCGTGGCCTCGCTGCTGTGCGGGATCGCGCCCAACGCTGAGGTACTGATCGCCTCGCGGGCGTTGCAGGGGGTCGGGGGCGCGCTCCTCACCCCCGGCTCGCTGGCGATCATCCAGGCGAGCTTCCATCCCGACGACCGGGCCCGTGCCGTGGGCCTCTGGTCCGGGCTCGGCGGGGTCGGGGCCGCCGTCGGACCGTTCCTGGGAGGGTGGCTGGTGGACGGGCCGGGATGGCGGTGGGTGTTCCTGCTCAATCTGCCGCTGGCCGCCCTCTGCGTTCCCGTGGCTCTCCGCCACGTACCGGAGTCCCGCGATCCCGACGCCCACGGCCGCTTCGACGTGCTCGGGGCCGCCCTCGCCGCGCTGTCCCTCGCCCTGGTCACCTATGCGCTGATCGAGGTGCCCGAGCAGGGCGCGTCCGTCACCGTGATCGGCGCGGCACTCGGTGGTGTGGTCCTCGGAGCGGCCTTCGTGCGGCTGGAGCAGCGCCGGGCCGACCCCATGGTGCCGCCGTCGGTCTTCGCGTCGCGGCAGTTCACCTCCGTCAACATCGTCACGTTCTGTGTGTACGCCGCCCTGGGCGGGTTCTTCTTCCTGTCCGCGATCCAGCTCCAGGTGGTCGCCGGCTACTCAGCGCTCGGCGCGGGCACCGCGCTCCTGCCCACCACGGTGCTCATGCTGCTCTTCTCGGCGTCGGCGGGCGACCTCGGCCGGCGTATCGGGCCCCGGATCCCGCTCACCGTCGGCCCGCTGGTGGCAGCCGCCGGGATGCTCCTGATGCTGCGGGTCGGCCCCGGTGCCTCGTACCCGCTGGACGTCCTGCCCGCGGTGCTCGTGCTGGGCCTCGGCATGGTCACCCTCGTCGCGCCCCTCACCGCGACCGTCCTGGCCGCCGTGGACACCGGCCGGGCCGGGCTCGCCAGCGGCATCAACAACGCGGCGGCGCGGGCGGCCGGGCTGCTCGCGGTGGCCGCGCTCCCGCTGCTGGCCGGGATGGGCCCGGAGGCCTACCGCGACGCGGGGGAGTTCGCCTCGACGTTCCGGCGGGCCATGCCGATGTGCGCCGGTCTGCTGGCGGCGGGTTCGGTGATCGCCTGGTGGGCCGTGCGGAGGGCCCCCGAGGCCCGGCCGGAGCCCCGGCCGGAGTGTTCGACGCACTGCGGGGTGTCGGCCCCGCCCTTGGAGCCGGAACCCCCGCCCAGGCACACTTGAACCATGTCCATCCACGAGAACCTTCTCGGGGGCCCTGCCCCGACCCACCTGCCCGACGACCCGGAGCCGCGCGAGCTGCTCGCGAGCGGCACGGCGCCCGCCGATGTCGCGGCGAAGTACCCCACCTCCTCGCTGGCCTGGGCGCAGCTCGCCGACGAGGCGTACGAGGGCGGCCGGGTCGTCGAGTCGTACGCGTACGCGCGCACCGGCTACCACCGCGGCCTCGACTCCCTGCGCCGCGCGGGCTGGAAGGGCCACGGCCCCGTCCCGTTCGAGCACGAGCCGAACCGCGGCTTCCTGCGGGCCCTGCACGCCCTCGCGCGCGCCGCGCAGGCGATCGGCGAGCAGGAGGAGTACGAGCGCTGCTCCTCGTTCCTGCGCGACTCCTCGCAGACCGCCGCCGACATCCTGGGCTGAGACAGGCTGGGACCACGCCTTCCGCCGGGGCCCCGCGGGCAGCCGCCCGCGGGGCCCCGGCGCGTCCCGTCGATGGCCGTTAGGATGCCGAGCAGGGGACCGGAGCTCCACCACCTCAGAGGAAGGGGCGGACCGCTACCCGGAAGCTCGTGTCGAGGAGACAGAAATGTCGACGATCCACCCCGACCCCGAAGCCACCGGTGCGGACAACCCGCACCTGGACTTCGCGGGAACGACTCCGTACGAGGACTACGTCCAGGCGGACGTCCTGACCCACCTCCAGCACCTGCGCTCGGACGATCCCGGCGAGATGGTCTTCCTGGTCACCACCCAGGTCATGGAGCTGTGGTTCACGGTCATCGTCCATGAGTGGGAGACGGCGGCGCACGCCCTGCGCGAGGACCGCATACCGGTCGCCCGTGACGCCCTGAAGCGTTCGCTGCGGGAGCTGGAGGCGCTGAACGCCTCCTGGAAGCCGCTCGCCGGCCTCACCCCCGCCCAGTTCAACTCCTACCGGGGGTCCCTCGGTGAGGGGTCCGGATTCCAGTCGGCGATGTACCGCCGGATGGAGTTCCTGCTGGGCGACAAGTCCGCCTCCATGCTCGTGCCGCACCGGGGCGCGCCCCGCGTCCACGCCGAGCTGGAGAAGGCGCTCCACGAACCCGGTCTGTACGACGAGACGCTCGCCCTGCTCGCCCGGCGTGGGTACGCCGTGCCGCAGTCGGTGCTGGAGCGGGACCTCTCGCAGAAGTACGAGCCGTCGCCCGCGGTCGAGGCCGTCTGGGCGGAGATCTACGCGGACGCGGACCAGAACGCCGAGCTCGTGCGGCTCGGTGAGGTGCTGACCGATGTCGGCGAGCTGGTGTGGCGCTGGCGCAACGACCATCTGACCGCCACCCGGCGGGCGATGGGATCGAAGACCGGAACCGGCGGATCGGCCGGGGTCGCCTGGCTGGAGAAGCGGGCCACCAAGAGCGTGTTCCCCGAGCTGTGGACGGCGCGTAGCCATGTCTGACTTCAAGGAGCGCGACCGTGTCTGACTTCAAGGAACGCGCCGAGGCGCTCGACGCCGCCGACGGGCTGGCCGCCCTGCGCGAGCTGTTCACCCTCGACGACACCGTCTACCTCGACGGCAACTCGCTGGGCGCGCTGCCCCGCCACGTCCCCGCGCGCATGCAGGACGTCATCGCCCGTGAGTGGGGCTCGCTGCGCATCCGCTCCTGGGACGAGAGCGGCTGGTGGACCGCGCCCGAGCGGATCGGTGACCGGATCGCCCCGCTGGTCGGGGCTGCCGCCGGGCAGATCGTGGTGGGCGACTCCACCAGCGTGAACGTGTTCAAGGCGGTCGTCGCGGCGACCCGCCTCGCGGGGGAGGGCCGCGACGAGCTCCTCGTCGACGCGTCGACCTTCCCCACCGACGGGTACATCGCCGCTTCGGCTGCCCGGATGACGGGCCACCGCGTCGTCCCGGTCGCCCCGTCCGACGTACCGGCCGCGCTCGGGCCCCGTACGGCGGCGGTGCTCCTCAACCACGTCGACTACCGCACGGGCCGGCTCCACGACCTGCCCGGCCTCACCGCCGCCGTCCATGAGGCGGGCGCCGTCGCCGTGTGGGACCTGTGCCACAGTGCGGGAGCCCTGCCCGTGGGTCTCGACGCGCACGGTGTCGACCTGGCCGTCGGCTGCACGTACAAGTACCTCAACGGAGGCCCGGGTTCGCCGGCCTATCTGTACGTCGCCGAACGCCATCAGGCGGCTTTCGACTCGCCCCTGCCCGGGTGGACCTCGCACGCGGACCCGTTCGCGATGACTCCCGGATACGCCCCCGCGGACGGTTCCGTACGGGGCCGGGTCGGCACCCCGGACATCCTGTCCATGCTGGCCCTGGAGGCGTCGCTGGACGTCTGGGACGGCGTGGCCGTGGACGCCGTGCGGGCCAAGTCCCTGGCGCTGACGGACTTCTTCCTGGAGTGCGTCGCCGCCTACGTCCCTGACGGCCGGGTCACGCCGGTCACCCCGGCCGCCCACGCGGAGCGCGGCAGCCAGGTCTCGCTGCGGTGCGAGAACGCCGACGAGACGGAAGCGGTGATGCGCGCGCTGACCGAGCGCGGCGTGGTCGGCGATCTGCGCCGCCCGGACGTCCTGCGCTTCGGTTTCACCCCGTTGTACGTCGGTTTCGCCGACGCGGAGCGGGCGGCGCGGATCCTCGCCGAGGTGCTGGCGGTCTGAGACCGGCCCTCCGCCGCCGTGCGGGCCCACACTCCGGGCCCGTACGGCGGCGGTTCGTCGTACTGGTACCGTCCCCGCAGGTCAGTCCAGTTGGGCACGGGCCCAGGACGGTTGGAGCAGCATGTCGGATTCTGCCGCGCGTGATCGTGACGCCGCCGAGACCGAGTCGGCGTTCGCCCATCCGGTGGTCGCCCCCGACGGGTCCGCGGCCTACGGGAGCCACCCCGACCAGGTGATCGACTTCTTCGCACCGCGGGACGGCCGTGCCGGGGCGCCGCTCGTGGTCCTGCTGCACGGCGGTGCCTGGCGGGCGCCGTACGACCGCAAGCACGTGTCGCCCTTCGCGGACTTCCTCGCGCGGCGCGGCTTCGCGGTGGCCAGCGTGGAGTACAGGCGCGGCGGGGAGATCCCGCACCAGGGCACGGCGGGCCCGGTCGCGGGGCGCTGGCCCGAGACCTTCGACGACGTGGCCGCGGCGATGGACGCCCTGCCGGCGCTGGCGGCCCGGGAGCTGCCGACGGCGGATCCGCGCAAGACCGTGGTCACCGGACACTCGGCCGGCGGGCAGCTCGCGCTGTGGGCGGCCGCCCGGCACGTGCTCCCCGAGGGCTCACCGTGGCGGCTGCCCGCCGCGCCGCCGCTGCGCGGGGTGGTCGCGCTGGCGCCGATCGGGGACTTCGCGAGCGCGGTGGAGCTCGACGTCTGCTCGGGTGCGCTGCACCAGCTGCTGGGCGGCGTGGACGACTTCGAGGCGCGGAGTGCGCACGTCGATCCTGCTCTCCTGCTGCCGACCGGGATCGCCACGGCCGTCGTCCAGGGGGTGGACGACCTCACCGTGCCGCAGGCCGTCACGGAGGCCTTCGTGGACGCCGCGGCGAAGGCCGGGGAGATGGTGGGCCTGACGCTGCTGGACGGCGTGGGGCACTTCCCGCTGATCGACCCGTCGGCGGACGCCTGCGCCGTGGTGGCCGAGGAGATCGCCCAGCTGGCCTGGTAGTACTTGCGACGGACGGCTGAGGATCCGTATCACTGCTGACGACCGGGGTGGGGGCCGACGCCTACCTTGGGACACGTGACCGAGACGAAGACACGAAGCCCGGAGCACCAGGCGGCAGCCGGGGCGATAGACGGCCTGCGGCAGGACCTGTTCCAGAATGTGCTCGACTACCGCCCGCTGAGCCCGCTGGGCACTGACGGGCCTGTGATCCGGCGACTGCCGAGGACCGTCCGGAAGGGAGCCGTCTGGTTCCCGCACGCGGTGGTGGGTCTGGTCGCGCTGATCGCGGGGATGGACGGCGTCTTCACCGCGAACACCTACTCCCCGTTCGGCATGGTGACGGGCCTCACCGCGTTCGTGCCGCCCGCCGTGCTGTTGATGACGCTGGTCCGCCCCGTACTCGCGTTCTGGGCGTCGATCGCCTCCATTCCCCTGGTGGCCGGCCTGAGCAGCGGAAGCTGGCCGTGGGACGGGAGCGCTTTCGCCTGTCATCTGGGCGTACTGATCGTCGTAGCCGCGAGGACCCGGCCACGCACCGCCGTCTGGATGTGGCTGATCACCCTGCTCGTCGGGTCCGTCCTGGGGAACTTCGCCGCGTCCTACTCCTCCAGCACCCAGCCCATGGCCATCGTCTCCGCGCTGGCCCTGCTCCTCGTCGCGCTGGTCCAGGTACGCCGTGACGCCCAGCGGGAGGTGACCGTGCAGCGCACCGTCACCGCCGTGGAGCGCGACCGGCGCACGCTGCTGGAGGAGCGCACCACCATCGCCCGCGAGCTGCACGACGTCGTCGCCCACCACATGTCCGTCGTCGCCATCCAGGCCGAGGCGGCGCCGTACCGGGTGGAGAATCCGCCGCCCGAGCTGGAGCAGGCGTTCGTGACCATCCGGGAGAACGCCGTCGCCGCGCTCACCGAGCTGCGCCGCGTCCTCGGCGTCGTACGGGCGGAGGACTACGAGGCGCCGGACGCCCCTCAGCCCACGCTCGCCGAGCTCGACCGGCTGCTGGACAACGTCCGTGAGACGGGCCTGGAGACGGAGAAGACCGTCACCGGCGCGGTGCGGGAGCTTCCGCAGGGCGTCGAGCTGTCGGCGTACCGGATCGTCCAGGAGGCACTGAGCAACACGCTCCGGCACGCGCCGGGCGCCACCGCCAAGGTGGAGATCGGCTATGTGCTCGGCGGGCTCGGGGTGCGGGTCGTCAACGGCCCCGCGCGGGGGCTGGTCAAGCCGTCGCCGGGGGCCGGCCACGGAATCACGGGGATGCGGGAGCGGGTCGCGATGCTGAACGGGGAGATGACCGCGGGGGCGTACGGGGACGGCGGCTACGAGGTCGCCGTGTTCCTGCCCGTACCGGCGCAGCGCTCCGGCGCCGAGGACGGTGAGGGCGCGTGACCGAGTCGCCCATCCGGGTCCTGATCGTCGACGACCAGATGATGGTCCGCGAGGGCTTCTCCGTGCTGCTCAACGCCATGCCGGGCATCGAGGTCGTCGGTGAGGCCGTCGACGGACGGCAGGCCGTCTCGCAGGTCGCCGCGCTACGGCCCGACGTGGTCCTGATGGACATCCGGATGCCCGAGCTCAACGGCATCGAGGCGACCCGGGAGATCGTCGCCGCCGACGCGGACGCCAAGGTGCTGGTCCTGACCACCTTCGACCTCGACGAGTACGTCTACCAGGCGCTGCGGGCCGGCGCCTCCGGCTTCCTCCTGAAGGACGCCTCGGCGAGGCAGCTCGCCGAGGGCGTACGGGTGGTGGCGTCGGGCGAGGCGCTCCTCGCGCCGACGGTGACCCGGCGGCTGATCACCGAGTTCTCGAAGATCGCCGAGGCGCCGAGACCGCCCGCCATGTCCAGGATCGGTGACCTCACCGAGCGGGAGACGGAGGTGCTCGTACTGATCGCCCAGGGGCTGTCCAACCTGGAGATCGCCTCGCACCTGGTGGTCGCCGAGTCGACCATCAAGACCCATGTGAGCCGCATCCTGGTGAAGCTGGGGCTGCGGGACCGCACCCAGGCGGCCGTGTTCGCGTACGAGGCGAGGCTGGTCACGCCCGGATAGCGTCTGCTCATGCACGTGTCCTTCGACCCCTGGTCCCCGGCGTTCGTCGCCGACCCGTACCCCGCCTACGCCGCGCTGCGCGCCACCGGCCGGGCGCACTACTTCGAGCCGACGCGGCAGTGGCTCGTCCCGCACTACTCCGATGTGTCCGGGCTGCTGCGCGACCGGCGGCTCGGACGGACCTATCTGCACCGCTTCAGTCACGACGAGTTCGGCGTCAGCGCGCCACCCGCCGCGCACGAACCGTTCCACACGCTCAACGGGCACGGGATCCTCGACCTGGAGGCCCCCGACCACACCCGGATCCGGCGGCTGGTCGCCAAGGCGTTCACGCCCCGGCGGGTCGAGGCACTCGCACCGACCGTGGAGCGGCTGGCCGCCGGGCTCGTCGACGACTTCGTCGCGGCGGGCGGCGGCGACCTGCTGAGCGCGGTCGCCGAGCCGCTGCCGGTGGCCGTCATCGCCGAGATGCTCGGTGTCCCGGAAGGGGACCGGCCTCTGCTGCGGCCCTGGTCGGCCGCGATCTGCGGAATGTTCGAGCTGAACCCGCCGGAGGAGACCGCGCGGGCCGCCGTGCGGGCGTCGGCCGAGTTCTCCGGTTATCTGCGCGAGCTGATCACCGCGCGGCGCGCCGACCCGGGGACCGATCTGATCTCCGGTCTCATCGCCGCACACGACGACGAGGACCGGCTGACCGAGCAGGAGATCATCTCCACCTGCGTGCTGCTGCTCAACGCCGGTCACGAGGCGACCGTCAACGCCACCGCCAACAGCTGGTGGATGCTCTTCCGGCACCCCGGGCAACTGGCCGCCCTGCGCGGCGACCACGGTCTGCTGCCGACGGCGGTGGAGGAACTGCTGCGCTATGACACCCCGGTGCCCATGTTCGCGCGCTGGGTCCTGGACGACATCGAGGTCGACGGAACCCTCATCCCGCGCGGTTCGCAGGTCGCGCTGCTCTTCGCGTCGGCCAACCGGGACCCGGAGCGGTTCGCCGACGCGGAGACGCTGGACCTTTCCCGGCGGGACAACCCGCACATCTCCTTCGGCGCGGGCATCCACTACTGCCTGGGCGCCCCGCTGGCCCGTCTCGAACTGACGGCTTCCTTCGCCGAGTTGCTGCGCAAGGCGCCCGGTATGCGGCTGGCCGAGGAGCCCGAGTGGAAGCCGGGTTACGTGATCCGGGGGCTGCGGGAGCTACTGGTCGAAATCTGAGGAGAGCGTGCCGGACAGTCGTACGTCGTCGGGGTCGTACGGGTTCGCCCAGGCGTGCAGGCCCCAGGTGGACACAGCGAGGACGCCCGCGGTGCACAGCGCCGCCACGAGGGCCCGGATGCGCAGCGGCCCGCGCCCGCGCAGCAGACGCAGGGTCAGCAGCCAGGTCAGCGGCGGGACCAGGGCGCCGGCGAGCAGCACGAGGGGCAGCTCCGTCCACAGGACGGAGAAGTCCCTGCCGTGCCCCTCCAGGCCGGTGCCCATGTGCAGGCCGGTGCGCCGGGACGACCCCCAGACGTACAGGGAGGTCGCCGCCCCGAGCGCCGCCGTCGCGCATCCGCCGTACCCCGCCGCGTCACGTTGCTCCATACGCGTCCAGACGTGCGCGTGCCGTGGGCCGGTTCCCTACTTGGTCTGCAGGTCACGCCTCCGGAAGCCTTGCAGTCCGAGCAGGATCAGGGCGGCGGCGATCAGCGTGAGCACCACCATGGGCGTCCAGCTCATGGGGGCCGCGGGCAGCTGGGGCACATGGCCGAAGGGTGACACGTTGTTCATCCAGTGCGGGAACCGCAGCAGCCGGCCCAGGTAGCCGACCACGAATGCGTACGCCGGTACGGCCCAGGCCGCCGACGCCGCCCGGGGCAGCCAGCCGAAGAGGACGGCCGTCACTCCGACCGTGACCCAGAGCGCCGGAGCGTACGCCAGCGCGGCCCCCACCAGCTTCAGGAGCAGCCCGGAGTCACCGGCGGACGCAGCCCCCGCGACACCGATGCCGAGCCCCGCGAGGAGCAGCATCAGTGTGCCGCCCGCCAGCGCGACGGCGAGGTGGCTGCCCGCCCAGCGGGCGCGGGACAGACCGGTCGCGAGCAGCGGCTCCGCCCGGCCCGCGTTCTCCTCGGACCTCGGCCGCAGGGCGGCCATCACCACGTACACGGCGGCGACGACGGCGAGGACCACCATGACCATCGAGGCGAAGGACTCGGCCATGGTCGTGCCGCCGATGTCCTCCAGCGCCTCCTGGAGCTGGTCGATGTTCTTCAGCATGTCGTCCGCGCTGCCGAGGATCGACCCGTACATCGCGCCCATCAGGAACAGCCCGGCGCCGAAGCCGGCGAGCACGGAGCGGTGCAGCCGCAGCGCGAAGCCCAGCGGCCGGGTCAGCGACCCGGACGCGACCGGGCTGCCGAGCCGTGCGGCGCGCAGCCCGGCCCCCACGTCCCGCCGGGTGGACAGGACGAACCCGGCGCCGGAACACAGGACGGCGAGTGCCGCGCAGAGCAGCAGCGGCCACCAGCGGTCGTCCACGTACGGATAGGTGCGCTGGACCCAGCCGATGGGGGAGAGCCAGGAGAGCGCGTCGTTGCCGCCCGCGTCACCGGCTGCCCGCAGGACGTAGGCGAGGCCGATGACCGCCATGGCCGTGCCGGAAGCGCCCCGGGTGTGCGCGGTGAGCTGGACGGTGACCGCCGCGACACCGGCGAAGACGATGCCCACGGCCGCGTGCGAGAAGCCGTAGAGCAGAGAGCCGCCGGTGTCGACGGAGTCGATGCCCATCGAGCCGAGACCGACGGCCAGCAGCAGCGCGAGCGCGAGGTTGGCGAGCACCGCGACGGACAGGGCGGCTGCCAGGTGCGCGTGCCGGCCGACGACGGTGGAGCGGACCAGCTCGGCGCGGTCGGTCTCCTCCTCCTCCCGGGTGTGGCGGGTGATGATCAGAACGCTCATGAGGCCGACGAGCACGGCCATGAAGCCGAGCATCTGATGGCCGGTCATCGCGCCGAAGGTGTAGTCGTCGAGATAGTGCTCGGGCCCTGTCATGGCCAGTCCGGCCGGGCTCTTCATGGTGGTGACGACGGAGGCGCGGTCCGCCGGGTCGGCGTACAGCGTCGTGTAGTTGCTCGCCGTGGAGGCCGTACCGGCGAACAGGGCGAGGATCCAGACGGGCAGCCGGACGCGGTCCCTGCGCAGGTCGAACCGGATCAGGGTGCGGGTGCCGGCCAGGGCGCCACCGCTCCGCGTGACGGACCGGGCGGGCGCGGGCGCCCGGGTGGTGGTGGCGGTCATCGGCCGCCTCCGTCGGGGTGGCCGCCCACGGCGAGCTCGTCACCGTAGTGGCGCAGCATGAGCTCCTCGAGGGTCGGCGGATGGCTGATCAGGCTGCGTACGCCGTATTCGGCGAGCCTGCTCACGGCTGCGGGGAGGTGGCCGCCGTCCACGTCGAACCGCACCCGGCTTCCCGGCCCCTCGTCGCCCAACTCCACGGAGTGCACCCCGGGCAGGCCGTCGAGCCCGGTGGCGGGCCGGTCCGTCTCGGCCTCGACCGACGTACGCGTCAGATGCCGCAGCTCGCTCAGCGACCCGGACTGCACGGTCCTGCCCAGCCGGACGATGCTGATCCGGTCGGCCAGTTTCTCCACCTGGGCCAGGACGTGGCTGGAGAGCAGCACGGTCCTGCCCACGGCCTTCGCCTGGAGGATCACGTCCTGGAAGACCACCTCCATCAGGGGGTCGAGGCCGGCGGTCGGCTCGTCCAGGAGCAGCAGCTCCGCGTCGGAGGCCAGCGCGGCGACGATGGCCACCTTCTGGCGGTTGCCCTTCGAGTAGGCGCGGCCCTTCTTCGTCGGGTCGAGGTCGAAGCGCTCGATCAGCTCGTCGCGGCGCCGCTTGTCGGCCCCGCCGCGCAGACGCGAGAGCAGGTCGATGGCCTCGCCGCCCGTGAGTCCGGGCCACAGCTCCACGTCGCCGGGCACGTAGGCCAGGCGCCGGTGCAGCTCCACGGCGTCGTTCCACGGGTCCTTCCCGAGCAGCTGGGCCGCGCCCGAATCGGCCCGCAGCAACCCCAGGAGGACCCGGATGGTGGTGGACTTCCCGGCGCCGTTGGGCCCGAGGAAGCCGTGTACCTCGCCGGTCTCGACGGTGAGGTCGAGGCCGTCCAGTGCGCGTGTCCGCCCGAACGACTTGTGCAGTCCGGACACGGTGATTGCCTTCGTCATGTTTCTGAAAGTACGCTGACTTCATAAAGTTGTGAAGTTAAGGAAGCGTATAAAGTTGGGGCCGTGACCGGAGAAGGGGAGGCGGCAGACGCTATGGCCAGCGGGACCGAGGCGTCCGGAAGGACGGAGATCGGCGCGGGCGGGCGTGACGAGAACGCGGTGTCCCGCTTCGTCGAGCGCTTCGCGGCCGAGATGACCGAGGCGGGGATGCAGCGGATGGCCGCGCGCGTCTTCGCGGCGCTCCTCGCGGACGACGACGGTTCCATGACCTCGGCAGACCTCGGGCGGCAGCTGCAGATCAGTCCGGCCGCCGTGTCGGGTGCGATCAACTACCTGACCCAGGTCAGCATGGTGGGCCGCGAGCGGGACCCTGGCTCGCGGCGCGACCGCTACCGCCTGCACGACGAGATCTGGTACACCACCTTCGCCAACCGCGACCAGGTGCTGACCCGCTGGGAGCGCACCCTGAAGGACGGTGCGCGCTCCCTCGGTGAGGACACCCCGGCGGGGGCGCGCCTCGCGGAGACCGCGGAGTTCTTCGAGTTCATGCAGACGGAGCTGGTCGGCCTCCTGGAGCGGTGGCGCGAGAGCCGCAAGCCGTCGGCCTGAGGCCCTGGCGCCCGGCCCTCAGGCCCCCGCCGCGGGGAGCACCAGCCCCCAGGCCCCTGCGCGTACGGTCCATGTGCGGGTCCTGACCGGACCCGCGATCTGTATGTCCGCCCGGTAGCGGAAGTCGGGCCCGGAGACCGTGACCGCCTTGGCCTCCGCCGTGCGGGCCGTGCCGGAGGCCGTGCGGATCACCACGTCGGCGAGGCCTCCGTCGCCCTGGGCGGTCACCGAGACGCCCTCGACCGGCCGGTCCAGGTCGTGCAGCAGGACACCGTCGGCCTCGACCCTCAGCCGATGGGGGCGGGAGGGGTTCGCGGACGAGGCCGGGGCGGGGCGGACCAGCGAGGCGACCAGGGACCGGCAGGTGTCCCACACCGTGTGGGACGAACCCGGTGAGGGCCAGGCCGCGGGGATGCGCAGCTCGCCGAGGACGACGCCGTCACTGTCGTCGACGAGCAGGTCCAGCCGGCGCGCGGTGCCGTCGAGCGCCGTGCGGGCCGCCGCCACGGCGCCCCTGGGCACGCCGAGCGCGTAGCTGAGCTCCAGGGTGTGCGCGGCGCCGACCGGGATCAGGGAGAGCGTGCTGTCCGCCAGCTCCCTCTCCCGGTGGAGCTGGGACACGGCGCGCAGCAGCGCGTGGTCGTCGCCGACGACGACCGGACGCCTGGAGCCCCGCCGGTGCAGGGCTCTGGCGAATTCGTCGGGGCCGTCCGCGAAGCAGATCTTGGCGTGCGCGCCGGCGCTCAGCACGTCCTTCGCGATGCGCACGGACTCGCCGTCGTAGCGGCGGGCAAGGGGGTCGATGAGCACGAGTAGCTGGTGGTCGCCGTCGCCGGGGGGCTCTGCAGCCGACACCTCGGTCCTTCCTCGGGTAGCATCTTGGTGCAAGAGCCCCTTGCGCTATTGCGCCAGGGGCTTCGTCTATTCCGGGGCACCCGGTTCGACGGCTCAGGCTTTGCCGTACATCGTCGTGCGGCAGGTACGACCTTTACGTACGCCCCCTGACCTTGGACATGCCCCGCCCGGAAGGGGTGTACGCCTGTGCCCGCACTTGTGCTGCTCGGTGCTCAGTGGGGTGACGAGGGCAAGGGGAAGGCCACCGACCTCCTCGGTGGATCCGTTGACTATGTGGTGCGCTACCAGGGCGGCAACAATGCCGGCCACACGGTCGTCGTAGGCGACCAGAAGTACGCACTGCATCTCCTCCCCTCCGGAATCCTTTCGCCGGGGTGTACCCCGGTCATCGGTAACGGTGTCGTCGTCGACCCGGCGGTCCTGCTCTCCGAGCTGAGCGGTCTGAACGAGCGAGGCGTCGACACGTCCAAGCTCCTGATCAGCGGCAACGCTCATTTGATCACTCCCTACAACGTCACCGTCGACAAGGTGACGGAACGCTTCCTCGGTAAGCGCAAGATCGGCACGACCGGGCGCGGTATCGGCCCGACGTACGCCGACAAGATCAACCGTGTGGGCATCCGCGTCCAGGACCTCTACGACGAGTCGATCCTGGAGCAGAAGGTCGAGGCGGCCCTGGAGCAGAAGAACCAGCTCCTCGCCAAGGTCTTCAACCGGCGCGCGATCGAGGCCGACAAGATCGTCGAGGAGATGCTCCAGTACGCGGAGCAGATCAAGCCGTACGTCGCCGACACGACGCTGATCCTGAACGACGCCATCGACGAGGGCAAGGTCGTCCTCTTCGAGGGCGGTCAGGGCACTCTGCTGGACGTCGACCACGGCACGTACCCCTTCGTCACCTCGTCGAACCCGACCGCGGGCGGCGCCTGCACCGGTTCCGGCGTGGGCCCGACGAAGATCAGCCGGGTCATCGGCATCCTCAAGGCCTACACCACCCGCGTCGGTGCCGGTCCCTTCCCGACCGAACTTCTCGACGAGGACGGCGAGGCGCTGCGCCGGATCGGCGGTGAGCGCGGTGTCACCACCGGCCGTGACCGCCGCTGCGGCTGGTTCGACGCCCCGATCGCGCGGTACGCGACCCGGGTCAACGGCCTCACCGACTTCTTCCTCACCAAGCTGGACGTGCTGACCGGCTGGGAGCAGATCCCGGTGTGCGTGGCGTACGAGATCGACGGCAAGCGCGTCGAGGAGCTCCCGTACAGCCAGACCGACTTCCACCACGCGAAGCCGGTCTACGAGATGCTGCCGGGCTGGTCCGAGGACATCACGAAGGCCAAGACCTTCGGCGACCTGCCGAAGAACGCGCAGGCCTACGTGAAGGCGCTGGAGGAGATGTCCGGCGCCCCGATCTCCGCGATCGGTGTCGGCCCCGGCCGTACCGAGACCATCGAGATCAACTCCTTCCTGTAGGGGATCTCAGCACGACGGCCGGGCCTTCCTCCGTGGAAGGCCCGGCCGTCGCCGTTGACCGGGGCGGATGCCGTCAGGGGAGCTGGCGGAGGAACGCGACCACGAACAGCGCCCCGGCGGCGGAGCAGACGAGTACCGCCGGCAGCACCCAGCCGGGCCTGCGCTCCCCGCGCAGCGGCGCCGTCAGCCGCTTCTGCAACCGGGCGACGCCACAGAGCGCGGCGACGGCGGCCACGGCGCAGGGGACGGCGACGGCGAAGTGCGCGAGCCAGGCCCCCGCCTTGCTCGGGCCGCCCCAGGAGTGGTCGTAGGGGCCCTGGTCCACGAACCCGTAGAACAGCCCGCGGGCCATGGCCATCAGGAGCACGCCGGTCAGGACCAGGGAGAGCGCGCCCAGCAGCACGGTCGCCACGGCGTGGCCGGCTGCCCGCACGGCTCCCGGGCGCGGTGTGCCGGGTCCCGCGCCGGCCCGCAGCAGGGAGCGCGCGGACCCGCCGCGGCCCGCGGCGGCCGCGGTGAGTGCCGCCGCCCCGCGGGGGAGCAGGGTGGCCGCGTCCCAGGCGCTGAGCGCGACACGGCGTGCGGTGAGGGTGATCCGTCGGGTGGTCATGGGCGCGGATGCTAGGAACGGGTCCGGCCGCGCCACCAGATACCAGGGTGCTGCCCCGGCCCCCTACTCCGGTACGGCTCAGCCCTTCCCGCAGAGCCGCATCCCCTTCGGGGTCGCGCAGGGCAGATGGCCGTTGGTGCGCATGATCTCCTCGCCGTAGTTGTCGAGGTAGTTCAGGAATCCGGCCACCAGGGACTCCGCGGGGGGTGATCCGTAGGTGTACGCGTACTCGATCTCCTGGTACGGGTAGCTGCCGGCGCCGATCGTGTCGACGGACGGGGTGGTGCCGTCGATGGCCGTCCGGTGGGCCCCGTCGGGGACTTCGCCGTTCCGCAGTTCGGTGTAGCCGATCGCGCCGTCCAGCTCGGCGACCTCGGACAGGACCTGGTCCGTGCCGTCGAGTTCGCAGCGCATGACCGGGGCGTCGGCGTAGTCCTTGGTGGTGCAGTCGCGCGAGGACGTGGCGAGCTCGTTGGTCTGCAGGACGCGGCGCTGGAAGACCTCGCGGGTGCCGGAGTTGGCGTCCCGGCTGACGAGGCGGATCTCCAGGTCGGGGCCGCCCTCGACGATCTCGTTCCAGTTGCGGATCTCGCCGCGGTAGATCCGTCTGATCTGGTCGAGGGACAGATTCTTCACCGGCACCGTGTCGTTGACGACGAGGGAGAACAGCGAGATCGCGACCGGCTTCCCGTGCAGCTTGGTGAGAGCGGCCGGCCGAGGGCCGTCGGACAGCGCGATCATGGCGGGCGAACCGGCCTGTCCCGCCTGCGCCCCCAGGGCGTCGAGCTTCCGCACCCCGGCGTTGCTGCCATGGATGTCGAGGCGGACCTCGGCGCCCTCGCACTCGTCCTCGTACTTCTCCTCCAGCTCCTCCAGGACCGGCTTGAACGCGGTGGAGCCGGTGACCGTGAGGGTGCCGACGGCGCAGTCCATCGGGGGCGGGGAGTCGTCCCGTACGACGATGATGCCGGCGAGGGCGATGACACAGGCGGTGAGGGCCACGGTGATGAGCCTGGCCCCCCGGCCGAAGATCGGGGGCTTCTCGTCGGGGCGGGCCGCCTTGTTCCGCTCCACCTTTCCGTCCCGGATGCTCCCGGTGACGGTGATCGGGCCGCCCACGTTCGAGCCCGTGAGCAGCACCAGGAGCTTGAAGTGCTCGTTGCGGTTGAGCGGGACGCGCGGCAGCCAGATGAGGGAGCCGCTGTGCTGGACGGCGTCGTCCGGGGTGAAGGTGTCCATCAGATGGTCGGCGCCCGGCGCATGGGTCACGGCGATACCGCGTACGGTGCGGCCCGAGAACTCGACGGTGAGGCCGGGGTGCACGGCGCGCTGGGGGTAGTCGTCCTCGCCGATCGACTGCGAGCCGTCGTTCTCGATGCGGAGCAGGACAAGGGTGGCGTCGGCCATGCCCGGGGTCTCGTTGAAGAGGCCGACCCGCACGTTGACCCGGCCCTGGCTGACTCCGCTGCCTATCGGGGTGTCCATCTGCACGCGGTAGCCGATGCGCTTGCGGCGCGGGACACGCCGCTCGTACCAGAGCACACCGGCCGAGGTCAGGATGCCCAGCAGTGCGGTGAGCACGGCGACGACGTTCTCGGGGGTGAACAACGAATCCATGTTGCTCGCGCTCCCTCGTGGGTGCGGGGTGCCGGACGGCGTCACCGTACGGCCGGGGGCCGTGGGGTAGGGGAGCCTCCGGATTCCTTCCGGTGAAGTTCGTCTTTTGTTCAACAAGCCCGCTTCGCAGTGGAGTTGGACGGCCCGGGTCGACCCGGCGAGTTCTGGTCTAGACCTTGACAGGTCCAGACCATCGGCGCTTGAGTGGCCCCAACCCCCCATGGCGGCGCTCGCTCACCGCGGGCGCCGCGCCGAAGGAGTGATCACGTGGCCAAACGTGTCATGAGCCTGATCGCCGCGCTGGGCGCGGTCATCGCGACGTTCGTCTTCCTCCCCGCCTCCACGGCGTCGGCCGCCGCCTGCGCCCCGGCCTGGAGCGCCTCCTCCGTCTACACGGGCGGCGGATCGGCCTCCTACGGCGGGCACAACTGGTCCGCGAAGTGGTGGACCCAGAACGAGCGGCCCGGTACGGCCGACGTCTGGGCCGACCAGGGTAGTTGCGGATCCGGCGGCAGTACGGACCCGGAGGAGCCGGCCCCCTCCGGCTTCGTCGTGAGCGAGTCCCAGTTCAACCAGATGTTCCCGAACCGGAACTCCTTCTACACCTACAGCGGTCTCACCGCGGCCCTGAGTGCCTACCCCGGCTTCGCCAACACCGGCAGCGACGCGGTCAAGAAGCAGGAGGCGGCGGCGTTCCTCGCCAACGTCAGCCATGAGACCGGTGGCCTGGTGCACATCGTCGAGCAGAACACCGCGAACTACCCGCACTACTGCGACACCAGCCAGTCCTACGGCTGCCCGGCCGGTCAGGCCGCCTACTACGGCCGTGGGCCGATCCAGCTCAGCTGGAACTTCAACTACAAGGCCGCCGGTGACGCGCTCGGCATCGACCTGCTGGGCAATCCCTGGCAGGTGGAGCAGAACGCGGCCATCGCCTGGAAGACCGGTCTCTGGTACTGGAACACCCAGTCCGGCCCCGGCACCATGACCCCGCACAACGCCATCGTCAACGGCGCCGGATTCGGCGAGACGATCCGTTCGATCAACGGCAGCATCGAGTGCAACGGCGGCAACCCCGCCCAGGTGCAGAGCCGCATCGACAAGTACCGGGCGTTCGTGCAGATCCTCGGCACCACACCCGGCTCGAACCTGAGCTGCTGAACCCGGCCCCACCCCGGGGAGCGGGGGCGTGTCCGGCGGCGGCCGGGCACGCCCCCGATTCGTGCCCCGGGGTGGGCGGTTGGCAGGATCACCGACCATGGACACGGACAGCGGCGCCACGGACAGCGGCGCCACGGACAGCGGCGCCACGGACAGCGGCGCCACGGACAGCGACGCCACACCTCCCACGACCACCGAGGGCCGGCTCACCCTGATCGACAGCGTTCTCGCCCTGCCGTACCCGGCCGGGGAGGAGAGCGAGGACAACGGCGTGCGCAGCAGCGGGCCCGGACACCACCTGCTGATCCTGCGGGCGAGCCAGGACTTCTGGGACGACCGGTCACCCGAGCGCGTCGAACCCGCCGAGCAGGAGATCGAGAACGAGTTCAGTGCCCTGGCGACCGCGCTGAGCGGGCGGTGGGGCGAGCCGGAGACCGTCGACCTCTGGCCGTATCTGGAGGGGGACGAGGACGGCGTGCGCGCCGCCGTTCCCGAGCCGATGGGGCAGCTCTGCAATCTGGCGGGCAGCATGCAGGTCTGGCGTGTGCCCGGCGGCACGCGGTGGCTCGGTCTCGCCGTGGGGCAGGCCGATCCGGAATTCCCCATCTGGCTGCTGGCCGCCGTGGGGGAGACGGCGTTCCTCCCGGGGTGAGCGGCGGGCGTCGCTGTGGCCTGCCCCGTCAGAGCAGCGCCGGTTTCACGGACATCAGCAGGTGCTGGTGCGTGGCCGCCCCGGTGCCCTCACCTCCGGTGAGCATGGCGCGCTGTCCCGGCCCCATCAGCTCCATCCGGACGGTCGCGTCCTCGAAGGAGGACAGGGCGTCCATCAGATACACGGGGTTGAAGGCCACCGTCATCTCCGCGTCACAGGGGGAGGCCGTCGGCAGCCGCTGCGAGGCCACGTCGTCCTCGAACCCCGCCTGCAGCAGCACCGATCCCTCCGGGCCGGCGGAGAAGGACATCTGGAGCGGACTGCCGCCGTCCGCGACCACGGAGACCCGCCTGACGGCCTCCACCAGGCGAACCCGGTCCAGCACCACGACTGCGGGGTCCGCCAGCGCGAACAGCTTGTCGTGACGCGGCAGTCTGCCGTCCAGCAGGCGCACCGTCGTACGCGTACCGGCGTGCTGGAATCCGACCGAACCCCCGTCCACGGCCACATCGACCTGCCCGGACCTGCCGAGCGACCGGGCGATCTCGGCCAGCCGGCGGGCCGACACCACGACATCGGCCGTCACGTCGGGCGCGGTCGCCTCGAACGGCAGGGTGCGCACCGCGAAGCGGTACCGGTCCGTCGCCGCCAGGGTCATCGTGGAGCCGTCGAGCCCGAGGCGGATACCGGTGAGCGTCGGCAGGGTGTCGTCGCGCCCCGAGGCCACCGCGACCTGCGCCACCGCCGAGGCGAACTCCCCGGCGTCCACCGCTCCGCGCACCTCCGGAAGGGGCGGCAGGGCGGGATGGTCGTCGAGGGGCAGGAGCGAGAGACCGAAGCGGGAGCCGTCTCCCGTGACCGTGAAGCGGGAACCCTCCACGGCGCACTCCACGGGCCCTTCGGGCAGCACCTTGCAGATGTCGAGCAGCCGCCGCCCCATGACCAGGGCCTTCCCCGGCCGGACGGTGTGCGCCTCCGTCTCGACGTGTACGGAGGCCTCGAAGTCCAGCCCGGACACGAGGAGTCGGCCGGTGTCCGCTTCGAGGAGGAGCCCGCCGAGGACGGGAACGGGGGAACGCGCGGGCAGCACCCGAACCGCCCGGGAGACGGCATCGGTCAGCGCACCACGTTCCATGCGGAATTCCACAGCAGGGGCCCTCTCCGGCGTACGACACGGTCGAGAACCACGCTAGGCGGCACCACTGACAGTCGCCGCGGACCGACGACAGCGACCACCCCCGTGAGCCGCTGCCGCCGTGCCGTCCGGACGTCCCCCGACGTCCTCAGGCCCCCGGATCCGGGACGTCCTGACGTCCCCCGACGTCCCCCGAACGTCCCGGAACACGCTGGGGACTTTAGGTGGGCGGGACGGCACGCGGGGAGATTCAGATCGCACTGCGTGGCCTCCGACGGGTATCAAACCGCACAGCCGGACCGGTACTCTGCACTCCGGTTTCGGGGAGGAACGGAGGACACGTGCGTGCGCGTGAACGGGCCGACGACATACTGCTGATGTACCGGCTGGCGCGGACCGGCGGGTCGCCGGAGCTGCTGCGCAGGCTGGCCCAGCGGGCCGAGGGCTGGGCCGGGATCCTGGACGGGGCCGGCACGGTGCTCCAGGCCGTCGCCGGGAACGTCCGCTGGCCCGGACACGAAGCCGCCGGACTCGCCGCCCGTGCGGCGCGGGAACTGACGGCCCGGGGCGCCGGTTCGTACGCCCTCGACACCGACGAGTGCTCCGCGCTGCTGCTTCCCCTCGACCGGACGCCCGAAACCGACGGCGCGGTCCTCGCCCTCGTCGCGCCCAAGCCGCTGCCCGGCGGGCTGACCACGCTCATGGCCGACGCGGTGATGCCGCTGGCGCTGTCCTGGGCGTCGGAGAGCGTCGAACGCAAACGACGGCGGGTGGACCTCGCCGAGTCCCGGGGCCGCGAGGCCGTGCTGCATCTGCTGATGACGGGCCAGCTCTCCATCGCCCATCAGGTGGCGGGCGCCCTGCGGCCGAAACTCCCCGATCCCGTACGCGTCTGCGTCGTCGAGTGCTCCGGCGGACAGCGGGACGAGGTGGCCCGGATCTGTACGGACGTCTCCGGCGGCCGTACCTGGATCGTGCGCTGCCCGGTCTACGCCCGGCACCTGATCCTCATCGCGCCGGCGGACGAGGAGGCGGACGAGGAAGGGCCGGAGAGCGGGCGCGCACTCGGGCCGGCCGTCGCCGGACTCGTGGACGACTGTGTCGTGGGCGTCAGCGAGGAAGTGCGGCTGCCCGACACGGCGACCGCCTACCAGCAGGCCTTCCACGCCCTCGCCGTCGCCCGTGGGCTCCCCGGACGCCACGCCCGGTTCGGCGCCGCCCCGGAGCCCGCGCTGGTGGCCGGCGCCGCCGGCGCGCGGTGGGCCGACGCCCTGCTCGCACCCCTCCTCGCGCATCTGCCGCGCCGTTCGCAGGACCCCGGCAGCCAGGAGCTGTCGGCGACCGTGGCGTCCTGGCTGGCCTTCTCCTCCCACGCCACCCAGCACCTGAAGATCCACCGCAACACCCTGGCCGCCCGCCTGAAGCTCGTCGGTGAACTCCTCGGCATGGACCTGAACCGGGTGTCGGACCAGTCCGCCGTCGACCTGGCGCTGCGGATCAGGGCCACTCCGGCCCTGCGCCGCTCCGCCCCCGGTGGCTCCGCGGCGCCCGAGGACCTCGACACGGTCCTGCGCGCCCCCGCAGTCCAGGACTGGGCCGCCCAGCAACTGCGGATCATCGCCCAGGCCGGACCGATGGCCGAGGAGACCCTGCGCACGTGGCTGCGCTGCGAGGCCCAACTCAGTCCGACAGCCGTCGAACTGGGCATCTCCGTGCCCGGTGCGCGCAAGCGACTCACCCGGCTCCAGGCGTTGTTGTGCCGGTCGCTGCTGCAGACGCCCAGCGCGCGGTACGACCTGTGGCTCGCGTTCCGGGCGGTCGACCTCGCGGCGTGAGCCGGGCCGGGGTCCCACGGCGTGAGCCGGGCCCCCGGGCTCGTACCGCTCAGCCTGTTCTCGTGTACGTCAGGCTCTGGCCGGTGGCGGTGATCTCGCGGCGCAGGGAGCCGTCGGGCAGCAGCGTCAGGACGGTGGGCTCCCCCGGGGTGCACGACGACCGGGGTTCGCCCTCGGTGACCCGGGAAGGGCCGATACGGACGGGCCCGCCGGGGGCGGGCTCGCTCGCCAGGCCGGCCTGGAACACGCAGCGGTAGGAGCCACCGGTGTCGAGCGGGCCCTCGGCCGTGAGGGACAGCACCGTGTCCCCCACGTCGCCCTGTCGCACGACGAGTTGCCGGGTGGACGCTCCCACGTCGCCCTCGACGGTCCCGGACCAGGTGCCCAGGAATCCGGCCGGGACGGTGCCGTCGTCGCCCGTGCCGTCCGGGTCCGTGCCGTCGGTGTTCGTGTCGTCGGAGCTCTCGCCGTCCGGGCCCTTGCCGCCCGAGCTCCCGGTGGAGCCGTCGTCTGACGGGGAGGCGCTGCCGGTCGCGGACACCGTGGGGTCGCCGTCCCCGCTCCGCATGAAGGCGTAGACCCCCCAGCCTGTTCCCACCGCTACGATCAGGGCGACGGCCAGCAGCAGCAGCGTGGAGCCCGCCCCGCGGCGCTCGGGTGCGGGCGGCGGGGAGCCGGCCGGCGGATTGATCCCGTATCCGTAGGCGGGGGCGGGCTGCTGCGGGTAGCCGTACGACGCCGGCTGCGGCACCGGGGCGGGCGGCCCGACCACCGTGGCAGGCACGTACGGGGCGCCAAGAGGCCGTGCCGGCGCGGGCGGCGCCGTCCGCGGGCCCTCCACGGGGCCGCTCTCCTCCGGGTCCTCGGAATCCAGCAGCTCCACCGCGTGCCGGCCCAGCTGGGCGATCAGCGCGCCCGGAAGCCACGGCTCCGCCGTGTCCGTGTCGCCGAGCCGCTCCAGGACGCTGTCCGTGGAGGGCCGCGCGGCCGGGTCCTTCGCCAGACAGTCCCGGATGAGCTCGACCAGGTCGACGGGTACGCCGGTGAGGTCGGGATCCTCCTGCGCGATCCGGTACATCAGCGCGTGGGCCCCGCTGTCCGCCACACCGAACGGCAGCCGTCCGGTGGCCGCGTACGCCAGCACGGAGCCGAGGCAGAACACATCGCACGCGGGCGTCACCCGCTCGCCCCGCACCTGCTCGGGCGACATGAATCCGGGGGAGCCGATCATCGCGCCGGTGCGGGTGAGGCCGCCGTCGGCGACGGTCTCCAGGGCCCGGGCGATCCCGAAGTCGATGACCCGGGGGCCGTCGATCGTCATCAGGACGTTGGACGGCTTCAGGTCACGGTGGATCAGCCCGGCGCCGTGGATGTCCTGGAGGGCCCCCGCGAGCCCGGCGCCCAGGATGCGTACGGAGCGCTCGGGGAGGGGGCCGTACGCCCCGGATTCGGCCACACGGGCGCCCGGAAGGCCCGAGACGACGCGGTGGAGCGAGGGGCCCGCGACGTAACCGGTGGCCACCCACGGAACCGCGGCGTCCACTCCGGCGTCGAGCACCGGCGCGGTCCAGGAACCGCCGACCCGCCGGGCGGCCTGCACCTCCGCGCGGAACCGGTCGCGGAAGTGCTGCAGTTCGGCGAGCTCGGGGCGTACCAGTTTGAGTGCGACGGTGCGGCCCCGGTCCGAGCGGGCCAGGAACACCTGGCCCATCCCGCCGACGCCGAGGCGGCCCAGCAGGCGGTAGCCGCCGACGCGTTGCGGATCGCCGGAGCCCAGCTTCTCCATGGTGCGCTTCCTCCCCCGTACGGCCATGGCGGACCGTGGGTCGAGAATAGCGGCGCGGGTGCCCGGGGACCGCCCTTCAGCCCCCGGACGGTGCCCGCTGCTGTGCGGCCGGGGACGACAGCGTGTCCATGGCGTCGGAGAGCCGCTCCAGCACCTGGACGGTCCGTGCGAACTCCTCCTCGCCCAGCGCACCGGCCAGCCGCGCCGCGAACTCCGCGTGGGCGGGGATGATCCGGCTCACCGCCGTCCGGCCCTCCTCGGTGGGCCGGAGCAGCTTGGCCCTCCGGTGGGCCGGGTTCGGGACGTATTCGGCGAGACCCCGGTCGACCAGCAGGTCGGCGATCCGCTGCACGCTCTGCCGGGTGATCCCCATCGCGCGGGCGATCCCCGACACGGGAAGCGGCTCGGTCAGGACCGCGCCGAGGACCTGCCACCGGGCCGCCGTGAGCCCGGCGGGCCCGGCCAGCTCCTCGGCGACGGACAGGAACCGGCCGTTGAGCCGGAACACCCCGATCGCGGTGCGGCTGAGCAGCGAGGGGTCGTCGGCCTTCCCGTCCGCCGTACCGCTCATTTGTTCAGCTCCTCGTAGGCGCTCGCGTCCGAGTCGTGGAAGAGCCGGTACCAGGCGTCCAGCTGCTTCGGCCCGAACACCCCGAGCAGCCCGAAGATCTCGCGGGCGAAGGCGACCGGCTCGGTCGGCCCCGCCGTGACGAGAGCGCCGCGGGACGCCCCGCCGCCGTCCGTCACCGCGTCGGCCTCCACGTAGTGCGCGCCGCCCGCGTATCCCGTGGCGGCGAGATAGAAGGAGACGGCGCTCGTGTGCGAGCGGTCGTCGAGCAGCCCCTCGCGGGCCAGCCCCGCGGTCGCCCCGCAGATGGCCGCCACGGGCACACCGGCGTCCAGGAAGTCCCGTGCCGCGCGGGCGAAGGGGGCGAGCGCGTCGCCGGTGTCCCAGAGCGAGGCGCCGGTGAGGATCAGCAGCTCGCTGTCGCCGGGCGCCAGGCCGTCGAGCGTCAGGTCGGGCTGGACGCGCATCCCGCCCATGGTGGTGACGGGCGCGGTGGTGAGGCCGACGGTCCGCACGGTGTGGCCGTGGTCGGTGAGCTGGGCCGTGGCGAAGCCCGGCTCCCAGTCGGCGAAGGTGTCGTAGACGGCCAGGTGGACGCTCTTGCCGGTCATGGTGACCTCCATCGAGGAAAGACGGATGCCTTGTTCAGCTCCATGACAGAAGGCTGTCATGACGACAGTATGCTGTCAATGGATCGACCGGTCGCGGCCGTGGACCCGACACCCTGCCGAGCCGTGCGGCCCACGCCGTACACAGTGGCCATGGAGCACGCCCCGCGCCCCCGCATACGCTCGCCGCATGAGCACCGATGCCCCTCGCGCCCCGTACGTCGACTCCGCAGCGGGCGCGGCCGTGAAGGCCGCCGACCGCGCCCATGTGTTCCACTCCTGGTCCGCCCAGGGCCTGATCGACCCGCTCGCCGTCGCCGGCGCCGAGGGGGCGTACTTCTGGGATTACGACGGCAACCGCTACCTGGACTTCACCAGTGGTCTCGTCTTCACCAACATCGGCTACCAGCACCCCACCGTCGTGGCGGCGATCCAGGAGCAGGCCGGCAGGCTCGCCACGTTCGCCCCCGCCTTCGCCGTCGAGGCGCGTTCGGAGGCGGCACGCCTCATCGCCGAGCGGACCCCCGGCGACCTGGACAAGATCTTCTTCACCAACGGCGGCGCCGAAGCCGTGGAGAACGCCGTCCGCATGGCCCGGCTGCACACCGGGCGCCCCAAGGTGCTCTCCGCCTTCCGCTCGTACCACGGCGCCACCGCCACGGCGATCAACCTCACCGGCGATCCGCGCCGCTGGGCGTCCGACACCGGTTCCGCGGGTGTCGTCCGCTTCTGGGCGCCGTTCCTCTACCGGTCACCGTTCTACGCGCAGACCGGGGCCGAGGAGTGCGCCCGCGCGCTCCAGCATCTGGAGGACACGCTCGCCTTCGAGGGCCCGGCCACCGTCGCCGCCGTCGTCCTGGAGACGATCCCCGGCACGGCGGGCATCATGACGCCGCCGCCCGGCTATATCGCGGGCGTCCGCGAGATCTGCGACCGGTACGGGATCGTGTTCGTGCTGGACGAGGTGATGGCCGGTTTCGGGCGCACCGGGAAGTGGTTCGCGGCGGACCACGACGGCGTCGTGCCGGACCTCATGACGTTCGCGAAGGGCGTCAACTCCGGTTACGTGCCGCTCGGCGGCGTCGCGATCAACGCCGAGATCGCCGCCACCTTCGAGACCCGTCCCTACCCCGGCGGGCTCACCTACTCCGGCCATCCGCTGGCCTGTGCCGCGGCTGTCGCGACGATCAACGTGATGGAGGACGAGAAGGTCGTCGAGAGCGCGGCACACCTCGGTGAGCACGTCCTCGGCCCCGGCCTGCGGGAGCTCGCCGAGCGCCACCCGTCCGTCGGTGAGGTGCGCGGCCTGGGCGCCTTCTGGGCGCTGGAGCTGGTCCGCGACAGGGAGACCCGCGAGCCCCTGGTCCCGTACAACGCGACCGGAGAGGCCAACGCCCCGATGGCGGCCTTCGGCGCGGCCTGCAGGAAGCACGGTCTCTGGCCCTTCATCAACATGAACCGCACCCACGTCGTCCCCGCCTGCAACATCACCGAGGCCGAGGCGAAGGAAGGACTCGCGGCCCTGGACGCGGCCCTCTCGGTCGCCGACGAGCACACGCTGTAGAGCAGGCACACGCACACCGTGAGCGGCCCCGACGCGGCGCCGCCCCCCGTCCACCGGTCGGTCTAAGGTGACCCGAGCCGAGAACGGGAGGGGGCGCCATGGGTGCGGGCGGAGGTGTGACCCGCAGTACGCTGCGCCAGCAGATCGCCGACGCGCTGCGTGACGAGGTGCTCGCGGGGCGTCTGCGGCCACGGGTGGAGTTCACCGTCAAGCAGATCGCCGAGCAGTACGGGGTGTCCGCGACCCCCGTCCGGGAAGCGCTCTTCGACCTCTCCGCGCAGGGCCTGCTCGAATCCGACCAGCACCGCGGCTTCCGGGTCCGCGAATTCTCCGTCGCCGACTACCGGGCGATGGTGGAGGCGCGGGCGCTGGTCATAGACGGGGTCTTCCGGCGGATCTTCGACGGGTCCGGTTCGGCGCCCGCCGTGATCGGCGCGCACCGGGCCGCCCTCGTCTCCGTACGCCGCAGGGGCGAGGAGGCCGCACGGGCGGCGCGCGGCGGCGACCTCGACATCCTCATCGGCTACGACCTGCGGTTCTGGCGGGAGCTCGGTGCCGTCGTCGGCAACGCCTACATCAGCGACTTCCTGCAGCGGCTGCGGATGCAGGCCTGGGCCTTCGCCGTCCCGTACCTGCGGGGGGACGGCGATCTCCGCGACTGGCTGTGGAACGGCCACCAGGAACTGGTGGAGGCGATCGCGGCCGCCGACGGACCGGCCGTACGAGCGGTGCTGGACGGCTACTACACGCACGGGCTGGAATGGGCGGACCGGCTGGCCGCCGACGACCCCCCGCACCCGGGCCGCACCTGAGCGCGCAGGGCTGCGGGGCCCGCACCCTGTGCGCGGGGTCGCGCCCGCATTACGCTGTCCCGACCATCGCACGAACCCGTTGGAGAGCGAGATTTCGTGGCCTGTGACCTGTGGCTGGTCCCCCTCGTCGATGTGCTGTGCCACAGCCCCGACAATCCGTTCGCCGAAGAGATCGCCGTCTACGACAAGGCGTTGACCGAGGCGGGCCTGCCGCCTGTGCCGGTCTACGCCTACATGCCGGGACTCACCGGGGACGTCGCCCCGGTCGCGGGCTTCGACTACGACGCCCTGCACTTCCTGCGCCGCGCCTACCTGCTCCAGCTGAGCGGCCTCGCCGTCACGCCCGTCGACGAACTGGGCGGGGACTACGAGCAGTTGCTGGAGATGTTCGAGCAGAGCGCGCAGGAGTCGCACCTGGTCTGGCACTACGACCACGCCGGAGCGTACGTCCCGGTGGACTTCCCCCGGCCGCTCTCCGACGACCAGCTCCTGGAGGGCGGAGGCCCGCTGGGCTCCTCCCACGGCCTGCTGCGCGAGCTGGAGTTCGTCGCCCCGTCCATCGGCATCGACCCGGCCAACCCGCCGGCGGCCCCGCTCCCGCCCGCCGGCCCCACCTCGCTGGAGGAGCCGGCCGCCCCGGTCCCGTACGACGAGAGCCCCTTCGCCCGGGAGCGGCACGTCTGGCTGGGCCTGCACGCGGCGGCCACCCGCAGCCTCGCGCAGGGCTCGATGATCATCTTCAGCTGACCGGTGGCGCCGGCCGCCCTGCTCCGTCAGCGGGGCGCATCCGGCTTCGGCGCGGCGGCTCCGGGTCCGGCATCAGCGCGGCGGCTCCGGGTCCGGCATCAGCGCGGCGGCTCCGGCGGCCGCTGGCGCGGCATGTTCGGCCTGACCGCCGCAGGCATGGTGAGCCGGCCCGGTGAGGACCCCGGCTCCGGACGGCCGCCGGGGCCGCCCGTCACCAGCGACTGCATGCCCATGGGCGCGGGTCCGGCCCGGAACTCCACCATCCAGTCCGCCGTCTCCATGCGGACGAGCTCGGTGATGTCCTCGGAGAAGCGTCGCAGCACCCCGAGGCACCGCTCCGCGGCCTCGCTGGCGGTGCCCTCCGTCGGTCCGAGCACCTCACGGACGCACTCGGAGGACCAGTCGAACTGGAGCACCTGCAGTCGCCGCTGCACGGCCTGTGCCGTCGCGAGATTCCTTATCCAGCCGGAGGTCAGGCCGAAGTACCGGTCGCACGCCATGCACGCGGCGCCCAGCAGCAGCGACAGATAGCCCCAGCCGGCCGACCCGTGCAGCTCCCCGGTCAGATCGAGCAGCGGCAGGGCCGCGCCCGCGACCACCCCCGCCGCCGTGCCGAGCCGGAGCAGCCTGGCCGTACGCCGCTTGCGGACCCGGTCCCGCAGATACCAGTCGGCGGTCTCCATGGCACCGGCCTCGACCCACCGGTAGAGCTCGTCGAGCCGCTCGGCGGGTTCACCCCAGTCGCCGAGGGGGAAGGCGCGGCCGGTCAGGTCCCGGGGGCTCGAACCGGACCGTTCGGTTCCGGTGCCTGCACCGGATCCCGCGCCGGGCTCCTTGCGGGGCGGCCCCTCGGGCTGCATCTCCGGCTGACTCACCGGGGCACTCCTCTGCACTCTGCGTTCGGCGCGTATCGACGCGGATCGGCACGGTTCTCGGTCACGGAGGGGGCCGGTACCGGCATATGACCGGGGCCCCACCCGTGTAACTCTGCGTTACCTTCGCTGTGCGTATGGGTACGGATACGCATGCTCTTCCTACCGCCGAATGGTGGGCCGCGGGGTCGAAATCGCGGGATTCCCGCCTGGGCACGGCCTCTGGTCAGGTATAGGAGCACGGCAGGCAGTTTTCAGATCTCACCCGAAAGAGTTGGTCCCCGGCGGGTGGGGCGCGGCGTCGGACGAACACGTAGGCTCGGCATACCGAAACAATCCGTCGTCGAAGTGCCAGGAGTGACCGTGATTCCCGGTGGTGGCCAGCCCAACATGCAGCAGCTGCTCCAGCAGGCCCAGAAGATGCAGCAGGATCTTGCCGAGGCCCAGGAGGAGCTGGCCAGGACCGAGGTCGACGGACAGGCGGGCGGTGGTCTCGTGAAGGCCACCGTGACCGGGTCCGGCGAGCTCCGCGCCCTGGTGATCGATCCCGGAGCCGTGGACCCGCAGGACACCGAGACGCTCGCCGACCTCGTGGTCGCGGCGGTCCAGGCGGCGAACGAGAACGCCCAGCAGCTCCAGCAGCAGAAGCTGGGCCCGCTGGCCCAGGGCCTGGGCGGCATGCCGGGCCTCCCGTTCTGACCCTGTAGCTACCCACCCGTACCCGATACGGTACGAGCAGGAAAAAGGAGAGGCGTTCCGTTGTACGAAGGCGTGGTTCAGGAGCTGATCGACGAGCTGGGCAGGCTGCCGGGCGTCGGTCCCAAGAGCGCGCAGCGGATCGCCTTCCACATCCTGCAGGCCGAGCCCACCGACGTACGCCGTCTGGCCCACGCCCTCCTCGAGGTCAAGGACAAGGTCCGCTTCTGCGAGATCTGCGGCAACGTCGCGCAGCAGGAGCAGTGCGGCATCTGCCGGGACGCGCGCCGTGACCGCTCGGTCATCTGCGTGGTCGAGGAGCCCAAGGACGTCGTGGCGATCGAGCGGACCCGTGAGTTCCGGGGCCGCTACCACGTGCTCGGCGGCGCGATCAGCCCGATCGAGGGCGTCGGTCCCGACGACCTGCGGATCAGGGAGCTGCTGGCCCGGCTCGCGGACGGCTCGATCACGGAGCTGATCCTGGCGACCGACCCCAACCTGGAGGGCGAGGCCACCGCGACGTACCTCGCCCGGATGGTCAAGCCGATGGGCCTGCGGGTCACCCGGCTGGCCAGCGGGCTGCCCGTGGGCGGCGACCTGGAGTACGCGGACGAGGTCACCCTCGGCCGCGCCTTCGAGGGGAGGCGGCTGCTCGATGTGTGACCCGGCATCTGACTGCGGCTTTACGCGCGGCGGCGCTATGTTCTACCCACCGTTCGCGACCGTGCCCACGGGAGGTCTCCTCGATGTCTGACGCCACGCTGAACTCCGTCACGCAGGATCCGGACGACTTCGCCGTCCAGATCGCGGATCAGATCAAGACCTTCATCGTCGCGGTCACCGAGGTGTCCAAGGCCGAGGAGCCCGAGGAGGCCGTTCCGGTCCTGCTCCTCCAGGTCTCCCAGCTCCTGCTGGCCGGCGGGAGACTCGGCGCGTACGAGGACATCCTCCCGGACGAGCGCTACGAGCCGGACCTCGGCGCCGAGCCGGACGCCGACGGGCTGCGTGAGCGCTTCGCGGAGCTGCTGGAGCCCATCGACGTCTACTCCGAGGTCTTCGACCCGTACGAGCCGCGCAAGGCGCCCGTGCCCCACCGCATCTCCGACGACCTGGCCGACCTGGTCACGGACCTCGGGCACGGCCTCGCGCACTACGAGGCGGACCGCACGGCGGAGGCCATGTGGTGGTGGCAGTTCTCGTACTTCTCCAACTGGGGCTCCACCGCGTCAGCGGCCCTGCGTGCGCTCCAGTCGCTGATCGCCCACATCCGGCTGAACCAGCCGCTCCAGGAGCTCGACGGCCTGGACACCGACCAGGACCCGGGCGACGGGGACCTGGCCGAGGAGGCGGGGCGCGTGATGGCCGAGGAGATCGCGGGGCCGCTGGGCCTGCGGCCGGTCCTGTAGCGGCCCTCCGTGGCTTGTGCGACGGCTGCGTCTGTTGTGTCCTGGGACACAAAGAGGCGTGCGGATCGGGCCAGTGGGCAACAGCCCGGTACGAGCAGTTCGGAGCGACATGCCGTTCCGGGTGGTGGGCGGGACATCTCACCATCCGGTACCGACGGGTTGATTCCGGACTGCTCGTTAAACTGAGCCGACCGCACCATTATTGAGCGAGGAGCGCACGTGGGCCTTGTCGTGCAGAAGTACGGAGGCTCCTCCGTAGCCGATGCCGAAGGCATCAAGCGCGTCGCCAAGCGAATCGTGGACGCCAAGAAGAACGGCAACCAGGTGGTTGTCGTGGTGTCCGCGATGGGCGACACGACGGACGAGTTGATCGATCTCGCCGAGCAGGTATCCCCGATGCCTGCAGGGCGTGAGTTCGACATGCTGCTGACCGCCGGAGAGCGGATCTCCATGGCCCTGCTGGCCATGGCGATCAAGAACCTGGGCCACGAGGCCCAGTCGTTCACGGGCAGCCAGGCCGGTGTCATCACCGACTCGGTCCACAACAAAGCGCGCATCATCGATGTCACGCCGGGCCGTATCCGGACCTCCATCGACGAGGGCAACATCGCCATCGTCGCCGGGTTCCAGGGTGTGAGCCAGGAGGGCAAGAACATCACGACCCTCGGTCGCGGTGGCTCCGACACGACCGCCGTCGCGCTGGCCGCCGCGCTGGACGCGGAGGTCTGTGAGATCTACACCGACGTCGACGGTGTCTTCACCGCCGACCCCCGGGTCGTGAAGAAGGCCCGGAAGATCGACTGGATCTCCTTCGAGGACATGCTGGAGCTGGCGGCGTCCGGCTCCAAGGTGCTGCTGCACCGCTGCGTCGAGTACGCACGCCGTTACAACATCCCGATCCACGTCCGCTCGTCCTTCTCCGGACTGCGCGGCACCTGGGTCAGCAACGAGCCGCAAGGGGACCAGCAGGTGGAGCACGCCATCATCTCCGGAGTCGCCCACGACGTCTCCGAGGCCAAGGTCACGGTCGTCGGGGTTCCCGACAAGCCGGGCGAGGCCGCAGCGATCTTCCGCGCCATCGCGGACGCGGAGATCAACATGGACATGGTGGTGCAGAACGTCTCCGCCGCCTCGACCGGGCTCACGGACATCACGTTCACCCTGCCCAAGGCCGAGGGCCGCAAGGCGATCGACGCCCTGGAGCGCAACCGCGCCGGCATAGGCTTCGAGTCGCTGCGCTACGACGACCAGATCGCGAAGATCTCCCTCGTCGGTGCGGGCATGAAGACCAACCCCGGCGTCACCGCGGGCTTCTTCGAGGCGCTGTCGAACGTCGGTGTGAACATCGAGCTCATCTCGACGTCCGAGATCCGCATCTCGGTGGTCACCCGGGCCGACGACGTCAACGAGGCCGTGCGCGCCGTGCACACCGCCTTCGGACTCGACAGCGACTCCGACGAGGCCGTCGTCTACGGGGGCACCGGCCGATGACGGGACGCCGCCCTTCGCTCGCGGTCGTCGGCGCGACCGGTGCGATCGGCGGCGTCATGCTCCAGATCCTCTCGCAGCACGAGGACGTCTGGGGCGAGGTCAGGCTGATCGCCTCCCCGCGTGCGGCCGGCATCAAGCTGGTCGTACGCGGCGAGGAGACCGAGGTCCTCGCGCTCACCGAGGACGTGTTCGACGGCGTGGACGTCGCCCTGTTCCTGGTGCCGGACGAGGTGTCCGCGCAGTGGGGGCCGGTCGCCGCCGCCAAGGGCGCGGTGGTCGTGGACGACTCGGCCGCCTTCCGCCTGGACGACGACGTTCCCCTCGTCGTACCCGAGATCAACCCCCATGCCGCGCGGCTGCGACCGCGCGGCATCGTCGCGTCCCCGAACTGCACGACCCTGTCGCTGATCGTCGCGGTCGGCGCGCTGCACGCCGAATTCGGGCTGCGCGAGCTGATCGTCTCGTCCTACCAGGCGGTGAGCGGTGCGGGCCGGGACGGAGTCGCCGTGCTCCGCGAGCAGTTGGCCCTGGTGGCGGGTACGGAGCTGGGCACCCGCCCCGGTGACGTACGGAGGGCACTGGGTGACGGCGAGAAGAGCCCCTTCGCCGCCCCGGTCGCGCTGAACGTGGTGCCCTGGGCCGGTACGGACGCCGGGGACGGCTGGTCGTCCGAGGAGCTGGCGATCCGCGAGGAGTGCCGGAAGGTCCTGGGACTGCCGGACCTCAAGGTCACGGCGACCTGTGTGTACGTGCCCGTCGTCACGACGCACTCCATGTCCGTGCACGCCCGCTTCGAGAACGAGGTGGCCGTGGCCAGGGCGCACGAGGTCCTGGCGACCGCGCCCGGGGTGGTGCTCTTCGACAGCCCGGCGGCCGGTGACTTCCCCACGCCGTCCGATGTCGTGGGCACCGACCCGACCTGGGTGGGCAGGGTGCGGCAGTCGATGGACGATCCGCGCGCCGTCGAGATGTTCATCTGCGGCGATAATCTCCGAAAAGGCGCCGCTCTCAACGTGGCCCAGATCGCCGAATCGGTGGCAGGCGAATTTCCCCGTACCTGATCGAACCTGTTTTGTAGGATCTGTGTGCGCCCTGTGGGTAACTTGCTGGTCTGAACCTCTTGAGCTGGGGCGTTGTCATATCCGACGATGATCTCCTCGCCCTCCGCAACCGCTAGGCGGGCGCTACGCGTCTCTGTCGTCACTTCTTGCGTGGCTGGATGCGTTTTCGGGGCATTTGGGGAAGAGCAGGTACGAATGAGGGCATGTCGCACAGCATCGAACGCGGTGCCGTACGCGTACAACCCTGACGGGGGGAAGCGTGTCCAACTGGCGTGGCAGAGGTTCTCGACATCACAGTGGTGGGCCCGTTGCGAGGCGCTTCGGTGCGTCCGCTCCGGAGGCCCCGCGCGGCCGGCGGTATGCCGGTGATCGCGCCCATGCCCGCCGCGCGCTCCACCCGGCTGCCTTCGCAGCGCGAGGGCGCTGAGGAGACGGTGGCGGCAGGAACGACGGTCGACCATCTGACCGAGACCTATCGCGCCCACTACCGCTCGCTGCTGGGCCTCGCGGCGCTCCTGCTGGACGACACCGCGTCCTGCGAGGACGTCGTGCAGGAGGCCTTCATCCGGGTGCACTCGGCGCGGAACCGGGTGCGCGATCCGGAGAAGACGCTGGCGTACCTGCGCCAGACCGTGGTCAACCTGTCGCGCTCCGCGCTGCGCCGGCGCATCCTCGGGCTGAAGCTCCTCTCCAAGCCGATGCCCGACATGGCCAGCGCGGAGGAGGGCGCGTACGACCAGCTGGAGCGGGACGCGCTGATCAAGGCCATGAAGGGACTGCAGCGCCGCCAGCGCGAGGTGCTGGTGCTGCGCTACTTCTCGGACATGACGGAGGCCCAGGTCGCCGAGACGCTCGGGATATCGCTCGGTTCGGTGAAGGCGTACGGTTCCCGGGGCATTGCGGCACTGCGCGTGGTGATGGAGGCGCAGGCATGAGCGGGCCCGAGCACAGGCACGACGATGACCGGACTGGAAACGGAATTGTGAACCACGGGCCGGAAAGCATCCCGAACACCGATCCGGAGCCGGACGGTGAACGGAAGCAGGAAGCGGTCGACGGTGCGGAAGCCGCCTCAGGGACCGCCGCTCCGGAAGAGGGCGGCCGTGACGTGGGTGGCGCCGACGCCGAGCCCGGTGATGGCGGCACGCTGACCGAGCTCTTCGGCGGCGGGGGCGGTGGTGCCTTCGCCGGCGGGTCCGGCGGTGTGGTCGGCGGTCCCGGTGGAGAGGGTATGGACGAGGTCGCGCTGCGCCGCATGTTGCGGGGCGCCGTCCAGGGCCTGGAGCCCTCCGACGGCACCCTCGACCATCTGCATCGCGCGGTGCCCGCCCGGCGCGCCAGGCGGCGCCAGGGTGTGGTGGGCGCGGCGGCGGCGGCGCTGCTGATCGGTACGGCGGTTCCCGCATTCGTCCACGTGGCGAATTCGGACGGCTCGGCCACCGCCAGCCCCGCCATCGCCGGCCACGGCGAGCAGGCGCAGGGAGGCAGCGGCGAGGACGCGGGCACCGAGGCCGACGGCGGGAAGACGGCGGGGCCCGAGGACCGCCGGAGCGAGGGCGCCGAGGGCGAGACGGGGAACTCCGCGGCTCCGTCGCGGGGGACGGACCCGGGCGCCGAGAGCAGCGGGGCCGAGGGCCGGGACGATCCCCCGGGTGCCGATGTGGCCGCAGCCACGGCCTGCGCCCCCGACCAGCTCGGTGTGGCCTCCGCGGACGCGGGCGCGGCCAACTCGGACGGCACGGTGTACGGAACCTTCAAGATCGCCAACGTCTCCGGCAAATCCTGCTCGGTCACCACCAACGGCACCGTCGGCTTCCAGGCGGCGGGTGCCGCCGACCCGCTGAAGATCACCGTGGTGCAGCACACCGCGGGCGACCCGGCGGCCGGTCTGCCCGATCCCTCGCTGGAGCCGGGTGCCGTACTCCTGAAGCCGGCGATGACGTACGAGGTGCGCTTCGCGTGGGTGCCCTCGGACACCTGCCCGACCACCGGCGGTTCGCCCAGCCCGACGCCCACGGACGGCGGCGGAGGCGGCGGCGAGGGCACGACGGGAAGCGACACCGGGACGACGGACACGGCAGCGCAGTTCGGCAGCGCGGACGAGGGCCCGGCGGACGGCAGCATCTCGGTCACCCACACCCCGGAGGCCGGCGCGCCGACGGCGGAGACCACGATCGCCAACGCGTGCGCCGGCACGATCTACCGCACGGGTGTACTGGACGCGTCCTGAGTCCGCCCGCCCGGGTCAGGCCGGGCCCGACCCGGTCGAAGGACCCTGGCCGGGGCAGGCGCGGCACGGGCCGGGCGCTCCGGGCGCGAGCCCTTGGCGCAGGTCGCTGACACGGCGCCGCCGTACTCGTCCTCGGCGAGCGCGAGAACCTCGGCTGGTACGGGCAGCGGGCCGCCAGGACCTTCTCGGGTTCCGGCGTGCCCCTGCTGCCCGTTGCTGTCGCTGTCGTGGTGGACGGCGTTGCCGCCGCCGCTGCGGTCCGCCGGCCCCGTCTGTCGTGGGGCCCCGTCAGCCCGTCCTGCCCTGCCCCGGCCCGGCCCCGGTCGCGCGTCAGTCGGCGTCGGCCGCGAGCCCCAGCTGTATGTCGCGCGCGGCCTCCGCCTCGCGGCGCATCAGCCGGAACCACATGAAGAGCACGAAGCCGCCGAAGACGAACCACTCACCGGTGTAGCCGAGGTTCTGGAAGGCCTTCAGATCGAGCCCGCTGCCCTGGGCCGCCGCCGCGGGAACGGGCTTCAGGCCACCGTCACCCGTGCCTCCCGCCTCCGGCCCGGGCAGGGTCACCCACGCGTCGTAGACGTCGTACGGCACGACGTTGACGAGGGACGCCGCGCTGATCATGCCGAGCTGGCCCTCGGGGAGTCCGCCGCTGAGGTCGACACCGGTGGTGCCGCTGTTCTCGGAGGCCTGCAGATCGCCGGTCACGGTGACCTCGCCGGCCGGGGCCTCGGGCACCTCGGTGCTGCCGGGGCTGCCCGCCAGCCAGCCCCGCACGACGGGCAGCGCCTTGCCGCTGTCGGTGCGCAGCAGATCCAGCACGTAGAAGCCGTCACGGTCGTCCAGCTCACGTCCGGGGACCAGGAACTGATCGGCGTACGTCCCCTTCGCCACAGCCGGGCGGCCGGACGTGTCCGTGCTGACGGGGAGCAGTTCGTCGAGCGGTGCCGGGGAGCGGGTGCCCGGGTCGGGGCGCTCCTCGGCCTCCTCGTGCGACTGCACACGGTCCTCGAAACGGCCGAGCTGCCATGTGCCCATGAAGACGCAGAACGGGATGGCCAGCACGACGAAGAGGTTGATCCCCCACCACCGCGGGGTCAGCAGGAACCGGTACACCCCTCCAAGGTACGGTTCCCCGCTCCGGGCCCCCGGAGCGGGGTGCACCATTTATCCGGGCCTTATGCGGCCGGCTTCTTCCCCTCCTGCCCCTGCCCGAGATGGCGGAGGGCGAAGTCCAGCTCCAGCCGCACCTGCTTGATCCGCTCCTCCACGACGAGTGAGCCGTGTCCCGCGTCGTAGCGGTAGACCTCGTGGACCGCGCCGCGGGCCGCGAGGCGGTCCACGTAGTTCTCCACCTGGCGGATCGGGCAGCGCGGGTCGTTGACGCCGGCCGAGATGTAGACCGGGGCGCGCACGGCGTCCACGTAGGTCAGCGGGGACGAGGCCTCGAAGCGCTCGGGCACCTCCTCCGGGGTCCCGCCCAGCAGGGTGCGGTCCATCGCCTTCAGCGCTTCCATCTCGTCGTGGTAGGCGGTGACGTAATCGGCGACCGGGACAGCGGCAAGGCCGAGGGCCCAGGCATCCGGCTGCGTACCCAGCCCGAGAAGGGTCAGGTAACCGCCCCACGAGCCACCGGCCAGCACCAGCCGCTCCGGGTCCGCGAGTCCCGACGTCACCGCCCACTCCCGGACGGCCGCGACATCCTCCAGCTCGATCAGCCCGACCCGGTGCTTGAGCGCGTCCGTCCACGCGCGCCCGTATCCCGTCGACCCGCGGTAGTTGACGCGCACCACCGCGAAGCCGTGGTCCACCCACGCGGCGGGACCCGACGCGAACGCGTCGCTGTCGTGCCAGGTGGGCCCGCCGTGTATCTCGAAGACCGTGGGGAACGGGCCGTCACCGGCGGGGGTCTGCACCAGCGCGTGGACGCGGCCGCCGGGGCCGTCCACCCAGGCGTCCCGCACCGGCACCGAGGCCGGAGCCTTGGCACCCGGCGGGTCGAGGACGACGGAGCCCGTCGTGGACCGCACCGCGGGCGGCTGGGCAGCCGACGACCACAGATACTCCACCGAGCCGTCCGGGCGGGCCGTGGCGCCCGACACCGTCCCGGCGGGTGTCTCGACCCGCACCGGCCCGGCGGCGCCCGGCTCGAACCGCCACAGCTCGCTGCGGGCCTCGAAGCTGTGCTCGATCAGCAGCGCGGACCCGTCCGGATACCACTCGGCGCCGGCGTCACCGGGCAGATCGACCGGCAGGTCGGTCTGCGTGCCCGCGACCGGGTCCCAGATCATCGGCTCCCACCGCCCACGCCGTTGATGCCCGACCAGCAGCCGGGTGTCACCAACCACCGGGGCGAAGCCCAGCACCGACAGGCCGAGCTCCTTCGTGCCGCCCTCGGTGTCGTCCAGCTCGGCGACCGTCGAACCGTCGGGGCGTACCACCCGCAGCGCCGAGTGCATCGCGTCGCCGTGCTCCGTGTGTTCCAGGGCGATCAGCGTCCCGTCGTGGGAGAGGTCACCCACCCCCGCGGACTCCCGGTGCCGGTAGATCTCGACCGGTTCCGCCCCGGCGCGCACCAGATGAACGGTCGTCCCGTCCTCGTCGGTCGAGCGGCCGACCACCGCTGTGCCGTCGCGGCCGATCGCGAGCCCGGCCGGGTAGGAGGGTTCGAGACCGGGCGTGGCCTCTTCGTCCGCACCGCCGTCGAAGGGCTGCCGCATCCACACCCCGAACTCGTCGCCGTCGGTGTCGGCGAACCACCAGACGGCCTGGCCGTCCGGCGTCAGAACACCGTCGGTGGTTCCGTTGGGCCGGTCCGTGACCTGGCGCTGCTTCCCGGTCGCGCGGTCCCACGCGTACAGCTCGTACGTGCCGGTGGCGTTGGAGACGAAGAGCGCGCGGTCGGGGGCGTCCTCGGCCCAGTCGGGCAGGGACACCCGCGCAGCGCGGAAGCGCTGCTCCCACTGCGGCGGCTCCTGCTCCCGCTCCGGCACGGATGCGTCGTTCTGTGTGTCGCTCATGAGCCCATCCAACCCGATGTGACCACGATGCCGGGCGGCCTGTGGATAACCGCTCGCACGCACCACCGGCCTGTGGGTAACTTTCACGGCATGTACGCACCGACGCCCGACGACTGGCACGAGGCCAACCGCGCACGCTGGGACGAGCGCGTGTCCATCCACGCGGCCAGTGACTACTACGACCTGGAGGCCTTCCGGGCGGGCAAGGACGCTCTCCGCGGATTCGAGCTCGCGGAGGTCGGTGACGTGACCGGCCGTACCCTGCTGCACCTGCAGTGCCACATCGGGCTCGACACCCTCTCGTGGGCGCGCCACGGCGCCGCCCAGGTCGTGGGCCTCGACTTCTCCGAACCCGCGGTCGAGACCGCCCGTGACCTGGCCCGGTCGCTGGGTCTGACGCCGGAACGGGCGACGTTCGTCGCGTCCGACGTGTACGACGCCGCGCAAGCCGTCCCGGACTCCGCGTACGACATCGTCTACACCGGCATCGGAGCCCTGAACTGGCTTCCCGACGTCGGCCGTTGGGCGGAGGTCGTGGCCTCACTGGTCGCGCCCGGCGGATTCCTCTACCTGGCCGAGTTCCACCCGCTGACCGACTGCCTGGACGACGAAACCGGCTCGACGATCGCGTACGACTACTTCAGCCGCGATCCCTGGGTGGAGGAGTCGCCGGGCACGTACGCCGACTTCGATGCCGCCACCGTCCACAACCGTAGCGTCGAGTGGCAGCACCCCGTGGGCGAGGTCGTCTCGGCGCTGGCGGCGGCCGGGCTGCGGATCGAGTTCCTGCACGAACACGACGCCTCGCTCTTCGCCCGCTACCCGGCGCTGGTGCGGCATGCCGACGGCTACTACCGCTTCCCCGCCGGCCGCCCGCGCATCCCGATGATGTACTCGGTCAAGGCGTCCCGGCCGGTCAGCGGCTGACCGGAGCCGCGCCGCGGCCGACTGTCAGTGGCGGGGTCCACACTCGGGAGCATGACCGATATGGCTGACAGTCCGGGCGAGGCATGGGGCACGGCCGAGGTGCGAGCCGCCGTCGAGGCGTACTGGGCCACGGCGGACGCCCGCGACTGGGGCGCGTTCGCCGCCACCCTCGCCGACGACGTGGTGTACGAACTGCCGCAGAGCCGTGAGCGCATCCTCGGCAAGGAGCGCTTCGTCCGGTTCAACCAGGAGTATCCGGGGGACTGGCACGTCCGGATCGAGCGGACAGTGGCCGACGGGGAAGGCCGGCAGGCCGCTGTCCGGACGCTCGTCACCGTGGGGCCGGACGAGACGCACGCCATCCACTTCTTCACGTTCGACGCGGACGGCAGGATCTCCGGGGTGACGGATTTCTGGCCCGAGCCCTACGAGCCCCCCGCCGGCCGGGAGCACCTGGTCGAGCGGTACTGAGTCCGGAGCGCAGCGAGCGGGGGCCGCCCGCCGGGCGTCGCGGACCTCGGCGGCGGACCCGCCCGGCGTGTGGCGGACCCGCCCGGCGTGTGGCGGACCCGCCCGGCGTGCGCCGGGCGGGCTCTCTCCAGGCGTGCTACGCCACGGAGTCGAAGGCCGGAAGGTAGCCGTTCGACTGCCCGATGGCCTTCGGGTGGTACGAGTTGGTGATCGGGATGGAGACGCTGTGGATCCACGCGTCACCCGAGCAGAGTTCGTGCCCGGTGAATTCGTCCACCACACTCGAATACGTGAACCCCGCGTCGGCCGCCCGCTTGGCGAGCACCCCGTTCAGTACGTCCGACGCGTTGTTGATGGCCCCGCGCTCGGTCTCCGTGAGGCCGGCGATGCAGGTGCCCGACAGCTTGTAGAAGCGCGGGTAGCCCAGGACCACCACATGGGCCTGCGGCGCTCGTGAACGGATACCCGCGTAGAGGGAGTCGAGCCTGCCGGGCAGCGCGTTCTCCATCTCGGAGACCGCTGTGTTCACCCGGGTCACGCAGGCGGCCTCGCTCTGCAGGACACAGGTCTGCATGACGTCCGCGAACCCGACGTCGTTGCCGCCGGCGGTGAGGCTGACGAGCGTGGTCGACGAGCTCAGCGCGCCCAGCTGACCGCTGGACACGGAGGCCGTCGTCGCCCCCGAGCAGGCGACGAACGTGAACGACGACGGGGCGTTCGCGTTCTTCCACAGGTAGGGGTATGCGTTGGTGCTGCGTTTGCAGTCACCGCTCTCGGAGGTGTAGCTCCCGGCGCCGACGCCGGAGGAGTAGGAGTCACCGAGAGCGACGTAGTTGTCGCCTGCGGCGGATGCCGGTTGCGCGAGGCCGAGTGCGGCCACGGCTGCGATCGCGAGGGTGGTGAGGGACGCCCGGAAGGTTCGTACTGACATGGCTGCCAGCCCTTCGAAATGTGGGGGGTGAGTGGGGAGTTCGTGGGGCGTGCACGTTTGTAGCAGCTCCCGGTACCCGGCGGTAATGGTCGCGGGGAAAGTCGTCTGATATGCCCGAAGGATCGTTCGGCCGTCGATGCTCCGCGCGTAGATAAACCTGCAACTGGCTCTCGGAAGGGTGAAGTTGTGGGCCTCTTCGGCATCCGGGGCGACTCCTCTGAGTCACCCTCGGGGGCCCGCCTTCTGTTCGAACGTCAGCCACTTCGCGCCGGCGCCCCGCCTTCACAACCGCTCTCGCACCACACGCTCGCCCCGCACCACACACGTCACCCCGCACACGACTGCGGCCGCCAGGAATCCTGGCGGCCGCAGTGGGTCGGGGGCGGTCCGTGGACTAGAGCGTGCGCTCCAGACGGTCCGCCATCAGCCTGCTGAAGCGCGAGGGGTCACTCAGCTCCCCGCCGTCCGAGAGAAGCGCGAGCCCGTGGACCAGCTCGGCGGTCTCGGCCAGTTCGGTGCGGGCGCTCTCCTCGCCGCTCTGCTCGGCGTACGCCTTGTTCAGCCCGCTGATCAACGCGTGCGAGGGGTTGAGTTCGAGGATGCGCTTGATCTGCGGCACCTCCTGGCCCATGGCGCGGTACATGTTCTCCAGCGCAGGGGTGACATCGTGCGTGTCCGAGACGATGCAGGCCGGCGAGACGGTGAGCCGCGAGGAGAGACGTACCTCCTTCACGGTGTCACCGAGCTGCTCGGTCATCCAGGTCAGCAGACCGGCGTAGTCCTGCTGCTGCTTCTCCCGCTCGGCCTCGACCTCCTTCTTCTCCTCGTCGGTGTCGAGGTCGACCTCACCCTTGGAGATGGACTGGAGCGGCTTGCCGTCGAACTCGGGCACGGACTGCACCCAGACCTCGTCGACGGGTTCGGTCAGCAGCAGGACCTCGAAGCCCTTGGCGCGGAAAGCCTCCATGTGCGGCGAGCTCTCCATGGCCGCGCGGGACTCACCCGTCATGTAGTAGATCTGCTCCTGGCCCTCCTTCATCCGCTCGACGTACGAACGCAGGGTGGTCAGCCCCTCCTCGTCCTGGGTCGAGGCGAACGACGAGATCTCGAGAATCGCGTCGCGGTTCTCGAAGTCCTGGAACAGCCCCTCCTTGAGGACCCGGCCGAACTCCTTCCAGAACGTCTCGTACTTCTCGGGGGTGGCGGACCTCATGTCCTTCACCGTCGAGAGCACCTTCTTGACCAGACGGCGCCGCATCATCTCGATCTGGCGGTCCTGCTGGAGGATCTCGCGCGACACATTGAGGGAAAGGTCCTGTGCGTCGACCACGCCCTTCACGAAGCGGAGATACGTCGGCATGAGCGCTTCGCAGTCATCCATGATGAATACGCGCTTCACGTAGAGCTGGACCCCACGCTTGTGGTCCTGCATGAACAGGTCCTGCGGCGCGTGCGACGGCAGGAAGAGCAGAGCCTGGTACTCGAAGGTTCCCTCCGCCTGCATGCGGATGGTTTCGAGCGGCTCCGTCCAGTCGTGACTGATGTGCTTGTACAGCTCGCTGTACTCCTCATCGGTCACGGAATCCTTCGACCGGGCCCACAGGGCCTTCATCGAGTTGACCGTCTCGGTCCCGGGCTCCGCACCCTCCTCGCCCGTAACCGCCGCCATGCGGATCGGCCAGGTGATGAAGTCCGAGTAGCGCTTGACGATTTCCCTGAGCTTCCAGGGCGAGGTGTAGTCGAAGAGCTTGTCCTCGGCGTCCTCGGGCTTGAGCCGCAGCGTGACAGAGGTGCCCTGCGGCGCGTCGTCGACGGACTCGACGGTGTAGGTGCCCTCACCGCTGGACTGCCAGCGCGTGCCCGTGTCCTCGCCCGCGCGCCGGGTCACCAGGGTGACCTCGTCGGCGACCATGAAGCTCGAATAGAACCCGACACCGAACTGCCCGATGAGTTCCTCGGAAGCGGTGGCGTCCTTGGCTTCCTTCAATTCCTGGAGGAATTTCGCCGTACCGGAATTCGCGATCGTCCCGATCAGCTGCACGACCTCGTCGTGCGACATCCCGATACCGTTGTCGCGCACGGTCAGGGTGCGGGTCTCCTGGTCGGCCTCGATGGCGATGTGCAGGTCGGACGTGTCCGCCTGGAGCGTGTCGTCACGGAGAGATTCGAGCCGCAGCTTGTCCAGCGCGTCCGAACAATTGGAAATGAGCTCACGCAGGAATACATCCTTGTTCGAGTAAATCGAATGGATCATCATCTGCAGGAGCTGGCGAGCTTCTACCTGAAACTCGAATGTCTCGGCCGGCATGGGTACGGGTTCCCTTTCCTGGGGTAAGTCATCTGAGCCGTTCCATATCGTAACCAGGCCCTGGGGCCTCCATGTGCCGGTTCCGCCACGGGCGTTGACCGCCGGTTGCCGGGGCTGACGGTGGACGCGCTCACCGTCGGGGGAGGAGCGGGTTCCGCCGGCAGGGCAGACTGGGCATATGGGCGATACGCGAGCGACTTCCCGGGCCGTGGGGGACATCGGCCTCCCCTCTGTGATCACGTGCGGGAAGCCTGGCAGCTTCGCCCGGAGCGTCATGGCCGAGCGCCACCCGGCCCTGATCGAGCAGGTGCGCGAAGCCTTCCCGTACGGCCCCCGGCAGCACCGCGCCCTGGACACCCTGCTCCACGAGATCGTCCACGGGGTCGTCGAACCGCTCGCTCCCGGCAGCCCGGACCGTGAGCTCTGGCTGGGGTGGGGGCAGGAACACTTCGGGCGTCCGTGGTTCGACGCCCCGTTCCTCTGGGGCGAGAGCTACTTCTACCGCAGGCTTCTGGGAGCCGTCGGGTACTTCGACGAGGGGCCGTGGCAGGGCGTCGATCCCTTCGCCTCCTTCAAGCGCGCGGAACTGCTCGGTTCCACGGTCGAGGAGGAACTCCGCTCGCTGGACGACCTCGCCGGCGCCTCCGCCGCCGAGCGGGCGGCAGCTCTGCTCCAGGCCTCGCTCTGGGGGAACCGTGCCGATCTCGGCTTCCGCGCCGCGACCGGTGGATCCACTCCCGGCGGATCCACCCCTGGCGAATCCACCCCCGGCGAGGCCGACCCCGCTCTGGTCGCCGACGACAGTGCGCTGCTGTGGTCGCTCCTGCCCGCCGGGTCCCCGGCGATCGTCGCCGTCATCGCGGACAACACCGGGCGTGAGCTGATCCCCGACCTCGTTCTCATCGACCACCTTCTCGAACACGGCCACGCCGACCGGGTGGTGCTCCATGTGAAGCCCGCCCCGTATTACGTCTCCGATGCCATGACGGCCGATGTCGTCGACTGCCTGCGCCGGCTCAACAGCGCCCCCGGTGAGGCGGGAGAGATCGGCGTCCGGGTCTGGGAGGCCATGGGGGCGGGCCGGATCGAGGTCCGTACGCACCCGTTCTTCTGCTCCCCGTTCCCGTACGACCGGATGCCCGAGGAGCTCCGGGCGGAGCTCGGCGCGGCCACGCTGACGATCCTGAAGGGTGACCTCAACTACCGCCGCCTGGTGGGCGACCGGCTGTGGCCGGCGACCACGCCGTTCGCCGACCTGACGGCGTACTTCCCGAGTGCAGTCGCCGCGCTGCGTACGCTGAAGTCCGACGTCGTCGTGGGCCTCGATCCGCGGATCCAGGAGGGCCTGGACCGCTCCGGCCAAGAGTGGCGTACGAGCGGGACGCACGCCCTGGTCCAGGTGCGGGCCGCCCTCAGCGCGCCACCCCGTAACGGCTGAGGAGCTCGTGCCAGCCCTGTTCCAGCTTGTCGACGCCGATGCCGCGTTCACAGGTCAGATGGTGGACGAGGGGCGTGTCGATCGATCCGAGCAGCGTGTGCGCGAGCAGTTCGGGCTCACCCGCCGCATTCGCCTGGCGCAGGAGCAGCGTGACATGGCTGATCCTCAGCCGCTGCGCGGGGACCTCGTAGGTGCGCAGGGGGTCGGTGCGGGAGGCCAGGATCAGCTCGTGGTGATCGCGCTCGTGGCGCATCAGGGCCGGGCCGAAGGCGTGCAGCCGCTCGGCCGCGGGGGCGTCCGGACCCATGGGGGGCGGCCCGGAGAGGAAGGCGGCCTGCAGCAGGGCCTCGCGGTGGTTCAGGAGCGCGATGAGCAGGCCGGTGCGGTCCTTGAAGCGCCGGAAGACCGTGCCCTTGCCGACTCCGGCGGCTGCCGCGACCGATTCCATGGTGAGGTTCGCCACCCCGCAGTGAGCCAGGAGGCGTGAGGCGGCGTCCAGCAGGAGCGCCCGGTTGCGCGCCGCGTCCGCCCGCAGCATCTCGGGTTCGCCCACTCCGGCGAGCGTGAGATTCGTCCGCGCCTCGCCGGTGTCGGGCGGCCCGGGCGGCGGGGGCAGGGGAGCGGTCATGGCTTCAGGGTAGCCCCGGGCGGACGGAAGTGGACCACGGTCCGTTTAGGTGGTACAACTTTAAACGGACTACGGTCCGCTTACTTCTGCAGTCTCCGTCTCCCGGGAGCTCCTCCATGTCTGTACGCATCCTCGCCCTCGTCGGCAGCCTCCGCGCCGGTTCCCACAACCGCCAGCTCGCCGAGGCGGCCGTCAAGCACGCGCCCGAGGGCGCCGAGGTCGAGCTGTACGAGGGCCTCGTGGACGTCCCCTTCTACAACGAGGACATCGACGTCGAGGGCAGCGTTCCGGCTGCCGCCGCCCAGCTGCGCGAGGCGGCCGGCCGGTCCGACGCGTTCCTCCTGTTCTCGCCCGAGTACAACGGCACCATGCCGGCGGTCCTGAAGAACGCCATCGACTGGCTGTCCCGCCCGTACGGCGCCGGCGCCATGACCGCCAAGCCGGTCGCCGTGGTCGGCACCGCCTTCGGCCAGTTCGGCGGCGTGTGGGCCCAGGACGAGGCCCGCAAGGCGGCCGGTCTCGCGGGCGGAGCGGTCCTGGCGGACGCCAAGCTCTCCATCCCCGGCTCCGTGACCCGCTTCGCCGAACTCCACCCGGCGGACGACGCCGAGGTCGTCACCTCGCTGACCGAGGTGCTCCGCCAGGTCGCCGAGGGTGCCACGGCGGCTGCTGCCTGATCCACCCCTGACGGCCGCGCGCCGAGGATGCCGCGCAGCCGCCACCGTGCCGCCGGCACGACTTCCATGGGCCCGGTTCCCTCTCGCAGCGAGAGGGAACCGGGCCCATGCGTGTGACGGGAGCGGGTTCTCCCCGCCGGCCCCGGCCCCCTGGGTTTCCGGCAATATGGCAAACAGAATCGTTGACAATCCTGTTCCTCGAGTTTTAGGTTCGACAGGCACTCACTCAGGGGGGCAACGATGCCGAACCAAGCCGGTCCGACCAGCGGGGAACAGGCCAGGCAGCTGGCCCTGACCCAACTGCGGCAGGCGATTCTGCGCGGCGAGACGGCACCGGCCCAGCGGCTGGTGGAGAACGAACTCGCCGAGCAGTTCGGTGTGACACGGGCCGGCGTCAGAGCGGCGTTGATCGAGCTGGCGTCGGAGGGCCTGGTCGAGCGGATCCGTAACCGCGGATCACGGGTTCGCGTGGTGAGCGTCGACGAAGCCGTCGCCATCACCGAGTGCCGCATGGCCCTGGAGGGGCTCTGCGCGGCCAAGGCGGCCGTCGCGGCCGACGCCGAGCAGCTCGACCGGCTCACGGCGGTCGGCGAGGCCATGACCAAGGCCGTCGACGACGGCGAGCCCATGCTCTACTCCGACCTGAATCATGAGCTCCACGCCATGGTCAGGGAGTTCTCCGGACAGCGGACGGCCGTGTCGCTCCTGGAGCGGCTGAACGGCCAGCTGGTGCGCCACAGGTTCCAGCTCGCCCTGAGGCCCGGACGCCCGCAGCAGTCCCTGAGTGAACACCTGGCCATGATCGACGCGATCAGGGCCAGGGAGCCGCAGGCGGCCGAAGCGGCCGTCCGCTCCCACCTGGCGAGCGTGATCGAGGCACTGCGCGGGTGACGCGCGGCGCCTGATCGACGCACTGCGCGCATGGCGCGCCGCGCTGGTGGGCCGACGCCCTGTCCAGCAAGGAGAGTTCAGCCATGAAGACCGAGACGGCGCGGACCACGGAGTCGCCGGCATGAGCGGCGTCGTCGTCACCGGACCGCCGAAGGCGGACGCGCGGGACATCGAGGCGCTCGCACCGTACGGCGTCGCCACAGTGAGCGAGGCGATGGGCCGCACCGGCCTGCTCGGCCCCGAACTGCGCCCCGTGCAACAGGGCGTGCGGATCGTGGGCAGCGCGGTCACCGTGCTCAGCTGGCCCGGCGACAACCTCATGATCCATGCGGCGGTGGAGCAGTGCGGCGAGGGCGACGTCCTCGTCGTCACCACCACGTCCCCGTCCACCGACGGCATGTTCGGAGAGCTGTTCGCCACCGCGCTCCAACGACGCGGGGTACGCGGGCTGGTGATCAACGCGGGCATTCGCGACACCCAGGAGCTGCGGGACATGGGCTTCGCCGCGTGGGCGAAGGCCGTGTCCGCCCAGGGGACGGTGAAGGCGACCGGTGGTTCCGTCAACGTCCCGGTCGTCGTCGGGGGCCAGGTGATCCGTCCGGGCGACGTCATCGTGGCCGACGACGACGGCGTGGTGGCCGTTCCCCGTGAGCGCGTCCGCGAGACCGCCGAGGCGTCCGAGGCGCGAGAGGCCAAGGAGGCCAAGGCACGCGCAGCCTTCCTGGAGGGCCAACTCGGGCTGGACCGCTACGGACTGCGCGAGAAGCTCGAAGTCCTCGGCGTGCGGTACACCTCGTACGAGGACCACGCCAGGGAGGCCGGGGCGTGACCGGCGGACCGGCGGAGGTCCGCTGCCTCCTGATGCGGGGCGGCACGTCCAAAGGGGCCTATTTCCTGGCGGACGACCTGCCGCGTGCGCCGGCCGCCCGCGACGAGCTGCTGCTGCGGATCATGGGCAGCCCGGACCCGCGGCAGATCGACGGTCTCGGCGGCGCGCACCCGCTCACGAGCAAGGTCGCGGTCATCTCCGTGCCGGAGGACCCGGACATCGATGTGGACTACCTCTTCCTCCAGGTCGCCGTGGACACCGCCGAGGTGTCCGGCCGGCAGAACTGCGGCAATCTGCTCGCCGGGGTCGGTCCCTTCGCCGTGGAACGGGGCCTGGTCACCGCCCGGGAGGGGCAGACGTCCGTACGCATCCGGATGGTCAACACCGGCGACCTGGCCACGGCGTCCTTTCCCACCTCCGGCGGGCGCGTCGACTACACCGGTGCGGCCAGGATCTCCGGGGTGCCCGGGACCGCCGCACCGGTGGTGATCGAGTTCGCGCAGGGCGGCGGCCCGCTGCTGCCCACCGGCCGGGCTCGCGAAGTGATCGCCGGCACCCCGGTGACCTGCGTCGACAACGGCATGCCGACCGTCCTCATCCCGGCACACGCCCTGGACATCACGGGCTACGAGACGCCGGGGGAGCTCGAGGGGAACAGCGCCCTGCGTGAGCGCCTAGAGCGGATCCGCCTCGAAGCGGGCCCCCTGATGAGCCTCGGCGACGTACACGACACGACGGTGCCCAAGCTCAGCCTGCTGGCCCCGCCCGTTAAGGACGGTGCGGTGACGACCCGCACCTTCATCCCGCACCGCTGCCACACCTCCATCGGCGTCCTCGGCGCCGCCGGCGTCGCGGCGGGCCTGCGCGTCCCCGGCAGCGTCGCCGAGGACATCGCCCATCTCCCCCCGTACGGCGACCGGCTGCGCATCGAGCACCCCACCGGGTTCATCGACATCGAGGCCGGTGTCGGCACGGGCGCGGACGGCAGCCCTGCCGTCAGGCGCACCGCCGTGGTGCGTACCGCGCGGAAGATCTTCGACGGCACCGTCTTCCCGCGCCCCGAGCGGACAGCCCCCTCATCCCCCGAACCGTCCCGGCAAGGAGCCGCAGATGACTCCCCCTCTCGGTGACATCGCCCATGTCGGCCACGCCGAACTGCTCACTCCGGACCTGGAGGGCAGCGTCGGATTCTTCACCGACTACCTCGGCCTGACGGTCAACGGGCAGGACGGCGACTCCGTCTACCTGCGCACCTTCGACGACTACGAGCACCACAGCCTCGTGCTGACCGCCGCCGAGAAGCCGGGCCTGCGCCGTACCGCCCTGCGCACCGCCGGCGAGGAAGCCCTCGGGCGCAGGGTCGCCGAACTCGAAGCGGCGGGCCACGCCGGGCGCTGGGCGGAGGACGAGCCGGGCATCGGCAAGCTCTATCTCACGGCCGACCCCGACGGCCACGCGATCGCCCTGTACCGGGCGAGTGAATGCGCCATATGGGCAACCTGAGTGCCCGACCGGCGATTATTTTCAGGGTGAGTTTGTAGGCAACTGCGGAGGACATGTGAGCAGCACCCCAACGCACGCTGAGATCCTTAGCGAGGCCATCCAGGCCCTCCAGGGGACATGGGATGCCGAACGCGTCCTGGCTGCCCTGTTCGGAGCGGGATACCGTCCCGCTGATGTGGCGATCGGGAAGAAGCGGGCACGCCAGGTGCTTCGAGATCTTGTCGATGCCGGGGTGATCGTGAAGGTGAGTGAGAGGCCCGTGGGGTATCGACGCGCTGGGAGCTGAGCCGCAGTCCCTCCCTGCCGGTCGGGCAGCGGAATCGGCGCGCTCGGCCAACAGCTATGAAGATGATTCCTCCCTGTCTTTTGACGGCCGAGCGGCATGAGCCGAGCGGGCCGAGCGAAGGACAGGTACGGCCCTGGGGTAGCCCCGTTCCACAGTTGGCCCCACGCGCACCCTCTGGGAGCCGCATCCCGCACTTGGCTCCCAAGATGCCCCCAGGGACGAGTCAGGGGCCTGATCCACTTAGTGGATCAGGCCCCTGACCTGGTGTTTCAGCTGTCGGGGTGGCGGGATTTGAACCCACGACCTCTTCGTCCCGAACGAAGCGCGCTGCCAAGCTGCGCTACACCCCGATGTCCACCGATTGTCCCGGCGACATCGATTACTTTAGCCCACCGGCGCCCACAGGCGAAATCCGGTTTTTGCGCCCAGGGCGGGGAACCTCAGTCGCGCGGCGTCAGCGTCAGCAGGGTCGCCTCGGGCGGGCAGGCGAAGCGGACCGGGGTGTAGCGGTTGGTGCCGCAGCCCGCGGAGACGTGGAGGTAGGCGCGCCGCTCGCCGACCGTGTGGCCGGAGAGGCCCTTCACCCGGTCCGTGTCCAGGTCGCAGTTGGTGACGAGGGCCCCGTAGAAGGGGATGCAGAGCTGGCCTCCATGGGTGTGGCCGGCCAGGATCAGCGGGTAGCCGTCCGCCGTGAAGGCGTCCAGGGAGCGCAGGTACGGGGCATGGACGACGCCGATCGACAGGTCCGCGCCCGTCTCGGGTCCGCCGGCGACCTCGGCGTAACGGTCCCGTTTGATGTGGGGGTCGTCCAGGCCCGTGAACGCGATCTCGAGCCCGTCGGCCTTGATGCGGCCCCGGGTGTTGGAGAGGTTCAGCCAGCCCGCCTCGTCGAAGGCGTCCCGCATGGGTTCCCACGGGTTGTGGACGGCGCCGACCGCCGGCGCGTTGCCGTTGAGCCCGTGCTTGCCCTGCGTCTTCTCCAGGAGGTAGCGGACGGGGTTGCGGAGCTTCGGGCCGTAGTAGTCGTTCGAGCCGAAGACGTAGACCCCGGGGAACTCCATCAGCGGGCCGAGCGCGTCGAGCAGCTCAGGCACGGCCTCCGGGTCGGAGAGGTTGTCGCCGGTGTTGACGACGAAGTCGGGGCGGAGGCCCGCCAGTGTCTGCAGCCAGGCGCGCTTCTTGCGCTGGCCGCTCACCATGTGGATGTCGGAGACCTGCAGCACGCGCAACGGGCGTGCCCCGTGCGGGAGTACGGGAATCGTGATCCGGCGGAGGCGGAACGAGCGTGCCTCGAATCCGGCCGCGTAGACGAGGCCGGCGGCACCGACTGCTGCGCCGACTGCCGTTGCTTTCAGGGGTACTCCGTAGCGTGCGCGCATGGGGCCATCGTCGCAGAAACGGCGTGGTGGGACGAAAACAGGCGGGCGGCAGGTGCCCCGTACCTGTCACAATCGCCGCATGACCACGCTCAAGTCCAAGCTCAAGGAAGACCTCACCACGGCCATGAAGGCGCGTGACGAGCTCACCTCGTCCACCCTCCGGCTCACCCTGACCGCGATCACCAAGGAAGAGGTCAGCGGCAAGACGTCGCGCGAGCTCTCCGACGACGAGGTGCAGAAGGTGATCGCCAAGGAGGCGAAGAAGCGCCGCGAGGCGGCCGAGGCCTTCGCGCAGGGCGGCCGGACGGAGCAGGCCGAACGGGAGAAGGCCGAAGGCGAGCTGCTCGACGCGTACCTGCCGAAGCAGCTCACCGACGACGAGCTGGACGTGATCGTCGCGCAGGCCGTCCAGGAGGCGAGGAGCGCCGGTGCCGAGGGGCCCCGCGCCATGGGCGCCGTCATGAAGATCGTCAACCCGAAGGTGGCCGGGCTCGCCGACGGAGGCCGGGTCGCCGCAACGGTGAAGAGGCTCCTCGCGGGCTGAGAGACGGACGCGAAAGGAGGGGCGCCCCCGGCTCGGGGCGCCCCTCCTCCGTCATCACGTCGCCGCGCGGTCCGAACGGTCAGGGACCGTTGCCACCGCGCCCGCCGCCGTCGTTCCCACCGATGATGCCGGGCGGCAGGGTGATGCCGCCGATGGGGTCGGCGCCGGGCTTGTCGTTGTCGTCGCCGCCGTCGTTGTCCTCGCGGCGGCCCTTGTCCTTCTTCTCGTCCTTCTCCTTCTCCTTGGCGCGCGGCACCTCGACCGGGCTGAAGGAGGGGGTCTCCGAGGCGTTCAGCGCACCGGTCATCGCGGTCTTCCAGATGGGACCGGGGAGACAGCCGCCGCAGACCTTGTCGTAGTACTGGCCGCCGATGGTGATGTCGTACATCGGTACCTTCTTGCCGATGTCGGCACCGACCCACACCGCCGTGGACAGGTTCGGCGTGTAGCCGACGAACCAGGCGTCCACGCGGTTCTCGGTCGTACCCGTCTTGCCCGCGTTGTCGCGGTCGCTGAGTCCTGCCTGCTGGCCGGTGCCGTCCGCGATCACGCCCTTGAGCATCTGGTTGATCGTGTCGGCGGTCTTCTCACTCATCGCCCGCGAGCAGGCCGACTTGGGAACTTCCAGCTTCTTGCCGTTGGTGTCCGTGATGGACTTGATGGCGATCGGCGTACAGAAGGTGCCGCGGTTCGCGAACGCGGCGTACGCGGTGGCCATGGCGAGCGGGGTGCTCTCCGTGGTGCCGAGCGTGATGGAAGGGTTCTCCGTGAGCGGCTCGCCGTTACCGCGCTGGTAGCCGACCTTCTTGGCCATCGTGAGGGTCTCGCACAGGCCGGCCTTCTGTTCCAGCAACGCGAAGTACGTGTTGATGGACTTCCCGAGGGCCTCGGTCATGTCGTAGGAGCCCTTCTCGGACTCCATCTCGTTCTGTACGGACCATTGACCGCCGCCGGCGGGCCCGCCGTCGCACCGCTTGTAGGTGTCCAGCGGAAGGGAGGTCTTCCACGGCGTGTCGAAGCTCTGCGCCGGGCTGACGCCCTTCTCCAGGGCGGCCGCCGCGGTGATCGGCTTGAAGGTCGAACCGACCTGGAAGCCGTAGGTGCTGCCGCCCATCTTGTTGCTGACCGCGAGGTTGAGGACCGTCTCGTGGTTGTTCTGGTCCAGTCCGTAGGGCCTGGACTGGCCCATCGAGAGGATCTGCCCCGTGCCGGGCTCGACCTGGACCACCGAGGCGGCGACCTTGTCGTCCTTGTTGACCTTCGAGGTCGCGGCCTCGTTGGCGGCCTGCTGCGCACGCGGCGACAGTGTGGTCCTGATGGTCAGCCCGCCGAGGTTCCAGAGCTTGGCGCGCTCCTCGTCGGTCTTCCCGAAGGCCGGGTCGGTCAGGATCGTCTTGCGTACGTAGTCACAGAAGAACCCGGCGCCGCTCACAGCGGTGATGCAGCCGTTCTTCGGCCTGCTGACCTTCAGTTCCAGAGGGCTGGCGATGGCCTTCTCGGCCTCGGCCTCCGAGATGCTTCCGACGGCGGCCATGCGCCGCAGCACGGTGTTGCGCCGCTTGGTCGCCTCTTCCGTGTCGTTGACCGGGTCGTACCGGGTCGGCGACTGGACGAGGCCGGCCAGCATCGCGGCCTCCTCCATCTTCAGGTCCTTGGCGTGCTTGGAGAAGTAGCGCTGGGAAGCCGCCTCGACCCCGTAGGCCTGCTGCCCGAAGAAGGTGATGTTGAGGTAGTTCTCCAGGATCTTCTTCTTGCCGAGCTCTTCCTCGACCTGGATCGCGTACTTCAGCTCCCGGACCTTGCGGCCCAAGGTCTGCTGCGTGGCCTCGGCGACCTTGTCCGGGTCGTCACCGGCCTCCTCGACGAAGACGTTCTTCACGTACTGCTGGGTGAGAGTCGAGGCGCCCTGCGCGGCACCGCCCTCCTGCACGTTGCGGTTCATCGCGCGCAGGATGCCCTTGAGGTCCACCGCGCCGTGCTCGTAGAAGCGCGAGTCCTCGATCGCGATGATCGCGTCCTGCATGTACGGCGAGATGTCCTTGAGCGGGACGACGGTGCGGTCACGCGAGTAGACCGTGGCGATCGCACCGCCCTCGTTGTCCAGGATCGTGGTCCGCTGGCTCAGCGGCGGAGTCTTGAGGTTGGAAGGGATCTCGTCGAATCCCTCGACCGTCCCCTTGGCGGCGAGCCCGAGTGCGCCGGCGGCCGGCAGTGCGATGCCGGCCAGTACAGCTCCGGAGAGCGCGGCGACACCGAGGAACTTGGCGGCCTGCTGGGTCGTCGTCAGACCCCCGCCTGAGCGCTTCTTTGGCATGGGGGCAGCCTACGTTCTCATTCGCCGGACACGCGTATAGGCCTTGGCCTAAGCTGCTCTCAACTGTCACAGCAGTCCGGTTTTGCATCAACCCCCTTGCATGCCCCTCAACGGAATTCAGCCACCTGCCGAGGCGTTCCCGAATTCGCCTCATGCGTCACTGAATGTCCGTTGCGACTTGGGGTTTCTGTCCGGATTCTGTCGGGAAGGTCGCGCATGTCCTCCCGTCACTCCCCTGGGTGATCTGCCGCGTACGCATAGTCCGTTCGGACCATTCAAGATTGGGCCCGAAGGGGGTGTTGTGCTGTCCCCACCTTCCGTAACGTCCTCAACTGGCAGCGGTGAATATGCCGCTACCGCCGTGGGGGAGCCTCGATTCGGGAGAGGACGGCGCCGGCATGGGCTGGGTAACCGACTGGAGTGCGCAGGCAGCCTGCCGCACTACCGATCCGGATGAATTGTTCGTACAAGGGGCAGCGCAGAACAGGGCCAAGGCGGTGTGCACCGGTTGCCCGGTGCGGACCGAGTGCCTGGCCGATGCGCTGGACAATCGCGTCGAGTTCGGCGTGTGGGGCGGAATGACTGAGCGGGAGCGCCGCGCACTGCTGCGCCGAAGGCCCACCGTCACGTCCTGGCGCCGCCTGCTGGAGACCGCGCGCAGTGAGTACGAGCGGTCCACGGGCATGCTGCCGGCAGCGGTGGGTCTGGACGACGGCCTGCATGACGACGGTCTGCACGACGACGAACTGCACGAGACGTTCGCCGCTGTGGGGTAGGTGCGGGCAGCGCCGCACGGACCGGCCCGGGGGCACGCCCGGTGGTGGTCCTAAACAGCTCCGGCCGGTGCGGAAGCGGAACCGGTCGCGAGCAGTTCCCCGATGGCCCTGAGGCCCGAGAGATCGTGGACGTCGCCGGGCAGCGCGGCCACCTCGGCCACCGGCACCTCGGGGTGCAGCGTGCTGAAGTGGTCCCGGGTGTGCTGCTCGCGTGCGACGACGTGCATCCGCTCGGCGTGCAGCCGCAACAGACCTGCGGTCAGCTGCTCGATGGATACCTCGGTGGCTACGACGTCCGTGACGGACGTGCTGTGCCTGTCTGCTTCTTCTGTGGGCGCGGGTTCTGTGTCCGTGACTTCTGGGTCAGCGGCTGGTCCGGACGGGTCAGGCGACTTCCGGCCACGGCCGTGAGGCTCGGGCTCAGACGGACGCGTCGTCCGTTCGTGCTGGGGCGGCTCCTGCTGTGACGGCTCGTACGGGGCGTGCTCGTTGCTGCGCTCGGGGGAGAGCGGCTCCGGGGCATCGGGAGAGGTGGCGGACAACGGGTCCGCATCACCAAGGCCAGCCTTCCCGGCCGTCTGATCCACAATGCCGACGCCTTCAAGATTTTCTGCGGCTGCCAGCGCCTGTTCCGAGGAGAGCCGTGCGGCCTCGCTTCCGTGCACCCGGTTGAGGACCAGGCCGGCCAGCGGCATCTCCTCCGCGGCCAGCCGTTCCACGAAGTACGCGGCCTCGCGCAGCGCGTCCCGTTCCGGTGTCGCGACCACGAGGAACGCGGTGCCGGGCGCCTGGAGGAGCTTGTACGTCGCATCGGCCCGGGTACGGAACCCGCCGAACATGGAGTCCATCGCGGCGACGAAGGTCTGTACGTCGCGGAGGAACTGTCCGCCGAGCAGCTTGCCGAGCGTCCCCGTCATCATCGACATCCCGACGTTCAGGAACTTCATCCCGGCCCGCCCGCCGATCTTCGCCGGAGCGATCAGGAGACGGATGAACTTCCCGTCCAGGAAGGAGCCGAGACGTTTCGGTGCGTCCAGGAAGTCCAGCGCGGAACGGGACGGCGGGGTGTCGACGATGATCAGGTCCCACTCGTCGCGCGCCCGCAGCTGGCCGAGCTTCTCCATGGCCATGTACTCCTGCGTGCCCGCGAACCCGGCCGACAGGGACTGGTAGAAGGGGTTCTCCAGGATCGCGCGCGCCCGCTCGGCGTCCGTGTGCGCCTCGACGGTCTCGTCGAAGGTGCGCTTCATGTCGAGCATCATCGCGTGCAGCTCGCCCTCGCCCTCGATGTCCTCGACCCGGCGCGGGATGTTGTCCAGCTGGTCGATGCCCATGGACTGGGCGAGCCGGCGGGCCGGGTCGATAGTGAGGACGACGACCTTGCGCCCGCGCTCCGCCGCCCGTACGCCGAGAGCCGCCGCGGTCGTGGTCTTGCCCACGCCCCCGGAACCACAGCACACGACGATGCGGATCTCCGGGTCGTCCAGGAGCGCGTCGGTCTCCAGCCCCGGTGCGATGTCCGTGCCCAGCGTCATGACCCCAGCCCTTCTCCGGATCCGCGTCGCTTCCCGCCCCGGGCTCTCTGCTCCGCCGCGTCCGCGGTGTCGTCGCCCATGCCCTGCTTGCGGAACTCCGCCGCCAGTTCGTGCAGCGCCGAGGGGCTCACTCCCTCGCCCATCAGCGGGAGCTCGGCCATGGGCAGTCCCAGCCCGGCCAGCACCGCGCGCTGCTCACGCTCCAGGCCGACGCGCTGGGCGTGCTCGGCGGCCTGTGCGACGAGCGGTCGCACCAGCCCGGCGGAACCTGTCACGCCGGCCCGGGTGAGCGTCTTGGCGATCTCCTTGCGCCGGCCGCCCGAGGCCGTACGCAGCGCGTCCTCGTCCAGCAGGTGGGGCCGCACCATGTTCACGACGACCCGGCCCACCGGCAGTTCGGCGGCGCGCAGCTCGGCGAAGCCGTCCGCCGTCTCCTGGACCGGCATCTCCTCCAGGAGTGTCACCAGGTGGACCGCGGTCTCGGGGGACTTCAGGACCCGCATCACGGCCTGCGCCTGATTGTGTATCGGGCCGATCCGCGCCAGCCCGGCCACCTCGTCGTTGACGTTGAGGAAGCGCGTGATCCGGCCGGTGGGGGGCGCGTCCATGATCACGTAGTCGTAGACGAACCTGCCCTGCTTGTCCTTGCGGCGTACGGCCTCGCAGGCCTTGCCGGTCAGCAGGACGTCGCGGACCCCCGGAGCGATGGTGGTGGCGAAGTCGATCGCGCCGAGCTTCTTCAGCGCCCGGCCCGCGCTGCCCAGTTTGTAGAACATCTGGAGGTAGTCCAGGAGCGCGCGCTCGGCGTCGATCGCCAGCGCGTGGACCTCCCCGCCGCCGGGGGCCACGGCGATCCTGCGTTCCTCGTAGGGGAGTGGCTCGGACTCGAAGAGCTGGGCGATGCCCTGCCTGCCCTCGACCTCGACGAGGAGAGTGCGCCTGCCCTCGGTCGCGAGGGCGAGCGCGAGTGCGGCGGCGACCGTGGTCTTACCGGTCCCGCCCTTGCCGCTGACGACCTGGAACCTGCTCACGTCTTCGAGCCTAACCAGTCGGCAGGCAGGCTACGCACGAGGCCGCCTGTGCCAGGCATTACAGTCGGCTCATGACCAAGTGGGAATACGCGACCGTGCCCCTTCTCGTGCACGCGACCAAGCAGATTCTGGACACCTGGGGCGAGGACGGCTGGGAGCTGGTCCAGGTCGTTCCCGGCCCGAACAACCCCGAGCAGCTCGTGGCCTACCTGAAGCGGGAGAAGCCGTAGTGGCGGGCGCCGTCGAGGCGAAGCTCGCCGAACTCGGCCTGGCGCTCCCGGACGTCGTACCGCCGCTGGCCTCCTACCAGCCGGCCGTGCAGTCGGGGGTGTACGTCTACACCTCCGGCCAGCTCCCGATGGTGGACGGCACACTCGCGGTGACCGGCAAGGTCGGCGCCGAGGTGACGCCGGACGAGGCCAAGGAGCTGGCGAAGACCTGTGCGCTGAACGCCCTGGCGGCGGTGAAGTCGGTCGCCGGCGATCTGGACCGGATCGCCCGGGTCGTCAAGGTCGTGGGCTTCGTCGCCTCCGCCACCGACTTCACCGGGCAGCCCGGGGTCGTCAACGGTGCGAGCGAGCTCCTGGGCGCGGTCCTGGGCGACAAGGGTGTGCACGCCCGCAGCGCAGTCGGCGTCGCCGTGCTGCCGCTCGACGCACCGGTCGAGGTCGAGGTCCAGGTCGAGCTCGTCGACGCCTGATTCCGCACTGCCGCAGATCCCGTCCGGTCCCGCGACCGGGCGGGATCCGTGTGTAAGGGGCAGGTATCTGTGTCCGGGGCCCTCGAACATCGGCGCGGTTCCGGATAGCCTCCGGCCATGTCCAACGGTCAGTGGTACCCACCGGAATGGCCCGCCCGGATCCGGGCCCTCGCCAGCGGCGAGCTGACAGCCGTGACCCCCAGGCGCGCGGCCACCGTGATGCTGCTCCGGGACGACACAGCGGGTCCGGACGCCGCCGGTCCCTTCGTGCACATGCTGCGCCGGCGGACCTCCATGGCCTTTGCCGGCGGTGCGTACGCCTATCCGGGTGGCGGGGTCGACCCGCGCGACGACGACCACCTCGTGCGCTGGGCGGGACCGTCCCTGGACACCTGGGCCGGCCGCCTCGGTGTCGGCACGGCCGCCGAGGCGCAGGCAGTCGTCTGCGCCGCGGTCCGTGAGACGTACGAGGAGGCGGGCGTCCTGCTGGCCGGCCCGACCGCCGACACCGTCGTGAGCGACACCACGGGCGCCGACTGGGAGGCCGACCGTGAGGCCCTCGTCGCCCGGGAGCTGTCCTTCGCGGGGTTCCTGGACCGCCGGGGTCTGGTGCTGCGTTCCGACCTGCTGGGGGCGTGGGCGCGCTGGATCACCCCTGCCTTCGAGCCGCGCCGCTACGACACCTGGTTCTTCGTGGCCGCGCTCCCCGAGGGCCAGCGCACCCGGAACGCCTCCACCGAGGCCGACCGGACGGTGTGGATCCGGCCCGGTGACGCCGCCGACGGCTACGACAAGGGCGAACTGCTGATGATGCCGCCCACGGTGGCCACCCTGCGGGCACTGAGGCCGTACGGGACGGCCGCGGAGGCGCTGAAGGCGGCGGATGCCCAGGACCTCGCTCCCGTGCTGGCAGAGGCCCGTATGGAGGGTGACGAGCTGGTGCTGATCTGGCCGGGCCACGACGAGTTCACCAAACACGTCCCGACGGCGGGTGGGTCCGACTTGCCCTCCGCCGCCGAGGGCGCGGACCCCGGGGTGGCCTCGTGAGCGACGCGGCCGCACTGCCGGGACAGCCCCGCGGCGGGGTCCTGTCCGGCCCCGCCACCACTCGTACGGTCAACGTTCTGGCCCCCAACGCCTCCGCGATGACCCTGGACGGCACGAACACCTGGATCGTCGCCGAACCGGACTCGGACCTGGCCGTGGTGATCGACCCGGGTCCGCTCGACGACGTACATCTGCGGACCGTCGTCGACACCGTGGAGCGGACGGGCAGGCGCGTCGGTCTCACCCTGCTGACCCACGGCCACCCGGATCACGCGGAGGGCGCAACCAGGTTTGCCGAGCTCACACGCACGAAGGTGCGCGCCCTGGACGCGGCGCTGCGGCTGGGCGACGAGGGACTCGCAGCAGGCGACGTGATCACCACGGGAGGGCTGGAGCTCCGGGTCGTCCCCACACCGGGGCACACGGCGGACTCCCTCTCCTTCCACCTGCCGGCCGACCGGGCCGTGCTGACGGGCGACACGATCCTCGGGCGCGGCACCACCGTGGTCGCCCACCCGGACGGGAGGCTCGGGGACTACCTGGACACCCTGCGGCGGCTGCGCTCGCTGACCGTCGACGACGGGGTGCACACGGTGCTCCCGGGGCACGGGCCGGTGCTGGAGGACGCGCAGGGTGCCGTCGAGTTCTATCTCGCCCACCGGGCACACCGCCTGGCCCAGGTGGAGACGGCCGTGGAGGCGGGGCACCGGACGCCCGCCGAGGTGGTGGCGGCGGTGTACGCGGATGTGGACCGCTCCCTGTGGCCGGCGGCGGAGCTGTCGGTGCGGGCCCAGCTGGAGTACCTGACCGAGCACGGCCTGGTCTGAACCGGACCGGCCCGGGACGCCGAACCTGACCGGCCCGGGAACATGCGAAGGGCCCCACCGGTGGTGGGGCCCTTTCGGCGAGTGTGCGGGGCGGTGGGTCAGCGGGACCGCTTCGCCAGCCGCTCCACGTCCAGCAGGATCACGGCGCGCGCCTCGAGCCGCAGCCAGCCGCGGCCCGCGAAGTCCGCGAGCGCCTTGTTGACCGTCTCGCGGGAGGCGCCGACCAGCTGGGCAAGCTCTTCCTGCGTCAGGTCGTGCACGACGTGGATGCCCTCCTCCGACTGCACGCCGAAGCGGCGTGACAGATCGAGGAGCGCACGGGCGACGCGGCCCGGCACATCGGAGAAGACCAGGTCGGACATCTGGTCGTTGGTCTTGCGCAGGCGGCGGGCGACGGCGCGCAGCAGCGCGGTGGCCACCTCGGGGCGGGCGTTCAGCCAGGGCTGGAGGTCTCCGTGACCGAGGCCGAGGAGCTTGACCTCGGTGAGCGCGCTCGCGGTCGCGGTGCGCGGGCCCGGGTCGAAGAGCGACAGCTCCCCGATCAGCTCGCCGGGGCCGAGGACGGCCAGCATGTTCTCCCGCCCGTCGGGAGAGGTGCGGTGGAGCTTCACCTTGCCCTCGGTGACCACGTACAGGCGGTCCCCCGGGTCGCCCTCGTGGAACAGCGCGTCGCCGCGTGCGAGGGTCACCTCACTCATCGAGGCGCGGAGCTCCGCGGCCTGCTCGTCATCGAGCGCCGCGAAAAGCGGGGCGCGCCGCAGAACGTCGTCCACGAGTTCTCTCCTTGTCGGCCTGTTCAGGGAAGCGTCGTTTCCATGATGCCGGACGGTAAAACAGTGCGATCGATCACAAACCAGTTTGACGCACGGGCGTGCCGGACCCTACGGCAGGGGGCCGATCGGGCGTGGATACGCAGTGACCGGGGCGGATGTCAGCCCCTGGCTCTAGGCTGGCCGGGTGTCCGGAACGCCGGTGAGAGCGCAGGCCAAGGGGGCTGATGGGGTGTCGGGAGACAGGAATTCCGCTGTGGGCGAACAGGCCGCACGAGGTATGAAAAAAGCTGCAAATCGTCCGACGGGAGCACCGTCGGGCAAGTCCGCGAAGCCTGAGTCGCATCTCGCGATGGTCCGCCGTGCCCGCCGGATCAACCGCGAGCTCGCCGAGGTCTACCCGTACGCCCACCCCGAGCTGGACTTCCGCAATCCGTTCGAGCTCCTGGTGGCCACGGTCCTCTCCGCCCAGACGACCGACCTGAGGGTGAACCAGACCACCCCGGCCCTCTTCGCCGCCTATCCGACGCCCGAGGACATGGCCGCCGCCGTTCCCGAGAAGCTGGAGGAGATCATCCGGCCGACCGGTTTCTTCCGGGCCAAGGCGCGCTCCCTCATGGGCCTGTCGGCCGCTCTCAGGGACGACTTCGGCGGAGAGGTCCCCGGCCGCCTGGCGGATCTCGTGAAGCTGCCCGGCGTCGGGCGCAAGACGGCCAACGTCGTCCTCGGCAACGCGTTCGGTGTCCCCGGGATCACGGTGGACACCCACTTCGGCCGACTGGTCCGCAGATGGAAATGGACCGAGCAGGAGGACCCGGAAAAGGTCGAGGCCGAGATCGCCGCGATCTTCCCGAAGAGCGAGTGGACGATGCTCTCGCACCGCGTGGTCTTCCACGGCCGCCGCATCTGCCACTCCCGCAAGCCCGCCTGCGGAGCCTGCCCGATCGCCGCTCTCTGCCCCGCCTACGGTGAGGGCGAGACGGACCCCGAGAAGGCGAAGAAGCTCCTGAAGTACGAGATGGGCGGCTATCCGGGCCAGCGCCTCAGCCCGCCCCCGGACTACCCGGGCAGTCCCGCACCGCCGCTCGGAGCCGGGTGAGGGACCGGCCTGCCCGAGCAGGTCCGTGCGGAACGAAATGGCCGACGACAGGCGTTGGAACGACGGGGGTGCCCATGACGCACGCACAGAGGACACGGGCCGCAGCCGACGCGGCCACCACCGGGACGAGCATGCCCCAGGACAGCGCGCTCACCGTGACCACCGACGGCCTGCCCGGCTGGCTGGAGCCCGTGGCCCGGGCGGCGCGCACGGTGCGGGCCCACCAGCTCAGCCGTTTCCTGCCGCCTGAGAGCGGCGCCGGGCGCCAGTCCGCCGTCCTGGTCCTCTTCGGTGAGGGCGAGCGCGGTCCGGAGCTGCTCCTGATGGAGCGTTCCGGGACCCTGCGCTCCCATGCCGGCCAGCCGTCCTTCCCCGGGGGCTCCCTCGACCCGGAGGACGGCGACCACACCACCACAGGGCCGCTCAGGGCCGCGCTGAGGGAGGCCGAGGAGGAGACCGGGCTCGATCCGAGCGGTGTCCAGCTCTTCGGTGTGCTGCCCCGGCTCTACATCCCGGTGAGCGGCTTCGTCGTGACACCCGTCCTCGGCTGGTGGCGGACGCCCAGTCCGGTGGGAGCCGTCGACCCGGCCGAGACCGCCCGGGTCTTCACCGTGCCCGTGGCGGATCTCACGGATCCCGCCAACCGTGCGACAGCCGTCCATCCCAGCGGCCACGAAGGCCCCGCGTTCCTGGTCGAATCCGCCCTTGTGTGGGGATTCACAGCCGGAGTGATCGACAGGATTGTGCACTACGCGGGGTGGGAACGCCCCTGGGACAGGACCAGGCAGGTGCCGCTCGACTGGCGCGCATGACAGGCTGACTCCCGTGCTGCGCTGTTCCGGGCCCGGCCCGGACCCCGTCGAACCGGACGGGCCAGGTGACGAATCTGCGAGGCTATAGACGGTGAACGTGCTGGACATCCTGCTGCTCGTCGGCGCCGTGTGGTTCGCGGTCATCGGCTACCGCCAGGGTTTCGTCGTCGGCATCCTGTCCGTGATCGGCTTTCTGGGCGGCGGACTCGTGGCCGTCTACCTGCTGCCGGTCATCTGGGACCAGGTGACCGACGGGTCGGAGGTCTCCTCCACCGCCGCCATCGTCGCGGTAGTGATCGTAATCGTGTGCGCCTCGGTGGGCCAGGCGTTCACCACCCACCTCGGCAACCGGCTCCGCCGGTACATCACCTGGTCGCCCGCACGGGCCCTGGACGCCACGGGCGGCTCCCTGGTCAACGTGGTGGCCATGCTCCTGGTGGCCTGGCTGATCGGCTCGGCGCTGGCCGGCACGTCACTGCCGACGCTGGGCAAGGAGGTCCGTAACTCCTCGGTCCTGCTCGGGGTCTCGCGGGTGATGCCCGATCAGGCCTCCAACTGGTTCACGGACTTCTCGTCCGTCCTCGCGCAGAACGGCTTCCCGCAGGTCTTCAGCCCGTTCGCCAACGAACCCATCACCGCCGTCGAACCGCCGGACCCCGCGCTGGCGGGGAGCCCTGTAGCAGCCCGCGCGAAGAAGTCCATCGTCAAGGTCGTCGGTATGGCCCCGGGCTGCGGAAAGGTCCTGGAGGGGACCGGTTTCGTGTTCTCCGACCGCCGGGTGATGACCAACGCCCACGTGGTCGGCGGCGTCGACGAACCGACCGTCCAGATCGGCGGCGAAGGCCGGCTGTACGACGCCAAGGTCGTCCTCTACGACTGGCAGCGGGACATCGCCGTACTGGACGTCCCGGACCTGGACGCCGAGCCGCTGCGCTTCACCGACAGCGACAAGGACGCGGGAAGCGGTGACAGCGCCATCGTCGCCGGCTTCCCGGAGAACGGCGCCTACGACGTGCGCTCGGCGCGCATCCGGGGCCGTATCGACGCCAACGGTCCGGACATCTACCACCGGGGCACCGTGCGGCGCGACGTGTACTCGCTCTTCGCGACCGTCCGCCAGGGCAACTCCGGTGGCCCGCTGCTCACTCCGGACGGGAAGGTGTACGGAGTGGTGTTCGCGAAGTCGCTCGACGATCCGGACACGGGTTACGCGCTGACGGCCGACGAGATCCGCGAGGACATCGAGCTCGGCAGGTCCACGGCCCAGCAGGTCGACAGCCAGGGCTGCGCGCTCTGAGCCGTCCGTAGGGGCGGGCACCGGGGAGCCCGGGTCACCTGCCCCTGGCGTACGGAAGCCACGTACGGTCCCCGGTCCGCAACGGGCCGGGGACCGTACGTGGCGTGCTGTCGTACGGCTGTCGCGTCATCCGCGGGGATGGCGCAGGCGCGCCGAGACCCAGCGGGCCCGGCGGTGGAGAATGCGCGGAATGCCCAGCCGGAGATCATGGAAATCGCTCACATCGTGCACCCGGCTCAGGGAGCCGCCCCCCTCATGATTGCTCGGACCAGCAGGAGCGGTCGAGCGGCGGTTGCGTGCTGCGTCATTGAAGTCGCGCGTCCAGCCCATACCTCGACGTCTGCCCGTGACCCAAGGTCGGTAATCGTGCGCGAGTCAGCCAATTGGCTTATGCGGCAGGCAATTGGCTGTTCGTCGGACAACTGTGCCCGTCGGCTACCGGTCGGGCTCAGGATCCTTGAGCCAGTTGATGAGTTCGGCCGAGAAGCCGACCGGATCCTCCTCGTGGGGGAAGTGCCCCAGACCGTCGAAAAGTCGCCACCGGTACGGTGCCTCGACGTACTCGCCGGACCCCGCGGAACTACGGGTCCGGATCGCCGGGTCGAGCGAGCCGTGGAGATGCAGGGTGGGTACACGTACCGGACGCTTCATCCGACGGTTGAACTGGACGCCGTCCGGACGGGCCAGTGAGCGGACCATCCAACGGTACGGCTCGATCGAGCAGTGGGCGGTCGAGGGGATGCACATCGCGCGCCGGTAGACGTCCGTGGTCAGGTCGTCGGGGAAGCCGGGTGTGCGCGGCCCCGACCAGTCGCGGATCAGCCGGGCCACCAACGCCGCGTCGTCCGCGACGAGCTGACGCTCCGGCACCCACGGGCGCTGGAAGCCCCACACGTGCGAGCCGGCTCGGGACTGAGAGAAGTCCGAGAGCATCGAGGAACGCCATCGGCGCGGATGCGGCATCGACGACACCACGAGCCGACGGACCAGCTTCGGCCGCATCACAGCCGCCGTCCAGGCGAGATAGCCGCCCATGTCGTGCCCCACGAGCGCCGCGTCAGGCTCGCCGAGCGAGCGGATCACGCCGGTGACGTCGAGCGCCAGGTTCGCGGGGTCGTACCCCCGGGGCGTACGGTCACTGCCGCCGACCCCGCGGAGGTCCATCGCGACCGCCCGGTATCCGGCGTCGGCCAGGGCGGTCAGCTGATGGCGCCAGGTCCACCAGAACTGCGGGAAGCCGTGCAGCAGCAGCACCAGCGGCCCGTCGCCGAGCTCGGCGATATGGAAGCGCGCGCCGTTGGCGGCCACATCACGGTGGGTCCAAGGCCCGTCGATGCGGACAGGGCTGCCGGAACCGGCAGCCGGCCCCAGCGGCCCCACCGGGCCGGATGCGCTGAAATCGGGGTCGGTCATGTGGAGGAGCGTGTCACAGAGACCGCGTCGTCCTGGACGGGACGGTGCTCGATGGCCCTGTCCGCGAGTGTGCTGCCCTGTGCCTGTTCGATCGCACGCGCGCCGGCGACGGGGCGGGGGTGGGGCTTGACGCCCTGGAGCACCGCTGCGGTCTGCTTGGCCGAAGCGATGGACTTCTCCGGCGGCTTGACCTTCTTGAACTTGGCGTACCCGAAGAGGGCGAGCAGGATCCCCAGCAGGATGAACGCACCACCGACGATCAGGAACGACCAGGCGAGCCCGAGCCCGAGATTGTGGATGCCGTAGGCCGCGGCGAAGCTCAGCACGGGGATCGCGAAGAGGATCAGCACACCCGTGACGATGAAGGCCGCGCTGCCGATCGCGCCGCGCTTGACGTCCTGTCGCATCTCGGCCTTGGCCAGCGCGATCTCGTCGTGGACCAACGCGGACATCTCAGCGGTCGCCGAAGCGAACAGCTGTCCGAGACTACGATCGGTACTGCCCGCGTAGTTGCCGGGGTCGCTCATCCCTGACTCCCTCTCTTCTTCCGTACATCCGATGTCAGATCATGCCGGACTGTCCGGCTTGCTGCTCGCTGCCCCCGCCCGTTCGGCTAGGCGACGGTGCTCGGCAGCCTTCCTCTCGTGGATCGCGGCCATGCGCAGGTGATACTCGGGGTCGTCCTGCTCGTAGACGTCGGGCACCCCCGATTCGTCCGCGTCGATCTCCTCGGCCTCGTACAGCGCCCTGTATCTGCGTACCCGCAGTCTGAGCAGTACACCGGAGAGTACGGCGGCAATCACGGAACCGATGAGCACCGCTGCCTTCACGTCGTTGATCATGTCGTCGTCGCCGGTGAAGGCGAGCTCCCCGATGAGCAGCGAAACGGTGAAGCCGATACCGGCCAGTGTGGCTACGGCGAAGACGTCTGCCCAGGCGAGGTCCTTGTTGAGCTGGGCCTTCGTGAAGCGGGTGACCAGCCATGTGCCGCCGAAGACGCCCACGGTCTTGCCGACGACCAGACCGAGAACCACGCCGAGCGTTTCGGGCCGGGTGAAGACGCCGGCCAGGGCATCGCCCTTGAGGGTGACACCCGCCGAGAAGAGAGCGAAGAGCGGAACCGCGACGCCGGCCGACAGAGGGCGCACCAGATGCTCGATGTGTTCGCCCGGGGAATGCGTCTCACCGTCGCGCCTGGTGCAGCGCAGCATGAGGCCCATGGCCACGCCGGCGATCGTCGCGTGGACGCCGCTGTTGTACATCAGTCCCCAGATGACCAGGGCGAGCGGCAGATAGACGTACCAGCCCCGCACTCCGGCGCGCAGCAGCACGTACAAGACGGCCAGACCCGCGAAGGCCCCGCCGAGGGCCAGGAAGTCGAGGTCCTCGGTGAAGAAGACCGCGATGATGAGGATGGCGAAGAGGTCGTCGACGACGGCGAGCGTCAGCAGGAAGGCGCGCAGGGCCGACGGCAGCGAGGTACCGATGACCGCGAGTACGGCGAGCGCGAACGCGATGTCGGTGGCCGTGGGGACGGCCCAGCCGCCGAGGGACCCTCCGCCGAGTGCGGCGGTCAGTGTGTAGACGACGGCGGGGACGGCCATGCCGCAGAGCGCTGCCGCGACGGGCAGGGCCGCGGCCCGGGGGTCGCGGAGCTCGCCGGCGACCAGCTCCCGTTTGAGCTCGACGCCCGCGACGAAGAAGAAGATCGCGAGCAGCCCGTCGGCCGCCCAGTGGGACACCGAAAGATGCAGTCCCAGTGTTTCGGGACCGAAGTGGAAATGGCTGACGGACGCGTACGAGGAGCCGAAGGTATTGGCCCACAGCAGCGCGGTGACGGCCGCGACCAGCAGGAGGACGCCACCGACCGTCTCGGTGCGCAGGGCCTCCGCGACGTAATTGCGCTCGGGGAGGGAAAGACGGCCGAGCAGGGTGCGGCGGCCGGAAGGGGGGACGGGCGGGGCCACGAGGAAGACCTCCGGGTCGGGTTACGGCAGTGATGGCATGGCGGATACACATGCCGACCAGACTTCCCGGCGCCCCTGTGGAGATTTTCTTGTGCTGTTGTCGCTCGCGCCGTGCTCGGCGTTCGTACGTGCTCCCCGGCGGGACGTGCTTGTGCCGACGCGCTTCGCCGAAGAAATCACCACTCTACCTGGGCTGTCGGAAACGTATCCGGATGTGGTGCGTCCCGCGCGACGGCACGCACCGGCGTCCGTACGTCTCTGACCTGCCCCCGGCGCCCCGAAGGGGCACCCGGGTGGTTCCGGGTGCCCCTTCGGGGTCGTGCGAGTGGGTCCGCCTCAGGCTCCAGGTCCGGGACGGGGGCCTGCCTGCCGTGACCCGCCTCCGTCTTCTCCGGCCCGTCTAGTCCTCGGACGAGGCGGAAGGCAGCTGGGTCTGGATGAGTGCCATGACCGAGGAATCCGTGAGCGTGGTGACATCGCCCAGCTCGCGGTTCTCGGCGACGTCGCGCAGCAGACGGCGCATGATCTTGCCGGAACGGGTCTTCGGCAGCTCCGCCACCGGCAGGACGCGCTTGGGCTTGGCGATCGGCCCCAGCGTGGTGCCGACGTGATTACGCAGCTCGGCGACCAGCTCCTGCGAGGCGGTGGCCGTCCCACGCAGGATCACGAAGGCGACGATGGCCTGACCGGTCGTCTCGTCGTTGGCCCCGACCACGGCAGCCTCGGCGACCGAGGGGTGCGACACGAGGGCCGACTCGACCTCGGTGGTCGAGATGTTGTGCCCGGAGACGAGCATGACGTCGTCGACCCGGCCCAGCAGCCAGACATCGCCGTCCTCGTCCTTCTTGGCACCGTCGCCCGCGAAGTACTTGCCCTCGAAGCGCGACCAGTAGGTGTCGAGGAAGCGCTGGTCGTCGCCCCAGATGGTGCGGAGCATCGACGGCCACGGCTCGGTGAGGACGAGATAGCCGCCCCCGCCGTTCGGCACCTCATGGGCCTCGTCGTCGACGACCGTGGCGGAGATGCCGGGCAGGGCACGCTGGGCGGAGCCGGGCTTGGTCGCCGTGACCCCGGGGAGCGGAGAGATCATCATGGCGCCGGTCTCGGTTTGCCACCAGGTGTCCACGATCGGGCAGGAATCGGCGCCGATGTGCTTGCGGTACCACATCCATGCCTCGGGGTTGATCGGCTCACCGACCGAACCGAGCACACGCAGCGACGACAGGTCGAACTTGGCGGGGATGTCGTCCCCCCACTTCATGAACGTCCGGATCGCCGTCGGCGCCGTGTAGAGAATCGTCACGCCGTACTTCTGGACGATCTCCCAGAAGCGCCCCTGGTGGGGCGTGTCGGGCGTGCCCTCGTACATGACCTGGGTCGCGCCGTTGGCCAGCGGTCCGTAGACGATGTACGAGTGCCCGGTGACCCAGCCGATGTCGGCGGTGCACCAGTACACGTCCGTCTCGGGCTTCAGGTCGAAGACCGCGTGGTGGGTGTACGCCGTCTGGGTCAGGTAACCCCCGGACGTGTGCAGGATGCCCTTCGGCTTACCCGTCGTCCCCGAGGTGTAGAGGATGAAGAGCGGCTGCTCCGCGTCGAAGGCCTCAGGCGTGTGCTCGGCGGACTGCCGGACGGTGATCTCGTGCCACCAGACGTCCCGGCCCTCGGTCCAGGCGGTGTCCTGCCCGGTGCGCCGGACCACGAGGACGTGCTCGACGCTGTCGATGCGCGAGACGGCGTCGTCCACCGCGGGCTTTAGGGCCGAGGGCTTGCCGCGGCGGTAGCCGCCGTCGGCGGTGATGACGACCTTGGCGTCGGCGTCCTGGATACGGGCGGCGATCGCATCGGCGGAGAAACCGCCGAAGACCACCGAATGCGCCGCGCCGATACGGGCGCAGGCCAGCATTGCCACGGCGGCTTCCGGGATCATCGGCAGATAGACGGCGACCCGGTCGCCCTTGCCGACACCGAGCTCGGTGAGCGCGTTGGCGGCGCGGGACACCTCGTCCTTCAGCTCCGCGTAGGTGATCGCACGGCTGTCACCGGGCTCACCCTCGAAATGGATGGCGACGCGGTCGCCGTTGCCCGCCTCGACATGACGGTCCACACAGTTGTACGCGACGTTGAGCTTGCCGTCCGCGAACCACTTCGCGAAGGGCGGGTTGCTCCAGTCGAGCGTCTCGGTCGGTTCCGTGGCCCAGGTCAGGCGGCGGGCCTGCTCGGCCCAGAAGCCCAGCCTGTCCGCCTCGGCCTGCTCGTACGCCTCCACGGTCACGTTGGCGTTCGCAGCCAGATCGGCAGGCGGTGCGAACCGCCGCTCCTCCTTGAGCAGATTGGCCAGACTTTCGTTGCTCACGACATCTCCCATTCCCAGGGTGTCCGTTGTGTCCCGGGGGACAGCTCATCAGGCTGCGGGCCAGGTGACAAGTGTCTGCCGGAAATTGGTTTAGACCTGTGCCTCGTGTGGGGAGCCACACGTCCCGCTCTCGCGAGCAGCGCTGTGCGGTGCGAAAGCGGGACCACAAGGTCTCACGGACCGGGCGTGTGAGTGGTTCAGGCGCCGACGGCGGTACCCGGAGCGGGGTGCGGTGTATCGATGCCCGGCTCGGCTCCCCACACCGCGCCCGGGGCGACCCGGGCGAAGACCTCGTCGGGCCCCGTGCCGGAACTGGCGCCCTCGGTCAGCAGATAAGCCTGCGCCTCACCGACATGAAAGTACATGCCGTGCAGCTGCAGGGTCCCCGCCGCCAGCCGGCGGGCCACCGACTCGTGTGCACGCAAGTGCTCCAACTGCTGCACCACATTGGTCAGGCAGAGCTGCTCCACCGCATCGGTGGGCAGCCGTCCGGCGATGCGCGCCCAGGAGTGGTGAGGGGAGCGCATGCGCTCCAGACTCGGCAGACCGTGCTGCAACCAGCGCCACAGCGGTGTCCGGGGCGTCTCCGGCTCGGCTTTCAACAGGGCCTGCATGGCCCCGCATCCGGAGTGGCCGCAGATGGTGATGGACTCGACCTCCAGGACATCCACCGCGTACTCGATGGCGGCGGCGACGGAGTCGTCATTGGTCTCGGCGTCCCCTGCGCACGGCGGCGGCACCAGATTGCCGACGTTCCGCACGGTGAAGAGGTCTCCCGGGCCGCTCGCGGTGATCATGCTGGTGACCAGACGGGAGTCGGCGCAGGTGAGGAACAGCTGGGAAGGCCGCTGCCCCTCTGCGGCCAGCCGGGCCAGTTCCTCACGGACCAGCGGGGCGGTGGTGCGCTGGAATGAACTGAGGCCGCTGAGAAGCCGATGGGCGCCGTGCCGGTGGCCCGCAGGGCCTTTCGGAGCCGTGGGAGGAGCAGCCTTCGAGACGACGTGCGAGGCAGGGGCTGCGGTGGACGGCGCGGTGTCCTGCACGCTGTCGTGGCAGTGATGGTTGCGCCACGGCGTCCACGGGCGGCAGCAGGAATGGGCGGCCGACGCAGGCTCGGCGATGCGGCCCCCCGAGCGCCCGGTGAACTCGATCCGGCCGCCCAGCGCGGTCTGCGCCGCATACCAGTCCTGGATCGTCTCGTACGCCGCGTGGTCCATGAAGAAGCCGTCCAACTCGACCACCGCGTCGACCCCTTGCGGGAGCTTACCGAGCACGCGGCTGAGCCGCGGAACGGCCAGAAAGGTCAGCTGGCCGCGAGCAGCCACCAGATAGCGGCCGTCCTGCTCGGTCACGGTGATCCTCGTGCGTGCCAGCCGGTGCAGGGCGACGGCCACCGCCACGACGATGCCGATCGCCACCCCTTCGAGCACCCCGGCCAGAATCACGCCGCTGATCGTGGCGCCGTACACCAGAAACTCCCGGTGTCTGTGGACCTTGCGGATATGGGCGAAGCTGACCATCTGGACCCCGACCACCATGACGAGCGCGGCGAGGGCTGCCAGAGGGATCCACTCCAGGGCTGTGACCAGCAGTACGGCTGCCAGCAGCACCCAGACGCCGTGCAGCACGGTGGAGGCGCGGCTCGTCGCGCCCGCCCGCACATTCGCGGAGCTGCGCACCGCGCCGCCCGATACGGCCAGTCCTCCGGCGAGTCCCGATACCGCGTTGGCGACGCCCTGGGCCCGCAACTCCCGGTCGAGATCCGACCGCTTCACAGGGGCGTGCGGTGTCGACCCGTCCTTGGCCGTGGTTGTCGCGCGGTCGGCGGCCAGCTTGTCCACCGAGACAGCGGCCAGCAGGGATTCGAGGCTCGCGACGAGCATGACGGTGAACACGGCTGTCGCCAGGGCCGCCACCGGGCCCCGTGGCATTTCAGGCAGTGCGTGCGAGTGCCATGAGGGCAGGTCCACCCGGGCGATGCCGGGCGCCGCCGCGGCGGCGACAGCCGTCGCGATGACCACGGCGGCGAGCGCGGCAGGAATTCTGCGCAGTGCCGCTCCGATCCTGCCGGGCAGGCGCGGCCACGTGACGAGAAGGGCGATGGTCAGGGCTCCGACGAGGGGCCCGGCCGGCTCGAAGTGCGAGAGGTGGGAGGGGAGTGACAGGACGTTGTCGAGGGCGGAGCTCCGAGGCACCTCGCCGAACACGATGTGCAGCTGGGCAAGAGCGATGGCCACACCGATGCCGGCGAGCGTGCCGTGCACGATGGCCGGGCTGACGGCAAGGGCGCTGCGGGCCGCCCTCAGCGAGCCCAGCGCGATCTGCAGGAGTCCCGCACCGACGGTGATCGCGCACGTGGTGCGCCAGCCGTAGATCTGGATCAACTCTGCTGTGACTACGGTCAGTCCGGCCGACGGGCCACTGACCTGGAGTGGTGTGCCGCCCAGCAGTCCGGCGACGATGCCGCCGATGGCCGCGGAAACCAGTCCGGCGGCGAGCGGGGCGTCCATGGCGACAGCGAGACCGAGCGACATGGGAACGGCGATCAGGAAGACAGTGATCGATGCGGACAGATCCGCACCCGAGACGTGGAAGCGTCCGCGGTGGGGCGGCGGGCTGTGTGGTCGCTTGAATCCCGAGGCCCGGGAAGGGCGTGAACTGCGGGACGAGTGGTCGTTACGAGTGGGGACGCAGGCAGACATGTTCCCGTCTCCTCCGGGGCAGCGCGGTCGCGGTATGTGAAATGACGGCGGCCGTAGTTCACGGCGTGCAGCGGTGGGGTACAACGGCGGGATTTCTCAACTCTCCGTAAACGAATCGTAATGGAGAGTAAAGAATGGTGTCCACGCTTTCGAGCAAATAGCCCATTCAGTCACTCTTCTCAGTGAATAAGCAGCTTTTCATCCGGCTTGTCGTACTGATTCCAGGGGAGCTGCGTGTGAGGTTGACCGCGCCGTGTCGGCACTTCAACGCATGAATCCTGCAAGGAAGAGGGTGGACGGATGATGGCCGCCACGAAGCGGATCGCCCTGGGTGCCGTGGTCACGGCGCTGATCACCAGCCTGGCCGGCTGCTCGGGCCCAGGTACGGGGGCCGCCGGTTCAGCACCCGGAGCCGGCAAGCGGTCCGCACCCGGCGGGGAGGAGAACTCTCCGGCAGCGGCACCGAAGGGCGCCGTCAAGCTCATCGGTGACGGTTCCACCGCCTTCACGGGAGCCCAGCCGAAACTTCCGGTCCCGAAGCGCCTCAAGCCCGGCCAGAAGCCTCCGCAGTTCGTGGTGTTCTCCTGGGACGGTGCGGGCGAGGACAGTCAGAAGCTGTTCTCGCACTTCCGCTCGGTCGCGAAGAAGTACGACGCCAAGATGACGTACTTCCTCAGCGGCGTGTACCTCTTGCCGGAGAAGAAGAAGGAGCTCTACGACCCCCCGCAGCATTCGGCGGGCCGTTCCGACATCGGGTTCAACGACGCCGAGGGAATCCGCAACACGCTGACGGAACTGCGGGCCGCGTGGCTGGAAGGCAACGAGATCGGCACCCACTTCAACGGGCACTTCTGCGGCCCGGACGGGGGCGTCGGCACCTGGTCGGTCGACGAGTGGAAGAGCGAGATCCGTCAGGCGAAGTTGTTCGTGAAGAGCTGGAAGACCAACGCCCCGGACCTCAAGGGTGAAGCGCCATTGCCCTTCGACTACGACAAGGAACTGATCGGCGCTCGCACCCCGTGTCTGGAGGGGCAGAAGAACATGGTCGCGGCCGCACGCACCATGGGGTTCCGCTACGACTCCAGTGGCATCGGAAACCAGGTCTGGCCTGCGAAGAAGGACGGAATCTGGGACCTCCCCCTGCAGCTCGTCCCCGTGCCGGGCCGCGCGTTCGAGACACTTTCGATGGACTACAACTTCATGTTCAACCAGTCCGGTACGACGCAGGGTGACCCGGACAAGCACGAGTACTGGGGCAACCAGATGCGGGACGGTCTGCTTCAGGCGTTCGATCGCGCCTACAGCGGGAACCGAGCTCCCCTGATCATCGGCAACCACTTCGAATCCTGGAACGGCGGCACATACATGCGCGCCATCGAGGAGACGATCAAGACGGTGTGCACCAAGCAGGACGTGCAGTGCGTTTCCTTCCGTCAGCTCGCCGACTGGCTGGACGCGCAGGATCCGGCGACGCTCGCCAGGCTCGGGACGCTGAAGGTCGGCCAGGAGCCCAAGCCCGGCTGGACCGCGTTCCTCGCGGGTACGGCCCCGGGCAAGCCCGCAGGCAGCCCCGTGCCTGCCAGGCCGGCGGATCAGCCGGCAGGCAAGGGGGCCGACGGCGACGCGGAAGAGGGGTAGACCCTCCGGCGCCGCTCCGTCCGGTCAGGCCGGCTGAGTGGCGCCCGTCTCCGCGCGGTGCTCCTGCAGGACGAAGGCGGGGTCGACCTGGGCAGCCAGGTCGGCACCCGTCTTCTCGTTGCCCCAGCTCTCCGCGTTCTTCAGGTGGAAGTGCACCATCTGCCGCGTGTAGCGCTCCCAGTCGCGCAACCCGTACGAGTCCTCCGCGGCGTCCTGCAGGGCCTGCAGCGCCATCCGGTTGTCTGCTTCCAGCAGTTCGAACGGGGCCGGACGGCCCTTCTCCATCGTCCGGACCCAGTCGGACTGACCGACGCCGACCAGCAGGTCGTCGCCGACCTCGGCGCGCAGGAAGTCCAGATCGTCCTCCCCCTGCACCTTGTTGCCCACCACCTTCAGGGCGACACCGAAGTCACGCGCGTACTCCTTGTACTGGCGGTAGACGGAGACGCCCTTCCGGGTCGGTTCGGCGACGAGGAAGGTCATGTCGAAGCGGGTGAACATTCCCGATGCGAACGAGTCCGACCCTGCCGTCATGTCGACCACGACGTATTCGTCGGGTCCGTCGACCAAGTGGTTGAGGCAGAGCTCGACCGCCCCGACCTTGGAGTGGTAGCAGGCGACGCCGAGGTCGGACTCGTCGAACGGTCCGGTGGCCATCAGCCGGATTTCCCCGTCGTCGAGTCGGACCGTGCGGGCGCAGGCGTCGTAGACCGGGTTGTCCTCGCAGACGCGCAGGAGCCTGGATCCCTCCCCGGGCGGTGTCGTCTTGATCATCGTCGCGGCGGATGCGATGCGGGGGTTGTCGCCGCGGAGGTAATCCTTGATGAGGGGCAGGTGGGCGCCCATGGCCGGCAGGGCGGCGGCTTCCCTCTCATCCAGGCCGAGGGCGGCCCCGAGGTGCTGGTTGATGTCGGCGTCCACCGCGACGACTTGGGCTTCATTGGCAGCGAGGTGGCGGATGAAGAGCGAAGACAGCGTGGTCTTGCCGCTGCCGCCCTTCCCTACGAAAGCGATCTTCATGTTCACCTAGGGTAGCGGTCCCATCGCACGCCGCAGTCATCCTTGGTGAAGAAGGCCACTCCGGGGCGGTATCCGTGGCAGGGGCGCGTAGCCTCGCTACTTATGAGTACGACTTCCCCTGACCCGCTTGCCGCCCTGGGTGACCTGCCGGGGGTCTCCGACGCGGTGGACTCCGTACGCAAGGCCGTGGACCGGGTCTACGGGCACCGGGTCATGCGGCGCCGCAGCAACGAGGTCACCGCGGAGGCGGCCCTGCGCGGAGCTCGCGGTTCGGCGGCGCTCTCGGGTGCCGACTGGAATCTCGAGGAGGTCCGCCGCCGCACGGACTTCAGCGGCGAGGACGAGGTCCGCACCATCGGGGCCGCGTTGAGACTCACGGCGGAGGCGGGGCAACTGCTTTCGATCTGGCGGCAGTCACCGCTCAGAGTGCTTGCCCGCCTGCATCTGGTGGCGGCGGGCGGCGCGACTCCGGACGAGGCGGTCGGCAGGCCGCGACTGGTGGGCGAGCCGGTCGACGAGCCGTTGATCGAAGCGGCCGTGCCGGGCGCGGACGAGGTGGCCGGACGTCTCGAAGGGCTGTCGCAGCTGATCATCGCCGGCGGCTCGGCGCCCGCGCTCGTGACGTCCTCGGTGGTCCACGGCGAACTGCTGGCGCTGCGCCCCTTCGGGTCGCACAACGGCTTGGTCGCCCGGACCGCCGAGCGGATCGTGCTGATCGGCAGCGGGCTCGATCCCAAGTCGATCTGCCCTGCCGAAGTCGGTCATGCGGAACAGGGGCGCGCGGCTTACGTGGCGGCGTTCGAAGGTTATCTGTCCGGCAGGCCGGAGGGTATGGCGGCTTGGATCGCTCACTGCGGACGCTCCGTGGAACTGGGCGTCCGGGAATCCACGGCTGTGTGCGAGGCGCTGCAGCGCGGCGCGGCCTGAGCCTCGTCGGCCGCAGTCTGGTCGCACGAGTTGTACGGCCGGGCGCGTGGCGAGATGCGGCTGTGTCGGCAGGTTACGGAAGGGTTGCGGCGGTACCGGTTCCGGTACCGCCGCTGGCACGTCCGCCCAGTTACCAAGCGTCCTCGTTGTATGCCCATCAGGTCGGGTTCTTTGCCCGTCACCTGGTGCGGCTGGCCCGTAATCGACGGGTCGACGTCGCGTGGGTGCTCGACTTTCGTGCTCGGTCCGTGGGGCCTACTGCGTAAAGGTGATCCTCGCGGATGTCCTTGGTCTCGCGGGCCGTTGCATCCTTTGTACTCCGGGACAAGGGGGAGCGGAAGCCCTGGCCGCTTTTCTTTACTTTTATGTTCAAATGCTAGCGAGTCAGACATGCTGGGCCGAGGGCGGCTCCGACTGGCCTCGACCCCCACTGTCAGGTGATGGGCGCGGCTGCGCGGCGACGATTGGCGTACCAGACGAGCCCTGCGGTCGCCGCGGCCGCACCCAGTGCTGCTGCCGCCACGAGCGCCGGCCGCGGTGGCATCGAGAAAGCGGGCAGACGCTGCTTGAGTCGGACCGGACGGTCGAAGACGAGAATCGGCCACTCTCTGAGTGTGGCCTCGCGCCGCAGGGCCCGGTCCGGGTTGACGGCGTGGGGGTATCCCACGGACTCCAGCATGGGCACGTCGGTGGCGGAGTCGCTGTACGCGTAGCAGCGTGACAGGTCGTACCCCTCCGATGCGGCGAGCGTCCTGATCGCCGCGGCCTTGGTCGGTCCGTAGGCGTAGTACTCGACCTCGCCGGTGAAGCAGCCGTCGTCGCCCACGACCATCCGGGTCGCCACGACCCGGTCGGCGCCGAGCAGTTCTCCGATGGGTTCGACGACTTCGGCGCCGGATGTCGAAACGATGACCACATCGCGCCCGGCGGTGTGGTGTTCCTCGATGAGGGTCGCGGCCTCGTCGTAGATGATGGGGTCGATCAGGTCGTGCAGGGTTTCGGCGACCAGATCCTTGACCTGCTGGACGTTCCACCCTTTGCAGAGCGCTGAGAGGTATTCACGCATCCGCTCCATCTGGTCGTGATCGGCACCCCCGGCGAGGAACACGAACTGTGCGTACGCAGTGCGCAGTACGGCACGACGGTTGATCAGCCCACCTTGGTAGAAGGACTTGCTGAAGGTCAGTGTCGAAGACTTCGCAATGACCGTCTTGTCCAGGTCAAAGAAGGCTGCTGAGCGCGGCGAGAAGCAGTTTTCCACAAAGGTGAGCATAGGGGCCCGCCATTCGGCCTAAAATCCGGCAGGTGGGTTTGCTTGAGAAGGGGCTCGGGTACACCATGGAAGTCACGGATCGTTCGCGACCGTGCTAACCCCGGTCCGGCTCCTCCCCCCCCCGAGTCGGCCGTGGGGACGACCCCCGCTCTCCCCCCCGGCGGGGGTCGTCGCATGTCCGGATGCGTTTTGCGGCCAGGAGTTCAGGCCCTTCCTCTGTGTCGCCGGTGTCGACCGCCCTCTCACGCCGGTCCTCTCGATCATGCCCCGTCACCGTGCGTAGCGGAAGGGCTGCGCTGTGAAAGTCCCCTGTACGAGCTACCGAGATATTCACAACGCTTGAGTTGTCCACAGTTTTTGAGCAAGATCTACATCTTTTTCCGTGACGTTGCATGTTGATTCCACCCGCGAAGTCCGCGGGTTCCGGAATCGCGCGTCTCGGAAGCGTTCGAGATCGCCGCGAAACCGCACTGGAGGAGACAGTGAGAGGGGCGGAGATCGTGGCTGGATCTTTCGCGGGCGAAGGTCCGTCGAGCGCCGAAGGGCGGCGGGACGGCCCGCTGATCCTCACCGAGGACCCGGATCTGCTGGACGATCTGCTCAGGTTGTGCGCGGCGGCCGGGGCGGTACCGGAGGTGCGGCACGGGCCTCCGGGGGAGAGAGGCGGCTGGGACCGGGCGTCGATGGTCCTGGTCGGTGATGACGCGGCGCGCAGATGCCGTGGGGTGCCACGCAGGCCCGGCGTGATGCTCGTCGGGCGGGACCAGAAGGACCCCGACGTCTGGCGCCGCGCGGTGGAGATCGGGGCCGAATACGTGCTGAGACTGCCCGCTTCCGAAGGCTGGCTCGTCGACCAGATCGCCAATGCGGTGGAGGGCGTGGGCAGGCCTGCGCTCACGGTGGGAGTGATGGGGGGCCGGGGCGGCTCCGGCGCGTCCACGCTGGCCTGCGCACTCGCCGTAACAGCCGCGAGGTCGGGCCGGCGGACGATGCTGATCGACGGCGACCCCTTGGGCGGCGGGATCGATGTCCTGCTCGGCGGTGAGGAATCCGAGGGATTGCGGTGGCCGGATTTCGCCCGTTCGAAAGGGAGGCTGGGCGGAGGCGCGTTGGAGGAGTCGCTGCCGGCATTGCACGGGCTGCGGGTGCTCAGCTGGGGTCGGGACGATGAAGTGACCGTTCCGCCCCAGGCCATGCGGTCGGTGCTCGCCGCCGCTCGTCGGCTGGGTGGAGTGGTGGTCGTCGATCTTCCGCGCCGGTTCGACGACAGCGTGACGGAGGCGCTGGCGCAGCTCGACGTAGGTCTGATGGTCGTGCCCGGGGAATTGAGAGCGGTCGCGGCGGCGCAGCGCGTGGCGAGTGTGGCCCGCACGGCGCTGGAAGATCTACGGGTCGTCACGCGGGGGCCCTACACCGCGGGCCTGGACGAGCAGTGGCTGGCGCGGACGCTGGGCCTGCCGCTCGTCGGTGACCTGCCCGCGGAGCCGGCGCTGGCTTCGGCTCAGGACAGCGGTGTGCCCCCGGGTGGGAATTCCCGCGGTCCGCTGGCCCGCTTCTGTACGGCCTTCTGGGAGCTGGCGGATGTCCCGGCCCGTCCGGACGCTGCCCCGGTCCGGTCTCGCGGGGGAGTGCCGTCATGACCGACGCGCTGCTTGATGCCGTACGTCAACGACTGGCCCGGAGCGGTGTGGCGCCCACTCCTGCGGGGGTGGCTGCCGCGCTGAGGGAGCAGGGCCGTCTGCTCGGTGACGCGGAGGTGCTCGGCGCGGCCGAGGAGCTGAGGGGGGAGCTGGTCGGCACAGGGGTGCTGGAGCAACTCCTCGCAGACCCTGCGGTGACCGATGTGCTCGTGTCCGCTCCGGACCGGGTGTGGGTGGACCGTGGCGGCGGATTGGAGCTGACCCGGGTCGTCTTCCCGGATGCGGCGGCGGTCCGGAGACTGGCTCAGAGGCTCGCCGCGGGAGCGGGACGACGGCTGGACGACGCCCGGCCGTGGGTGGACGCGCGGCTGCCGGACGGGACGCGTATGCACGCCGTACTGCCGCCGGTGTCCGTCGGATCGACGTGTCTCTCGCTGCGTGTGGTGCGCCCCCGCGCCTTCGCCCTTGCCGAGCTCGTCGCGGCGGGGACGGTCCCGCCCGGCGGTGATCGGCTGCTGAGAGCCCTGGTGGAGGCCCGGGTCTCGTATCTGATCAGCGGAGGTACGGGCGCCGGGAAGACGACTCTGCTGTCGAGTCTGCTGGGGGCGGTCGGTGAACGGGAGCGCATCGTGCTGGCCGAGGATTCGGCGGAACTGCGCCCGGATCACCCGCACGTGGTCCGTCTGGAGTCACGGCCCGCCAATCAGGAGGGGGCAGGGCAGGTGACGCTGCGGGACCTGGTACGCCAGGCGTTGCGCATGCGTCCTGACCGGCTGGTGGTGGGAGAGGTCAGGGGCGCGGAGGTGACGGAGCTTCTGGCAGCGCTCAACACCGGGCACGAAGGCGGCTGCGGCACGGTGCACGCCAATGCGGCCGAGCACGTTCCGGCGCGTCTGGAGGCGCTCGGGACGGCTGCCGGCCTCGACCGGGCCGCTCTGCACAGCCAGTTGGCGGCAGCGCTGTCAGTGGTCGTTCACCTGGTACGCGACAGAGGCGGGCGGCGGCGTGTGGCCGAAGTGCACGTGCTCGAACGGAATTCCGCAGGCCTGGTCGTCACTGTGCCCGCGCTGCGCTGGGGTACCGAGGGGTTCGAGCCGGAGCGGGGCTGGGAGAGGCTCGGGGCACTGATCGGAGACAAGCCGTGACCCCGGGGGGTTCCGAGGCGCTGACCCAGGTGCCCGCGTTGTTCCTGGCCGGCTGCGCGGGCTTGGCGGGCGCTCTGGCCGTGGCCCGGGATCCAGGGGCGCGGCGCGCTCGGGTGCTGACAGCTCGGCGGGGGGAACCGTGGGGGCCGGAGGCGTGGTCCGCGGCCCGCGCGGTCTTCGCCGGGCGGCGTGAATGGCTGTGTGCCCCTGTGGCGGCTCTTCTCGCTGCGCTGGGTGAATCGGTGCTTCCCCTGCTCGCGGGCGCTGTGGCGGTACCACTCGTGCGGCGCTGGCTGCTTCGTCGGGCACGGCGGCGTGAGCGTGAGGAGGCGGCCGACGCGGTGACCTCGCTCTGTGGGGCGGTGGTCGGCGAGTTGCGGGCCGGGCACGAGCCCGGGCAGGCGTTGCTCGCCGCAGCGCGGAACGCCGGTGCACCGGGCGTCGCCGAGCCCGCCGTGCTGGCCGCCGCGCGGTTCGGTGGCGATGTGCCGGGTGCGTTGCGGCAGGCGGCGTCAGGGCCCGGTCTCGACGGGCTCGCGGGCATGGCCGCTTGCTGGCGGGTTGCGGTGGACGGCGGTGCGGGGCTCGCGGCCGGCCTGGCGCGACTGGAGAGCGCACTGCGGGCCGAGAGGCGGCGGCGGGAGGAGCTGCGGGCCCAGCTGGCGGGCGCCTGGTCGACCGTGGTGGTCCTGGCGTTGCTGCCGGTGGCGGGCCTGGGGCTGGGAGCGGCGCTCGGAGCGGATCCGCTGGAGGTGCTGCTGCACAGCCCGGCCGGACTCGTCTGCCTGGCGACGGGTGGGCTGCTGGAAGCTGCGGGGTTGTTCTGGGCATCGCGGATCGTGCGGACGGGGGAGGCGGCATGAGCGGGGTGCCAGGGGCGGGGGACGCGTTGGTGGTGGCCGGGGCGATGGGGACGGCGCTGGGCTCGGCCGCGTATCTCGCCTTCGCGGTCGCAGGCCGGCGGCATGATCGGGCGATACGCAGACGGGGGGCGCTGCTGGCCGGGTGCTCCGTGAGTGGCCCGGGGCCGAGATGGATGGGCCTGTCGCCACCCGAGTGGAGCGGAACTCGGCGGTGGATCGTGTTCCTGGCCGTTTGGGCAGGCGTCTGGATCCTCGTCGGCGGAGTGGCCGGGAGCGGGGCCGGTCTCGCGGCGGCGTACGGCGTTCGGCGGTGGCGGCGCTCTTCCAGGGGGCGTGGAAACGGCGGCAGGGACGCGGAGGCTGCGATGGTCTCCCGGCAGCTGCCGATCACCGCGGATCTGTTGGCGTCCTGCCTCTCGGCAGGCGCCGGGCCGCGGGAGGCGGCGGAGGCGGTCGGGGAATCCATCGGGGGTCCGGTCGGGGAGCGGCTTGCCCGGACAGCGGCCGAGATTCTGCTCGGCGGCGAACCCGCGGAGGCTTGGGGCCGGTTCGGGGAGCTGCCCGGTGCCGCGCCGCTGGCCCGCTGTCTTGAGCGTGCCGCGTCGACGGGGGCTCCGGCCGCGGAACCGGTTTCCAGGCTGGCCGATGAGATGCGCGCCGAGCGGGCGAGTGCTGCTGTAGCGCGCGCCCAGCGGGCCGGGGTGTTGATCACCGCACCGGTGGGGCTCTGCTTCCTGCCCGCCTTTCTGGCCGTGGGTGTGGCGCCGGTGGTGATCGGGCTGGCGACCGGCCTGTTGCACCGCGGCTGAGTGGGAGCAGCCGTATGCCCGGATGCCGGCATCGAGAGGCAGCGGAGGCCCGGCTCCGGCTTGCTCGAAGTGCCGGACCGAGGTTCTGGACGAGACAACGTAATTCGTGGACATGGGGGTTGAGATGAACAGGAAAGCCATGGTGCGGTCCCTGAGCGCGCTGCGTCGTGCGTGGGAGGCCAGGTTCGGCACGCGTGTCCGGGCCCGGGACGGCGACAGGGGGATGACGACGTCCGAGTACGCGGTGGGGACCATCGCCGCCTGCGCGTTCGCGGCGGTGCTCTACAAGGTGGTTACCAGCGGGGCGGTGCTGTCGGCCTTGCAGTCGTTGATCAAGGACGCCCTCGATGCGAAGTTCTGAGGAGCTGCGAAAAGCCCCGAGCGACGACCGGGGAACGGTGACGGCGGAGGCGGCTATGGCCCTCCCCGTGCTGGTGGCCTTCGTCCTCGCCCTTCTCTGGGCGCTGGTTGCCGCATCGGACCAGATCCGTTGTGTGGACGCCGCGCGTGCCGGCGCGCGGGCCGCGGCACGGTCGGAGCCGGAGGACTCGGTGCGGTCCGCGGCTCAGGAGGCGGCGCCGGGCCGGGCTCGGGTCGCGGTGGAGCGGACCGGGGGGCTGTGGCGGGTCCGGGTGGAGGCGCCGACGCCGGGGCCCGGACCACTGGGCCTGACGCTGAGCGCCGAGGCGGTCGCCTTGGCCGAGGACACGGTGGGGGCGGAGCCGTGAGGGGGACGAAGGCCTGCCCTGAGACACGGGACAGGGGGCTGGCAACGGTTTGGACGGCCGTCGTGACCGCGGCGCTCTGCGTGGTGTTCGCGGCGGTGCTCGCTCTCGGACAGGCCGTCTCCGCCCGTCACAAGGCCGGCGGTGCGGCGGATCTGGCCGCGCTCGCCGCGGCCGACCAGGCGTTGCGGGGTGTGGAGACCGCGTGCGGGGCCGCCGGAGAGGTGGCTTCGGCCCAAGGGGCGGAGATAGTGCGCTGTGCTGTGCTGGGGGAGATCGCCGACGTGACGGTCCGGGCGCGCTTCGGCCCGTACGCACCTGAGGTCAGGTCGAGGGCGGGCCCGCCGGGCCCCTCGCCGCCCCCGCACCCGGTGCCGTCGTCCGCCGAGGAGCCGGGTCACCCGCGTGGCCTCATCCCGCGGCGCTCTCCGGCCGCGAATCCGTCGGGCTCTCCGGTCGCGGGCCCTCCGGGCTCTCCGGCCGCGAATCCGTCGGGCTCTCCGCCGGAAGGGCTTCCCCGGGCTCGGACGGTGCGGTTCTGAGCAGTTCGGTCAGGAGGCGTACGGCGCCCCGTTTGTGCAGGGGCTCGTTGCCATTGCCGCACTTGGGGGACTGGACACAGGACGGGCAGCCCGCCTCGCACTCGCAGGACGCGATGGCCTGGCGCGTCGCCGTGAGCCACGTACGGGCCGTGTGGAAGGCGCGCTCCGCGAAGCCCGCACCACCCGGGTGGCCGTCATAGACGAACACCGTGGGAAGGAGCGTGTCGGGGTGAAGCGGAACGGAGACACCGCCGATGTCCCAGCGGTCGCAGGTGGCGAAGAGCGGCAGCATCCCGATGGAGGCGTGCTCGGCGGCGTGCAGGGCCCCGCCGAGAATCTCCGGGGTGATCCGGGCGGCATCGAGCTGGTCCTCGGTGACCGTCCACCACACGGCACGGGTGCGCAGGGTGCGGGGCGGCAGGTCGAGTCTGGTCTCACCCAGGACCTCCCCGGTGATCAGCTTGCGGCGCAGGAAGGAGACGACCTGATTGGTGACCTCGACGGAGCCGAAGCAGAGACGCCCATCGCCCCAAGGGATCTCGGTGTCTGTCTCCAGCACGGCGATCGCGGTCGTGTCCCGGGCGTTGGTCGAATACGGAGGGACGGCTTCCTCCACCAGGGCCACTGAATCCTCCAGGTCCAGCGCGCGGACGAGATACGTCCGGCCCTGGTGGAGATGGACGGCACCCTCGTGGACGGCGGTGTGCGCCGCTGATTCGTCGACGGTGCCCAGCAGCCGGCCGGTGCCCTCCTCGACGATCTGGACCGGACGGCCGCCCCCGCCGCGGATGTCGGTGAGGTCGGCGGCGCGTTCACGGCGGGTCCAGTGCCAGCCCGTCGTACGTCTGCGCAGCAGCTTCGCTGCCTCCAGCTGCGGCAGGAGCTCGGGTACCGCGGGGCCGAAGAGCTCGACATCGGATTCCGTGAGCGGGAGTTCCGCGGCCGCGGCGCACAGGTGGGGAGCAAGGACGTACGGGTTGTCGGGGTCAAGGACGGTCGACTCCACGGGCTGCTGGAACAACGCCTCGGGATGGTGGACGAGGAAGGTGTCCAGCGGGTCGTCCCGGGCCACGAGGACGGCGAGGGCGCCCTGCCCCGAGCGTCCGGCGCGACCGGCCTGCTGCCAGAGGGAGGCACGGGTGCCCGGGTAGCCGGCGATGACCACGGCGTCCAGGCCCGAGACGTCGATGCCGAGCTCCAGGGCGGTCGTGGCGGCCAGGCCGAGCAGATCTCCCGAGTGCAGTGCTCGTTCCAGGGCCCGGCGTTCCTCGGGCAGGTAACCGCCGCGATAGGCGGCGACGCGCCCGGGCAGCGAGCGGTCCACCTCGGCGAGCCGCTCCTTCGCGATGAGGGAGATGAGCTCGGCGCCGCGCCGGGAGCGCACGAAGGCGACGGAGCGCACGCCCTGGAGGGTCAGGTCGGTCAGGAGGTCGGCGGTCTCGGCCGTGGCGGTACGGCGTACGGGGGCCCCCTTCTCGCCGTGCAGCTCGGTCAGCGGAGGCTCCCAGAGGGCGAAGACCAGCTCTCCCCGGGGCGAGGCGTCGTCGGCGACCTCCTTGACGGGCAGGCCCGTGAGACGGCCGGCGGCGACCGAGGGCTGCGCCGCCGTGGCGGAGGCGAGGAGGAAGACGGGTTCGGAGCCGTAGCGGGCGCAGAGACGACGGAGACGGCGGAGTACCTGGGCGACGTGGGAGCCGAAGACGCCGCGGTAGGTGTGGCACTCGTCGATGACGACGAAGCGGAGGGAGCGGAGGAAGGAGGCCCAGCGGGGGTGGGACGGGAGGATGCCCCGGTGCAGCATGTCGGGGTTCGTCAGGACGTAATTGGCGTACTGGCGCACCCATTCGCGTTCTTCCACCGGCGTGTCCCCGTCGTAGACGGCCGGCCGGATCGCGGCGCCGAGGGGTTCCGCGAGGGCCTTCACCGCGCGGCGCTGGTCGGCGGCCAGAGCCTTGGTGGGGGCGAGGTAGAGCGCGGTGGTGCCGCGGCCGTTCGGAGCATGGGAGCCGTCGAGGAGGGTACTCAGCACCGGAGCGAGGTAGGCGAGAGATTTGCCCGACGCCGTCCCGGTGGCGATCACCACGGACTCGCCGTCCAGGGCGTGCTCGGCCGCAGCGGCCTGATGCGTCCACGGATGGTCGATTCCGGCCCGTCCGATTGCCGAGACCACTTCCGGCCGGATGCGATCGGGCCAGAGGGCATGGGTTCCCGCACGCGGGGGCAGGTGCTCCGTATGAGTGATGCGCGTTGCCCGGCCCGCCGCTGCGGCGAGCCGGTCGAGAACCACCGTGGGAGAGGGGCGCGAGCCCGCGTTCTCGGGTGGTCGACTGGGGCGGTGATTCTTGGCCATCGGCACCGAGTGTGTCACTGGCGTGACGGACAATGGTCCCAAGGCGTCGTGCATGGCTGCTGGTAAGTGATTGAATGCCATCGCGGCTGGCGATCCGTCCCCTGGCCTCCGTCGGGGAGACCGAGGGGCGACCGCTCGATAGCAAGGTGCTGGAGGATCCGTGGACCTGTCCCTGTCGACTCGCAATGTGTCCGGGCCTGGTGGCGACCGTACGGTCGTCGAGGTCGGTGGCGAGATTGATGTGTATACCGCGCCCAAGCTGCGCGAGCAGTTGGTCGAGTTGGTGAATGACGGCAGCTACCACTTGGTTGTCGACATGGAAGGCGTCGACTTCCTCGACTCCACCGGCCTCGGCGTGCTCGTGGGCGGCTTGAAGCGTGTCCGGGCCCATGAGGGCTCGCTGCGCCTGGTGTGCAACCAGGAGCGCATTCTCAAGATTTTCCGGATCACAGGTCTGACCAAGGTGTTTCCCATCCACACCACGGTCGACGAGGCTGTCGCGGCTACCGACTGACCCGTCGGTGCAGGTCGGCAGCTCCAAGGCCGGCAGGCACGCTGTGACGGACCGACAGGCGGCAGCAGACAGGCCGCCACGAGCAGGCGGTCGACCAAGTGGTCGGCTGCCGGCTTCGTCGGTTCCCGGAGGAGAATGAGAGCAGGGGTGCCGGGCGCCACGCCCGGGCCCCTGAGACGCACGCCCGTACGTTCGAGGGGGATGGCATGCCAACCGTTGAACTCCGCTTCAGCGCTCAGCCCGAACACGTCAGGACGGCCCGCCTCGTGGCAGCCGCCGTGGCGCGCCGGGCCGGTGTCGACGAGGCGGTGCTCGACGAGGTCAGGCTCGCGGTCGGTGAGGCGTGCAGCCGGGCCGTGGGGCTGCACCGTAGCCATGACATCGCCGCCCCGGTCACGGTCGTTCTGACCGAGGAGGAGAAGGCGTTCTCCATCGAGGTCGGCGACGGGCACGTCGCCCCCGGAAACGGCGCCTCGGTGACGGGAGCGCACGGCGGTGGAGGCCCGGACGACCCCGAGACCGAGGCCGACAGCGAGGACGAGATGGGTCTCGCGGTCATCAGCGGACTGGTCGACGACGTGGAAGTCCGCACGGGCGCGGACGGTGGAGTGATCCGCATGTCCTGGCCGACGACTCCCGCGGTCGTGCTTCCCTGACCTGACCTGACCTGACCTGACTTCGGTAAGACTCTGGTCGGCCCCTGGCCCACCGAACCTGATCACGTTTTCCGGCCCTGCTGAGCAGGGCCTTTTTATTTCCGCTCGGTCAATGATCTACGACAATTCCGTGTGTGTCATGCGCCTGCCCCATTACTGCAATCGGGTTCACGTTCGAGCGAGATCATTTGCCATTGGGTGGACGAAAGTCGATTTCATCGACCACCCACTGTTTTGATCAGGCTCCGCTCCCTACAATCCGTCCACGACTTGAGCGCTCAGCGTCAAGGAGGACGTATGGCGGAGTTCTTCATCACCCCACTGGCAGAACTGACGCACGTTCCCGTACCTTCCGGCCGGTCCACCTCACTCGCGGCCGCCGCACTCACCGACAGCAACCGGCTGATCGTCGTGGTCATCGCGGTCGTCGCCCTGGCCGCGCTGGTCGTGGCCAAGTTGCTCGCACGCCAGGTGCTGGCGGCGGGTGAAGGCACCGAACGCATGAAGGAGATCGCGGCGGCCGTCCAGGAAGGAGCGAATGCCTATCTTGCCCGGCAGTTGCGTACCGTCGGCATCTTCGCTGTCGTCGTGTTCTTCCTGCTCCTGCTGCTCCCGGCCGACAACTGGTCGCAGCGCGCGGGGCGCTCGCTGTTCTTCCTGGTGGGTGCGCTTTTCTCGGCGGCCACCGGATACATCGGTATGCGGCTCGCGGTACGCAGCAATGTGCGTGTGGCCGCCGCCGCGCGTGAGGCGACGCCGGCGGAAGGAGAACCGGAGAAAGATCTCACCACCGTTTCACACAAAGCGATGAAGATCGCTTTTCGTACAGGTGGTGTGGTCGGAATGATCACCGTGGGCCTCGGCCTGCTCGGTGCCTCCTGCGTGGTACTCGTCTATGCCGCCGACGCGCCCAAGGTACTGGAGGGGTTCGGCCTCGGCGCCGCGCTGATCGCCATGTTCATGAGGGTCGGGGGCGGTATCTTCACCAAGGCCGCCGACGTGGGCGCCGACCTGGTGGGCAAGGTGGAACAAGGCATCCCCGAGGACGACCCGCGCAACGCCGCCACCATCGCCGACAACGTGGGTGACAACGTCGGTGACTGCGCGGGCATGGCCGCCGACCTCTTCGAGTCGTACGCCGTGACGCTGGTGGCCGCGCTCATTCTGGGCAAGGCCGCCTTCGGTGACGCGGGGCTCGCCTTTCCGCTGATCGTCCCGGCGATCGGGGTGGTCACGGCGATGATCGGGATCTTCGCGGTCGCGCCCTGGCGTGCGGACCGGAGCGGGATGAGCGCCATCAACCGCGGGTTCTTCGTCTCCGCCGTGATCTCGCTCGCGCTCGTGGCCGTGGCCGTCTTCGTCCATCTGCCGTCCTCGTACGCCGGGCTGGACGGCGTCACCGACGACGCCATCACCTCGCACGGCGGCGACCCGCGCGTCTTCGCCCTGGTCGCCGTGGCCATCGGGATCGTGCTCGCCGCCCTGATCCAGCAGCTCACCGGCTACTTCACCGAGACCAGCCGGCGTCCCGTCCGGGACATCGGGAAGTCCTCGCTGACCGGACCCGCCACCGTCGTGCTCGCGGGGATCTCCATCGGCCTGGAGTCGGCCGTCTACACCGCGCTCCTGATCGGTCTCGGCGTCTACGGGGCGTTCCTGCTCGGCGGTACGTCGATCATGCTCGCGCTCTTCGCGGTCGCCCTGGCGGGCACCGGCCTCCTCACCACCGTGGGTGTCATCGTCGCGATGGACACCTTCGGCCCGGTCTCCGACAACGCACAGGGCATCGCCGAGATGTCCGGGGACGTCACGGGTGCGGGAGCCCAGGTGCTCACCGACCTGGACGCCGTCGGCAACACCACCAAGGCCATCACCAAGGGCATCGCGATCGCCACGGCGGTCCTGGCCGCGGCCGCGCTCTTCGGCTCGTACCGGGACGCCATCGCCACCGCTGTCGGCGATGTGGGGGCACAGGCGGGGGAGCTCGGGCTGAGCCTGGACATCTCGCAGCCGAACAACCTGGTCGGCCTGATCCTCGGGGCCGCGGTCGTCTTCCTCTTCTCCGGACTGGCCATCAACGCGGTCTCCCGTTCGGCGGGGGCCGTGGTCCACGAGGTGCGGCGGCAGTTCCGGGAGCACCCCGGGATCATGGATTACACGGAGAAGCCGGAGTACGGCCGTGTCGTCGACATCTGCACCAAGGACGCGCTGCGCGAGCTGGCCACGCCCGGGCTGCTCGCCGTCCTGGCACCGATCGCGGTGGGGTTCACCCTGGGGGTCGGTGCACTCGGCTCGTATCTCGCGGGTGCGATCGCCACAGGCACCCTGATGGCCGTCTTCCTCGCCAACTCCGGGGGTGCGTGGGACAACGCCAAGAAACTCGTCGAGGACGGCCATCACGGCGGCAAGGGCAGCGAGGCCCATGCCGCGACGGTCATCGGCGACACGGTCGGCGACCCGTTCAAGGACACGGCGGGCCCCGCCATCAACCCGCTTCTCAAGGTGATGAATCTCGTGGCGCTGCTCATCGCCCCCGCGGTGGTTCAGTTCAGTTACGGGGACGACGCGAGTCCGGGCGTGCGGGCCCTGGTGGCCGTCATCGCCATCGTCGTCGTCATCGGCGCGGTCTACGTGTCCAAACGGCGGGGAATCGCCGTGGGTGACAGCGACAGTGGCGGCCCGGGCGGCGATGACGGTGGGGGCGGCGGAGGCGGCCCTGCCAAGTCCACCGGTCCTGCCGCTGTTTCCTGACACGACAGGTCATGGGCGGAGTGGGTCCGTATCCGACACCCGCTCAGCACGGCGGCGGGCGGCGCGTTCTGATGTGCCGTCCGCCGCTCCGCGTCCTGTCGTCTCGCGACCGGCAGGGCACTCCGGCAGGGCACTTCGGACATGTGTCCTAGTGCGCGGGTGAGTTGTATCTCCCTCGTTACCCTTGGTGCAAATGGCTGCAAAGAAATATATATCGGACGTACGCCGCCTGATTGCCGCCCGTTCGGCGTGTAAGTTCCGGGGCCGAGAGCCTTGGAAGGGACCCAATCCGGTGAACAAGAAGCTTGCAGCCGCACTGTCCGGCGGTGCGGTACTCGTACTGACGCTGTCGGGCTGCAGCGACGACAGCGACAACAAGGTCAACGACTGGGCGAAGAAGGTCTGCGACCAGGTTCAGCCGCAGTTGCAGAAGATCGCGAACGCCAATGCCGCGATCCAGCAGCAGACTGCGGACAACAGCAAGCCCGCTGACGTCCAGAAGACCGACTCGGCAGCCTTCCAGCAGATCTCGGGGGCCTACAAGGCGCTGGGCACGGCCGTGCAGTCGGCGGGCGCACCGCCCGTGGACGGCGGGGAGACCACCCAGAAGGAGGCCGTGAAGGAGCTCAACGCCTCCTCGGCGGCCTACGCGGACCTCAAGACGAAGGTCGACGCGCTCGACACGAAGGACCAGGCGAAGTTCGCCGACGGTCTCAAGGACATCGCCGACGAGCTGAACAAGATCAGCACCAACGGTGACCAGGCGCTGAAAAAGCTTCAGTCCGGCGAGGTCGGCTCGGCGATGGCCAAGCAGAAGGGCTGCCAGAAGCCGACTGCCTCGGCCCCGCCCGCCTCCGCTCCGTCCGCCCCGGCGTCCCCCTCGCCGAGCGAGAAGGCAAGCGAGAAGGCAAGCGACGACAAGGCCGGCGACGAGAAGGCCGGCGACAAGTCGAGCGACGAGAAGGCCGGCGACAAGTCGAGCCAGGAGTCGTAACGGCGCACAGCGCCGCACCGGCATCCGCAGCGGCCGGCCGTCCCCCTGGACGCCCGGCCGCTGCCGTTGTCGGCGGGAGCGGACACAATGGTCGGGTGAGTACGCCCAGCCTTCCCGCATCCGATCGTGCCCCCCGGCTCCGCGCAGCCCTGATTGCCGCCGCCTTCACCGCCGACGGCCTCCTGGAACGCCTCGGCGCGCCCGCGTACACGGCGCTCGCCCGCAGTGAGACCGTCCCGGCGCTCCGGGCCACCCGCGGGGGCTCGCCGCTCGACACGCTGGTGCGGCTGTTCCTTCTGCAGCGCCCAGTTCCGGCCCCCGCGGCCACCGCGGCCCTCCCACTGGAGGAGTGCGTGGAGGACGGCTGGGTGGTTCGCGAGGGCGACCTGGTCAGAGCGACCGTCGACGTGCGGCCTTACGGCGGGCCCGAGGGCCAGGACTGGTTCATCGTGTCCGACCTGGGATGCGCCGTGGGCGGGGCCGGCGGCATCGGCTCGCACGACGAGGGCGTCGTCCTCGGCGTCGGCGGTGCCTCCACCACGCTCGCCGGGATCACCGTGCGCAGGCCCGTGGCCTCCGCACTCGATGTCGGTACGGGCTCCGGCATCCAGGCACTGCACGCCGCCCAGCACGCCACGAGGGTGACCGCGACGGACGTCAACCCGCGCGCCCTCGAATTCACCCGTCTCACCCTCGCGCTGTCCGGGGCCGCCCCCGCCGACCTGCGGGAGGGGTCCCTCTTCGAGCCGGTCGGTACGGAGACGTACGACCTGATCGTGTCGAACCCGCCCTTCGTCATCTCGCCCGGCGCCCGGCTGACCTACCGCGACGGCGGCATGGGCGGCGACGATCTGTGCCGGGCGCTCGTGCAGGAGGCCGGGGACCGGCTCAACGAGGGCGGATACGCGCAGTTCCTCGCCAACTGGCAGCACGTGGAGGGCGAGGAGTGGCAGGACCGGGTGCGTTCCTGGGTGCCCGCCGGATGTGACGCCTGGATCGTGCAGCGCGAGGTGCAGGACGTCACGCAGTACGCCGAGCTGTGGTTGCGCGACAGCGGCGACCACCGCACCGACCCCGCGCTGTACACCGAGCGGTACGAGGCGTGGCTGGACGAGTTCGAGGCCCGCAGCACCAAGGCCGTCGGCTTCGGCTGGATCACACTCCGGAAGTCCGCCGCTGCCGCTGCCGGAAATCCCTCGCTCGTCGCCGAGGAGTGGCCGCACTCGATCGAGCAGCCCCTCGGGCCTGCCGTCGAGGCCCATTTCGTACGGCAGGACTATCTGCGGGAACACGACGACGCGGCGCTGCTCGCCGCGCACTTCACGCTTGCCCAGGAGGTCGTGCAGGAGCAGGTCGGGCTGCCGGGGGCGGAGGATCCCGAGCACGTGGTGCTGCGTCAGCACCGCGGGATGCGCCGGGCGACCAAGGTCGACGCCGTCGGGGCCGGGTTCGCTGGCGTGTGCGACGGATCGCTGCCCGCGGGGCGCATCCTGGACGCCATCGCCCAGCTGATGGCCGAGGACCCGGTGCTGCTGCGCGACCGCACCCCACAGGCGATCCGGCTGCTGGTGGAGGAAGGCTTCCTGGACCCCGTGCGCTGACGCCTTCCCGTGCGGTGACGAGAGCCCGGGGCGCCTGTCTCCCCGGGCCTCCTCGACGCTCCGCTCCGTATGCCGGAGCCGTGCGTCCCGCCGCTCAACACCCCTCCGACCTGGGGCTGAACGTCCGCCCGCGTGCCGCCCCGCAGCGGCGCGCGGGTTCCGCTCACGGCCGTTCGCCGGGCGGCCGCACGGCGTTCATCCGGGGTTCGCGCCGAGGCCGCCCCGGCGTGGCAGCCTCCCCTCTGCCGAGGGCCGAGGCGCCCGCAGGCCCGAGCGTGAGGGGTACGGACATGGAGAGTGTCACCGCGGTATTCGCCGGTGCGGCCTTCGCGCTGTTCGGTGTCGCTCTCCTCGTCTGGACGGGGGCGCGCACCATCCAGCGCGCGCCGGTCGCGCTCGGTGTGAGCCCTGTCGCCTCCACCGCCCTCGCCGCCCTCTTCGGCGTACTCTTCCTCGTCCTCGGCGTGTGGTGCTTCACCAGCGTCTGATCCGCTTGTCCCGTGGGGGCGTCGGCCGCCGGCCGGCCGTTCCCGCAGGTTCCCCCGCATGACCGCGAAACCCGCAGGCGACAGCCGTGCGCGGAGCGGACCGGGCGGTCCGGGCGGCAGGAATGGCGGAAGTCGGGTTACCGTTCGAGTGGCCGTTGCGGGCTTTTGCCGTTTGACACGGGGGCGGGTTGTACCGTCACACTCCGCAGCGACAGCACCGCGGGCAGCGTAAGAGCGCTGCCCGGATGCCCCACGAGTGCCGACCGGAGAGAAGAGCGAAGTTGTCCCCGACCAGCGAGACCGCAGGCCGCCGACTCGTCATTGTCGAGTCGCCTGCCAAGGCGAAGACGATCAAGGGCTATCTCGGCCCCGGATACGTCGTCGAGGCGAGCGTCGGGCACATCCGCGACCTGCCGAACGGCGCCGCCGAGGTGCCGGACGAGTACACCGGTGAGGTACGCCGCCTCGGCGTGGACGTCGAGAACGACTTCCAGCCGATCTACGTCGTCAACGCAGACAAGAAAGCCCAGGTCAGGAAGCTCAAGCAGCTCCTCGCCGAATCCGACGAACTCTTCCTCGCCACCGATGAGGACCGCGAGGGCGAAGCCATCGCGTGGCACCTGCAGGAAGTCCTGAAGCCCAAGGTCCCGGTCCACCGGATGGTCTTCCACGAGATCACCAAGGACGCGATCAGGGCCGCCGTCGCCAACCCGCGCGAGCTCAACCAGCGCATGGTCGACGCCCAGGAGACCCGCCGCATCCTCGACCGCCTCTACGGCTACGAGGTCTCGCCGGTCCTGTGGAAGAAGGTCATGCCGCGGCTCTCCGCGGGCCGTGTCCAGTCGGTCGCCACCCGCCTCGTCGTCGAGCGGGAGCGCGAGCGCATCGCCTTCCGTTCCGCCGAGTACTGGGACCTGACCGGCACCTTCGCCACCGGACGCGCCGGTGACCTCTCCGACCCCTCGACGCTCACCGCCCGCCTCAGCGCGGTCGACGGGCGCCGCATCGCCCAGGGCCGAGACTTCGGTCCCGACGGGCAGCTCAAACAGGGCTCCGCACAGACGCTGCACCTGGACGAGACGAACGCCCGCGCCCTGGCCGCGGCGCTCGCCGACTCCGCGTTCGCGGTCCGCTCGGTCGAGTCGAAGCCGTACCGCCGCTCGCCGTACGCACCCTTCCGTACGACGACCCTCCAGCAGGAGGCCAGCCGGAAGCTGGGATTCGGGGCCAAGGCCACGATGCAGGTGGCGCAGAAGCTGTACGAGAACGGCTTCATCACCTACATGCGTACGGACTCCACCACCCTCTCGGACACCGCGGTCTCAGCGGCCCGGGCGCAGGTCACACAGCTGTACGGTGCGAACTACCTGCCCGACAAGCCCCGCACGTACGCGGGGAAGGTCAAGAACGCGCAGGAGGCGCACGAGGCGATCCGCCCCTCGGGCGACCGCTTCCGCACCCCGGCCGAGACGGGCCTCACCGGCGACCAGTTCCGGCTCTACGAGCTGATCTGGAAGCGGACCGTCGCCTCCCAGATGAAGGACGCCGTCGGTAACTCCGTCACCGTCAAGATCGGTGGCCGGGCGAGCGACGGCCGGGACGCCGAGTTCTCCGCGTCCGGCAAGACGATCACCTTCCACGGCTTCATGAAGGCGTACGTCGAGGGCGCGGACGATCCGAACGCCGAGCTGGACGACCGTGAGCGCAGGCTGCCGCAGGTCGCCGAGGGCGACGCGCTGACCGCCGACGAGGTCACGGTCGACGGCCACGCCACCAAGCCGCCGGCCCGCTACACCGAGGCCTCGCTGGTCAAGGAGCTCGAAGAGCGCGAGATCGGCCGCCCGTCGACGTACGCATCGATCATCGGGACCATCCTCGACCGCGGCTACGTGTTCAAGAAGGGCACGGCCCTGGTGCCGTCGTTCCTCTCGTTCGCCGTGGTCAACCTGCTGGAGAAGCACTTCGGCCGGCTCGTCGACTACGACTTCACGGCCCGTATGGAGGACGACCTCGACCGCATCGCGCGGGGCGAGGCGCAGTCCGTGCCGTGGCTGCGGCACTTCTACTTCGGCACGGGTGACGACACGACCGGCGCGGGCGCGGCCTCCGCCGCGGGCAACGGCGACGGGGACCACCTCGGTGGTCTGAAGGAACTCGTGACCGACCTGGGCGCGATCGACGCCCGTGAGATCTCCTCGTTCCCCGTCGGCAACGACATCAAGCTCCGCGTCGGCCGCTACGGCCCGTACATCGAGCGCGGTGAGAAGGACTCCGAGGGTCACCAGCGCGCGGACGTGCCGGAGGACCTGGCACCCGACGAGCTGTCCGTGGAGCTCGCCGAGGAGCTGCTGGCCAAGCCGAGCGGCGACTTCGAGCTCGGTGCCGACCCGGTGAGCGGTCACCAGATCATCGCGAAGGACGGCCGCTACGGCCCGTACGTCACCGAGGTGCTCCCCGAGGGCACCCCGAAGACGGGCAAGAACGCGGTGAAGCCGAGGACCGCGTCACTCTTCAAGTCCATGTCGCTCGACACGGTGACGCTGGCAGACGCGCTCAAGCTGATGTCCCTGCCGAGGGTCGTCGGCGAGGACGCCGAGGGCGTCGAGATCACCGCGCAGAACGGCCGCTACGGGCCCTACCTCAAGAAGGGCACGGACTCGCGTTCCCTGACCTCCGAGGACCAGCTCTTCGACATCACGCTCGATGAGGCCCTCGCGATCTACGCGCAGCCCAAGCAGCGGGGCCGGGCCGCCGCCAAGCCGCCGCTGAAGGAGCTGGGCACGGACCCCGTGAGCGGGTCCCCGGTGGTGGTGAAGGACGGCCGCTTCGGCGCGTACGTCACCGACGGCGAGACGAACGCGACGCTGCGGACCGACGACAGCGTCGAGGACATCACGCCGGAGCGCGGTTACGAGCTGCTCGCCGAGAAGCGGGCGAAGGGCCCGGCGAAGAAGAAGACGGCGAAGAAGGCTCCGGCCAAGAAGGCGACCGCGAAGAAGGCCACGGCGGCGAAGAAGACGACCGCCAAGAAGGCCACCGCCACCAAGACGACGGCCGCCAAGAAGACCACCGCCGCCAAGAAGGCGCCGGCGAAGAAGGCGACCGCCGCGGCGAAGAAGACCGCTGCGGCCCCCTCCGAGGAGAGCTGACCGCGAGCTGTCCGTCGGCAGCCGGCCGCGGGAGCAGGCGGTCAGCCGTGCACGTACGCCGGAAGGGCCGGGGAGACCCGGCCCTTCCGGCGTTGTCGCGAGGGCGGACGGCGTTCCCGTTGGGCATATGTTCGGACGCGGCCCCCGGCCACCGCACCGCTCCCGATAGGCTGGGCGGATGACGCGAGCCGAGCAGCCACCGGTCGTGAGCCCCACCTCCGACACACTTGCCGCAGACTCACGCGAGCGCGCCGTACGAGCCCTGTTGCGTGTTCCCCCGCTCAGGCGGTTGTGGAGCGCCCAGCTCGTCGGCAGTATCGGCGATTCACTCGCCCTTCTTGTGCTTGTGCTGTTGTCGCTGCAGGCGGCGGTCCTCGAGGGCTCCTTCGGGGCCGGATACCGCGGGGCGGCCTTTGCCGTCGCCGCCGTGTTCGGCGCCCGGATTCTTTCCACCGTGCTCTTCGGAGCCGTACTACTGGGACCCCTTACGGCGCTCACGGCGCCCGGCGGTCCGATCGACCGGCGCTGGCTGATGATCGGGGCGGACGCGCTGCGGCTCGCCCTGCTGGTCGTCGCGCCCCTGTGGATCGACTGGATGCCGGACAAGGCACTCATGATGATCCTGATCACCGTCTTCGTGGCAGGTGCCGGCGAACGGCTGTGGGCGGTGGCCAAGGAGAGCGCGGCTCCCGCGCTGCTTCCCGCCCCGCCCCCGGAGGGCGCCGCCGTGCGCCCGCTGCCGGACCACCTCGACGCCCTCCGCAGGCTCTCCCTGCGGACGAACTTCCTTTCGGTCCCCGCGGCCGCGGTCGTGCTGGTGGTCGCCGCGCTGATCGGTGAACTGCTGGGCACCGGCTTCGACTGGTTCTCCTTCCACCAGGCCGCCCTCGGGTCCTACATCGCGGCGGGGCTCTTCGCCGCCTCCGTCTCGACGCTGTACTTCCTCCAGCTTCCGGCCACCCGGACGCCCCGACCGCGCTCGCCCCTGGAGGGCCTGCGCCGGCCGGCCGGCGCGACGGGGTCCGACAAGGGCCGCACCGGGAGCATCCCGCTGGTCGTCGCCGCGTGTGCCGCGGTCGCCGGGGCCATCGCCGCCGCAGCGGGCGTCTCCGTGCTGCACGCCGCCGACCTCGATGGCGGGCCCGCCACCTTCGCGCTGCTGATCCTGGCCCTGACCGGTGGCACCGCGCTCGGTATCCGAACCGCGCGGAAGGTGCTGCCCGCCCTGTCGCGTCGCCGGCTGCTGGCCCTCGCGGTCGCTGTCACGGGCGTGGCGCTCCTCGCGCTCGGCCTGGTGCCCGACACCGCCACCGGGCTGCTGATCGCACTGCTCGCCGGTTACGCGGCGGGGGTCGCCGCCAACATCGGGCACACGGTCATCGATCAGGAGACGGAGGCGTTCCGGCAGGCCAGGGCCACCGAGCACCTTCAGGCCGTGGTCCGGATACTGGTCGCGCTCGGCGCGGTGGGCGGACCGCTGCTCGCCGCCGCCATCGGACGGCACCGCCTGGGGTCCGGCGACTTCGTCTTCGCGCACGGCGGCGCGGCCTTCACGCTGATGCTCGTCGGCGCGCTTCTGCTGCCCGTCGCGGTGACCGTCCTCGCCAGGACCGACGACCGTGCCGGTGTGCCGCTCCGCCGCGACCTGCGTGAGGCGCTGCGCGGCGGCGACACCCCCGTCACTCCCGCGGCGAACGGCTTCTTCCTCGTCCTGGAGGGCGGCGACGGAGCCGGCAAGTCCACCCAGGTCGAGGCGCTCGCCGAATGGATCCGCGCCAAGGGCCATGAGGTCGTCGTGACGCGCGAGCCGGGGGCCACCCCGGTCGGCAAGCGCCTGCGGTCGATCCTGCTGGACGTGTCGTCGGCCGGTCTGTCGAACCGGGCCGAGGCGCTGCTGTACGCCGCGGACCGGGCCGAGCACGTGGACTCGGTCGTCCGCCCGGCGCTGGAGCGCGGCGCGATCGTGATCTCCGACCGCTACATCGACTCGTCCGTGGCCTACCAGGGCGCGGGCCGTGACCTCGCCCCGACCGAGATCGCCCGGATCTCGCGCTGGGCGACGAGTGGTCTCGTACCGCACCTGACGGTCCTTCTGGACGTCGACCCGGAGACGGCGCGGGAACGCTTCACCGAGGCGCCCGACCGGCTGGAGTCCGAGCCGGCCGAATTCCACACCCGGGTGCGGTCCGGCTTCCTCACCCTCGCGGCGGCCGACCCGGCCCGCTACCTGGTGGTGGACGCCGGGCAGGAGCCGGAAGCGGTCACCACGGTCGTACGCCACCGGCTCGACCGGCTGCTTCCGCTCTCCGAGGCCGAGATCAAGGCCCAGGAAGAGGCACGCAAGGCCGCCGAGGAGGAAGCCCGGCGCAAGGCCGAGGAAGAGGCGGCGCGCAAGGCCGAGGAGGAGAGGCTGGAGCGCGAGCGGCAGGCTCAGCTCGCCAAGCTCCGCGCCGAGGAGGAGGAGCGCAGGCGCCGCGAGGAGGAAGAGGCGCGGCAGCGCGAGGCCGAACGGCAGGCCGAGGAGGCACGGCAGCGTGCCGAGGACGCCCGCCGCCGTGCGGAGGAGGAGCGAGCCCGTCTCGAGGCCGAGGAGCGGGTGCGCGAGGCCGAGCAGGAGCGGCTGCGCCTGCAGGCCCAGGAGGAGGCGCGGCTGCGCAAGGAGGCGGAGGAACTGCGCCTGGAGAAGCAGCGCAAGGCGGAGGAGGTGCTGGTGCGGGCCGAGGAGGCCCGCCGCCGTGCCGAGGCCGAGGCGGCTGCCCGCGCCGAGGAGGCGGCTGCTGCCGCCGCCGCGGAGCGTACCCAGGAGTCCGGGTCCCGGTCCGCCGGGCCGACCGTGCCGGACAACGAGCTCACCGTCCCGACCCCGGTCGTGAACCCGAACGAGATCACGCAGCCCGTGCCGGTCGCCCGGCCGGACCGCCCGGCGCCCGAGGCGGACGAGACCGCTGTCCTGCCGCCGGTGCGCGACGCGGACGAGACCGCTGTCCTGCCGCCCGTGCGTGACGGGAGCCCGTCGGACCGGGTTCCGCCGGGTGTCTTCCGTGACGAGCGCGGGGCCTCCCGCCCCGAGAGCGAGAACGAGCGGACACGCGAGCTGCCCCAGATCAGCGACGACCCGCAGGCGGGGCCGGCGGCGCAGGGTGCTTCCGGTCGCCAGAAGCGTCCGCGTCCCGACTGGGCCGAGGAGACGCCGCTCGACGATCTGCCCTCCCTGGCCGACGAACTGCTCGGGGGCGACGACGACCAGGGCGGCTCCGGACGCGGCGGACGCCGGCCCCGCCGCTGACGGGCGGACGCCGGGCGCGGGCTCGGAACGCCGGGACTGTCGGACCCTTCCCGCACAATAGGGAGGCGCCGGGGTTCCGGCGTTCCAGCACCACGCCACCGGAAGGGCGGTGACCATGACCGTTTGGGACGACCTGGTCGGACAGGACCGGGTGCAGGAGCAGCTCGGTGCCGCCGCCCGGGACGCCGATGTCCTGGTGACCGCCGTGTCCGCAGGTGAGCCGGTGCCGCCCGGCTCCAAGATGACGCATGCCTGGCTGTTCACGGGCCCGCCCGGCTCGGGCAGGTCCACGGCCGCCCGTGCCTTCGCCGCCGCGCTCCAGTGCACCAGCCCCGACCGCGCCCTGGGCGGGGCTCCCGGCTGCGGCTTCTGCGACGGCTGCCACACGGCCCTGATCGGTACCCACGCCGACGTCGAGGTGATCCGGACGGATCTGCTCTCGATCGGTGTGAAGGAGACCCGTGAGCTGGTCCGCCGTGCCCAGCTGTCCCCCGCCGTGGGCCGCTGGCAGGTCATCGTCATGGAGGACGCCGACCGCCTCACCGAGGGCGCGGGCAACGTCCTGCTGAAGGCGGTGGAGGAGCCCGCGCCCCGCACGGTGTGGCTGCTCTGCGCGCCCTCCCTCGAGGACGTGCTGCCCACGATCCGCTCCCGCTGCCGTCACCTCACGCTCCGTACGCCCCCGGTCGACGCCGTGGCCGAGGTGCTGATCAGGCGGGACGGCATCGACCCCGAGCGGGCCGCGTCGGCCGCCCGTGCCACCCAGGGGCACATCGGCCGGGCGCGACGCCTGGCGACGGACGAGCGGGCCCGTGCCCGCCGCGCCGCCGTGCTCAAGCTTCCGCTGCGCGTCCATGACGTCGGCGGCTGCCTCAAGGCGGCCCAGGAGCTGATCGATACGGCGACCGACGATGCCAAACAGGTCGCCGAGGAGGTCGACGTCAAGGAGACGGACGACCTGAAGGCGGCGCTCGGCGGCGTCGCGGGGGGCCGGATGCCTCGCGGGACGGCGGGTGCGATGAAGGAGCTGGAGGACAGGCAGAAGCGCCGCAGGACGCGTACGCAGCGCGACAGCCTGGACCTCGCGCTCAGCGAGCTCACCGGCTTCTACCGCGATGTGCTGGCACTCCAGCTCGGCTCCCGGATCGCCCTCGCCAACACCGACGTCCGGGACTCCCTCGACCGGATCGCCGAGTCGTCCACCCCTGAGCGCACCCTGCGCCGGATAGAGGCCGTGATCGCCTGCCGCCGCGCCCTCGACCGTAACGTCGCGCCGTTGCTTGCCGTGGAGGCCATGGCGGTCGCGCTCCGGGCGGGCTGAGCCGGCGTCCACCTGTGGACCGCCCCGGGGTGCGAATTCACCCGTATGAGCAGGGAATCGGACGAGTCGTCACACGGCGGCTACGCTCCGGGGATGGACACCAGGCGCCTGCTACGCATCTTCGCCACCGCGCTCGGCACTGCCGGCCTCCTCGTCTCCGGCTGCAGCAGCGGAAGTTCGGCGCCGAGCGCGTCGGCGACGGGTTCGGCCGTCGCCGAGGAACTCGAGCCGTACTACGCGCAGAAGCTGCGCTGGCGGGACTGCGGCGTGGAGGGCTTCCAGTGCACCACGATGAAGGCACCGCTCGACTACGCGAAGCCCGACGGCGGGGACGTCAAACTGGCCGTCTCGCGGAAGAAGGCCACCGGACCGGGCAAGCGGATCGGTTCGCTCCTGGTCAACCCCGGCGGTCCCGGCGGCTCGGCCGTCGGCTACCTCCAGGGGTACGCGGCCATCGGCTATCCCGCCCCGGTCCGCGCCCGGTACGACATGGTGGCCGTCGACCCGCGCGGAGTGGCCCGCAGCGAACCGGTCGAGTGCCTCACCGGCAAGGAGATGGACGCCTACACCCAGGTCGACCAGACTCCGGACGACAAGGGCGAGGTCACCGAGCTGAACAAGTCCTTCAAGAAGTTCGCCGACGGCTGCGCGAAGCGCTCCGGCAAGATCCTTCCGCATGTGTCCACGGTCGAGACGGCGCGTGACATGGACATCCTGCGGTCCCTGCTCGGAGACGAGAAGCTGAACTACGTCGGCGCCTCGTACGGCACGTTCCTCGGCGCGACCTACGCCGATCTGTTCCCCGCCCGGGCGGGGCGCCTCGTCCTGGACGGGGCGATGGACCCCTCGCTCCCCGCGGTGGACATCAACCGCGATCAGACCGCCGGTTTCGAGACGGCCTTCCAGTCGTTCGCCGCGGACTGTGTGAAGCAGGCCGACTGCCCGCTCGGCACCACGTCCACCACGGCGGCCGCGACCGCCCTGAAGAAGCTCTTCGGTGATCTGGACGCCGAGCCGGTGCCGACCGGTGAGACCCGGAAGCTGACCGAATCCCTGGCGACCACGGGTGTGATCGCCGCCATGTACGACGAGTCCGCCTGGCCCCAGCTCCGCGAGGCCGTCGCCTCGGCTCAGCGCGGTGACGGCGCCGGCCTCCTCTCGCTGGCAGACAGCTACTACGAGCGCGAGCCGAGCGGCGAGTACGCCAATCTGATGTTCGCCAACGCCGCCGTGAACTGCCTGGACCTGGCCCCCGCCTTCGCCGGCCCCGCAGAGGTGGAGAACGCGGTCCCGGAATTCGAGAAGGCATCCCCGGTCTTCGGCAGGGGCTTCGCCTGGGCCGCGCTGAACTGCGGCTCCTGGCCCGTGGACCCCACCGGCACCCCGCACCGCACCGAGGCGGAGGGCGCCGCCCCGATCGTCGTGGTCGGCACCACCCGGGACCCGGCCACCCCGTACAAGTGGGCCGAGTCCCTCGCGGAGCAGCTCTCCTCCGGCACTTTGCTGACCTACGAGGGCGACGGGCACACGGCGTACGGCCGGGGCAGCGACTGTGTCGACACGGCGATCAACACCTACCTCCTGGAGGGCACGCCGCCCAAGGACGGCAAGAAGTGCACCTGACCTGCGGATACGGCAGCGGCGCCGGGTGGTGCGGAGCACCCCTGGAAACTGTGTAGACTTGGCGTCGCTGCTGACCGCACCATGGTGCGCCAGAGCGTGCCGCCTTAGCTCAGTTGGCCAGAGCAACGCACTCGTAATGCGTAGGTCTCGGGTTCGAATCCCGAAGGCGGCTCTGTAGAAGCCTCAGGACTCACTCGCCGTGACCTGGGGCTTTTGCTTGTGCTGGGGCCTGCGCCGGGGTCACGTGCGTCGCCGCGCTGCCCGTGGTCTCTCCCGACGAAGACCATCAGCCCGGTCGGACCGCGGAATGCCCCAGGGCGTACTGGATGCCCCAGGGCGTACCGGAGCCACAGGGGCAGCAGGGCGAGGATGCCGAACTCGGGCCGGCGCGACATGCGGGCGTACGGAAGCCCCAGGCCCCCGTGACCTGGGGCTTCCGTACGCCGATGGGGGAGCGGACACCGGCCGCCGTCCAGAACGGCGTCAGCGTCAGCCCCCCGGTGGGCGCGGTGTCCTGGAGGTGCGAGGTGAGTCGGCCACGTCGGCGTAGGCGAAGCCGTACACCTTGCCGTCCGGCGTCGCCGCGTGGACGGCCTTCGAGCAGGGGGTGATCAGCGGCGACGGGACCGGAAGGCCTGCGCCCGTCCCCCGTCGCGCAGGGTGCCGACGGTGCGGACCTTGGCGGCCCCGGTGGTCAGCCGACGGTCCACTTCTGGCCGGCCGCGCCGGTGCAGGTCCAGATCTGGAGCCGTGTGCCGTCGGCCGAGGAGCCGCCCGTGGCGTCGAGGCACTTGTCCGCCCCGGTGTTGGTCAGGTCGCCGGCCTGGGTGTGGACCCATTTCTGTGCCCCGGTCCCGTTGCAGGTGTAGAGCTGGACGGCTGCTCCGTCGGCGGTGGAACCGCCCCGCACGTCCAGGCACTTGCCGAAGGCCCGTACGGATCCGTCGTCGGCAAAGGTCCACTTCTGGGCGTCGACGCCGTTGCAGCCGTGCAGCTGGATCGGGGTGCCGTCGGCGTCCGAGGCGCCGGCGACGTCGACGCACATGCCGCCGATGCCCTTGATCGGGCCGGGCGTACCCGAGCCGCCGCCGGAACCGTCCGAGGCGGAGACCCGTACGTAGTCGACGGTCATCGTCTGGGGGAGAGAGGTGGAACCATCGGGGCTGCCGGGCCAGTTACCGCCCACGGCCAGGTTCAGGACGATGAAGAAGGGATGGTCGAAGACCCACTTGTTGCCGTTCACATCGGCGGGGGTGCGCGTCTGGTAGGTCTGGCCGTCGACCGACCAGACCAGGGCGTTAGGGCTCCAGTCCACCGCGAAGGTGTGGAAGTCGTCGGCGAAGGCCCGGCCGTCCGGCAGGCTGTACGCGGCTCCGATGCCGGCGCCGCCCGAGTAGCCGGGGCCGTGGATGGTGCCGTGGACGGTGCCCGGCTCCTTGCCGACGTTCTCCATGATGTCGATCTCGCCGCTGTTCGGCCATCCCACACTGCCGAGGTCGTCGCCGAGCATCCAGAAGGCCGGCCAGATGCCCTGGCCGCGCGGGATCTTGATCCGGGCCTCGTAGCGGCCGTACGCCTGGGTGAACGTCTGCGCGGTGTTCAGCCGGGCGGAGGTGTACTGGCAGGTGCCGTACCAGCACTGGAGGCCGGAGTCGCTGTTCCGGTGAGCGGTGATCACCAGGTTGCCGTTCCCGTCCAGGGACGCGTTCCGGGTGCTGTCCGTGTAGTACTGCAACTCGTTGTTCCCGTTGCCCGAGCCTCCCTTCTCCAGGGTCCATTTCGATGAGTCCGGAGCACTGCCGGCGGCGCCGTCGAACTCGTCGGCCCATGTCTGCGCGGCGGCGTCCGCCCGGTGGATGCCCGGCCCGGTGGTGGTGAGGAGGAACGCGGCGACGAGTGCGGCGGAGAGCAGGAGAGCCAGCCCGACGGGCGACCATCTGCGTGCGCGGTGAGAGGCCATGTCTGCGTACCTTTTCTGTGGGGGGAGAACAGGACACGGAGCCGGCGGAGGGGCAGGAGCGTTCTGAGAGCGCTCTCGTCCTGTGGAGTGTGCCGCCGTTGGAGCTCGATGGTACGCAGATCCCTCGGCCTGGCAACCGGGCGTACGGTGATGAAAAAGCCCTGGGCGGCGGCCACTTGGGCGCTGCTCCGTAAGATCCGGATCGCTTGAGGCGCTTTTGACCCGGGCTTAGGATCGGACGGCTGGTAAGGGCGGAGGAGGGCGGACAGTCATGACCGGAGACGACGCGGGGGGCCTGCCCGGGCCGCTCGTCGGTCCCGAATGGCTCGCGGCACGGCTGGGTGGGCTCGTGGTCCTCGACGCATCGGTGGGAGCGCACCGCGCGACGGAGCGGCGGATCCCGGGGGCCCGGCGCTTCGACATCGACGGCGCGATGTCCGACCACACCGTGCCACTGCCGCACACGATGCCCGGCGCCCGGCGCTTCACCGAGGAGATGCGCGCCCTCGGGGTCGACGGCACCGACACCGTCGTCGTTTATGACGCCGCCGGTGTCTACTCCGGTGCCCGCGCCTGGTGGATGCTGCGCGCCATGGGCTTCGGCCGGGTCGCGGTGCTCGACGGCGGACTGCCCGCCTGGGCCGCGGCCGGGCTTCCGGTGGAGGAGGGTCCTGCTCCCGGTTGTGCCGGGCGTACCGGGGACTTCACCGCCCGCCCCCGTGAGGGGATGCTGGTCGGCAGCGATGCGGTGGCGGCCGCCCTGGCCGACCCGGGATCGGCTGTTCTCGACGCGCGTACCCGGGAACGCTTCGCCGGTACGGTGGCCGAGCCCCGGCCGGGGCTCCGCCGGGGCCACATGCCGGGGGCGCTGAACCTGCCGTTCGGGGAGATCCAGCGCGACGGCCGGATGCTCCCGGCCACCGAACTGCGCGCGGTGTTCGGCGCGTTGCTCGGCGAGCGTGAGCGCCTGGTCGTCAGCTGCGGCTCGGGCGTCACCGCATGCGTCCTCGCACTGGGTGCCGAACTCGCCGGCTACGGCGAGGTGTCCGTGTACGACGGATCGTGGAGCGAGTGGGGCCGGCCGTCCGGACTCCCGGCTGTGACGGGCCCGTAGGCAGCCGCAGCGCGCCCTCCCCCGGGGAATGAGTGCCGTGGCCCGCAGGACCTGAGTATGCGCGCGCATGCCGCGGGGAGCCGGCCGCCGCAGAGTGGAGGCACGTACTCCGCAGTGCTGAAAGGCAGCCCGCGCATGTTCCCCGCACTCCCCGCTCCCGCCTCCACGGCGCCCGCGCCCCGCCCCCGTCCCGCCACGAACGGCCAGGTACTCCTGGTCGCCCTGATCTGGTCCGTGCCCCTCGCCGCGCTGTTCTTCCTCGGGTGCATGGTGCTGATGGTGTCGGTGTGGGGCGCTGCCTCCGGTGAGTCACCCGTGGCGTTCCTGCTGGGGGCGGCCGGGGTTCTCGCCGCGGGGGCGGCCGTACTGACCGGCCTGTACCGCTCGCCTCCGCTGAGCCGCATGACCCCGATGGGCCGGCTGGCCCTGCTCGGCGCGGTGGTGTGGCCCTTCCCGGTGGTCACTCTGGTGTACGCGCTCAACGGCTGACCGGCCCCGGGAGCGACGTCAGGCCGCCAGCGAGGCGACCAGCTCCGCCGCCTCGTCCAGCACCGCCGTCCCGTGCGCGGTGAGCCGAGGGTCCGCCGCACGCAGGGCGGTGGCGCGGGCGAGGGCGTCGGCGGGCACGCCGCCGTCGTCCGCGAACCGGGAGAGCAGCGCCGCCAGCAGCTCCCGGAGCTGATCGCCGGCGGGGGACGTGGGATCGAGGGCGTCCTGAGCCACGATCACCGATGTCATGGCTCGGTCCAGTTCGGGCGGGCCCTCACCGGACGTCAGCCAGTCGGTCACCACGGCGCCGCCGGAGGTCATGACGACGTTCTCCGGGTGGAGGTCCAGGTGGAGGATCCGGTCATCCGGGTCCTGGGAGAGCCGTGGAGGGAGCGCGTGCAGCTCCCGCAGGAGCCGCGCCAGCAGCTCGGCGCACGTCCCCTCGGTGACCGTGCCCGCCCGCAGCGCCTCGGCCAGCGTCGGCCCGGTCAGACGGCGCATCACCAGATCGGTGGGAAGCGCCTCCTCGGCCGGCGGGCCGATGCGGGGGACGGGGTAGCCCGAGGCCGAGAGGTAGGACAGCACGGCCAGTTCACCGGTGGCGTCGATGCCGTCGCGGTAGCGGCGCAGGACCCAGGGGCCGTCGAGTGCGTACACGTCGGCGGTGCGTCCCGAGCCCAGGAGCGGGCCTATATGCATGAGGGGAAACCTACCCGTGCCGTCCCGCGCGGGGGAGTCACCAGCGCATGTGGACGTCCTCGGCCCAGCCCAGCAGCCGCTCCACGGCGATCTCGGTCCCCTCGTCGGTACGGATCCGGCCGTCGTAGTGACCGAAGCACTGGTCGGTGCGGTTGGCGATCAGGCCGACGTCCGTGTGCACGGCCCGGTTGTGGAACGGCGTGAACGTCAGGTCCACCTGGCCGGACGAGGGCGTACGGAGGGTCCAGGGGGCCAGGGGGTCGGAGACGGACCACCGCCAGTCCAGCTCCTCGCCGATCTTGGTGAGCCGGCCGTCCACACAGAGGCCGTTCTCGGTGGAGCCGGTGCCCTCCGTCCAGCGTCCGCCGAACTGGAGGCCGACCGTGTGCCCGTCCGTACGGCCGGACGCGGCGCCCCAGTTCCAGTCGACCGTACGAGGCCAGCGTCCGCGGCCGTGGTCCAGGACGGCCCAGGTGTCCTCCCCGCCGAACGTCAGCAGATCGTTGCCGATCCGCACCCGGCCGGAGGCGGGGAGCGCGGTGTGCTTGGAGGTGTACTGGAAGCGCTGCTCGCTCCACGGCACCACGACGGAGAGCGACTCGTGTCCTTCCGGCCGCGACACCAGGAGGCCGACCTCCAGCGGCAGCCGCTCCGGGGTCAGACACCGGGCCCGGAGCCTCGTGCCGGCGTTCTCGTCACGGATCTCGACGCGCACCTTGCCGCCGGTCGGGCGGGCGGGGCCGACGACCACGTCCTCGGAGCCCGGTGCCCCCGCGACGGTGTCGGGGAGGTGGACGCCCCGGCCGGCGGGGACGATCGAGGAGCACTCGAACTCGCGTCCTCCGGGGCCGAATTCCAGCACGTAGACCGTGTTCAGTGCCAGGAAGTCGAGGTCGCTCACCGTCAGGGCCACCAGATGGGTGGGCGTGGTCACGCACCAGTACTCCCACCGCTTCGTCCGGCCCCAGCCCCGCAGATTGGCCCGGTGCAGCGGCTTCCTGGACCAGCCGACCGCCGCCGGGTTCAGGCTGCCGTCGGACAGACAGAGGTCGACGGGCTCGGTGATCTCGTGCTCGTGCGTCGCCATGGCCGGAGCCTATAGCGGTGCGGCGCCCTGCCCGGGCACGGCTCCGGGCGCGCCCCATAACGCGGTGGTAGGGGGCGGACGGGATCTCCTGTCCCCGGCCTGTTCGCGGCTACCTTTTCGGCAGTTCGCACCCGGGCTCCGCTCCCCCGGAGCCCGACGCCCCCCGAACACAAGGAGAGTGACGTGGAGACAACCGTGCTCCGCAGACGCGCGTTCGCCGCAGGAGCCGCCGCCGTGGCGGTGGGCGCGCTCGCCCTCGCCGGTCTGACCGGTGTCGCCTCGGCCGACCAGCCGGCCGGCGCCGTTCCTGCCGCCGCCGACCGGCTCTCGCCGGGACTGATCGAAGCCATGAGCCGTGACCTCGGCCTCGACGCCGACGAGGCCAAGGACCGGATAGCGGACGAGTACCGGGCGGCGGCCGTCGCGGCGGCGCTGGAGAAGTCCCTCGGCGCGGACTTCGCCGGAGCCCGGCTGAGCGACGGGGCCGCCGTCCTCGTCGTCGCCACCACCGACCGCGCCGACGTCGGGCGGATCACCGCCGCGGGAGCCCGCGCGGAGGTCGTGGGCCACGGCCTGGACCGCCTCGAAGCCGCCAAGGCGGCGCTTGACGCGGTGGCGCTCAAGAAGGCACCGAAGGACGTGCCGTCCTGGTACGTCGACGTCCGCACGAACCGCGTGGTCGTCAACGCCGCCCGTACGTCGGCGGCGGACAGCTTCCTGGCGGGGGCGGGGGTCTCCCGCGATCTCGTACAGGTCAACCGCTCCGCCGAACAGCCGCGCACCTACGCGGATCTGCGCGGCGGCGACGCGTACTACATGAACGGCACCGGCCGCTGTTCCATCGGCTTCCCCGTCAAGCGCGGCACCCAGAACGGCTTCGTCACCGCAGGGCACTGCGGAACGCCGGGTGTCACCACCACCGGGTCCAACCAGCAGGCCCAGGGCTCCTTCCAGGGCTCCACCTTCCCCGGCCGTGACTACGCCTGGGTCGCCACCAACGCCAACTGGACGCCCCGCGCCCTGGTGAACGGATACGGGAACGGTGATGTCACCGTCACCGGGTCCACCCAGGCCGTTGTGGGCTCCTCGGTCTGCCGCTCCGGTTCCACGACCGGCTGGCACTGCGGCACCATCCAGCAGCACGGCACCAGCGTCACCTACCCGGAGGGCACCATCTCCGGTGTGACGCGCACCAGTGTCTGCGCCGAACCCGGTGACTCCGGAGGCTCGTTCATCTCGGGCAGCCAGGCGCAGGGAGTCACCTCCGGCGGCTCCGGAAACTGCTCACAGGGCGGTACGACGTACTACCAGCCGGTCAACCCGGCACTGGCCGCCTACGGACTGACCCTCGTCACCAGCGGTACGCCGACCGACCCGCCCACCGATCCGACCGACCCGCCGACCGAGCCGGGCGGCACCTGGGCCGCGGGGACGACGTACGCCGCCGGCGCCATGGTGACGTACGGCGGTGCGAGCTACCGCTGTCTGCAGGGCCACCAGGCGCAGGCCGGCTGGCAGCCGCCGAACGTGCCCGCGCTCTGGCAGCGGGTCTGACGGCCGCTCCGCGCACGAGGCGCGCAGCCGAGGCTCACAAGACACCCGCGTCCGGGGAAACCCCGTACACCGAGGAAGCAGCCATGACCGAGAGTTCATCCTCCGAGGCCGGACCTCCCGGCCGCCCGATCAGCCGCAAGAACCTCCTGCGGGCCGCCGTCGCGGCGAGCGCCGTGCCGCTGATCGCGGGCGGGGGCATCGCCCTGGCCCGTGACACCGGCGCCGGCGGCGCCCCCCTGGCGCTCACGCCCGCCTGTGACGACGGGGACGACCCCACCCCCGAGCAGATGGAGGGGCCCTACTTCAAGCCCGACTCCCCGCTCAGGACCAGCCTGGTGACGTCCGGTACCCCCGGCACCCCGCTCACCGTCAGCGGGTATGTGTTCGGCAGGGCCTGCAAGCCACTGCCGGGAGTGCTCCTCGACTTCTGGCAGGCGGACGCCGGCGGGGCGTACGACATGAGCGGGTTCGCCTTCCGCGGACACCAGTTCACCGACGCGAAGGGGGCCTTCACGCTCACCACGGTGGTGGCGGGCCTGTATCCCGGGCGCACCCGGCACGTCCATGTGAAGGCCCAGGCGCCGGGGCGCCCCGTGCTCACCACCCAGCTCTACTTCCCGGGTGAACCGCGCAACGCCACCGACGCCCTCTACGATCCGGCGCTGCTGATGAACGTGCGCACCGCGGGGTCCGGGCGGCAGGGCACCTTCGACTTCGTGCTCGATGTCGACCAGCAGCCGGACCCGACCGATCCGCCCACCGATCCGCCCACCGATCCGCCGGGCGGCACCTGGAGGGCCGGGACCTCCTACCGGGCCGGTGACCGGGTGACCTACGACGGCGTCTCCTTCCGCTGTCTCCAGGCACACTCCGCCATCGCCGGGTGGGAACCGCCGCTGGTCCCCGCGCTGTGGGAGCGCGGGTAGATACGCGGCAGCGGCCCGGGCCGGGACTCCGTCCCCGGTCCGGGCTTCCGGCGTGGCCCAGCGCGGGCGGCCCCTCGCAGCGGGCGGTGCCGTCACTTCGCGTCCGAGTAGCGCTCGACGACCGCCGTGCTGAAGGGGAACCGCACCGGTGTCTCCCCGAACGTGACGCGGCCCGCCAGCTCACCGGCCTCGCGGATCGCCTCCACCACCGCGGGCGCCTCCCCGGCCGGGCAGTGCACGATCACCTCGTCGTGCTGGAAGAACACCAGCTCCGCCCGCATCCCCTCGGCGGTGAGCCTCTGCCGGAGCGCCGCAAGGAGCAGCAGCGCCCAGTCCGCCGCGCTTCCCTGCACCACGAAGTTGCGGGTGAAGCGGCCCCGCGCCCGGGCGTTCGGCGAGGCATAGCCCGGGGTGAAGCCGTAGGTGCCGGTGCTCTCCCCGGCCGGGGGCTCGTCGCTCTCCTGCGGGATGCCGGCCTCCCCGTCCTCTTCCGCCCCGGCGGCGGGCGGGCTCGTGCGCCCCAGCCAGGTGCGGACGAGACGGCCCTCCTCGCCCGCCCTGGCCGCGTCGTCGACGTAGCCGACGGCGTGCGGGAACCGTCGCCGCAGCGCCGCCAGGTTCTTCAGGCCGTCGCCCGAGGTCTGCCCGTAGATCGCGCCCAGCAGCGCGATCTTGGCGTGGTCGCGGTCGCCGTGGAACGCCCGGTCGGACAGGGCCTTGTAGAGGTCGCCCTCGTGTCCGGCCACCTCCATCAGCCCCCGGTCGCGGGAGATCGCGGCCAGCACCCGGGGCTCCATCTGGTCGGCGTCCGCCACCACCAGCCGCCAGCCCTCGTCGGCGACGACCGCCTGGCGTATCACCTTGGGGATCTGCAGCGCCCCGCCGCCGTTGGTCGTCCAGCGCCCGCTGACCGTGCCTCCCGGCTGGTACTCGGGGCGGAAGCGGCCCTCACGCACCCAGTCCTGGAGCCAGCTCCAGCCGTGTGCCGTCCAGACGCGGTACAGCTTCTTGTAGCGGATCAGCGGTTCCACCGCCGGGTGGTCGAGCTCCTCCAGCTCCCACCGCCGGGTCGACCTGACCTTGATCCCGGCCTGCGCGAACGCCTTCACGACATCGGCCGGCAGATCGGGCCGCACCCGTCTGCCGAAGGCGGCCGACACCTCCTCCGCGGCCTCGGCCAGTCTCCGGGGCTCGCCACCGCCCGCGTAACGCTCGCCGAGCAGGCCGTCCAGCACCTCACGGTGGACATCGGCGCGCCAGGGGAGCCCGGATCTGTTCATCTCGGCGGCGACCAGCATGCCCGCGGACTCGGCGGCCGTGAGCAGCCGCATCCTGCCAGGGTGCTCCGTCGCCTCGTGGCGGCGCAGCTGCTCGGCGTAGACCTCGATCAGCGCCTCGAAGGGCAGATCGGTGCCGGAGCGCGGCTCGAAGAGGGAGGACTGGGAGCCGGGCTCCGCCGAGCGGGGCGGCGGATCGGGCGGCACCGGAGCCCGGCGCAGCCGTGCCCAGGCCGCCGCCGCGGATCGGGGCTCCCCGAGCCGCCCCTCGTGGCCGAGCAGCAGCAGCTCGGCGCACTCGATGTCGTAGCACCGGTCGACCCGCACGCCCGCGGCGAGCAGCCGGGGGTAGACGCCGGCCGTCGAGCGCCAGACCCAGCGGGCCACCCCGGGCCGGGAACGGACGGACTGGGCGAGGTCGGGCTCGGCCAGTACGGGACCGGCGGGCAGGCCTTCGCGCGTCAGCGGCGCGAGGAGCGCGCCGCCGCCTTCCGCGACGGCCAGAGCCCAGCGTTCGGTCATGGGCCGAGTCTTGCACCCGCCACTGACAGGGGCCCCGCCTCGCCGGGCGGACGCGCCCGGCTGCCGCGAGGATCGGAGTGTGGTGCGCGCGGGGCGCACCGGGGCCACGGCAGGCGTGGAGGAGACGGTGATGGAAGCGATCGTGTACGAGGAGTTCGGCGGGCCCGAGGTTCTGCGTCCGGCCCGGGTCGACGACGTCCACGCCGGCCCCGGGCAGATCCGGGTGGAGGTCAGGGCCGCCGGGGTCAATCCGGTCGACCACAAGATCCGCAACGGCTGGATGGAGGCGGCGTTCCCCACCCCCCTGCCCGCCACGCCCGGCAGCGAGTTCGCCGGTGCAGTCGACGAGACCGGTGACGGTGTCACGGAGTTCGCGGTCGGCGACGAGGTCCTCGGCCGGAGCACGACCGGCGCCTACGCGGAGTACGTCCTGGCCGACGTGGGCTCCGTCGCGCCCAAGCCCGAGGGGCTGGGCTGGGCGGAGGCGGCGGCGCTGCCCGTGGCGACCGCGACCGCCGCCCGGGTGCTCGACGAACTCGCGGTGGCCGCGGGCGAGACCCTGCTGGTGCACGGGGCGTCCGGCGCGGTCGGTTCCGCCGCCGTCCAGATGGCCGCCGCCCGGGGCGCCACGGTCATCGGGACCGCCTCACCGGCCAACCACGACTATCTGCGGGTGCTCGGCGCGGTCCCGGTGGCGTACGGGGAGGGGCTGGTGCACCGGGTGCGGGAAGCCGCGCCGCAGGGCGTGGACGCCGTGTTCGACGTGGCGGGCAGGGGTGCGCTGGCGGACTCGGTCGAGCTGCGCGGCGGTACGGCCGACCGGATCACCACCATCGCCGACCCGGACGCGGCTCACTACGGGGTGGCCTTCTCCGCGGGCGGCGGGAGCGGTCCCGACGAGGGCAGGCGGCTCGCGGAGTACGCGGAGGCGGCCGCGGTCGGCGGTCTGCGGATCCCCGTGGAGCGGACCTTCGCGCTCGCTGAGGCGGCACGGGCCCAGGAACTGAGCGAGGCCGGACACGTGCGCGGCAAGCTCGTCCTGCTCCCCGGCGAACACTGAGCGCCCGGCCGCCCGGGGGACAGCCCTTACGCTGGCCGGATGGAATCGGTGATCGACCGGGCGTGTGCCGCGGCCCTGTATTCGGAAGGCGACGCGGGCCTGGACACCGGCGCCTCCCTCCTCGCCGCGGACCCGTCCGCCGACGAGGAGCTGCACCGGCGGGGCCAGGAGTTCGTCCGGCGCGCCTGGACGCGCGGCTGGCAGCCCGCCGACGTCGTACGGACCGTCCGCCGTGAGCTGGACGAGGACGGCGCCGCTCTGGCCTCCGCCCTGATCACGGGGGAGACGGCGGGTTACGCCCGGCTGCCCCCGCGCTGGGCGGACCAGCTCGCCGCCATGCCCGCTCCGGCGCCGCGCAACCGGCCCGACCGCTTCACGTACGCCTCCGCGCTCCTGGAGCTGTACCGCCTGCTGCTGCGGCTCCCGGTCGTCGAGCCGGTCGGGCCGGTGCCCGGCGCGGCGGCCGACGCTCCGTACCGGCCGCCGGCCCACGGTGAACCGCGCATGCTCACCAGGATCCGGGCGCTGCTGGCCAAGGCGGAGGCGACGGGTTTCCCGGAGGAGGCCGAGGCGCTCACCACCAAGGCGCAGGAGCTGATGGCCCGGCACAGCATCGACGAGGCGCTCCTCGCCGCCCGTACGCACAGCGCCGACACCCCTGGTGCCGTACGCATCGGGGTCGACGCCCCGTACGAGAGCGCCAAGGCCGTCCTGCTCGACTCCGTCGCCTCGGCGAACCGCTGCCGTGCCGTCTGGAACAGTGATCTCGGCTTCACCACGGTCGTGGGCTTCGAGCCGGACCTGGAGGCCGTGGAACTGCTCTTCACCTCGTTGCTGGTGCAGGGCACCGCGGCGATGACGAAGGCGGAGGCCGGACAGCGGGCCGGCGGGCGCAGACGGACCAAGACCTTCCGGCAGTCCTTCCTGATGGCGTACGCCCAGCGCCTGGGCAGCCGCCTGGCGGCTGACACCGAGCGGGTCACCGCCGCGGCCGGCTCGCAGACCGGTGCGGAAGGCCGCGACGGTGACGCCGGCGCCCTGCTGCCGGTCCTGGCGGCCCGGGACGTCGCCGTCACCGACACGGCGGAGCAGATGTTCCCGAGGACCACCACGACCCGGCTGCGCGGGGCGACCGACGCGGAGGGATGGAACCACGGCACGGCCGCGGCCGACCGGGCCCGGATGGGCGGGCGAGGGCCGGAAATCCGCCGATAGGTCGGCGGAGCGGCATAAGTCTGGGTTGTCCGTCCTCCGGCTAGGCTCGGTCCATGAGCTGGCTCCGGGCGCTGAAGGAGACCGCCCGCTCGGGGCTGACGATCGAGCGGCGGCGTCTCGAACCGCTCATCGCGTTGCGCGGCGCCGCGGGCCTCGCGCTCGTCGTCGGGGTGAGCCTGGCGCTCTTCGGCCCGGTGATCGCCGCCGGTTCCGCGTTCGGCGCGCACCAGGCGGCCATCGCCAGCTTCCAGCGCAGCTGGCGCCCCCGGCCGGTCCTCGCGCTGGTCTCCGGAGCCAGCCTGGCCGTGTCGACCTTCGTCGGCTATCTCAGCGTGTCCCACACCCTGTTGTTCCTGGCCCTGCTGATCCTCTGGACGTTCACCGCGGGGATGGCGTGGGCGGCGGGTTCGACGGCCGGCATCATCGCCGGCTCGAACGTCGCGATCATGCTGGTCACGGTCACCCTGCCCACCTCGGCCGCCGACGCCGCCGCCCACGCCGCGATGATGGCGTTCGGGGGGCTCGTCCAGGCGGCGCTGATCGTGCTGTTCCCGGTCCGCAGATGGGGTGCCCAGCGCGACGCGCTCGCGGACGCCCTGGCCGCCGAGGCCGACTACGCCCGCAGGCTGCGCAACGACCCGGTGGCGCCCTTCGACCCCGTGCCGCTGATGACCGCGCGCAACGCCGCCGCCGTCACCCCCCGCCAGGCCCGGCGCCGCCCCGCCGACCTGCACGGCGCGCGCGGCGTCGCCGAGCGGCTGCGGCCGGTCCTCGCCTCGCTGGCGGACCCCGCCCTGGGGGTCCCGGCCGAGGGCCCCGAACGCTACTGGGCGCAGGAGATCCTCGGCGCCGCCGGATCCCTGCTCGACTCCGCCGCCCGGGCGGTCCGCCAGGGCGACCCGGTGCGGCTCGACGAGACGGCGCTCTCCGTGCTGAAGTCCCCCGACACCGAGGTGATCCTCACCGGCCCGCCGCGCAGGGCCGCCGACCGGCTCACCTCGCTGCTCGCCGACGTCATCGAGATCGCCGAGGGGACCGGCACGGACGACCGGACGCCCGGCGAGCCGCTCGTCCCGCACCGCCGCCGGCCGACTCTGCTGAAGCTGGTCCCCGTCGTCCATCGCTCCATGCGCCGCGAACTGCGCCGGGGATCGACGGTCCTGCGTCACGCGGTCCGCGTCTCGGCAGTGACCGCGGTGGGCTACCTCATGGGTCTGGCGCTGCCGTTCGGCCACGGCTACTGGGCGCCCATGACCGCGGTGATGGTGATGCGCCCGGAGTTCACCCACACGTACTCGCGGTCCGTGGGCCGCTTCATGGGCACCGTGATCGGCGTCGCCCTCGCCACCGGCATCGTGCAGGCCTCGCATCCGAACGCGCAGCTCTCCGCCGCGCTCGCCCTCGTCAGCGCCGCCCTGATGTACCTGCTGATGCGCACCGGGTACGCGGTCGGCCAGGTCTGTGTCTCCGCCTACGTCGTCTTCCTGCTCGGGATGGCGGGCGACGACTGGTCCCAGACCGTGCCCGAGCGGGTCGTGCTGACCCTCCTGGGCGGTCTGCTCGCGATGGTGGCGTACGCCCTCTACCCGGCCTGGGAGACCCCGCGGCTGCGCGACAGGCTCGCCACCTGGCTGATCACGGACGGGCGTTACGCCGCCACGGTCCTCGACCGGTACGCCGATCCCGCGTCCAGGACCCTGGAGGAGGTGCGCGCCACCCTCCTCACCACCCGGGAGGCACGCGTCGCCTGGCAGGAGGCGCTGGAGACGGCCCAGCACGAACCCGTACGCCACCGGGGCATCTCCCGGACCTCCGCCGCGGACGCCCAGGACGCGCTCGCCCAGTTCGGCCGCGTCGCCATGCTCATGGAGGCCCATCTGCCCGCCGCCTCCGCCACCCCCGTACCCGAGGCCGCCGGGCTGGCCGACGCGCTGCGCCGGGCCACCGAGGAGGGCGCGAAGGCGGTACGGGAACGCCGCGTCCCGGACTGGGCCCCGGTCAGGGAGGCGCTCGCGCGCCGCGACACCGCCGAAGGGCCGCCGCCCGACTCCTTCGTACGCAACGGGGCCACCCTGCTGCTCCGTGCTCTGGAGGACTTCTCGCGGGCGCTGGAGATCAGCAGCGGGCGGGCCTGAGGCAGCGGGCGTCAGGGAGCGGGCACATCCGGCAGGTCCGTGGGCAGCTCGGAGAGGTCGGCCCTGGACAGGGTGTCCTCGGCCCCGGCTTCCCACGAGATGACGAGCTTCTCGCCGTCGTTGGACTCGACGGAGCCCATCGTGCGGTCGGTGTTCCCGTCGAGGCACTTCAGCGCGATCATCACCCCGCCCATGTCCTTCACCTCGCCCTGGCAGATGTGCCGGCCGGCCGAGAGCGCCACCTTGCCCGAGGCGACCGAGAGCGTGACGGGCCCGCCGTCGGCCGTGCCCGTCCAGGTCCCCTCCAGCGCAGCGGCGTCCGCACCCCCGGAGCCGCCCTCCTCGCCGCCGGCTCCGGGTGACGAGGGCTGCCCGGAGCTCGATGCGGTGTCCGGGGCCTTGTCACCGGCGGGATCGTCACTGCCGCACGCCGTCAGAGCGAACGCGACGACGAGACCTGCGGCGACAAGAGCGACGGAGCGCGGAAACCTGTCCATAGGTGAGTTTCCCCCTTGTGGATTCACTGCCGAAAGACCGCGCCAAGCTACCAGGGGTGAAGAGAGCAACTCGGGGAAGTGGGAGCCTAATTGGCTTGTCGTTCGTCTGTTCCTCATAGAGGTGGAAGACGGGTGAACAGAGGGCCGGGGGATCGGGGGTGAAACTGTAATCGCGTGCGCACCCGCCGTGCACGTGCATCTGCTCATGCATTGGCATATGAACACAGCTATGATCCGAGCTAGTTGACACTTGCACCTTGCAACTCGGGGAGCGTCCTGTGCACCACGTGTACAACGGCATGGCGGCCACAGAGCTTCGCGGGGTCGTCTGGCAGAAGAGCAGACACAGCAACTCACAGGGATCATGCGTGGAGTTCGCGAAACTGCCCGGCGGAAATGTGGCGATGCGGAACTCGCGCCACCCCGACGGGCCCGCGCTGGTCTATACGCCGGCGGAGATCGAGGCGCTGCTGCTGGGCGTCAAGGACGGGGAGTTCGACCACCTCGCCGCGGGCGGCTGAGCGCACGGCACGCCGCGGCCCGCGTACGGCGGCCGATCGCGGGGCGTCGCCCGGGCGCACGCCCGTATGTGCCGGGGTGCGCCGTACTACAGGCTGTCGGGGTACGCGTCGACCGGGACGAGGCGCTCCGTCGCCGTGTGGTCCGTCAGCCGGAACAGGGCCCAGACCACCTTGCCGAACCTTCCGTCGGGCGGGGTGTCGCCGACCGGTACGGGGGAGGGGTGCCAGCCCCAGCAGTCGCTGAACGACTCGACGAGGAACAGGCCCCGGCCGCACTCGGCCGAATCCGGCGCCTCGCCCGCGACCGGCCCCTTCTCGCTGGGATCGCGCACCGCGCACACCAGGCGGGATGACCAGCGCATCAGGTGCAGCCGTACGGAGGAGTCCTGCCGCTCCCGCGCCGTATCGGCCGGAAGGGCGTGCCGCAGCGCGTTGGTGACCAGCTCGGACACGACCAGGGCGACATCGTCGAAGCGGTCGCCCAGATCCCAGGAGTTCAGCGTCGTACGGGTGAACCTCCGTGCGCCGCCCACCGCTTCGAACCGGGCCGGGAGCGTGCAGGAGGCCGAGCCGGCGACCGCCGAGGGGTCGATGGGCGGAAGCCCCTGCCGTAACGGCTCGAGCATCGTCGATCCATTCGTCCCCATGCGAGGCACTCCCGGGATTCGCGGCTGTAGCGGCACTGCTTCTGGCGGGCACTGCGGGTACAGCGGCACAACACGAACGAGCACGCAGGTGCGCGGGGCCCATGGTTCCGAATGCGTACGGCAGATGCAAGGGCAGATGCACGTGCACGCGCGGGGTCTGCCCGGTAGCGTACCGGTTCGAGACATTTCTTCCGCTTCACAGTTTTGAAGCTTTCGGAAAGTCTTGCCATCTCTGTAATCGAATGAGTACGGGGTGAAGCGTTTTGGTGGCAGAATCCGCCTCCGGGGTTCGGGGGGACCCCGAAGCACGGGAAGCGATGGGGAGGGCTGGGAAGCCGGTGTCGGCAGGCGAGTCGAGTGGTTCTGTGGTGCGGCGCATCCTCCTGGGTTCACAGCTCAGGCGCCTGCGCGAGTCGCGGGGCATCACCCGTGAGGCGGCCGGCTACTCCATCCGCGCCTCCGAATCGAAGATCAGCCGCATGGAGTTGGGACGGGTGAGCTTCAAGGCCAGGGACGTCGAGGATCTGCTCACGCTGTACGGAGTCACGGACGAGGCGGAGCGGGATTCACTCCTCGGCCTGGCCCGTGAGGCCAACGTGGCGGGCTGGTGGCACAGTTACGGCGATGTGCTGCCCGGCTGGTTCCAGACGTATATCGGACTGGAAGGGGCGGCCTCGCTCATCCGGATCTACGAAGTCCAGTTCGTCCACGGGCTGTTGCAGACCGAGGCGTACGCCCATGCCGTCGTCGCGCGCGGCATGCCCGGTGCCCCGGCGGCCGAGATCGACCGCAGGGTCGCGCTGCGCCTGGCGCGGCAGAAGGCGCTGGTCTCCGAACGTGCCCCGCGCTTCCACGCAGTGCTCGACGAGGCGGCGCTGCGCCGCCCGTACGGCGGGCGTGAGGTGATGCGTGCGCAATTGCGGCATCTGATCGATATGTCGGAGCAGCCGAATATCACTCTCCAGGTGATGCCCTTCAGCTTCGGCGGTCATGCCGGTGAGAGCGGGGCATTCACGATGCTGCGTTTTCCGGAATCCGATCTGTCGGACATCGTCTATCTGGAGCAGCTGACAAGTGCGCTCTATCTGGACAAGGCCGAAGAAGTCGCCCAGTACGAAAAGGCCATGGTCCGCCTCCACGAGGACAGCCCGGGCCCCGAGGAGAGCCGGGATCTTCTCCGGGGACTCCTTCAACTGACGTGATTCGCCAGTACGATGAGTGACCGACAGGAGTCTGCGCCTGCAGTAAGGGATTGCATGTCCTTCCCCAGTGAACTGGCCCGCCAGTACATCGACGGCGAGTGGCTGACCGGCAACGGTGCGTGGGACATCATCGATTTCAATCCTTACAGCGGCGAGAAACTCTGCTCCGTCACCGTGGCCACCGCGGCGGAAGTCGACCTTGCTTACCGGGCCGCCGAACGCGCGCAACGGAAATGGGCGGTGGCCGGCGCTCATGCGCGGCGCGCCGTTCTGGAGAACGCCGTGCGGCTCGTCGGGGAGCGCCGCGACGAAATCACCGAGCTGATCATCGACGAGCTCGGCGGCACGAGGGCGAGGGCCGAATTCGAGGTGCGGACCGCGCAGGAGTTCCTGCGCGAGGCGGTGGGACAGACGATGCGGCCCTCGGCCCAGCTGCTGCCCTCGGCCGCCGACGGCAAGGAGAACCGGGTCTACCGGCTGCCGGTCGGAGTCATCGGTGTGATCAGTGCCTTCAACTTCCCTTTCCTGGTGACGATGAAGACCGTCGCCCCCGCGCTCGCGCTCGGCAACGCGGTCGTGGTGAAGCCCCATCAGAACGCCCCGATCGCCGGCGGAAGCCTGGTCGCCCGGATCTTCGAGGACGCGGGGCTGCCCGCGGGGCTCCTCAACGTCCTGATCACCGACAGCGCCGAGATCGGTGACTCCTTCATCCAGCACCCCGTGCCCAAGGTGATCTCGTTCAGCGGTTCGGACCGGGTCGGCCGTCATGTCGCCGCCGTCGCCGCCGGGCTGTTCAAGCGGACCATCCTCGAACTGAGCGGCAACAGCGCCCTGGTCGTGCTGGAGGACGCCGACCTCGACCACGCGGTCCGGGCGGCCGTCTACAGCCGCTTCCTGTTCCAGGGCCAGGTCAGCATGGCCGCCAACCGCATCCTGGTGGACCGTGCCGTGGAGGAGGAGTTCACCGGACGGTTCACCGCAGCGGTGGCCGCCCTCGTCTCGGGGGACCCGCGTGACCCCGGCACCCGTATCGGGCCGGTCGTCGACGCGTTCCAGGCCGAGGCGCTCACCGCGCTGGTGGACGGGGCGATCGAGGCCGGTGCCACCGCACTCGTGCGGGGCCGCACACACGGCAGCCTCGTCGAGCCGACCGTGCTGACCGGGCTGCCGGAGGGATCGCCACTGCTGGAGCAGGAGATTTTCGGGCCCGTGGCGCTCCTGGTGCCGTTCGACGGCGAGGACGACGCCGTCCGCATCGTCAACGACAGCCCCTACGGGCTCAGCGGCGCCGTCCACACGGCGGACGCGGAGCGTGGGGTGCGGTTCGCCAGGCGCATCAGGGGCGGGATGTTCCATGTGAACGGCGCGACCGTGCAGGACGACCCGGCGGTCGCGTTCGGGGGCGAGAAACGGTCGGGCATGGGGCGGCTGAACGGCGAGGCCGCCGTGGAGGCGTTCACCACCCGGAAGTGGATCTCGGTGCAGCACGGGCGCACGGTCTTCCCCTTCTGACCCTTTCCGACGCGCGGACCGAGGAAAGGGCCCGGCCCGATGGGTCCACAGGGGCGGGCTACCCTGGTCAAAGTTGACTACAAAGGGTGAGTGGTATGTCGGCGATCCGTCTCCTGGTCCTGGGTGCCGTGCGTCAGCACGGCCGCGCGCACGGCTATCAGGTGCGCAACGACCTGGAGTACTGGGGCGCCCACGAGTGGTCCACGGCCAAGCCCGGGTCGATCTACCACGCACTCAAGCAGATGGCGAAGCAGGGGATGCTCCTCGCCCACGAGGTCGCCCCGTCCACGGCCGGAGGCCCGCCCCGCACCGAGTACGAGGTCACCGACGCGGGCACCCAGGAGTACTTCACCCTGCTGCGGGCCTCGCTGACCTCGTACGACAAGAGCGTGGACGTGCTCTCGGCGGCCCTGGGCTGCATGGTCGACCTGGAGCGGGCCGAGGCGGTGGAGCTCCTGAGGAAGCGCATCGCCGCCATCGAGGGCTGGCGGGCCACGGTCACGGAGCACTACACGCCGGAGGACGGCCCGGAGTCGCTCGGGCACATCGGCGAGATCATGAACATGTGGGTGCACTCGGCGGACACGGGGGCCGAGTGGACCCGTGGGCTGATCGCGCGGATCGAGGCGGGGGCGTACACCTTCGCGGGTGAGGGCGAACCGTTCGTCGGGGTGCTCGCCGAGGGACAGGAGAATCCCTTCGCCACAGGCCCCGGGGATGTGCGCTGATCAGGTTCCTGGTGGTCCGGTCCCCTCAGTGGTGAAAGGCCGTCTGGGCCGCCCGGTCCCGGTTCAGCGGGTGTGCCTGGGCGCGCAGTTCGGGCAGGAGCCCGCGCAGGTCGTCCAGCAGCAGCTCCGCGAGATCCGAGGAGAAGCCGTTGCGGCAGACCACGCGCAGCACGGAGAGGTCCTGGCGGTTGGCGGGGAAGGTGTAGGCGGGCACCAGCCAGCCGCGCTCCCGCAGCCGCCTGGACACGTCGAAGACGTCGTACGCCTTCACCTCCGGCTGCGTCGTCAGGGCGAACACCGGGAGTTCGTCACCCCGGGTCAGGAGCCTGAAGTCGTCCAGGGACCCGAACCCGTCCGCGAGGTGTCCCGCGATGTCCCTGGACGCCTGCTGAACAGCCCGGTAACCCTCCCGGCCCAGCCGCAGGAACGTGTAGTACTGCGCGACCACCTGCGCGCCGGGCCGGGAGAAGTTCAGCGCGAAGGTCGGCATGTCGCCGCCCAGGTAGTTGACCCTGAAGACCAGCTCCTCGGGCAGCTCGGACGGTGAACGCCACAGCGCCCAGCCCACGCCCGGGTAGACCAGGCCGTACTTGTGCCCCGAGGTGTTGATCGAGGACACCCTGGGCAGCCGGAAGTCCCACACCAGGTCCGGGTCGAGGAACGGCGCCACCATCGCGCCGGACGCCCCGTCCACATGGACCGGGATGTCCAGGCCCGTGCGCTCCTGGAGGTCGTCCAGCGCCGCGCACAGCTCCGCGATCGGCTCGTACGAACCGTCGAAGGTGGAGCCGAGGATCCCGACCACACCGATGGTGTTCTCGTCGCACAGCTCGGCGGCCGCCTGCGGGTCCAGATGGAAGCGCTCGCCTTCCATCGGGACCTGGCGGGGTTCCACCTCCCAGAACGTGCAGAACTTCTCCCAGCACACCTGCACATTGACGCCCATCACCAGATTGGGCCGGGCGGACGCCGGATAGCGGTCGGCGTTCCTGGTGGACCACCGGCGCTTCAGCGCCATCCCCGCCAGCATGCATGCCTCGCTGGAACCCGTGGTCGAGCAGCCCACCGTGGCGGCCGGATCGGGGGTGTTCCAGAGGTCGGCGAGCATCGCCACGCAGCGCCGCTCCAGCTCGGCGGTGCGCGGGTACTCGTCCTTGTCGATCATGTTCTTGTCCCGGCACTCGCCCATGAGCACACCGGCCTGGGGTTCCATCCAGGTGGTGACGAAGGTCGCGAGATTGAGCCGGGAGTTCCCGTCGAGCATCAGCTCGTCGTGGACGAGCCGGTAGGCCGTCGACGGCGGCAGCGGGCCGTCGGGGAGGCGGTGCGTCGGCGGCGCCGCGACCATCGGGGCGGTCGGATCGGCCTCTCCGAAGAACGGGTTGAGGGCGAGTCTGCGGTGCTCGTCGGACGCAGCGGCCCCGCCGTGCGGACCCTTGTGGAGCGGCATGGGCGGACTCCTCAGTTCTCGGCCGCGAGCCCGGCCTTGACGGCCCGGGTGAATTTCACGACGCGCTCCGCCTGGACCCGCGCGGCGGTCAGGGTCTGCTCGCCGACCGGGATGTCGCCCTGCCCCGAGACATGGGAGGTGCCGTACGGATTGCCGTCCACGAACTTCGTGGCGTCCGTGTAACCGGGCGGGACCAGGATGCCGCCGAAGTGGTACACGGTGTTGTACAGCGCCAGCAGGGTGGACTCCTGGCCGCCGTGTGTGGTGCTGCTGGCGGTGAAACCGCTGTAGACCTTGTCGGCCAGCTGCCCCGCCTGCCAGAGGCCGCCCAGCGTGTCGAGGAACTGCTTGAGCTGGGCGGTGACATTGCCGTACCTGGTGGGCGTACCGAAGATCACCGCGTCCGCCCAGACCATGTCGTCCGGCGAGACCTCGGGAATGCCGGCGGTCGCCTTGGCGTGCTCGGCCCAGACCGGGTTGGAGTTGATGGCCGCCTGGGGGGCGAGTTCGGCGGCCTTGCGCAGGCGTACCTGTGCGCCGGCGTGCTCGGCGTCCTGGGCGATGGCCTTGGCGATCGTGGAGACGGTGCCGGTGGAGGAGTAGTAGACGACTGCGACGTTGACGGGCGTGGGCATGCGGGACCTCCGGGGGGATGGAAGAGGGGGAGAGGGAGCCGGTCAGGACCTGCTGATCACGGCCGCCGTGCCGTAGGCGCAGACCTCGGTGCCCACGTCGGCCGCCTCGCTCACGTCGAACCGCATCATCAGCACCGCGTTCGCGCCGCGCGCCCGGGCCTGGTCGACGAGCCGCTCCATCGCCTGGTTGCGGGTCTCGACGAGCGTCTTGGTCAGCCCCTTCAGCTCGCCGCCGATCATCGACTTCAGGCCGGCGCCGATCTGGCTGCCCAGGTGGCGGGAGCGGACCGTGAGCCCGAACACCTCGCCGATGACCTGCGTCACCTGGTGTCCGGGTACGTCGTTCGTGGTGACGACCAGGACGTCCGCCTGGGGCGTCTGTCCGCCGCCGTAGTCCTCGATGCTCATGATGAGGCACCTCCTGCGGAAAGCTTTGCCCCGGTTCGTTCCGCGCGCATCCTTGCTTACGCCAGTGGAACCCAGGCGTCCGCCTCAGCGTTGATAGCTTGGGGCGGCCACGCAGCCGCGCACATCGACCAACCCTGGAGCCCGGACCCTTGAATACGCTTGCGCTCGGCCCGAGCTGGCTGGACCCGGATTATCTGCTCAACACCTTCGGGCTTCCCGGCCTCCTGCTGATCGTGTTCGCCGAGTCCGGGCTTCTGATCGGCTTCTTCCTCCCCGGCGACTCCCTGCTGTTCACCACGGGCCTGCTGGTGACGACGGGCGACCTGAAGTACCCGCTGTGGCTGGTCTGCCTCCTGATCGCCCTGGCGGCGATCATCGGTGACCAGGTCGGCTATCTCTTCGGACGCAAGGTGGGGCCGGCGCTCTTCAAGCGCCCGGACTCCCGTCTCTTCAAGCAGGAGAACGTCGAGAAGGCCCACGAGTTCTTCGAGAAGTACGGCCCGAAGTCGCTGGTGCTGGCCCGCTTCGTGCCCGTCGTCCGGACCTTCACGCCGATCATCGCCGGTGTGAGCCGGATGGACTACCGCTCGTTCATCACGTTCAACATCATCGGCGGCGTGCTCTGGGGCGTCGGCGTGACGCTGCTCGGCGCGGTCCTCGGCAAGATCGACTTCGTGCACGAGAACATCGAGATGATCCTCATCCTGATCGTGCTGGTCTCCGTGGTGCCGATCGCGATCGAGTTCCTGCGGGCGCGCAGCAGGTCGAAGAAGGAAGCCGCCGCGCGCGGAGGGGACGACGAGGGCCCCTTGGACGGCGGGCCCGCCGCTGGCCCCTACGGCGGAGCGGACGAGGACGGCCAGGGCCCTGCCGCGTACCGGCACACCGGCGACCAGCCGGCCCCGTACGGCACCGGCCAGGGCGCGCAGTACGGCAACGGCCAGTACGGCGGCCAGGACGCCCCGTACGGAGCCGGTCAGTACGGTGCGCCGCAGGGTGGCAACGGTCAGTACGGCGGGGCTCAGGGTGGCAACGGTCAGTACGGCGGGGCTCAGGGTGGCAACGGTCAGTACGGTGCGCCGCAGGGTGGCAACGGCCAGTACGGTGCGCCGCAGGGTGGCAACGGTCAGTACGGCGGGGCTCAGGGGCAGTACGCCCCGGAGCAGGGCGGTCAGTACGGCGGGCAGTACAGCCCGGAGCAGGGCGGTCAGTACGGCGGGCAGTACAGCGGCGGCCAGAGTGGTCAGTACGGCAGCCAGGGCGCCCAGTACGGCGCCGGTCAGTACGGCGACGCCCACCAGGGCGCTCAGTACGGCGACGCCCACCAGGCCGGTCAGTACGGCAGCCCCCAGGCCGCCCCGTACAACGGCGGATACGACGCCGGGTACGGCAGCGGGCAGCAGCCCGGCCCGTACACCGGCGGACCCTACGGCGAGCGCCCCGCGGCCGGCCCGGACGACAGCCAGGAGGGCGACCCGGGTCAGTACGGGTGGCAGGACAGGCGCTGACCCTCCCGAGCGCACCGACGGCGCCCCGGCCCCCGAGAATCCGCCCAGGGGCCGGGGCGCCGCGCGCGTGTCAGAAGCCGCGGGTCCGCTTGGCCGCCCGACGGGACGCGCCCCCGACCGCGCCCGGCACCCGCATGAAGAGCCGGGAGATCTCGCTTCCCAGGTTGACGCCGATGGCGATCGCCAGCGCCGTGGCGACCGCCGTGAAGAGCGAGCCGAGACCGGTGTCCACCTCGTTCTGCGCGACGCCCAGCAGACCGAAGTAGGTCGCCGAACCGGGCAGCAGCGGGCCGATCGCAGCCGTGATGTAGGGCAGCGACGAGCTGTAGTGGTAGCGCGAGAACAGCTGGCCGAACAGCCCCACCAGGCCGGCTGCCACCGCCGTGGCGGCCACCGGCGAGATACCGCCCTCGCGGGCCATCGCGCCGAAGATGACCCAGGCCACGCCCCCGTTGAGGGTCACCGCCAGCACCGTGGACCGCTCCTGCTGGAGCAGGATGGCGAACGCCAGTGTCAGGGTCATCGAGACCAGGATCTGGAGCGCCGGACGGTCGTTGGCGACGAACCGCGCCTCCGGGTTGAGCTGCGCACCGAGCTGGACGCCCAGGTAGAGCATCAGCAGGACGCCCGCCACGATGCCGATGAAGAAGTACATGACCTCCAGGAGCCGGGCTCCCGCGGTGATGTAGTAGCCGGTCAGGCCGTCCTGCACCCCGGCGACGAGAGCCCGTCCGGGCAGCAGGGCGAACAGTCCACCGGTGATCACCGCGGAGGGCCGCACATCCGTCGAATGGGTGAGGGTCAGGGCGATGCCCATCGCGGCGGGGGGCATGGCAGCCACCATGAACTGGTAGAACTCGGGCAGCCCGCGCCCGGCGCAGAGCCAGGCCAGCCGGTCGCCGAGCATCGCGCCCGCCGCCGCCACGACGAAGACCAGCGCGTTACCGCCGACCAGCACCGATGCCGAGCCGGCGAGCAGACCGGCGGCGGCCGTCAGCACCCAGCCCGGGTACGGGTGCCGGTTACGGCGGATCTCGGCGAGGCGCCGGTAGGCCTCCTCCAGCGAGACCTCGACGTGTTCCGCCGAGGTGATGTCGTCGATCAGCCGGAACACGGCGGCCAGCCGGGTGTAGTCGGTGCCCCGGCGGCGCACCGTGCGGCTCGCCGTGATGGGGTCGTCGACCAGTGACGGCTGGTACGAGATGGACAACAGGGTGAAGGTGACCGTCGGCTCGGAGCGGTCGAGTCCGTACGAGCGCGTCACCGCGAACATCGCGGCCTCGACGTCCTCGGCGCCCTCGCCGCCCGCGAGGAGCAGCTCCCCGATACGCAGGGTCAGGTCGAGCACGCGCGGCACGGCGGGGCTCGAGTCGTCGGTCTGCTGCACGCTCTCGAGTGCCGGACGTTCCGTCACCGGCATGCGCAGCATCGTGCGCATCCGGTCCTGCCAGGGAGCTTCCTTGGTCAGCCGGACCATCGGAATGCCGTGCGCGGGAGTGAACGCCGGCGGCTGCTGCTGTGCGTCGTACCCGCTCGGCGGGACGAAGGCGGACGAGAGCGTGTCGGACCCCGGCCCGCTCCCCGGCCCGGGACCGGGGCCGGACGACCCCGACGGATCACTCTGGATTCCGGCCGGAAGGGCGAATTCCGATGTCGGATGGTCGTCCTCGGACGGCGCCGCGGGCTGCTCCACACCGGCCGGCGGGACGAAGGCGCTGCGCGCCTCGTCGGACTGGGGCTTCTGGTCCTCCGGACCGCCCTGTTCCGCCACCACTCGACCTCGTTCCTCCGCGACCGCTCGTTACGGAGCGCTTCTGCCCAGTATGTGCACGGACATGGGCCGCCACGCGCAACGGGCGGCGCACCGGTGAAGGTGCGCCGCCCGTTGTCCGTACGACCGGCTGGGCCGGTCGGCCCATGCGCCGCGATCCGCGCCGTCCCGCCCGGGGGCGGAACCGTGGGATTACGTCAGTGCTTCCCGCCCTGCGCCTCGAGGCGCTTGTAGGAGGCCTCGATCTCGGCCTCCGCCTCGGAGCGGCCGACCCAGTCGGCACCCTCGACGGACTTGCCGGGCTCCAGGTCCTTGTAGACCTCGAAGAAGTGCTGGATCTCCAGGCGGTCGAACTCCGACACGTGGTGGATGTCGCGCAGGTGCTCCACCCGGGGGTCGGACGCCGGGACGCACAGCAGCTTGTCGTCGCCGCCGGCCTCGTCGGTCATCCGGAACATGCCGATGGCGCGGCACTTGATGAGGCAGCCGGGGAACGTCGGCTCCTCCAGGATGACCAGCGCGTCCAGCGGGTCGCCGTCCTCGCCGAGGGTGTTCTCGACGAAACCGTAGTCCGCCGGGTAACTGGTCGAGGTGAAGAGTCGACGGTCCAGACGGATCCGACCGGTCTCGTGGTCCACCTCGTACTTGTTCCGCGAACCCTTCGGAATCTCGATAACGACGTCGAACTCCACGGGTGGCTCCTCCATGATCAACACATACGACTGGTGGTTAAGTGTCCCTCACGCAGATGAGTGCTCGCGAAAGGGGCTGGTCAACGGTGGCCGAGCCGGTGGAGAAACCGACGGACGGACCGTTGAACAGGCGGGGCAAGTGGAAGGTCCCGAAGTACCTGAAGCGTGGGAGCGGACGGAACGACCTCCGGCTCGTCGCAGGCTCCGCGGTGCTCGGCCTGGTGGTCGCCGCCGGTGCCGTCCTGGCCACCGGTCCCTGGGACTCCGGTCAGCGTAAGGCCGAGCGGGACCGGGCCGCCGCCCTGCAGCGCGCAGGTGGCGCACATCACGAAGGGGCCACGCCGGACGGTCCGCGGCCCGCCGCCAGCGCTCCGGCCGTCCTGAGGGCCCTCGGCACCGCGGACGGCCTCACTGCCCCGGCGGGCGCGAGCGGCCTGGACGCCGCCCTCACGCCCCTGCTGGACGCGCCCGCCCTCGGCACCGTACGCACCGCCGTGGTCGTCGACGCGGCGACCGGGAAACAGCTCTACGCCCGCGGCGCGGCGACGCCCATGACCCCCGCGTCCACGGTGAAGATCGCGACGGCCGCCGCCGCGCTCTCCGCGCTCGGCCCCGCCCACCGCATCGCGACGACGGTCAAGCTGTCCCCGGACTCCCGGACCCTCACCCTCGTCGGCGGCGGCGACCCCACCCTGGACAAGGCGGCCCTGCGCGCCCTGGCAGCCGGCACGGCGCGCTCCCTGCGCGACGCCGGCGCCGGACCCGTGCGGCTGCTGTACGACGCGTCGCGCTACTCCGGGCCGGCACTGCACCCCATCGGTCCGAACGAGAACATCGCGCCCGTCAGCGCGCTCATGGCCGACGAAGGCCGCCTCGACGGGAGCCACCGGGGGCCGGCTCCCCGTACGGACGACCCGGCGGGGGACGCCGCGCGCACCTTCGCCGGCCTTCTCGACGACGCCGGTGTGACCACCCGGTCCGACCCCGCGTCCGGACGGGCCCCGGCCGAGTCGCGGACGGTGGCGACGCATCTGTCGAAGCCGCTCTCCGTCCTGGTGGAGCGGGCCTTGACCAACAGCGACAACGACATCGCCGAGGCCCTGGCGCGACAGACCGCGCTGAAGGCCGGGGAGCCCGCCTCCTTCGCCGGGGGCCGCCGGGCAGTCACCGCCCGGCTGAAGTCGCTGGGTCTGCCCCTGGGCGGTGCCCGGCTCGCAGACGGCAGCGGCCTCGACCGCGCGGACAAGGTGACGGCGGGGTTCCTGGCCCGGCTGCTCGCCCTCGCCGCGGGACCCGATCACCCGGAGCTCCGCCCCGTACTCACCGGCCTGCCGGTCGCCGGATTCAGCGGCACGCTCGGCGACCGCTATGCGGCGACGTCCCGGGCGACCGGCCTGATCAGGGCCAAGACGGGCACCCTCACGGGGGTGAACAGCCTCGCCGGGACCGCGGTCGACGCACAGGGCCGGCTGCTCACCTTCGCCTTCCTGGCCTCGGGCACCACATCGGCCGACGACGCGGAGGCATCTCTCGACGCCCTGGCCACCACGCTCACCCAGGGCACCCGGTGAGCGGCTGACACCCCACCACGGAGCGACCACCTCACGTACGGTTGACGCATGACGAGCATCGGTGGTGCCGAGATGGTCGACTGGAATCTCGCGGTCGCGACTGCGGCCCGGTTCGTGCGGCCGGGTCCCGAGATCAGCCGTGAGGAGGCCCGCGCCGTGGTCGCGGAGCTCCGGCGGCATGCCAAGGCCTCGGAGGAGCACGTCCGTTCGTTCACCCGGATGATCCCGGAGGGGCACGAACCCGAGGACACCCCGGTCCTGGTCGTCGACCGGGCCGGCTGGATCCGGGCCAATGTGGCGGGCTTCCGTGAGCTGCTCCGTCCGCTGCTGGGGAAGATGCAGGACCGTCGCGGCAGCGGGCCCGGCAACGCCGTGCTCGGCGCGGTCGGCGGCAAGGTGACCGGTGTCGAACTGGGCATGCTGCTGTCGTTCCTGGCCTCCCGGGTCCTCGGACAGTACGAGACCTTCGCCCCCGCCACCCGGGAGCTGCCCGCGTCCTCGAAGGGGGGCGGCAGGCTGCTGCTGGTGGCCCCCAACATCGTCCACGTCGAACGTGAACTCGAGGTCGACCCGCACGATTTCAGGCTCTGGGTGGCCCTCCACGAGGAGACGCACCGCACCCAGTTCACCGGGGTCCCCTGGCTCCGGGACCATCTGCAGGGCGAAATCCAGTCGTTCCTCGACGAGACCGACGTCGACCCGATGACGATGCTCGAACGCCTCCGCGAGGCCGCGCAGGCCTTCTCGGGAGGCAGCCGCCCCGAGGGCGAGGAGGGCGACGACGGCGGGCGCAGCCTCGTGGAGATCGTCCAGACGCCCTCCCAGCGCGAGATCCTGGGCCGCCTCACCGCGGTGATGTCCCTGCTCGAAGGACACGCGGACTTCGTGATGGACGGTGTGGGCCCCGATGTGGTGGGCTCCGTCGCCGAGATCCGGGAGAAGTTCCAGCAGCGCAGGGCGCGTGGCGCGAGCCGGCTGGACCTGGCGCTGCGCAAGCTCCTGGGGCTCGACGCCAAACTCCGGCAGTACCGCGACGGCGAGAAGTTCGTGCGCGCCGTCGTGGACGAGGTCGGCATGGACGGCTTCAACCGGGTGTGGACCTCCCCCAACACCCTCCCCACCAAGGCCGAGATCGCGGCACCGGCGGACTGGGTGGCGAGGGTGCACCGTAAAGCGGACTCGTGATCCCGGGCGGCCCGGTGGCGCGAGATTGCCTCTCCAATCACCCATCCGAGGGACCATAGGGGCATGGGAAGGCGTGCAATGCTCGATGGACAGCTTGGCTCTGTCACCATCGACGCACTCTGAGTGACGGGACTCCGTTCCGTGCACTCGGAGGCACCCCCCAAAACTTCACCCCGAAGGGCACCGGACATGGGTCCCCATCCTGCGGTCGCGGCGATACGCCTGGCGGTCCGCCGCGTACTCCACGACGTCGTCACCGAATACAACCGCCACCCCGAACAGGCCGCACGCGGCGAGTTCGCCGAAGCAGGGTCGGGCGGGCGCGGTTCCGCGCTTCCCGAACGGCCGGAGACCCCCCTGGTGCTCGTCGCGTGCTCCGGGGGCGCCGACTCCATGGCCCTCGCCTCCGCCCTCGCCTTCGAGTCGCGCAAGCTTCCCGTCCGCGCCGGCGGCGTCACCGTCGACCACAACCTCCAGCCCGGCTCCGGACTCCGCGCCGACGAGGTCGTCGCCCGCCTCGCCGAGATGCGCCTCGACCCGGTCGAGGCGGTCGCCGTGCGGGTGGGCCGCGACGGCGGCCCCGAGGCCGCCGCCCGCGACGCCCGCTACGCGGCCCTGGACGCCGCCGCGGAACGCCACGGCGCCGCCGCCGTGCTCCTCGGCCACACCCGCGACGACCAGGCCGAGACGGTCCTGCTGGGCCTCGCCCGTGGTTCGGGCATCCGTTCGCTGTCCGGGATGGCCGCGGCGTCGGGCCCCGCCGGCCGCTATCGCCGCCCGTTCCTCCAGCTCGACCGGCAGACCGCCCGCAAGGCCTGCCTGGTCCAGTCGATCCCCGTCTGGGACGACCCCCACAACATCGACCCCGCCTACACCCGCTCCCGGCTGCGCCACGAGGGCCTGCCCGCCCTGGAGAAGGCGCTGGGCAAGGGGGTCGTGGAGGCCCTCGCCCGTACGGCGCAGCTCTCCCGCGACGACGCGGACGCCCTCGACACCTGGGCCGCCGAGGCGGCGCGTTCGGTCCGCGACGACGACGGACGTCTGGAGTGCGCCAAGCTCTCGGTCCTGCCGCCCGCGGTACGCCGCCGGGTGCTGCGCCGGGCCGTGATCGACGCCGGTTCCCCCGCCGGTTCGCTCTTCGCCCGCCACATCGAGGAAGTCGACCGGCTCATCACCGGCTGGCGGGGCCAGGGCGCCATCAACCTGCCCGGCCGCGTCGAGGTGCGGCGGCAGGGTGGCAGACTGGTGATTCGGCAGAGCTGAAGCGCAAGCGGCTTAAGTGCAGGCGAAACGCCGGTCCGGCCCGGGGAAGAGTCCGGCCGGCAGGGCAGAGAAAGAGACGCGGGTGAACGAGAAGGACATGGGCACCGACCTTCAGTCGGTGCTCCTCACCAAGGAAGAGATCGACGCGAAGCTCGTCGAGCTGGCAGCGAAGATCGACGCGGAGTACGCGGGCAAGGACCTGCTCATCGTCGGCGTGCTCAAGGGCGCGGTGATGGTCATGGCGGACCTGGCCCGCGCGCTGTCCACCCCCGTCACCATGGACTGGATGGCCGTCTCCTCGTACGGAGCCGGCACGCAGTCCTCGGGCGTCGTCCGGATCCTCAAGGACCTCGACACCGACATCAAGGGCAAGCACGTCCTGATCGTCGAGGACATCATCGACTCCGGTCTGACGCTGTCCTGGCTGCTGACCAACCTCGGCTCGCGTGAACCCGCGAGCCTGGAGGTCTGCACGCTGCTCCGCAAGCCGGACGCCGCGAAGGTCGCGATCGACGTGAAGTGGGTCGGCTTCGACATCCCCAACGAGTTCGTCGTCGGCTACGGGCTGGACTACGCGGAGAAGTACCGCAACCTCCCCTTCGTCGGTACGCTCGCGCCTCACGTCTACGGCGGCTGAGGCCACCGCCCCGACAGGAACCGGCGGCACCGGTGGAACCGGGGGCGCCCGGCCGAACCCGGCCGGAGTCCCGGGAACCCTTGTGGCGTTCGGGCCGTTGGAGCCTTCGAAGACGGGTTTGCCGGACCTCCCCTGCGGTCACGGGTGACAATGCTGGGGTACCGTCCGAAGAACAGTCTTTTCTCACAGCAGCATTTACCTACGGGCAGGAGGGACGGGGCGACTTCGCTCCGTATGGATGGACGTGAAGCGATACTTCCGTGGGCCGGTCATGTGGATCGTGCTGGCCGTCCTCGCCGTGGTCGTGTTGATGCAGGTCGTCGGCTCGTCCGGCGGCTACAAGACGGTGGACACCGGCAAGGTGATCCAGGCGATCAGTAAGAACCAGGTGGAGGAGGCCAAGCTCACCACCGGTGACGAACAGATCCTGAAGATCGAGCTGAAGGACAAGGAAAAGCTCAAGGGCGAGTCCGGCAGCAAGTTCCAGGCGAGCTACATCGGCAACCAGGGTGTCGAGCTGGCCGACACGCTGCAGAAGAAGTTCGAGAGCGGTGACATCGAGAAGGGTTACACCGTCTCGCCGTCGAAGCAGTCCCCGTTCGTCTCGATCCTTCTCTCCCTGCTGCCCTTCGTCCTGATCGTGGTCGTGTTCCTGTTTCTGATGAATCAGATGCAGGGCGGCGGCTCCAAGGTCATGCAGTTCGGCAAGTCCAAGGCCAAGCTCATCACCAAGGACACGCCGAAGACGACGTTCGCCGATGTGGCGGGGTCGGACGAGGCCGTCGAGGAACTCTACGAGATCAAGGAATTCCTCCAGGAGCCGGCGAAGTTCCAGGCCGTCGGCGCCAAGATCCCCAAGGGTGTCCTGCTCTACGGGCCGCCCGGTACGGGTAAGACGCTGCTCGCTCGCGCCGTCGCAGGCGAGGCGGGCGTCCCGTTCTACTCGATCTCCGGTTCCGACTTCGTCGAGATGTTCGTCGGTGTCGGTGCGTCCCGAGTGCGTGACCTCTTCGAGCAGGCCAAGGCGAACGCCCCGGCGATCGTCTTCGTCGACGAGATCGACGCCGTCGGACGGCACCGCGGTGCCGGTATGGGCGGCGGTCACGACGAGCGCGAGCAGACGCTCAACCAGCTGCTCGTCGAGATGGACGGCTTCGACGTGAAGGGCGGCGTCATCCTGATCGCCGCCACGAACCGGCCGGACATCCTGGACCCGGCGCTGCTGCGTCCCGGACGCTTCGACCGGCAGATCGCCGTCGACAGGCCGGACATGCAGGGCCGCCTCGAGATCCTCAAGGTGCACCAGAAGGGCAAGCCGGTCGCGGAGGACGTCGACCTCAACGCGGTCGCGCGTCGGACGCCCGGCTTCACCGGTGCCGACCTGTCGAACGTGCTGAACGAAGCGGCGCTCCTCACGGCGCGCAGCAACAAGAAGCTGATCGACAACCACATGCTCGACGAGGCCATCGACCGCGTCGTGGCGGGCCCGCAGAAGCGGACCCGGATCATGTCCGAGAAGGAAAAGAAGATCACCGCGTACCACGAGGGCGGACACGCCCTGGTCGCGGCGGCTTCCCCCCAGTCGGACCCGGTCCACAAGATCACGATTCTCTCCCGCGGCCGTGCCCTCGGTTACACGATGGTGCTCCCGGAAGAGGACAAGTACTCCACGACGCGCAACGAGATGCTCGACCAGCTGGCGTACATGCTGGGCGGGCGCGCGGCCGAGGAGCTGGTCTTCCACGACCCGACGACCGGTGCTGCGAACGACATCGAGAAGGCCACCGCCACGGCCCGCGCGATGGTCACGCAGTACGGCATGACCGAGCGTCTCGGCGCGATCAAGTTCGGTGGAGACAACACCGAGCCGTTCGTGGGCCGGGAGATGGGCCATCAGCGCGATTACTCGGAAGAGGTCGCGGCGCTCGTCGACGAAGAGGTCAAGAAGCTCATCGAGACCGCGCACAACGACGCGTGGGAGATTCTCGTCGAGAACCGCGACATCCTCGACGCCCTGGTCCTCGAGCTTCTCGAGAAGGAGACGCTCAACAAGGAGCAGATCGCCGAGATCTTCGCCCCGATCGTGAGGCGCCCGGCTCGCCCGGCGTGGACCGGTTCAGCCCGGCGTACCCCGTCGACGCGTCCGCCCGTGCTCTCCCCCAAGGAGCTCGCCCTCACCAACGGCTCTGCCAATGGCTCGGGTACTCCGGAGATCGCTCCGACGGACATCACGAAGAACACCGGCAGCTCATCACCGGAGGCGCTCCCCGAGGACCGCCCCGAGAGCTGACTCTGCCCGACCAGGTGTGGCCCCTGTCACGGGGGCCCCACCAGGCCCGGAATGGATGCCGCGCCCCCCAGGTTCTAGCCTGTGGGGGCGCGGCTTTTCCGTATGCCTGCGTTGCCTGCCGACTTCCGTGAGGTCCGGGTGGGCCCGCGCATGTGACTGCACAGAGGAACGAGGCACAGATGACCGACCCGGTGACGCTGGACGGGCAGGGCTCGATCGGCGTATTCGACGAGAAGCGGGCCGAGTCGGCCGTACGGGAGCTCCTCATCGCCGTGGGGGAGGACCCTGACCGTGAGGGGCTGCGGGAGACCCCGGGCCGGGTGGCACGTGCGTACAAGGAGATATTCGCCGGCCTCCACCAGGAGCCCGAGGACGTCCTGACGACCACGTTCGACCTCGGTCACGACGAGATGGTGCTGGTCAAGGACATCGAGGTGTACAGCACGTGTGAGCACCACCTGGTGCCGTTCCACGGTGTCGCCCACGTCGGGTACATCCCGGCGACCAGCGGCAAGATCACGGGCCTCTCGAAGCTGGCCAGGCTGGTCGACGTCTACGCCCGCAGGCCCCAGGTCCAGGAGCGGCTCACCACCCAGATCGCCGAGTCCCTCATGGCGATACTGGAGCCGCGGGGGGTCATCGTCGTCGTCGAGTGCGAGCACATGTGCATGTCGATGAGGGGCATCCGCAAGCCCGGCGCCAAGACGATCACGTCGGCGGTCCGTGGCCAGCTGCGCGATCCGGCCACGCGCGCCGAGGCGATGAGCCTCATCATGGCGCGCTAGAGCCGTTCGTCCGGAGCGGGCCGCGGCGCGTGCGTGCCCTGGCACCTCACGGCGCGGCAGGGGTTGCTCTCACGCGGCCCGGGCGGTGTTCCTGTCGTCGTCGCCGTCCTCCGGGAGGCGGCAGACGCGCTCCAGGAACAGGGCGGCCGCGATGACGCCGAAGCCTGCCAGCACGGCCGCGCCCGCGTAGATGGCCTGGTCCCGACGGGGCGGGACGTCCAGGAAGCCGAGCAGGAAGACGCCCGTGCCGCCGTACATCCCCGCGACGAGCGCGGCGACCAGCGCGCTCGCCTGGCCGAAGACCAGGGCGCGCGCCGCCATCATCGGCTCCACGCCCTTCGCCCCCGGGCGGCGCTCCCGCTGGGCGCGCAGCCGTGCCCGGATCGACAGGGCCGTGGCGAGCAGGACGACGGCGATCACGGCCAGCACGACGGGCGCGGCGAGAGGGACGCTCGGCAGGGTCCCCAGGGAGTCCCAGAGGCGGGCCGCGCCCCAGGACAGCACGCCGGCGCCGGCGAAGAGTCCGGCCAGGAGCCCGAGCCGTAGTTGCTTCACCGAGAGTGCCGCCCTTCGTCGCCGTTGCCGTGCCGGTCGCCCCGTGCAGGTCGCCCGTGCTGGGCGACCGTGACCGGTCGTCCTTGAGCCTAACGACTACTCGGGGAGACGGAGTTCCAGGTCGGGCCGGGGAAGCACACCCTCGCGGCCGACACCGGCCAGCAGGTCGGCCACGGGGCCCGCGCCGGGGAGCTGGGCCTCCGGGTCCACGTCGTGCCACGGAGCGAGCACGAAGGCGCGTTCACGGGCGCGCGGGTGCGGGAGGGTCAGCAGAGGATCGTCGGAGACCACCTCGGCGTACGACACGATGTCGACGTCGATGGTGCGCGGCCCCCAGCGCTCCTCGCGGACGCGGTCGAAGGCCTCCTCGATGGCCTGGCCGCGCTCCAGGAGCGAGGACGGGGGCAGAGTCGTCTTCACGACGATCACCGCGTTGAAGTACGAGGGCTGGGAACCGGGCTCGACGCCCCAGGGCTCCGTCTCGTAGACCGGGGAGACCGCCTTGACCCGGAGGCCGGGGGTGTCCTCCAGGGCGTCGATGGCGCCCTGGAGCGTCTCCAGCCGGTTGCCGAGGTTGGAGCCGAGGGAGATCACGGCCCGTTTGGGGTTGGACAGGGTGACGTCGGCCGCGTCGACCTGCTCGACGACTGCGGCGGGAACCGGCTGTACGGTCGGGTCGCTCTGCCCCTCGGTGGAAAATGCAGTCATGCTCGGCTCCGGGTGATGGTGATGGTCACGTCGTCGAACGGGACGGTGATCGGGGCATCCGGCTTGTGGACGACGACCTCGACCTCCTCGACCCCTTCGTGCTTGAGGCACTGCTGCGCGATGCGTTCCGCGAGAGTCTCGATCAGATCGACGGGTTCACCCTTGACGACATCGACGACCTCTTCCGCCACCACGCCGTAGTGCACGGTCTTCGACAGGTCGTCGGCGGCTGCCGCGGGGCGGGTGTCGAGGCCGAGCACCAGGTCCACGATGAAGGTCTGGCCTTCTGCCCGCTCCCGGGGGAAGACACCGTGGTGCCCACGGGCCTTGAGGCCGCGCAGCGCGACACGATCCACGCGAATCACTCCTGCTGTTCGTCGTCTCTGGAGGCACCTGGCCGCGTGCGGGCGGTGCGGTGCCGTCTTTCGAATCTACCCGCGAGCACCGACAGGGCCCGCCCGCGGGGGCACGGACCGGCCCGGCAGGGGGTTGGTAGCCGCGTATACCCCGTGGCCGGGGGACTCAATCCCCGCAATCCGCTCCGCCCGCTCAGGCAGTAGGTTCTTCGTCCTCTTCCTCACCGGTTTCGGCCAGTACGGGGGAGCCGTGATGGGACCAGAGCTTCCAGCCGTCCGGTGTGCGCCGGAACACATTGGTGGCGACGACGAGCTGGCCGACGAGCGGTCCGAGCGAGTTTCCCTCCTCCGCGGGGCCACCGCTGAGGATGTTCTCGGTGCAGGTCACCAGGGCGGTGTCGCCGGTCATGGCGACCCCGACATCGGTGAGGAAGAACTGGATGTACTCCGTGTTCGCCATGATCAGCGCATAGCTCCGCAGTACCTCGCCGCGGCCCGTGAGCACCGGCCAGCCCGGATGGACGCAGGACACCGTGAGGTCCTCGCCGGGCAGCCACAGCCCGGAGAGTTCGTCGAGGTCGCCGCGCTCCATCGCCTCGTAGAACGCGGTGTTGGCCTGCTCGACCGCCGCGATGTCGGCGGCCGCCTCCTCGTGTTCGTCGCGCGGGGTGCTCACGCGGCTCCCTCGACGGCGCGGGCGACCCGCACCGCGTCGGCCGTCGGCCGCACCGCGTGCACCCGGACCGCCCAGGCGCCCGCGGCCGCGGAGAGTGCGGAGACCGCGGCCGTCGCGGCGTCCCGTTCGCGGGCGGGTGGCGGGACCGCGCCCTCGCCGGCCAGGACATGGCCGAGGAACCGCTTGCGTGAAGCGGCCACGAGCAGGGGCCTGCCCAGGCCGCGGAGCCGGTCGAGGTGTGCGACCAGCGTCAGGTCCTGGGCGGCGTTCTTGGCGAACCCCAGTCCGGGGTCGATCACCAGCTTCTCGGGGTCCACCCCGCCCTCGACCACGGCCTCCACGCGCTCCTGGAGTTCCGCGACGACTTCGCCGACGACGTCCCCGTAGACCGCGCGGCTGTTCATCGACTCGCTGAAGCCGCGCCAGTGCATGACGACGAACGGCACTCCGGCGTCGGCGACCACCGGGATCATGCCCGGGTCGGCGAGGCCACCGCTCACGTCGTTGACCAGGAGCGCACCGGCCGCGACGGACTGCTCGGCGACACCGGCCCGCATGGTGTCCACGGAGACCGTGACCCCCTCGGAGGCCAGTCCGCGGACCACGGGGATCACCCGGCGCAGCTCCTCGGCCTCGTCCACCCTGCTGGCGCCCGGGCGGGTCGACTCGCCGCCGACGTCGATCAGGTCCGCCCCTTCGGCCACCAGTTCGAGGCCGTGCTTGATCGCCGCCGTGGTGTCGAACCAGTGGCCCCCGTCGGAGAAGGAGTCGGGCGTCACGTTGACGACCCCCATGACCGCACAGCGGTCCCACTCCGGGAGACCCCGCACCGTGCCCCGCCCTCGCAACGTACTCATGCGCCCAGCCTAGGCCGTGTCCGCGCGGTCCCGCCCGGTCCGTGGCGCCCGGTACGCCCACCGGCGGGCGCCGCCGCGGCCGGCGGCCGCGTCCGGTACGGGCCGGAACGAGGCCCCCGGCCGGGGGTCCGCGCCACGGGATCCGCCCGCACCGCGTTCAGCCGGACGGACGGCGGGGCGGAGGACCGCTCAGGGGGAGCCGACGCCCGCCACGGTCTCCACGGCGACCTCGGCGCGTGGCACGTCCTGCGCGTCCGCGTCGATCGAGCGGCGCAGGGCCTCATGGAGGCGGGCAGGGGTGAGCACGCCCAGGAAGCGTCCGGTGGACTCCTTGTCGATGACCGCGATCCAGCCCGCGTCGTGCTGCAGCATCGTGGCGAAGGCCTGTTTGAGCGGCGCGCCGAGCGGGAGCCATGCCTCCATGCGCCGGGCGTGTTCCCGGACCGTGCCCTCGGCCGTCGCACCCTCGCCCGCCGGGATCCAGCCGTGCAGATTGTCCTGACCGTCGAGGACGACCGCCCAGCGCGCGCCCTGCGCCCGCAGCCGCTCGGTCGCCTTCGCCAGCGGGTCGTCGAGATGGACGACCGGCGGCTGGTCCAGGTCGCTCTCCTCGATGGGCGTGACCGAGAGCCGCTTCAGACCGCGGTCCGCCCCGACGAAATCGGCCACGTACGGCGTCGCCGGAGCGCCGAGCACCGTGGCCGGGGTGTCGAACTGCTCGATGCGGCCGTGCCCGTACACCGCGATCCTGTCGCCGAGGCGGACGGCCTCCTCGATGTCATGGGTGACGAACAGCACGGTCTTGCGGACCTGCGCCTGCAGTTTCAGGAATTCGTTCTGCAGCCTTTCCCGCACGACCGGATCGACCGCGCCGAAAGGCTCGTCCATCAGCAGAACGGGGGGATCGGCCGCCAGCGCCCTTGCCACGCCGACCCGTTGGCGCTGACCACCGGAAAGCTGCTCGGGATAGCGTCCGCCATAAACGGAGGGGTCCAGTCCGACGAGATCCAGCAGTTCGGCCGCGCGTCGCCTGCCCTTTTCCCGCCCCCAGCCGAGGAGATGGGGAACGGTCGCGGTGTTCTCCAGGACCGTCTTGTGCGGGAACAGCCCGACCTGCTGGATCACGTAGCCGATGCGCCGGCGGAGGCGGACGGGGTCGATGGTCGATATGTCGTCCCCGTCGAGGAATATCCGGCCCTCGGTCGGTTCGGTCAGGCGGTTCACCATTTTCATGGTGGTCGTCTTGCCGCAGCCGGAAGGTCCGACGAGCGTGACCAGTTCACCCTCGGCGACCTCGAAGGAAAGGTCGTCGACGGCGGTGGTGCCGTCCTCGTACCGCTTGGTGACGTGCTCGAAACGGATCATGATTCCCCATTGTGACGCGGGTTCTGTGAAGGCCATGTTGCCGGAATACGACAGCCTCGGCGATTGTCGGTGGTCGGGGATAGGGTCACCCAGGACCGGACCTGGGGCGGCATCGCGAGGACAAACAGGAGGTGGGGGCGGATGGCCGAGCAGAACTGCCTGGTGGCGAACGACTGGATCTGCGGAGAGTATCTGCGCTCCCGCAGCCATGAGTTGACCGAGGCGGCAGTCCAGCACATCTGGATCACCGCGGCTTCCGTGCTGATAGGTCTCGTGGTGGCATTCCCGCTCGCGCTGCTCGCGCGCCGCGGCAGGCATTTCGCGGGCCCGGTGCTGGGGCTGACGACCGTGCTCTACACCGTGCCGTCGCTGGCCATGTTCTCGCTGCTGCTGCCGCTCTTCGGCCTGTCGGCGGCGCTCGTCGTCACCGGCCTGGTGCTCTACTCGCTGACCATCCTCGTACGCAACATCCTGGCGGGGCTCGAAGCGGTCCCGCAGGAGGCCAGGGAGGCCGCCGAGGGCATGGGGTACGGGCCCGTCCGGCTCCTCTGGGAGGTCGAACTCCCCCTCGCGCTGCCCGCGCTGATGGCCGGCCTGCGGATCGCCACGGTCTCGACGGTCGCGCTGACGACGGTCGGCTCGCTCGTCGGCAAGGGCGGTCTCGGCAATCTCATCGAGGACGCGCTGCCGAGCTTCTTCAAGGCCCAGGTGCTCACCGCGTCCGTGCTCTGCGTGCTGCTCGCGGTGGCCGCGGATCTCCTGCTGCTGGGCGTGCAACGCCTGCTCACGCCCTGGACCCGGATACGGACGCCCGCCGGGGCATCCGCCGGGGCGGGCATCGCGAAGACGGAGGCGGTCTGATCCATGGGAGTCGTCGGGGAGGCGTGGACCTGGCTGACCACGGGAGCCAACTGGTCGGGGGACGGCGGGGCGGGGCACCGGCTGGCCGAGCATCTGTACGTCAGCGGGATCGCCCTCGCGGTGGCCTGCCTCATCGCCCTGCCCGTCGCCCTGTATCTCGGGCACGTGGGCAAGGGCGGCGGTCTCGCGGTCAACATCTCCAACGTGGGGCGTGCGGTCCCGGTGTTCGCGGTGCTGGCCCTGTTCATGATGACGCCACTGCGTAACTCCGGCTATCTGCCCACGGTCGTCGCCCTGGTGCTGTTCGCCGTGCCCCCGCTGCTGACCAACGCCTACGTCGGGATGACGGAGGTGGACCGGTCGGTGGTGGAGGCCGCGCGGGGCATGGGGATGTCCGGCCCCCAGCTCTTCCTGCGGGTCGAACTCCCGCTCGCGTACCCGATGATCATGACCGGCCTCCGGTCCGCCGCCGTCCAGGTGGTGGCCACCGCGTCGATCGCGGCGATGGTCGGTCTGGGCGGCCTGGGCCGGATCATCACCGCCGGGTTCAACACCTACGACACCGCCCAGGTCTTCGCAGGCGCCGTGCTGGTCGCACTCCTGGCCCTGGTGGTGGAGGGCGTTCTGGTGGCGCTGGACCGGCTGCTGTCGCCCCTGCGCCGCCGCCGGACCGTATGAGCGCGCTGACTTTTCGGACTGTGCACACCATTTTTTCGGACGGAGAACACCATGAGCAGGACCTCGCGCACAGCGGGTGCGGTCATCGGAGCGCTCGCGCTGGCAGGGTCGCTCGCCGCTTGCGGCGGCGACAGCCTGGAGAAGGAGAAGAGCGGCTCGGACACGGGTGCCGGCGCCGGTTCCGGTAAGGGGTCGCTCGTCGTGGGCGCGGCCGGCTTCACCGAGTCCAAGGTGCTCGCCGAGCTGTACGCCCAGGTCCTCGGCGGCGCCGGGTACGACACATCGGTCACCACGGTGAAGAACCGCGAACTCTACGAGCCGTCGCTGGAGAAGGGCGAGATAGACGTCGTCCCTGAATACGCGGCGACCCTCGCGGAATTCCTCAACGCCAAGGTCAACGGAGCGAAGGAGGCGGAGGCGAAGCCGGTCGCCTCGGGTGACGTGGCGGCCACGGTCACGGCGCTGGAGAAGCTCGCCACCCCGCTCGGGCTGAAGGTCCTCCCGGCGGGGAAGGCGGTCGACCAGAACGCCTTCGCGGTGTCCGAGGAATTCGCCGAGAAGAACAGTCTCAAGACGCTTTCCGACCTCGGCCGTTCGAAGATCAAGGTGAAGATCGCGGCGGGCGACGAGTGCGAGGTGCGCCCGTTCTGCGCGCCCGGCCTGAAGAAGACGTACGGCATCGACGTCACCGGGATCGACCCCAAGGGCGTCGGCACACCGCAGTCCAAGCAGGCCGTCAAGGACGGCAAGGACCAGCTGGTCCTCACGACCACCACGGACGCGGTGCTCGACGGGCTCGTGTTCCTGGAGGACGACAAGAAGCTGCAGAACGCGGACAACGTCCTTCCGGTTCTCAATGCGAAGGACGCCGGCGCGCCGGAGATCGCGGAAGCGCTCGGGAAGCTCACCGACGTACTCACCACGCAGGATCTCGCGGAACTCAACCGCAAGGTCGACGCGGAGCGCGCCAAGCCCGCCGATGCGGCCGGGGAGTATCTCCGCTCGAGGGGTCTGATCAAGAAGTAGAAAGACGCGCGTGAGGGGCACTTGGGAGTCCCGCCCGGCCCCGGCCGGAAGCCCTTAGGTAACCGGCGGGGAACAGATTGCCGGGCGGCCTCCCAAGTGACTCGTACGCACGGTAAATTTCGGGCCATGCCACGAGGACGCCACCGCCATTCGCCGCCCCTCCACAGAATCCTGCCCCCCGCCGTGGTGGCCGGAGTGCCGGTCGTCTGTGCCGCCGGTGCCTGGTTCTTCGGGGAACCCCTGCCGCTGCGCGTCCTGGTGGCCGTGACGGCGGCTGTGGCGGTCACCGGTGCCTGGCTGATGCGCAGCTGGGACAGGGCCGCGGGTCTGCGTGTCGCGGAGCTGAACCGGGCCCGGGCGAGTGACGAGTGGAAGACCGAGGAGCGCATAGCCGAACTCGAGGCGGATCTCGAGGAGTCGAGGGAACTGCGCACCCGGCTGGAGACCAGGCTGCGCCGCAAGCGAGTGGAGCTCGCCGGTCTGCGGGGCGAACACGCCGCGCTGCTGCGCCGGTACGCCAACGCCGAGACCGAGCGTGCCAGCGCCCTGGAGGGCCGCAGGCAGCTCGCCATCGAGGCCTCCGCACCGCGCGAGCTGCTGCCCGCCCGGTCCACACCGACTCCGGGCGCCTATCTGCGGGCCGCCCAGGCCCTCCAGGACCTGGGCCGCAACGCCGCGCTCCAGGAGGCGCGCCGCACGGCCGGGCAGCGTGACACCGCCGGGCGTTCGGTGGAACAGGGCCCGGAGGGCGAGGGCCCCGAGGGGAAGCACGAGGCGGTGGCCGGAGCGGGTGACCTCCAGCACCGCCGTTCGCAGGCCGCCCCGTCCGCACCGCAGCTGTCCCCCGCAGCCGTGCGTCCGCCCCGCGCCGTACCCGCGGCATCCGCCGTCGTGCCGTACGCCGCCGCGCGCCGCCACCTCGTCCCGCGGGGGAGCTTCGACTTCTTCGGCACGCAGAAGGCGAGTGCCGCGATCGAGTCCGTGCAGAACGAGGACCTCGCGGACGTGGTGGGTGAGGAGGCTCTGGCGGCGCACCGCACGGGCGCGGCCGAGAACCGGGCCGTCGGCAAGGTCATCGACCTGACGGCGCACGACGAGACGGAGCAGCTGGACGTCGTCGAGCTGCGCAGCGCCATCTCCTCGTAGCGGGACGGACGCGCCACGCGGGAGCCCGCGGCGCCATGCGGGAGCCCGCGCGGCCGGGCTACTTGTCGATGTCCCCGACGACGAAGAAGAGCGAGCCCAGGATCGCGACCATGTCGGCGACCAGTGTCCCCGGCAGCAGCTCGGTGAGCGCCTGGATGTTGTTGAACGAGGCGGACCGCAGCTTCAGCCGGTACGGCGTCTTCTCACCCGTGGACACCAGGTAGTAGCCGTTGATCCCCAGCGGATTCTCGGTCCACGCGTAGGTGTGGCCCTCCGGCGCCTTCAGCACCTTGGGCAGCCGCTGGTTGATGGGGCCGGGCGGCAGGTCGGCCATCCGGTCCAGGCACGCGTCGGCGAGGTCCAGGGCGTTGTGCGTCTGCTCCAGGAGGCACTCGAAACGGGCCAGGCAGTCACCCTCGGTCCGGGTGACGACCCTCAGCGTGTCCCGCAGCTCCCCGTAGGCGAGGTACGGCTCGTCGCGCCGCAGGTCGAAGTCCACCCCCGAGGCCCTGGCGATCGGCCCGGACACCCCGTACGCGTGCACGGCCTCGGAGGACAGCACGCCCACCCCGCGGGTGCGGCCACGGAAGATCTCGTTGCCGAGCACCAGCCGGTCGTACACGTCCATCCGCGAACGCACGGACGCCACCGCGTCCCTGGCCCGGCCGAGCCAGCCCGCGGGCAGGTCCTCCTTGAGGCCGCCGACCCGGTTGAACATGTAGTGCATCCGGCCGCCGGACACCTCCTCCATCGCGGCCTGGAGCTCCTCGCGCTCCCGGAAGGCGTGGAACATCGGGGTGATCCCGCCGAGTTCGAGAGGGTAGGAGCCGAGGAACATCAGGTGGTTGAGCACCCGGTTCAGCTCGGCGAGCAGCGTCCTCGTCCAGACGGCGCGCTCAGGGACCTCCATGCCGAGCATCCGCTCGACGGCCATGACGACCCCGAGCTCGTTGGAGAACGCCGACAGCCAGTCGTGGCGGTTGGCGAGCATGATGATCTGCCGGTAGTCCCTGGCCTCGAAGAGCTTCTCGGCGCCCCGGTGCATATAACCGATGACGGGCTCGGCCTGCTGGATCCGCTCGCCGTCCAGGACGAGCCGCAGCCGGAGCACACCGTGGGTGGAGGGGTGCTGCGGGCCGATGTTCAGCACCATGTCGGTGCTCTCCGCCGCGCCGCCGATGCCGATCGTCGTCTCCGTCATGCGGGACAGTATCCCTCTTCGCGGTGAGGGGGCCTTTTCACGGTCCGACGCCCTCTTCCCGGCCCGGTCCGTCTTCCCGGCCCGGTCCGTCTTCCCGGCCCGGTCCGTCTTCCCGGCCTGGTCCGTCTTCCCGGCCTGGTCCGTCTTCCCGGCCCGGTCCGTCTTCCCGGCCCGGGCTTTCTGCACGGTCCGGGACCCGGTGCCGCAGCCAGCCGAAGTCGCCCAGCCCGCCCCGCGCCGTCAGCTCCGCCGCCTCCCCGGCCGAGGCGAGCGCCCGGACGTAGCCGACGGGATCGGCCGACGCCCGTGCCAGCGGCGGGCGTTCGCCGCTGATCCCCAGTTCCCGCAGCGCCGTCCGCTGGTCGAGGAGCTCGGCCACGCCGTCCGCCGCCGCCGCGCAGGCGTCCAGGGCCACATGCGAGGTGAGGTCGCAGCTCCCGTCGGGCACGGGTGGCACCTCGCGGCCTCCGCGGAACCCGGTCAGCGTCCCGAACGGCGGCCTCGACGCCCGTACATGCGCGTAGTCGACCGCAACCGCGGTCCCGCCGGCCAGCGACGCGACGGCACCCGCCCAGGCCTCGTCACGGGGCCTCCCGATCTCGGCACGGTCGCCGGGACGGGACAGCGGCCACCAGCGGCTCAGCCACCGGGCGTCCGCACCGGTCACCGGATCGCCGAGCCGCTCGGTGCCGTCGGCCCTCCGGACGAGGACGTAGCGTGGCACCCCGTCGGCGTCGGCCTCGGCGATGTCCGCCGGGACGTTGTCCAGCCATTCGTTGGCGAACAGCAGACCTCGCGCGCCCTGCGGGGGCCGGGAGCACCACTCGATGTCCGGGTCGAGGTCCGGCGGGCGCGGGGCGAGCTCCACGGCGTACGCCCGTACGGTCAGGCCGGGGGCCAGGGTTCCGTCCCGCAGCGCCGCCAGCACCCCGGTCAGCAGTTCCCCGCGGCCCGCTCCCACATCCACGAGGTCCACCGGGCCCGTCCCCAGCTCCCGTGCCGTGCGGGCCAGCAGCCGGGCGACGGCGGTGGCGAACAGGGGGGATGCGTGCACCGAGGTACGGAAGTGACCCGCGGGGCCCTCCGGGCGCCGGTAGAAGCCCTCTTCCCCGTACAAAGCGGTCTCGGCGGCTTCCCGCCAGCGGCACCAGTCATACGTCACGTAGGCAAGTCTCCACCTTGGGGAGTACGGTCCCAGGATCCGGATCGGCCCTCCGGCTGACCCGGGCACCGATCAGCTGTCCCTACGCTGGGTAATGTGCAGCGCTTCTACGATTTCATCCGCAGACACCCGACGGGCGTCGACATCCTCTGGGCTGTCCTCCTCCTCGGGTTCTCCGGCGTGTCCATCGTGACCGGCCAGGTCGGGAGCGGTACGGAGCGCGTCGCCGCGGTGCCGATCGCGGTCGGGCTGTGCGTCGTGGTCGCGCTGCGCCGCCGCGCACCGGAGAAGATGCTGCTGCTCGCGATCCTGATGGGGCTCGCCCAGCTGCTGTTCGGGGTGCGGCCGGACGTGGCGGACTTCGCCCTGCTGGTGATCACGTACACCGTGGCCACCGTCGGGGAGCGCCGGGCGTCCTGGCTCGCCCTCGGATGCAGCCTCAGCGCGGCGGGGATCTCCCGGCTGCGCTGGCCCGACGACGCACCGTACGGCGGCTGGGCGCAGACGCTCGGCTACGTCGTGATGATGACCGTGCCCTTCGTCCTGGCCTGGGTGCTCGGCGATTCCATACGCACCCGGCGGGCCTACTTCAGCCAGCTGGAGGAGCGGGCCGCCCGGCTGGAGCGCGAGCGCGAGGCGCAGTCGAAGGTCGCCGTCGCCGCCGAACGGGCCCGTATCGCCCGCGAACTGCACGACGTCGTCGCGCACAACGTCTCGGTGATGGTGGTCCAGGCCGACGGCGCGGCGTATGTCATGGACTCGTCCCCCGACCAGGCCCGGCAGGCCCTGGAGACCATCTCCGGCACCGGACGCCAGGCGCTCGCCGAGATGCGGCGGCTGCTCGGAGTGCTCAGGACCGGCGATTCCCCCGAGAGCGGGGAGTACGTCCCCCAGCCCGACGTCGAGCAGATCGAGGAGCTCGTCGGCAAGGTCAGGGAGACCGGCCTGGCGGTGGACTTCAGGATCGAGGGCACTCCGCGTCCGCTGCCGAGCGGCGTCGAGCTGACCGCGTACCGCATCGTCCAGGAGGCGCTCACCAACACCCGTAAGCACGGGGGCCCCGACGCCGGGGCGAGCGTGCGACTGGTCTACTTCGACGACGGGCTCGGCCTGCTGGTCGAGGACGACGGCCGCGGCGCCCCGCACGAGCTCTACGAGGACGGCGGCGCGGACGGAGCGGGACAGGGAATGATCGGCATGCGGGAGCGGGTCGGCATGGTCGGCGGCACGCTGGACGCGGGCCCGCGGCAGGGCGGCGGCTTCCGGATCAGCGCGCTGCTTCCGCTCAAGCCGGCCAACCAGTGACAGAAGGACGGGACACCTCATGGCCATCCGCGTAATGCTCGTCGACGACCAGGTGCTGCTGCGCACCGGCTTCCGGATGGTGCTCGCCGCCCAGCCGGACATGGAGGTCGTCGCGGAGGCGGGCGACGGGGCCGAGGCGATCGAGGTCCTGCGGTCCACGGCTGTCGACGTGGTGCTGATGGACGTACGCATGCCGCGGCTGGACGGAGTCGAGGCGACCCGGCGCATCTGCGCGGGGACCGAACCGCCGAAGGTGCTGATCCTGACCACATTCGACCTGGACGAGTACGCCTTCTCCGGTCTGAAGGCGGGCGCCAGCGGCTTCATGCTCAAGGACGTGCCGCCCGGTGAACTGCTCTCCGCCATCCGCGCGGTGCACAGCGGCGACGCCGTGGTGGCCCCGTCCACGACCCGCCGACTGCTCGACCGGTTCTCGCCGATGCTGCCGAGCGGCAGGAAGGAGCCCCGGCACAAGCATGTCGAGAAGCTGACCGAGCGGGAGCGCGAGGTGATGCTGCTCGTCGCGCAGGGGCTGTCGAACGGCGAGATCGCGGGCCGGCTGGTGCTGTCCGAGGCGACCGTGAAGACCCACGTGGGCCGCATCCTCACCAAACTCGGCCTGCGCGACCGGGTGCAGGTCGTCGTCCTCGCGTACGAGACGGGGCTGGTGCGGGCCGGCGGCGGATCGGGCTGACCGCTCCTCGGCCGGCCGGCCGGGCGGGGGAGCCGGCCGGAGGCCCCGCGCGGTTCACCGCAGCACGCCCTCCAGGAAGTCGCTGCCCAGGCGTGCCACGACCGTCAGGTCCAGCGAGTGCAGGACGTACCGGCCGCGCCGGCGGGTGGTGACCAGGCCGGCCTTCTTGAGCAGCGCCAGGTGGCGGGAGACCTCGGGGGGCGTGATGCCGTGCGAGTCGGCGAGTTCACCGGTGGAGTACGGCGAGCGGGCCAGGTTGCGGCAGAGCCTCATCCGCATGGGGTGGGCCAGCGCCTCCATGCGGAGCTGGAGCAGCTCGACGGAGGCGGGGGAGGGCAGTTCGGGGCGGTGCACGGGGTAGTGGATCACCGGGCGCCAGCCGGGGGCGTGCAGCACCATCAGGTGCGGCCAGCCGAAGCTGGTCGGGATGAGCGTGAGGCCGGTGCCGGCCGCCGATCCCGTCGCCTCGGTCCGGCCGGTGGTCAGCTTGTCGACGCTGATCCTGCCGGTCCTCTCGTCCAGCGAGAGAGCCGCGGAGACCGCGCCCAGAGCCGCGCCGACGCCCTTGTGCCGCAGCACCTCGGTCTTGTGCCGGGCGTCGGCGACCAGCTGGACCTGGGTACGCCGCCAGGTGTCGGCGAAGAAGGCCTGGTCGCAGTCCTCGAAGAGGCGCCGGACCCAGCCGCGTACGGAACCCGGGTCGGCCAGCAGCTGCCGGGTGAAGTCGAGCTGCTTCGGTCCCCTGGCCGCAGCCATGTCGAGCGCGCGGGTCCGCATCCCGGCGTCGGTGAGCGGCGAGGGCGCTCCCGTTCCGTACAGGCTCGCGCAGGTGAACTCCAGAGCGGCCGAGACGAACCGCTCGTCGTCGAGCCTGTCCAGGATGTCCAGATCCTCGGCGAGGGTCGAGCCGGTGCTTCCGTCCCCGCCGCGGACGCCGGCGAACGGCATGAAGACGTCGGAGAAGGTGTTCCGCCACAGGAACTCCGCCTCGTGGAGCCGGTCCGCGAGGTCCGGTTCCAGGGCCGCGGAGGTCGCGGTCGCCCAGCCGTGCAGTCCGGGGTGGTGGCCGGGCTCGGAGAGGGCGTGGAGGGCGAGCCCCAGCTCGGCGAGAGGGGAGGTCCCGAAAACGATGCGCTCGGGAGGCAGGCCGGCGATGTCGATGTACACACTCACCCGTCCATGGTGCGGGTTGCGGTGGCGGGTGCCGTCGTCACTTGACTGCGGCCGTCAATCCACGGGCGGGCCCGCCCGGCCGGAGTCAGGCTGGATCCATGGACACCGTTCAGCAGTACATGCTCGACAGCTACCGCGCCGCGCAGCACGGTGAGGGCCCGCCCCCGCCGCCCGGCGCGCACGACCGGGACGTCCTGCGTGCCCTCCGCAGGCGTATCCACGTCTGGACGGCCGCGCACCGCCCGCCCTGCTCCTGAGGTGACAAGCCTCCGTCCGGAGCCGCGCTACTCCTGAGGTGACGCCTCCTCCTGGAGCCGCGCCACGAAATCCGCCACGGCTTCCCGCACGTCGCCGGCGGTCCACTCCAGCCCCTGCGCCGCCACCGTGACCTCGGTGAACGAAAGTCCGGGCGGCCCGGCCGGAGCCGCGAACCAGCGGCGGAAGAGCGTCACGCCCGTCTCCTCGGACTGCCGCACCGACGCTTCGTCCAGCACGTCCGCGGCGTAGGGCAGCCAGACCTGGAACTGGTGCGTGTGCGGCGGCTCGGGGTGCACCCGGAACCACGGCACCGCCGATCCGGCGAAGCCGTCCGCCAGAGCCCCGGCGACCACCTTCGCGTGCGCCACGTACGACGGCAGCCTCGGCAGCTCCCGCTCCAGGCCCAGCAGGGCGGAGAGGGCCGCCGGGTACTGCTGGAAGACCTGACCGCCGTACCTGTGGCGCCAGGTCCTCGCCTCCTCGATCAGGGACTCGGAGCCCGCGAGCACCGCTCCCGAGAGCCCGTCCAGGGACTTGTAGAACGAGACGTAGACACTGTCGGCGAGCATCGCGATCTCCCGCAAACCGCGCCCGAAGTGCGGCGTGCACTCCCACAGGCGCGCCCCGTCCAGATGCACCACCGCGTCCCGCTCCCGGGCGGCGGCCACGACGGCCTCCAGCTCCTCCCAGGAAGGCAGGACGAAGCCGGCGTCACGCAGCGGCAGCTCCAGCATCAGCGTGCCGAAAGGCTCGGGGAAGTCGCGGATCTCGTCCGCCGTGGCCTGCCGGGGCTCCGTCGTCGGATGCACCGTACGCAGTCCGCTCACCGAGGTGAGCGCGCCGCGCTCGTGCACCTCCGGATGGGAGAGGGGGTGCAGCGCCACCGCCGGATTGCCCGTGCGCCCGGCCCAGCAGCGCAGCGCGACCTGCTGGGCCATCGTCCCGGTCGGGAAGAAGGCGGCGGCCTCCATGCCCAGCAGGCCGGCCGTGCGCCGCTCGGCCTCCGCGACGACCCCGCCGCCGTAGACGTCCGTCCAGTCACCCAGGTCGTGGACCGTGCCGGCGTCGGCGGCCAGGGCGGCCAGCCGGCCGGCCAGCGTGTGGTCCGCGGACATCCGCGCCAGTACCTTCCCGGAGCGCTGCCACGCGGTCAGCCTGCGGTGTCGCTGCTTCTGTTCGTCGGTGTCTCCCATGGGACGATCATCACCCGGACCGCTGACGGCGCCCATTCCGGGTCCTCTCTCCGCCCAGAAGTTATCCACAGGCTGTGGATGGTCGGGGTGTGTGACGAAACGCTGGCGTAGCATGCAGAGGAATCGTCCGGTACCCCCCGCGGACTGGAACGGAAGGCCATCGCCGCGTGAACGCATCAGTTTCCAAGGAAGCCCTCGACGCGAGGGACCGCCCCGCCCGTCTCACCGTCGGCGTCGTCGGCGCGGGACGGGTCGGCCCCGCCCTCGCCGCCTCGCTGCAGCTCGCCGGGCACCGCCCGGTCGCGGTGTCGGGCGTCTCCGACGCATCCGTGCGCCGGGCCGCCGCACTGCTCCCCGACGTCCCCCTGGTCACCCCCGCCGAGGTCCTCGCACGCGCCGAGCTCGTGCTGCTGACCGTCCCCGACGACGCCCTGCCCGGCCTGGTCGAAGGCCTCGCCGAGACCGGCGCCGTACGACCGGGCCAGCTGCTCGTCCACACCTCCGGCCGGTACGGCACGAAGGTGCTCGACCCCGCGCTGCGGGCCGGCGCCCTCCCGCTCGCCCTGCATCCGGCGATGACCTTCACCGGCAGCTCCGTCGACGTACAGCGGCTGGCGGGCTGCTCCTTCGGGGTGACCGCTCCCGAGGAGCTCAGGCTCGCCGCGGAGGCGCTCGTGATCGAGATGGGCGGCGAGCCCGAATGGATCGCCGAGGAGTCCCGGCCGCTCTACCACGCGGCGCTCGCCCTCGGTGCCAACCACCTGGTCACCCTCGTCGCGCAGTCCATGGACCTGCTCGCCCGGGCCGGCGTGGGCGCGCCCGACCGGATGCTCGGCCCCCTGCTCGGGGCCGCGCTCGACAACGCCCTGCGCTCCGGTGACGCGGCACTGACCGGCCCCGTCGCCCGGGGCGACGCGGGGACGGTGTCCGCGCACATCCGTGAGCTGCGCGCACACGCGCCGCAGACGGTGGCCGGATATCTCGCCATGGCGCGCGCCACGGCCGACCGGGCCCTCGACCACGGCCTGCTCAAGCCGGAGTTCGCGGAGGACCTCCTCGGCGTCCTGTCGGACAGCAACGCCGCGAACGGAACACACGGCCCGGACGCGTCCGGGCCGGGGGAGAAGCGATGAACACCGCACCCGCCACCCTGCTGCGCTCCGCCGCCGAGCTGGAGGCCCTCGGCCGGCCCGCCGGGGCCCGCCGAGCCGTCGTGATGACGATGGGCGCGCTGCACGACGGCCACGCCACGCTGATCCGCGCCGCGCGGGCGGCCGCGGGCTCCGACGGCCAGGTCGTGGTCACCGTCTTCGTCAACCCGCTCCAGTTCGGCGAGGCCGCCGACCTCGACCGCTATCCCCGCACCCTGGACGCCGACCTCGCCGTCGCCTCCCGGGCCGGTGCCGACGCGGTCTTCGCCCCCTCCGTCGACGAGGTCTACCCCGGGGGAGAACCGCAGGTCAGGATCGTCGCCGGCCCCATGGGGGAGCGGCTGGAGGGCGCCGCCCGTCCCGGTCACTTCGACGGCATGCTCACCGTCGTCGCCAAGCTCCTGCACCTCACCCGGCCGGACGCGGCTTTCTTCGGGCAGAAGGACGCCCAGCAGCTGGCTCTGGTCCGCCGGATGGTGCGCGACCTCAACTTCGGCACGGACATCGTCGCGGTGCCGACCGTCCGCGACCCCGACGGCCTGGCGCTCTCCAGCCGCAACCGCTTCCTCTCCGCCGAGGAGCGACGGACCGCGCTGGCCCTGCCCAGGGCCCTGTTCGCCGCCCGCGACCGGCTGGTCGCCCAGCAGACGCTGCACGCCCGGGCCCGGACGGTCCCGGAGCGCGCGGGCCGCGCCGCCGCCCTGAACCAGCTCGGCGAGGTGCGCGCGGCCGCCGACACCCAGGCCGTGGCGCTGGCCCGGCCGACCGTCGCACCCGCTGCGGTGCTGGCCGCCGCCCGGACCGTCCTGGACGAGGCGGCGGAGGAAGCGGTGCCGCTCGCCCTGGACTACGTGGCGCTCGTGGACCCGGCGGACTTCACCGAGGTGCCCGACGACCGCGTCAGCGGTGAGGTGGTCCTCGTCGTCGCGGCACGCGTGGGAGCGACCCGCCTCATCGACAACATCCCGCTGACCCTCGGAGCCCACACGTGACCGGAATACGGCTGACCGCCCCCGCCCCCGGCTGGGCCATCGACGCGGACGTCGTCGTGGTCGGCTCCGGCGTGGCCGGTCTCACCACCGCACTGCGCTGCGCCGCCGCCGGCCTCGCGACCGTGGTCGTCACCAAGGCCCGCCTCGACGACGGCTCCACCCGCTGGGCGCAGGGCGGCATCGCCGCCGCGCTCGGTGAGGGCGACACCCCCGAGCAGCACCTCGACGACACCCTGGTCGCCGGAGCCGGTCTCTGCGACGAGGCGGCCGTGCGCGCCCTGGTCACCGAGGGCCCCGACGCGGTACGCAGGCTGATCGAGACCGGTGCGCACTTCGACACCACCGACACCGGTGCGATCGCCCTGACCCGTGAGGGCGGCCACCACCGCCGCCGTATCGCGCACGCGGGAGGCGACGCGACGGGCGCGGAGATCTCCCGCGCCCTGGTCGAGGCGGTCCGCTCGGCCGCCCTGCGCATCATCGAGAACGCCCTGGTCCTGGACCTGGTCACGGATGCCGAAGGCCGTACGGAGGGTGTCACCCTGCACGTCATGGGCGAGGGCCAGCACGACGGTGTGGGCGCCGTGCACGCCCCGGCCGTGGTGCTCGCCACCGGCGGCATGGGCCAGGTCTTCTCCGCCACCACGAACCCGCCGGTCTCCACGGGCGACGGGGTGGCCCTCGCGCTGCGTGCGGGCGCCGAGGTCTCCGACCTCGAATTCGTGCAATTCCATCCGACCGTCCTGTTTCTCGGCGCCGACTCCGAGGGCCAGCAGCCGCTCGTCTCCGAGGCGGTACGGGGCGAGGGCGCCCACCTCGTCGACGCCTCCGGCACCCGCTTCATGCTCGGGCAGCACGAGCTGGCCGAGCTGGCCCCCCGCGACATCGTCGCCAAGGCCATCACGCGGCAGATGCAACTGCACGGCACCGAGCACATGTATCTCGACGCCCGCCACTTCGGCGCCGAGATGTGGGCGAAGCGCTTCCCGACGATCCTCGCCGCCTGCCACGCCCACGGCATCGACCCGGTCACGCAGCCGATCCCGGTGGCCCCCGCCGCGCACTACGCCTCGGGCGGCGTCCGCACCGACCTCCGGGGCCGCACGACGGTGCCCGGGCTGTACGCCTGCGGCGAGGTCGCCTGCACCGGCGTGCACGGAGCCAACCGGCTGGCGTCCAACTCCCTCCTGGAGGGCCTGGTCTTCGCGGAGCGCATCGCGGCCGACATCGTGGACCGGCCCCGGACGGACCCCGGGACCCCCTCCCGGCGTACGCCCGCGGCGGGACCCGCCGGAGCCCGTACCGTCGCCCTGCTCGCCGCCGAGTCGCGGACCGCGATCCAGCGGATCATGACCAGGGGCGCCGGGGTGATCAGGTCGGGCGGCAGCCTCGCCGTCGCGGCCGGGGAGCTGGACGCCCTCCACCGGTCCGCCGCAGCCGCCGAGAAGGACGGTCCGAAGGACGCCGTACCCGGAGTCGAGGCATGGGAGGCCACGAACCTCCTCCTGGTCTCGCAGGTGCTGGTCGCCGCCGCGCGGGAGCGCGAGGAGACCCGCGGCTGCCACTGGCGCGAGGACCACCCCGAGCGCGACGACGACGTCTGGCGCCGCCACCTGACCGTCCGCGTCGACCCGCACCTGCGACCCGTCGTCCGCACGACGGACACTTCCGCGTTCCCGCCCGTACGCCCCGGAGACCCGGCAGACTCCGCTCTGCCCGCAGGCCTCCCGAACCGCCCCGCCGACGCCCCCGAGGAGCCGTAACCGTGAGCACGCCCGAAGAGAATCCGCGCCCCACACCTGTGGACGTACCGCTGATCCACATCGGCGCACCCGCCGAGTCCGGTGGTGGCTGCGGCGACGGCTGCGGCTGCGGTGACGGCTACGACCCCGACGGCCTGGAGTGCGGCCTCGACCCCGCCCTGGCCCAGCTCCTGGCCGAGGCCGGACTTGATCCCGTGCAGGTCGAGGACATCGCCCACGTCGCGATCGAGGAGGACCTCGACGGAGGCGAGGACGTCACCACCGTGGCGACCGTCCCGGAGGACTCCGTCGCCACCGGCGACTTCACCGCGCGTGAGGCCGGCGTCGTCGCGGGTCTGCGCGTCGCCGAGGCCGTCCTCTCCATCGTCTGTACCGACGAGTTCGAGGTCGAGCGCCACGTCGAGGACGGCGACCGCGTCGCGCCGGGCCAGAAGCTGCTCACCGTGACCACGCGCACCCGTGACCTGCTCACCGGCGAGCGCAGCGCGCTCAACCTGCTGTGCAGGCTCTCCGGCATCGCTACGGCGACCCGCGCCTGGGCCGACGTGCTCGAGGGCACGAAGGCCCAGGTCCGCGACACCCGCAAGACCACCCCGGGGCTGCGCGCCCTGGAGAAGTACGCCGTGCGCTGCGGCGGCGGGGTCAACCACCGCATGTCGCTCGTGGACGCGGCGCTGGTCAAGGACAACCACGTGATCGCGGCGGGCGGCGTCGCCGAGGCGTTCCAGCGGGTCAGGAAGGCTTATCCGGAGCTCGCGATCGAGGTCGAGGTGGACACCCTGGACCAGGTCCGCGAGGTGCTCGGAGCGGGCGCCGACCTGATCCTTCTGGACAACTTCACCCCGGCGGCGACCGCCGAGGCGGTCGCGCTCGTCGGAGGACGTGCGGTGCTGGAGTCCTCGGGCCGGCTGACTCTCGACTCCGCCCGCGCCTACGCCGAGGCCGGCGTCGACTACCTGGCGGTCGGCGCACTCACGCACTCCTCGCCGATCCTCGACATCGGCCTGGACTTCCGCGACGCGGCGGCGACCGACGGGGCCGGCGCCTGATGCTGCTCACCATCGACGTGGGCAACTCCCACACCGTCCTCGGCCTGTTCGACGGCGAGGAGATCGTCGAGCACTGGCGCATCTCCACCGACGCCCGCCGCACCGCCGACGAGCTCGCCGTCCTGCTCCAGGGGCTGATGGGCATGCACCCGTTGCTCGGTGTCGAGCTCGGCGACGGCATCGAGGGCATCGCGATCTGCTCGACCGTCCCCGCCGTTCTGCACGAGCTCCGCGAGGTCACCCGCCGCTATTACGGCGATGTCCCCGCGGTCCTCGTGGAGCCGGGCGTGAAGACCGGCGTCCCGGTGCTCACCGACAACCCGAAGGAGGTCGGCGCGGACCGCATCATCAACGCGGTCGCCGCGGTCGAGCTCTACGGCGGCCCGGCCATCGTCGTCGACCTCGGCACGGCCACGACCTTCGACGCGGTCTCCGCGCGCGGCGAGTACACGGGCGGGGTGATCGCGCCGGGCATCGAGATCTCCGTGGAGGCGCTCGGGGTGAAGGGCGCACAGCTCCGCAAGATCGAGCTGGCGCGGCCCCGGAGCGTCATCGGCAAGAACACCGTCGAGGCCATGCAGTCCGGCATTGTCTACGGATTCGCGGGCCAGATCGACGGCGTGGTCGAGCGCATGAAGAAGGAGCTGGCGGCCGACCCCGACGAGGTCACCGTCATCGCGACCGGCGGCCTTGCTCCGATGGTGTTGGGTGAGTCCTCCGTCATCGACGAACACGAGCCCTGGCTGACCCTGATCGGACTGCGCCTCGTGTACGAGCGGAACGTCGCCCGGATGTAGGGCACGCCCGCGGCCACCTGCGGGAACGACTCGGCGGCACGGAGCACGGCGCCGCGCCGCCGAGCGGTTGGTTAAGCGGATTTTGTCCATTTAGCACGTATTGTCGCGTCATGCCCACGCCCTACGGATCACGCGGCGGCATGGCGTTCAGCGCGGACGAGCTCCGGGTGCTCCGACGTGCTCTCGCCAACGCCCTCCACCCCACGTCCCTGCCGGAAGAGGATGTCCAGGACTGCCTGCGCCTCGCGGGCGCGGTGGACGAGGTGGTGAGCGAGGCGGGCCGGCTGCGCGCCTTCCTCCTCGCCGATCTCGCCCGCTACCGCGACGCGCTCCCCGGCTCGCTCAATGGCTATCTGGAGCTTCTCCAGGACGCCCTGGCGGCCGGCTACGACCCCCGCCCGGACGATCTCGCGGCCTTGCGAGCCCTGCGCGCCGGGCCGGTCGCGGCGGCCCTGCTGGAGCGCTGCCAGACGCTGGCCGAGCGCTCCGTGCGGGCGCGCCTCGCCGGTCGCGCGGTGCCCATGACGACGCCCGCGCCGCGCGGCCGGCTGCTCGCCCTGCCCGGCGGCCTGTCGGCGGCGAAGGAGCCCGAGCAGCCTGGGAACCCGCCGCGGCCGGACGGGCCGGCCCGCCCCTCGGCGCCGGGCGAGCGCCCGATGCCGAAGCCGTCCGAGGTCTTCCCGCCCCGCCGCCGGCCCGCCCCCGCTCCGCCGGCCGAGGAGCGCGCCGTGTCCTGAGGTATCGACGCGCCTGAGGGGTGCCGGGAGCGGCCGGAATGCCGGGCTCGCTACCCTGGACGGCATGGACTACGTATCCGCGCTCGTTCCCCCCGTGGTGATGGCCGTCTTCTTCATCGGCCTCGTCAGGACGATCATCAAGAGCCAGGGCGGCCCGAACAAGGCCAAGGAGGACGCCGCGGTGGACGCGGCGCTCGCCCGCGCCGAAACGGCCCGGCAGGCTCCGAGGCCCGGCGGCGCCTGACCCGGGCCCGAGCATGAGGGCGCACGGCTCCCCGGAGCCGTGCGCCCTTTTTTCGTCCCTGAATTATCCCATTCCAGACATCTAGCACTAAGGTGACGCTGTGCCTCGCCAATTGGGAGAGCTGGAAGACACCGTGATGACACGGGTCTGGCAATGGAACCGCCCGGTCACCGTGCGGGAAGTTCTCGAGGACCTTCAACAGGAACGGTCCATCGCGTACACGACCGTCATGACGGTAATGGACAATCTCCATCAGAAGGGCTGGGTACGCCGGGAAGTGGATGGCCGGGCATATCGATATACGGCCGTCTCCACCCGCGCCGCATACTCGGCCGCACTGATGAACGAAGCATGGTCGCAGAGCGACAACCCCGCGGCCGCACTGGTCGCGTTCTTCGGGATGATGTCCGCGGAGCAGCGCGAAGCTCTCCGCGATGCGATGCGTGTCGTGGCGCCCACCTTCCCCGAACCGGCCGGGAGCGGGCCCGAAGACGGGGCCCCGGCCGATGAGGCGTCGCCGGAGAGCGGGCGATAGCGTCGGGGGATGTCCCCAGAGCAGTCGCAAACCGAGCACCCCCCCGAGGCGCAAACCGGAGATCGTAGCGGACCGGAAACGGGATCTCACGCAGATGTTCATACCGGCCCGTCGGTAAATAGGCCGGCCATCACCGTCCGCCGAGCCAGGACCAGCGATGTGGCGTCCGTCCGCGGACTGCTCGACGGCTACGTCTCCGAAGGCATCCTGCTCGACAAAGCGACGGTGACGCTTTACGAGGACATCCAGGAGTTCTGGGTCGCCGAACGAGACGAGGACGCCCGTGTCATCGGCTGCGGCGCGCTCCATGTGATGTGGGAAGACCTGGCCGAAGTGCGCACTCTCGCCGTCGACCATGCCATCAAGGGCGCCGGAGTGGGGCACCAGGTCCTGGACAAGCTCTTGCAGACCGCGCGCTGGCTCGGTGTCCGGCGGGTTTTCTGTCTCACGTTCGAAGTCGACTTCTTCGCCGCGCACGGCTTCACCGAGATCGGAGAGACGCCGGTCGACGGAGATGTCTACAGCGAGCTGCTGCGTTCCTATGACGAGGGTGTCGCCGAGTTCCTGGGTCTCGAACGAGTGAAGCCGAACACCTTGGGCAACAGTCGCATGCTTCTGCACCTGTGAACGGCGGAAGACGCCGGAACCCTATGTCCGAATCGCGCATGTTTCCCGCGCTCTTGCGCTCCTGAACCTCTCCCAAGGGTTTGTGTTTTCCGGAGAAAAGCGGTTTCCTTTCCGCGTACTGCATTTTCGATGAAAGGAAATCCGGTGGCACAGAAGGTTCAGGTCCTTCTTGTTGATGACCTCGACGGTGGCGAGGCGGACGAGACCGTGACGTTCGCTCTGGATGGCAAGACGTACGAGATCGACCTCACCACGACCAACGCGGACAAGCTCCGTGGTCTTCTTGAGCCGTACACCAAGAGCGGGCGCCGCACCGGCGGCCGTGCCGCGACCGGCCGTGGCAAGGGCCGCGCCGTTACCGGTGGCAACAAGGATACGGCCGAGATCCGTAGGTGGGCGCGCGAGAACGGCCACAACGTGAATGACCGCGGCCGCGTTCCCGCCGAGATCCGTGAGGCTTACGAGAAGGCGAACGGCTGACCGGTCGGCCGATGGGTCCGCAGGTGAGTCCGGGCATGAGCGAGTCTGGCCCGGTGGCACTCCGTCGCCGCCGCGTCCACGAGTCGTACGAGATCGGGAGCATCCCCACCGCTGCTCCCGAGGCCGCCGAGGGCCGGGAGTGAGCGTTCCACCTCCTGGCGCGATCCGGGGGGCCGCAGCCAGACCGCGGTCCCCGGCGAGCCCACCGCCCCGCCGGGCTGCACCGGGGCCGTGATGTGCCCGCCCGCGCCGACGGCGGACAGGTCGAGGGCGATCCCGCCCCACTCCAGCCAGTCCAGCAGGCCCGGCAGCTCGTCGGCGCTGCCCGCGGCCACCAGCAGCCGCATCCGCTGCCCCGTCAGCGCCACCGGGCCCGTGCGCCCGACCCGGCGCAGCACCGCGTGCCCCGCCGAGGCGGGCAGTTCCAGGACGTCGAAGTGCAGACCCGTCAGCAGCCTGACCGGCCGTGTGCCCGTCGTGGCCCAGCCGAGTTCACGGGCGTACCACTGAGCGCGGGCGCCGGATTCCGGCGACGAGCGGGGGGGCGGGACGAGGAAAGCCATGTCAGATGAACCGCCTAACCGCCCCCGGAGTTACGCGCTGTCCTTGATCGACTGCCCTACGTGTGCGCCGAGGGGGCGTGTCGAAGCTCCCGGCGGCGCGAAGTTGTTCGCCCGTAGCGGAGGAAACGGGGGTGCGCCGCATGGACTGTCGGTGGGTGCGGGTAAGACATCCCTAGTGGGAAGGGGCGACACGCGGGCAAAAACGTCTCACGTTCGCCATCGGCGTACTGGCGAAAGGGCTATCTGCCTGGCCTGCGGGAACATCGTCTCGCACCATCGGGTTGGAGCAGTTGTCGGCGTTCGGGGCGGGGGATCCGCCAGGTAGCAAGGCCGGGTGTCGGCAGTTGAAATGAGCGGTCCCCGCTTGCGGGACTAAGCTGCGGAAGGACAGGGAGGGGACCGACCCCTTACTGCCTGACCGCTCTGAGGAGCGATTAACGATGTTCGAGAGGTTCACCGACCGCGCGCGGCGGGTTGTCGTCCTGGCTCAGGAAGAAGCCCGGATGCTCAACCACAACTACATCGGCACCGAGCACATCCTCCTGGGCCTGATCCACGAGGGTGAGGGTGTCGCCGCTAAGGCCCTGGAGAGCCTCGGGATTTCGCTCGAGGCGGTCCGCCAGCAGGTGGAGGAGATCATCGGTCAGGGCCAGCAGGCCCCGTCCGGGCACATCCCCTTCACTCCCCGGGCCAAGAAGGTCCTGGAGCTGTCGCTCCGTGAGGCCCTTCAGCTCGGCCACAACTACATCGGTACCGAGCACATCCTGCTCGGCCTGATCCGCGAGGGCGAGGGCGTCGCAGCCCAGGTCCTCGTGAAGCTGGGCGCCGACCTGAACCGGGTGCGGCAGCAGGTCATCCAGCTGCTCTCCGGGTATTCGGGAGGCAAGGAGGCGGCCACCGCGGGCGGCCCCGCGGAGGGCACACCCTCCACGTCCCTGGTGCTCGACCAGTTCGGCCGGAATCTCACCCAGGCCGCTCGTGAGTCCAAGCTCGACCCGGTCATCGGGCGCGAGAAGGAGATCGAGCGGGTCATGCAGGTGCTGTCCCGCCGTACGAAGAACAACCCGGTTCTCATCGGCGAGCCCGGCGTCGGCAAGACGGCGGTCGTCGAGGGCCTGGCTCAGGCCATCGTCAAGGGCGAGGTGCCCGAGACCCTCAAGGACAAGCACCTCTACACCCTCGACCTCGGTGCGCTCGTCGCGGGTTCCCGCTACCGCGGTGACTTCGAGGAGCGCCTGAAGAAGGTCCTCAAGGAGATCCGCACCCGCGGCGACATCATCCTGTTCATCGACGAGCTCCACACCCTGGTGGGTGCGGGCGCCGCCGAGGGCGCGATCGACGCGGCGAGCATCCTCAAGCCCATGCTGGCGCGAGGCGAGCTCCAGACCATCGGTGCCACGACGCTCGACGAGTACCGCAAGCACCTGGAGAAGGACGCCGCGCTCGAGCGCCGCTTCCAGCCCATCCAGGTCGCGGAGCCGACGCTGCCGCACACCATCGAGATCCTCAAGGGTCTGCGCGACCGTTACGAGGCCCACCACAGGGTCTCCATCACGGACGAGGCGCTGGTCCAGGCCGCGACCCTGGCCGACCGGTACGTCTCCGACCGCTTCCTGCCGGACAAGGCGATCGACCTGATCGACGAGGCCGGGTCCAGGATGCGCATCCGCCGGATGACCGCGCCGCCGGACCTCCGCGAGTTCGACGAGAAGATCGCGGGTGTCCGCCGCGACAAGGAGTCGGCGATCGACTCCCAGGACTTCGAGAAGGCGGCGTCTCTCCGTGACAAGGAGAAGCAGCTGCTGGCGGCGAAGGCCAAGCGGGAGAAGGAGTGGAAGGCCGGCGACATGGACGTCGTCGCCGAGGTCGACGGCGAGCTGATCGCCGAAGTCCTGGCAGCCTCCACCGGCATTCCGGTCTTCAAGATGACCGAGGAGGAGTCCTCGCGCCTGCTGCGCATGGAGGACGAGCTCCACAAGCGCGTCATCGGCCAGAAGGACGCCATCAAGGCCCTCTCGCAGGCGATCCGCCGTACGCGAGCAGGCCTGAAGGACCCGAAGCGCCCGGGTGGCTCGTTCATCTTCGCCGGCCCGTCCGGTGTCGGTAAGACGGAGCTCTCCAAGACGCTCGCGGAATTCCTCTTCGGCGACGAGGACGCGCTGATCGCCCTCGACATGTCGGAGTTCAGCGAGAAGCACACGGTTTCCCGCCTCTTCGGTTCGCCCCCCGGTTACGTGGGCTACGAGGAGGGTGGCCAGCTCACCGAGAAGGTGCGCCGCAAGCCGTTCTCCGTCGTCCTCTTCGACGAGGTCGAGAAGGCCCACCCCGATATCTTCAATTCCCTGCTCCAGATTCTGGAGGACGGTCGCCTGACCGACTCCCAGGGCCGGGTCGTGGACTTCAAGAACACGGTCATCATCATGACGACCAACCTCGGGACCAGGGACATCTCCAAGGGCTTCAACCTGGGCTTCGCCGCCCAGGGTGATGTGAAGACGAACTACGAGCGGATGAAGAACAAGGTCAACGAAGAGCTCAAGCAGCACTTCCGGCCCGAGTTCCTCAACCGTGTCGACGACACGGTCGTCTTCCACCAGCTCACCGAGGAGGACATCATCCAGATCGTCGACCTCATGGTCGCCAAGGTGGATGAGCGTCTGAAGGACCGCGACATGGGCATCGAGCTCAGTGCCGAGGCCAAGTCGCTCCTCGCGAAGAAGGGCTACGACCCCGTGATGGGCGCCCGGCCGCTGCGCCGGACGATCCAGCGCGAGATCGAGGACATCCTCTCCGAGAAGATCCTCTTCGGCGAGCTGCGTCCCGGTCACATCGTGGTCGTGGGCACCGAGGGCGAAGGGGACGAGAAGAAGTTCTCGTTCCGCGGTGAGGAGAAGTCGGCTCTGCCCGACGTCCCGCCGATCGAGCAGGCAGCGGGCGGCGGCCCGAACCTGACGAAGGAGGCGTAGGGCGCGTAGCGCCTGAGCGTCGACAAGGGGCTGCCCCGGACCGGTTTCGGTCCGGGGCAGCCCCTTTCCGTTCAGTACGTCTCGATGTCCAGCCGGCTGCCCAGTTCCTCCGCTCCGACGAGCGAGGGCTTATGAGCTCCGGCGACCGCGACATGTAGTCCGGGCCAGTCGTGCAGCGGGGTCAGGTCCAGGGGCGCGCCCTGTGCGGAGCTGCTGAGGGTGAGACGGGTGACCGCTGGGAAGATTTCGCGCAGACATCCCACGTCCTCCCCGGAGGGCGGCGCCTGAACGGTCAGGGTCTCGATGGTGGGAACGGCCTGGACGGTGCCCGGCAGGTCCGCCCAGGGGAACGCGGTGAGCCCGAGCCCTGTGATCCTGGGGTGGGCGCGGAGCTGGGCGAGCGCCTGGTCGAGCACGCGCGGTGCGGAGACCGTCAGGTCGGTGAGTAACGGCCAGTCGTCGAGGCTGTCGAGGGCGAGCGGTAGCAGGCTCTTCACCGCGAGCCTGCTGACCGAGGCGCAGGCGGGAATCCGGCTCAGCCTGTCCACGCTGCTGGTGAGTCTCAGCGAGGCCAGCTTGGAGACTCGGGCCAGAGGTGTGAGCCGTTCGGCCGGCAGCAGCGGAACGTTCAGGATCAAGACCTTGAGGGTCGTCAGTTCCGCGAGTGCGTCGAGGTCCTGAAGCGCGGGGCACCGGGCGAGGGACAGGGACATCAGTGACGCCGCGGAGCTGGTCAGCCAGGTCAGACCCTTGGCGTACGCGTTGCTGTGGACCATGACGAGCCCCAGCTGCTTCTCCTCCAGTGCCTCACGCAACTGCGCGTCGGTCGCGTCCGCGCTCAGCGCGAGGAAGTCCACGGACGGCAGGTGACGCAGTGCCCTCAACGCGTCCCTGTCCCGCACCGGAACCACTGAACTCCGCAGATCACAGAGGGCCAGTACCTCGCGGGCGTATTCGTCGGCGGAGTAGTGGCTCCACGTGCGCGTGAAACGCCCGCCGAGACCAGGGTGCAGGCGAGCCCAGTCACGGGCGTACGGAAGCGCGTCGCTTCCGCCGATCTCGCCGATCAGGTCCACCACCAGCGCCGTGGTCGGGTCGTCGGTGGACACACTCCGCGGTGCGGGGAGAAACGTGAGCGCGACCGCCCCGAGCCGCGCGAGCGCGGTCACCTGCTTGCGGTCGGCCGGGGGGAACAGGGCCGCCGTGCTCCGCCGGACCCGCTCGCGTACGGTCCTGTCCAGCCAGGTGGCGTGCTGCTCGCACAGTGCTGCCAGTACGTGGATGTCCGTACGCGCCTGTGAGCCCTCGTCGCGGGTCAGTCCAGCCTCCAGCAGCCCCTCGACCAGCAGGGGAAGCTCCCTGCGCCCGCAGTGCCCGGCTGCCAGCAGGATCACGTCCTGCCACTGCTCCTCGCCGGCGTGCCCGAGGAGCTCCTTGAGGTGGTCGTCCTCGACGAGTTCCTTGGCGGCGAGGAAGTCCTGGAAGGTGCGGTGCGCGAACTGGTAGGTGTCGTCGGTGTGCTCCTGGAGGAGGCCGCTGCGGTTGAGGAGATGGGTGAGGACCCTGTCCGCCGGGCCCTGTGCGCTCACCCGGTCCATTCCGGGCAGGGCCCGGTCCAGCTGCTTCAGCGCCTGTTCCCGGGTGAACTCGGACTGGCCCTCGCGCACCAGCCACACGGCGATGCGCTGGAGGAGCTGGGTGTGCTCCTCGACGTCCATGTCGATGCCCTCGGGGCCGTCGATGCGGCGGCGGCGGTCGCGGTGGCCCAGCAGCATTTCGAGCGCGGAGCGGTACAGCTTCCACCGGGTCTCCGGCAGAAGGCCCTCGCGGCGCCGGTGCAGGGCGCAGATCACCGCGCACAGCAGCGGGGTCCGGGCCAGGTCCCTCAGGGTGGCGTTCTGTGTGAACTGGCGGGAGAGGCCGCGTTCCAGCTCTCCCAGTCCCACCTGGTCCTCCTCCTCCGCGACCAGCCGCGCAGCCCGGTGCCAGGACGTCACGAACGACTGGATGTCCTCGTTCCGCATCGGCAGCAGTCGCAGTTCCTCGAAACCCTCTGATCCGAGCCAGTCCGGTTCGACGGCCAGCGGGCGGACGGTGGCGACGCAGCGGGTTTCCGGGTAGCGCCGCAGAAGCTGCGACAGCCAGGCGTGGGCCTCCTCCCGTTCCTCCGGCGGTACCTCGTCCAGACCGTCCACCAGCAGGAGCGCCCGGCCCGCCTCCAGCACCCGGCCTGCCCAGCCGTCGGGGGCCGAGTCGACCACCAGGCCGGCCGCGCCGGGCAGCCGGAAGGGGCCGGGAAAGGTGCTGCCCCGGGCGCGGAGTGTCCGCAGCGGGACGACGAAGGGGACCATGCCGTTGAGCGGCTCCAGGGCATCGCTCAGGGTGCGGGCCGACGCATGGGCGGCCAGCCACCACAGGAGAGTCGTCTTCCCGGCACCCGCGTCGCCCCGGAGCAGCACCCGGTGCCGGTCGGCGAGGAGCGCGTCGACGCGCTGGGGCCCGGGGGCGGGATTCGCCTGGGACTGCGCCTCCAGGCTCAGATAGGCCGTGTCCAGGTCCCACTCCGAGTCGTGCCGGTCCAGCTCGTCCAGGCCGAAGATCTTCGTACGCCGGTAGGCGGCGCCGACGGCGGCCGCGTACTCCTCCTCGTACCGGAGGTCCCGCGGGAAGTGCCCGTGTACCTTCTCGTGGCGGAGCCGGGGGCCGCTCTGTTCGTAGACCAGCCGGAACGGCTTCGCGGTGAGTACGGCGCCCAGCGGTACGCATTCGACCCGCCTGCTGCCCCGCTGCCGGGGGACCTGGCGGGCGATACCGAGCAGGACGTCCCCGGCGAAGACGGGCCCGCCGGAGAGCCCCGCGAGCACGGAGAGCTCCTGGTCGGACGGGCTGACCGGTGGCCCGTCCAGGTCGCAGACAAGCAGGTCGCGCATCCGGCCCGCCATGGGCAGGACCGTCGCCGTGTACTGGTCCGCCTCCGCGTGTTTCTCGGCGCCGTACCGCTGGATGCGGGGAAATCCAGTCGGCCATCGCCTGCCGGGTGTCCACCAGGCCGAGCCGGGCCGGGCCCACCGCAAGGACCGGGCTCGCGGTCTGGAGCAGGGCGACGTCGAGGTCGTGGTCGATCCAGGCGACCGTCGCCGGCACCGGGCCGGCGACGTCCGGGTGCGCGAGGTGGCACCTGTTGCCGCTCTTGACCACATGGGCGCAGGTGAGCACCAGCCGATCGGTGAGCAGCACCCCGCTGCCCTGGAGGGCGCCGGAGACGACGACCGTGCGGTCTGCCGGCTGAAGCGCCCTCACGGCCGTGCCGTGCCGCTGCCACCGAAGTGCGCGGTGCTCCCCGACTCGTCGTCCCCGATCTCCCACGCCTCGCCGGAAGCGGCGTTGTGCGGGGTCAGAGTGAAGCCGACCTTGTGGGTGCGGCCGGTCGAGCGGGAGGTGTCGGCGCCCGCCTCGACGACCCAGGCCTTCACCTTGCCGCCTGCCTTGTGCTCCCTGCGGAGTTCGAGCGTGAACTCCATCTGGATGTCGCCGACGGAGAAGGCGAGGGGCCTGCCGGTGGCGCGGGCCGCCGCGTCGACGAGCTGGTTGCGGATCGACTCGACGGCGTCGGCGAGTTCGATGCCGTCGAGGTCATGGGTGGTGTCGTCGTCCATCTGTCCCCCGGAGTGCTGGGCGTGTGCCCGGACAGCGTAGCCAGGGTGGGGGCCGAAGGTCCCGAAACGGGCAGGCTTCCGGCCCACCGGCGGTGACAAGGCGCACAGGCCCCCGGAGGCCTACTAGGCGGGTTCGGAGAACCCGGGGTGGCCGGCCTTGGGACCTTCGGCCCGCCGCCAGGGAGTCCTTCGGCGTTTGGGTGAATATGACCGTATTGCCGGTACGTGTCCTGTAAGGGCGCCTTTGGAACTGGGGTTAAACCTGCTTCGCGGAAAAGATACCGAAGATCGTCCACTGTCTCCGAGGCGGTCGCCGCGATGAATTCCCGCCCCCTCGGCTACGGCTTTTGATCGTAGATGGGGTGTTTGAGTGTTCTGGGGGGCGCGGGTTACCAAGGTGGAGCAAGCCCGGTCGAGCACCGGGTCCAGTCACCCCGGAGGTTCTCCCCGCATGTCGAAGCGCGTTACGTTCCAGCACTCCCGCCGCCCGTCCATGCCTCGCGTCAGTGGCGCCGTCGTGGCCGCCGGCCTGGGTGCGTCGATGGTGTTCGGCGCGGGCGCGGCGTTCGCGTCCGGCACGACGGGCACCGCGGACACCGCGGCCCTCGCCGGCGCGGCCACTGCCGACTCCGTCGCCCAGCAGGCGACCGCCCAGAGCAAGGCCGCCGCCAAGGCGAAGGCCGACAAGGCCGGGAAGGCCGACGCCGAGAAGAAGGCGGCCGCCAAGAAGAAGGCCGCGGCCAAGAAGAAGGCCGCCTCGTGGGAGACCCCGGTCGACCACTACGTGCTGAGCGCCACCTACGGCACCGGCGGCGACCGCTGGGCCAGCAAGCACTCCGGCCAGGACTTCGCGGTGCCGATCGGCACCAAGGTCGAGGCCGCGCACACCGGCCGGGTCGTCAAGGCCGGCCCGAACGGCGGCGGCGACGGTCCCGCGTACGGCAACGCCATCGTGATCAAGCACGCCAACGGCAAGTACTCGCAGTACGCGCACCTGTCGAAGATCGAGGTCAACGTCGGCGACCGCGTGACGACGGGCGACGAGATCGCCAGGTCCGGCAACACCGGCAACTCCAGCGGTCCGCACCTGCACTTCGAGATCCGGACCTCGCCGAACTACGGTTCCGCGCTCGACCCGGTCTCGTACCTGAAGTCCGTGCACGTCAAGGTCTGACGCGCACACCCCGTAGCCGCTAGGCGGCGGGCCCCGGGTCATGGGCCTTGGTCACCAGCTCGAAGGCGACCTCGAGAGCAGCCTCGCGCTTCTCGTCGGGGTCGCCTTCGGCGTCTTTGAGGGCCATCATCCCGGCGTGCATCGCCAAGAGCGCGGTGAAGCAGCGAACCTGGTCGGCGAGCGGGGCTTCGGGATCCTTGATCAGGTCGACCAGGGCCACGACCCGGTGCTTCATGGTGTGGCCGATGCTGAGATCGCGCACCGTCGCCTGGTTCTCCTGCATGAAGACGAAGAGCGGCGCGGCCGCCTTGAGCGCCTCGCTGTAACGGACCAGGATCTCCTTCTTCGTCTCCAGGGTGCGAGGCTGCTCCTGGCCCCAGGCGACGAGCTCCTCGACGGGCCTGTTCAGATCCTCGAAGATGCTGATGAGGATGTCTTCCTTGGTCTTGAAGTGGTAGTACAGCGCCGCCTTGGTGACCTGCAACTGCTCGGCGATCTCGCGGAGCGAGGTCTTCTCGTAACCCTGCTCGGCGAAGAGCTTCAGAGCGACGTCCTGGATGCGCTGGCGGGTGTTACCCCGGCGCGGCTGCGGCGTGCTGCTCATGCGACTCTCCCAAAACTTACTTGACGCCCGGCTAGTTACGGGTCTACTTTTCCTCAGTGTAGCCAACTAGCCGGGCGGCAAGTAAGTGCCGGATCGGCGGCAGACAGCGCATCAGGGGATCAGGGGAGCGGACGGCATGGCAGAGTTCAAGAAGGCGACGGCGGGCGGGAAAGCGGAACCACAACCGCGCAGTGTCCGGGTGGTGGTCCTCGCGCTGATGATCGCGATGCTGCTGGCCATGCTCGACAACCTGATCGTGGGCACCGCGATGCCCACGATCGTCGGCGATCTGGGCGGAATGGAGCATCTGTCCTGGGTGGTCACCGCCTACACCCTGGCCACCGCGGCCTCGACGCCCATCTGGGGCAAGCTCGGCGACATGTACGGGCGCAAGGGCATCTTCCTCACGTCCATCGTGATCTTCCTGATCGGCTCGGTGCTGAGCGGAATGTCCCAGGACATGAGCCAGCTGATCGGCTTCCGGGCCGTCCAGGGTCTCGGAGCGGGCGGCCTCATGGTGGGCGTCATGGCCATCATCGGCGATCTCGTACCGCCCCGGGAGCGCGGCAAGTACCAGGGCATGATGGCCGGCGTGATGGCGGTCGCCATGATCGGCGGACCCCTGGTCGGCGGCACCATCACCGACCACCTGGGCTGGCGCTGGAGCTTCTACATCAACCTGCCGCTCGGCGCCGTCGCGCTGGCCATGGTCACCGCCGTGCTGCACCTGCCCCGCAAGGAGCGGCGGAAGGCGAAGGTCGACTACCTGGGCGCCGCGCTCCTCACCGTGGGCATCACCGCGATCGTGCTGGTCACCACCTGGGGCGGTACGGAGTACGCCTGGAGCTCGGCCGTGATCATGGAACTCGTCGCCCTCGGTGTCGCCTCCCTCGTCGGCTTCCTCTTCGTCGAGACGAAGGCCGCCGAACCGATCGTGCCGCTCCACATCTTCCGCAACCGCAACTTCACCCTCATGTCCGTGGTCGGCTTCATGGCGGGCTTCGTGATGTTCGGCGCGGTGCTCTTCCTGCCGCTGTTCCAGCAGTCGGTGCAGGGGGCGTCCGCGACCAACTCCGGACTGCTGCTCCTGCCCATGCTGCTCGCGATGATGATCGTCTCGCTGGTCGCGGGCCGGATCACCACCAGCACCGGCAAGTACAAGGTCTTCCCGGTCGTCGGCAGCCTCCTGATGGTCGCCGGTCTGTTCCTGCTCGCCGGCATGGACACCGGGACCACGCGCCTGACGTCCGGCATCTACATGGCGGTGCTCGGGGCGGGCATGGGCTTCCTGATGCAGATCACCATGCTCGTCGCCCAGAACAGCGTCGAGCTCAAGGACATGGGCGTCGCCTCGTCCACGACCACCCTGTTCCGCACGCTCGGCAGCTCCTTCGGAGTCGCGATCATGGGCGCCCTGTTCACCGGCCGGGTGCAGGACGAGATGACCGCACGCGGCGGCGGGGGCGCCACCGAGAAGTCCGCACAGCTGGACGCGGCGAGCCTGGCCAAGCTGCCCGACGCGATGCGCGAGGCGTACGAGTACGCGGTGGCATCCGGCACGCACATCGCCTTCCTGGTGGGCGGCTCGGTCGCGATCCTGGCCCTGGTGGCGGCGCTGTTCGTCAAGGAGGTCCCGCTGCGCGGCACGGTGAAGCCGGACGCCCCCTCGGACGGCGACGGGCCCGCGTCCGCCCGGCCCGCGGCGGCCAAGGCGCCGCAGAGCGCCTGAGCCGGACCTGACAGGGGCGGGCCCCCGGGGAGGAACCGTCTCCCCGGGGGCCCGCCCCTGTCCCGTCAGCCCGATTCCGCCTGCCGCAGGATGGGGAAGCTCCCGGTGTTCGTCGGCGCGTGCTCGGGCAGCCACAGCACGGCGACCGCACCCCCGGTGTCCCCGCCCCCGCCGGGCCCCGCGTTGCGGAACGTCAGCCTCGCCCCCAGCACCCGCGCCTGCCCCGCGGCGATGGTCAGCCCCAGGCCGTGCCCGCGCCCCGACCTGTCACTGCTCCCGGTACGGAACCGGCTCGGCCCCTCCCGCAGCAGCGCCTCGGGGAACCCGGGCCCGTGATCGCGGACCCGCACCACCCGGCCCTCGACCGTGACCTCGACCGGGGCCGCCCCGTGCTTGGCGGCGTTCCCCAGCAGATTGCCCAGGATGCGTTCCAGCCGCCGCGGATCCGTGGACACCCAGGACTCGTGCACCACCCGCACCGTGATCTCCGGATCCAGCAGCCGGACCCGCCGGCTGACGAATTCGCCGAGCTGCAGCTCCTGGAGCTCGGCACGCTCCGACGCACCGTCCAGCGTGGCCACCTCCAGGACGTCCTCGACCAGGGTCCGCATCGCCTGCGCCCGGTCCCGTACGAGCTCGGTGGGCCGCCCCGGGGGGAGCAGCTCGGCCGCCGTGAGCAGCCCGGTCACCGGGGTGCGCAGCTCGTGCGCGATGTCGGCGGTCACCCGGCGCTCCGCCTCGATCCGCTCGTTCAGCGCGTCCGTGAGCGCGTCCACCGCCCGCGCCAGCTCGTCGGTCTCGTCCCGCACGACCCCGCCGACGGCCTCCCGCACGCGCACCTCCGTATTGCCCTGGGCGACCTTGCCGGCCGCTGCCGCCGCCTTGCGCAGCCTCCGGGACAGCTGGCCGCCGATCAGGACTCCCAGCGCGGAGCCGCCGAAGACGACGGAGACCGAGCCGATGATCAGGGCCCTGTCCAGGTCGCCCATGATCGTGGCGCTGCGGTCGGCGAAGCGGGTGTGCAGGGACAGGACGTCACCGTTGGCCAGAGGGACGGCCGCCCAGACGTCGGGCACCCCGTCCTCGTACTCGTCGACATGGGTGGCGCGCCGGTTGTCCCGGATCTGGCGGCGCAGGCTCGCCGGCAGCGACGGGTCGTTGATCTTCGCGCCGAACTTCGGCGACGGCTTCTTCGTGTTCGCCGCCTCGTACAGCCGCTGGGCGAACAGCAGCCGCTCCAGCTGCACCTCGCGCGCGTTCTCCAGCATCGAGACACGGGCGGCGTTGTGGACGACGAGGCTCAGCGCCAGCGCGATGAGCGCGCCGACCGCGGCGATCGCGATACTGATCTTCCAGCGGACACCGGTCCGCAGCGCCAGCCGCCTCATGCGCGCAGCTTGTAGCCGAAGCCGCGGACCGTCTCGATCCGGTCCTGCCCGATCTTGGTGCGCAGCCGCTGCACATGGACGTCGACGACGCGGGTGTCCCCGCCCCAGCCGTAGTCCCAGACCCGCTCCAGCAGCCTGTCCCGGGAGAGCACGGTGCCGGGCGACGAGGAGAACTCCAGCAGCAGCCGCATCTCCGTCGGTGTCAGGCCCACGTGTGCGCCCCCCCGGCGTACCTCCATGCCCTCGGTGTCGATCTCCACGTCGCCGAAGACCAGCACTCCGCCCGACTCGTCCTGGCCGCCACCGGCTCCGGCGGGTGTCCCGCCCGTGCCGGCGGCGTGGCCGAAGCGCCGCAGCACGGCGCGGATGCGGGCGACGAGCACCGCCCCGTCGAACGGCTTGGTGACGTAGTCGTCGGCCCCCGCCTCCAGGCCGAGCACCACGTCGATCGCGTCGGCGCGCGCCGACAGCATGATCACGGGAACGGTCGACTCGTCGCGGATGCGCCGGCACAGACTGACCCCGTCGAGGCCCGGCACCATCACGTCGAGCAGCGCGATGTCCGGACGGTCCGCCCGGAAGGCCTCCAGGCCCAGCAGGCCGTCGGGCACCGCGGTGACCGTGAAGCCGACCCGCTCCAGCGCGAGCTGGGTGGCCTCACGGATGACATCGTCGTCCTCGACGAAGAGGACATGGGTATCGGCCATTGCGGGCGGCTCTCAGTTCTGCGCCGTCTGCGGTGCGGGAAGTCCGCCCTCCCCGCTGCCGACGGCCCGGTTGAAATCGTTGTGCACCCGGTCGGTCTCGGTGAACCGGCCCGCGGCCCAGTGGTACGTGATGACGTCCTCGCCCGAGGGGTACGCGACCGAGTCCTTCGACCCGTACACCTGCGTCGTCACGACCAGGTCCCCCCGGTCGATGGTGCTGTACACGGCCGGCACCTCGGCGGCGAAGACGTTCCCGTACGTCCCGTCCTCCCGCCGCTGGTAGACATACGTCCCGACCCCCACCGAGTCACCGCAGGTCATCACGTTGACCACGACATCGCTCTCCGGGCCGCCGGTGAGCGAGCCGTACGAGGTGTCGACCGGGTACTCGTCCCCGGTGCAGGGCTTCAGGTCGTCCTTGAGCTGCCGGCTCACCTTCGGGTCGCCCTTGACGAGCATCACGGCGTTGACCCGCGGGGAGGGCTTCGCCGTCCCGCTGGGCGCCGCCGCGCTCGACGGTGTGGCCCGGGCGACCTGCTGGGTGCTCGCCGGTCCCTCGTCACGCGTGCCCGTGCCGCCGGCCGAACAGCCGGCGCACAACAGCCCGAAGGCGGCGAGCCCGGCCACCGCCGTGCTCCCCGCCGCGAGGCCGCCGCCCCGGAGTCTTCCGCGGCCGGGCCTCCTGCCCTCTCTGCTGCCCGTCAGGCCGCGCACCGCTCCCGCCCCCGCTCGTCGTGACGCCCGTTCCGCTGCGAGGGTATCCGCGCCGGTGTCCCCTCGGCCTCGCGGCTCCGGGCCGCACGGTCCTCCAGCTCCTGGCGCAGACGCGCCAGAGCACGGTGCAGCGTGCTCTTCACCGTGCCGGCGGACATGCCGAGCGCCGCGGCGGTCTCCTCCGTGCTCATCTGCTCCCAGTGTCGCAGCACGACGACGCTGCGCTGTTTCGGAGCCAGCACCCCGAGGACGTCCACGAGCAGGGCGCGGTCGGCCCGCTGCTCGGCACCGTCGTCGACGCTCGCGTCGGGGAGCTGTTCGGTGGGGACCTCGTCGAGCTTGCGGGCCCGCCACCACTCCGTACGCGTGTTGATCATGACGCGGCGCAGATAGGCGTCGGCGAGGGACTTGTCCGCGATGCCGTCCCAGCGGCCGAAGGTGCGGACCAGGGCGGTCTGGAGCAGGTCCTGCGCGTCCACGGGATCGGGGACGAGCCGCCGCGCACTGCGCAGCAGCGCGTCCTGCCGGGTCCGTACGTACTCCTCGAAACCGAGCACCTCGCCCTGCGCCATTACAACCGCCTCCGTCCCCGTGGATCCCCGTGTACCGCTGTCGGCCGGGTGGTCCCGTCCGACGTCCGGTGACGTTACGGAGGCGTTGTCACGAGGGTGTGCGGAGCAGCCGTACGCGGACGCACGGCTGTCCATCGGTTGTGTAACAGCCGCTGGACAGCCCGGTCCGCCGGAGCGCGCGGTCAGGTCAGGGGCAGCCGGTACCGGCCGTTCGCCAGGGGCTCGACCAGGCCGTCGGCGACGAGCCCGTCCAGGGCGCGCGCCCGCTGCACGGGCTCCTCCCACACCGCGTCCAGCGCCGACTGCGGCACCGGTGTGACCGCGTCCCGCAGCACCGCGAGCAGCCGCCCCCTGACCTGCCGGTCCGTGCCGGCGTAGGTCTGGCCGCGGCGCGGCGGACCCTGGTGGGCGGGCTTGCCCGCCAGCCGCCAGGCGCACTGCCCGGCGATCGGGCAGCGCGTGCAGTCCTCGTTCTTCGCGGTGCACACGAGTGCGCCGAGTTCCATCGTGGCCGCCGCCCAGCTCGCGGCGCGCTCGTCCTCCTCCGGGAGCAGTGCACGGGCGAGCTTGCGCTCGGCCGCGGTGGTCGCGTTCGGCGGGTACTGGATGCCGGTGGCGGCCCGGGCGAACACCCTGCGGACATTCGTGTCCAGCACGGCGTGACGCTGCCCGTACGCGAACGAGGCCACGGCCGCGGCCGTGTACTCCCCGATGCCGGGCAGTGCGAGCAGCTGGCCGTGCTCGCTCGGCACGTCGCCGCCGTGGCGTTCCGTTATCGCCTGCGCGGCCCCGTGCAGGCGGAGCGCACGCCGGGGGTAGCCGAGCCGGCCCCAGGCGCGGACGGCTTCACCCGGTGCGTCGGCGGCCAGGTCGGCCGGGCGCGGCCAGCGGGCCATCCACTGCTCGTAGACCGGCAGGACTCGGTTCACCGGGGTCTGCTGCAGCATGAACTCGCTCACCATCACACCCCAGGCACCCGCGTCGGGGCGGCGCCAGGGCAGATCGCGTGCGTGCTGCTCGAACCACCCGATGACGGGGGCATGGAGGGAGGCGGGGGGCGTCTGTGTCGAAGTCGTGGCAGTCATCGCACCCCCGATCCTGGCACGGAAGGCGGGACATCGGGCACGGCTACGGGGGTGTCGGCCCGGTAGAGCGCTCAGGGAGTGATAACGCCACCCGTTCTGACCCTTCGAGCGGGGCGGACGGGGCCGAGCCGGTGCAAAGCGGACGGAAGCGCCCCGGTAACGGCCGCTCCAGGATGATGATCCGGAAAACTTGTCGATCAGAGCGGCGGTTGGGGGCCGGAGTTGGCCTGGATCTCTCGTACAGTTCGGTCCGTGGGTTCTATGCGCAATCCGGTCGGGCCGCTTCCCTCCAGCATCTACTGGCGACGGAGAACAGTAGCGGTGCTGGTGATCGCGCTGCTCGCGGCCCTGGTCGCATGGGCTGTCACCTCGGGTGGCGGCAGCGGCGGCGGGAAGGACGACGGGAAGCCCGGAGGCTCCGGCCCCGCCCCGTCCATCACCCCCGGACCCTCGAGTTCCGGCCCGGTCACCGGCCAACCCCCCGGCGGACGCGACGAGTCGGACGACTCCGGTACGGGCGCGGGCTCCGGGTCGGGCGGCGGGAGCACCGGGACGGGAACGGGCGGCGCCGGAGGATCGGACACCGGCGGGGACACGGGCGCGGGCACTGGATCGGGCGGCTCCGCGTCGGGCGCCGGAACCGCCGGCAGCACGGGTGGTCAGCAGGTACCCGCCGGATCACCGCTCCCCAACTGCACCCCCGCCGTGCTGCAGTTGAGCCTGAAGACGGAGATCAGCTTCGGCCCCGACGACAAGCCGGAGTTCCGGCTGAGCGCCAGGAACACCTCGGCCGCCGACTGCAAGGCCGACTTCGGCCCGAAGAACGCCGTGCTCACGATCACCGAGGCCGGCGAGGACGACGACCAGGTGTGGTCCTCCAAGGACTGTCCGAAGCCCGGCGGCGCCCTCTTCCTGCGGGTCCCGGCGGGAACGACGGTCGTCCACGTGGTGGAGTGGGACCGCAAGGGGAGCGCGCCCTCGTGCGCGACACCGCCCGTCCGGTCCGCGGGCCCGGGGACCTATCTCCTGGAGGCCGAGGTCCCGGGTGAGTCCGTCCAGCGCGCCTCGTTCGTCCTGGCCAAGGACTGACGGCGCGGCCGGTCCCCACCGGGAACGAACGCCGCAGGGCCCCGCCGGAACGTCGTCCGGCGGGGCCCTGCGTGGTTCCGTCGGAAGGTCCTAGACGTACCGCTCCAGGATCGAGGACTCCGCGAGCCGCGAGAGGCCCTCCCGGACGCTCCGCGCCCGTGCCTCGCCGACTCCGTCCACGGCCTGGAGGTCGTCCACGCTCGCGGCGAGGAGCTTCTGCAGGCCGCCGAAGTGCTCCACCAGCCGCTCGATGATCGCCCCGGGGAGCCGCGGCACCTTCGCCAGCAGCCGGAACCCGCGCGGGGAGACAGCCGAGTCCAGCGTCTCCGGCGAGCCGCTGTAGCCCAGTGCCCGTGCCACCACGGGAAGTTCGAGCAGCTCGGTGTGGGTCAGCGTGTCCAGCTCGGCCAGCGCCTCCGGGACCGTACGGGAGCGCTTCGCGGTGGGCTCGGGCACGTAGTCGCGGACGACCAGCTCGCGCTCCGGCTCCACGCCCGCGATCAACTCGTCCAGCTGGAGGGCCAGGAGGCGGCCGTCGGTGCCCAGCTCCACGACGTATTCGGCGATTTCGGTAGCGATGCGGCGTACCATCTCCAGCCGCTGCGAGACGGCCGTCACGTCCCGGACCGTGACCAGGTCCTCGATCTCCAGCGCGGAGAGCGTCCCGGCGACCTCGTCCAGCCTGAGCTTGTACCGCTCCAGGGTGGCGAGCGCCTGGTTGGCGCGGGACAGGATCGCGGAGGACTCCTCCAGGACCCGCCGTTCCCCGTCCACGTACAGCGCGATCAGGCGCATCGACTGGGAGACCGACACCACGGGGAAGCCGCAGGCCTTGGAGACCCGGTCCGCAGTGCGGTGGCGGGTGCCCGTCTCCTCTGTGGGGATGGAGGCGTCCGGGACCAGCTGCACACCGGCCCGCAGGATCTTCGTCATGTCCTTGTCGAGGATCATCGCGCCGTCCAGCTTGCACAGTTCACGCAGGCGCGTCGCGGCGAAATCCACGTCGAGCACGAAACCGCCGGTGCACATGGATTCGACGGTCTTGTCCATACCGAGGACGATCAGGCCGCCGGTGTTGCCGCGGAGGATGCGCTCCAGACCGTCGCGGAGGGCCGTTCCGGGCGCGACCGCGCTCAACGAGGCGCGCATCAGCGCCTCGTTCCCCGTGCCTTGGCCGGACTTTCCGGGCGATGCTGCCCGGTCGTTGGCTGCCACTGCACTCCTCCGGTCACAGGTCGGCGGTGCCCTTGCGTCCCTCGTACCGTTCGTACGGGCGGGCGAGACCAGGGCAAAGTCTACCGGCGTGCGCCGTCCTCCTGTGGTCCGTCCGGCCGAGAGCGGCGGGGAAGGACTCTCAGAGCGTCGCCCATGTCGGCCACTTCCGTGACCTTCATGCCGGCCGGGACCTGTCCCGGGTCCCTCGGAACCAGGGCGTGCTTGAACCCGAGACGGTACGCCTCCGCCAGCCTGCGCTGGACCCCGGTCACCCTCCTGACCTCCCCGGCGAGGCCCACCTCACCGATCGCGACGAGGTTTTTCGGCAGCGGTGTGTCGCTCGCCGCACTGGCGAGTGCCAGGGCGATGGCGAGGTCCGCGGCCGGTTCGGTGAGCTTCACGCCGCCCACCGTCGCGCTGTAGATGTCCCTCTTGCCGAGCGCGCTGATCCGGCCCCGCTGTTCGAGGACGGCCAGCATCATCGAGACCCGGGAGGTCTCCAGGCCGGAGGTGGTGCGCCGGGGCGAAGGGATCTGGGAGTCGACCGTCAGCGCCTGCACCTCGGCGACGAGCGGCCGCTTGCCCTCCAGGGTGACCGTCAGACAGGTGCCGGGGACGGGCTCGTCACGGCGGGTGAGGAAGAGCCCCGAGGGGTCGGCCAGTCCCGTGATGCCCTCGTCGTGCAGCTCGAAACAGCCGACCTCGTCCGTGGCGCCGTACCGGTTCTTGACGCCTCGCACGAGCCGGAGGCGGGCGTGCCGGTCGCCCTCGAAGGACAGCACCACGTCGACGAGGTGCTCCAGGAGGCGGGGCCCCGCGATCGCGCCGTCCTTGGTCACATGGCCCACCAGGAGCGTCGACATGCCGCGCTCCTTGGAGGCCCTGATGAGCGCGCCCGCGACCTCGCGGACCTGCGCCATGCCGCCGGGCGCGCCGTCGATCTCGGGCGAGGCGACGGTCTGCACGGAGTCGAGGACGAGGAGCGACGGCTTGACCGCGTCCAGATGCCCCAGAACCGCCGAGAGGTCGGTCTCGGCGGCCAGGTACAGGTGGTCGTTGATCGCCCGGATGCGGTCGGCCCGCATCCGCACCTGGCTGGCGGACTCCTCGGCCGTGACGTAGAGGGTGCGGTGGTCGTCGCTCGCCGCCTTGGCGGCCACGTCCAGCAGCAGCGTCGACTTGCCGACCCCCGGCTCGCCCGCGAGCAGCACGACGGCGCCGGGGACGAGCCCCCCGCCGAGCACCCGGTCCAGCTCTCCGACCCCGGTCGAGCGGGCGGTGGCCTGCCGGCTGTCGACCTGGCCGATCGGCACCGCGGCGGTGGAGACCCGGCCGGCCGCCGTGGTCCGGACCGCGGGGGCGCCGCCGAACTCCTCGACCGTCCCCCAGGCCTGGCACTCGGGGCAGCGGCCGAGCCATTTGGCCGTCGTCCAGCCACATTCGGTGCAGCGGTAGGACGGGCGGTCCTTCGCGGATTTCGTACGGGCAGCCATGGCGTCACCGTATAGGTGGGGTCTGACAGCTCCGGCCGTGGGCGCGGTGGTCGAACATGTGCCCGATGCGGCAATTTTGCCGGAATCCGGGATTCCCGTCCCCTTTCGAGGGAGACCGTCACCCGTAAGGATTAAATGTAGGAAAGTGCTGTCAGGGCCCCGCACCTGTCTGCCTACGGTCGCCACGTGACGAGCAGCAGGCTGGATACCCCCACACATCCCACCGGCGCACACCGGGCGCACCGCCGCGCGGCCCGCCCGTCGGCGCAGCGATCGTCCGCGCGGTACGAGCCGTATCTCGACGGCCTGTTCACCTACTGCCTCTCCGTGCTCTGCGACCACGAGGCGGCCACCGAGGCGCTCGGCTCGGTCCTGGCCATCGCCGAGCGGCAGGACGGCCGGTGCCCCGCGGCCGAGGAGGAACGTAAATCCTGGCTGTACGCCCTGGCCAGATGGACGTGCCTGCGGGCGCTCACGGAGCAGCGGCGGGGCCGCCAGGCGCACCGGCGCACGCCGCACACACCGCGCACGCCCCGCGAGGGCGGCCGGGCGTCCCGTCACCGGCCCGCCCACAGCGTGCCGGAGGAGGCCGCCGCCCCCGACCGCCCCACGGAGTCCCCGGCGGCCGAGGCGCACCGGCGTGAGCTCGCGCAGCTGGCCTGGCCCGAGGCCGCGGGCACCACCCCCGAGCAGCGTGAGGCGCTGGAGCTCGCCGTGCGCCACGGGCTCACCCCCCGCGCCGTCGCCGCCGTCCTCGGACTCGACCCCGGCAGCGCCCGGGAGCTCCTGGCGGGCGCCGCCTGCGAGGTGGAGCGCACCCGCGCGGCCCTCGCCGTCGTGGAGACGGGCGACTGCCCCTCCGTCGCCCGTCTCACCGGCGCCCATCAGGTGCTGCTCTCGGCGGCCCTGCGCCGGGAGCTCGTACGGCACGTCGACGACTGCCCCCGCTGCCGCCGCGCCGCCGAGCGGGCCGGGGCGGCCGGCCCCTGGCCCGGCGCGACGGTCACCCCGGCCACCGCGCTGCCGGTCGTCGAGGCGCCCCGCCCCTCGGTGCACGTCGCCCTGACCCAGGCCCGGCGCTCCCGGTCCGGGGCCCCGCGCTTCGGCCGGACAGGCTTCCCGCTGGACCCCAAGGACCACGCGGCGCGCCGGGACCGGCTGCGCGCCCGGGTCGTGACCACGACGGTCGTCGCGACCGTCGTCGCCGCGCCGGTGATCGCCCTCTGGGCCGCCTACCGTGGTGCGCCGCTGACCGGCGAGGGGCGCGACACATCGGTCACGGCGACGGACGTGGACGGCGAACCGAGCCCCGACGGCGATCCCTACGACCACTACGAGAACGCCGGCAACGCCCGCCCCGACGGGCACGACGGCTTCGCGGAAGGCGCCGGGAACCCGGACGTCTCGGCCGAGGTCATCAGCGTCGGCGCCGGCCCGGACGGAGCGTCCTCGCTCGCGGTCTCGGCCCGCTCGTCCGGCAGCCGTACGACGATCACTCTGACCGCGACCGGCGACGAGACCGTCGTCTGGTCGGCCCGGACGGACGCCCCGTGGCTGCGCCTCAGCCGTACGTCCGGCACGGTGGCGCCGGGCCGGAGCGTCAGCCTCCATGTGTTCGTGGACAGCGCGGCCGAGCCCCGGGGCCCGTGGAGCGCCCGTGTGCTGTTCGCCCCGTCCGGGTCCGCGGTCGCGATCACCGGCTACGGGGCCACGGCACCGCACCCCGGAAGCCCGCGGCCGTCACCGGACCCGTCGTCCGGGACCCCGGACCCCACCCCGTCCTCCCCGGCCCCCTCGGAGCCGACCCCCGGTCCCACTGCACCCACGGACCCCACCGATCCGCCGGACCCGACGCCCACGCCGACGGATCCGCCCACCGAAGGACCGAGCTCTCCCGGCCCCACTCCGGCACCGTCCGGCGGCTCCACGGAACCCGGCACGACGGAGCCCGGTGAGCCCTCCGGACCCGCCGGCTGACGCGGACGGCGCCCCGGAGCGCGGCGGAACGTTTGTGCGCCGCACACCAGGACGCCGTCAGGGAGACGGAAGCCGCCCCCGCAGGGCCTGCCTCAGACCGGATCGGCCGGGTGCGGCGCCATCGGCAGCAGCGACGCCAGCCGCTGCTCGCAGAGCTCGACGAGCCGGTCGTATGCCTCCTTGCCCATCAGCTCGGTGAGCTCGGGCCGGTACGAGACGTAGACCGGGTCGCCGGCTCCGTGCGCGGACGTCGCCGAGGTGCACCACCAGTGCAGATCGTGACCGCCCGGGCCCCAGCCCCGCCGGTCGTACTCCCCGATGGAGATCTGGAGCACGCGCGTGTCGTCGGGCCGTTCGATCCAGTCGTACGTACGCCGGACAGGCAGCTGCCAGCACACGTCCGGCTTGGTCTCCAGCGGCTCCTTGCCCTCCTTGAGCGCCAGGATGTGCAGCGAACAGCCCATGCCGCCCGCGAAACCGGGGCGGTTCTGGAAGATGCAGGAGCCCTCCCAGCGCCGTGTCTGGCGCTCGCCGTCCTCGTCGACCCCCACCCAGCCGGTCCCGGTGCCGACGTCGTGGAACTGCCACAGCTCCGGTGTGAGCCGCGCCACGTGCCCGGCGACCCGCTTCTCGTCGTCCTCGTCCGAGAAGTGCGCGCCCAGCGTGCAGCAGCCGTCGTCCGCCCGGCCCGCCTGGATTCCCTGGCAGCCGCTGCCGAAGATGCAGCTCCACCTGGACGTCAGCCAGGTCAGGTCGCAGCGGAAGACCTGCTCGTCGTCGGCGGGGTCGGGGAATTCCACCCAGGCCCGCGCGAAGTCGAGCCCCTTCTCGTCGGGGCCGTCCGGCCCGGTCGCGTCCGGCTGCCGCATCTCCTGCTTCGTGTTCCGCTGCTTCTTCGTGGCTTTGTCCGGCTTCGCCTTTTTCGTCTTTGGCACGCGCCCAGAGTAAGCCGCAGTAGCGTTCCCGTATGAGACTCGGAGTCCTCGACGTGGGGTCCAACACGGTGCATCTGCTGGTGGTCGACGCGCATCCCGGCGCACGCCCGCTGCCCGCCCACTCGCACAAGGCGGAATTGCGGCTCGCCGAACTGCTCGACCGGGACGGGGCGATCGGCCCCGAGGGTGTCGACCGGCTCGTGACGACGGTCGCCGACGCCCTCCAGGCGGCCGAGGACAAAGGCTGCGAGGACGTGCTGGCGTTCGCCACCTCCGCCGTGCGTGAGGCGGGCAACGCCGACCAGGTGCTGGCCCGGGTGCGGGACGAGACCGGTGTCTCCCTCGCCGTCCTCAGCGGTGAGGAGGAGGCCCGGCTGACGTTCCTGGCGGCGCGCCGCTGGTTCGGCTGGTCCGCGGGCAAGCTGCTCGTCCTCGACATCGGCGGCGGTTCGCTGGAGGTCGGCTACGGGATGGACGAGGAGCCCGACGCCACGGTCTCGTTGCCGTTCGGCGCCGGCCGGCTCACCGCCGCCTGGCTCCCGGGCGATCCGCCGGACGCCACGGACGTGAGGGCACTGCGCCGCCACGTCCGGGCCGGCATCGCCCGTACGGTCGGTGAGTTCACCCGGCTGGGGCCGCCCGACCATGTCGTCGGGACCTCCAAGACGTTCCGGCAGCTCGCCAGGATCTCGGGCGCCGCCCGCTCCGCCGAGGGGCTCTACGTGCAGCGCGTCCTCACCCGCAAGGCCCTGGAGGAGTGGGTGCCGAAGCTGTCGGCGATGACCGTCGAGCAGCGGGGGAACCTTCCCGGGGTCACCGAGGGACGCGCCGCTCAGCTCCTGGCCGGCGCGCTCGTCGCCGAGGGCGCGATGGACCTGTTCGAGGTCGAGGAGCTGGAGATCTGCCCCTGGGCGCTGCGCGAGGGAGTCATCCTGCGCCGGCTCGACCACCTGCCCGCGGAGCAGGCCGCCCTGGCCTGATCCCGGCGGTCGCCCCTCATGGGCCTCGTCACTTTCAGCCGGGCTCCCTCGGACTCGCGTACCACTGCCCGTACGCTGTCCACGTGGCAGAACCAGTGGTGCGCATCCCGGATGCGAAGGTCGCCCTGTCGACGGCCTCGGTCTACCCGGAGTCGACGGCGACGGCCTTCGAGATCGCCGCGCGCCTGGGCTACGACGGTGTCGAGGTCATGGTCTGGACCGACCCCGTCAGCCAGGACATCGAGGCGCTGCAGCGGCTGTCGGACTATCACCAGGTGCCGATCCTGGCCGTGCACGCGCCCTGTCTCCTGATCACCCAGCGGGTCTGGTCCACCGACCCCTGGGTGAAGCTCCAGCGGGCCAGGGCCGCGGCGGAGAAGCTCGGCGCCTCGGCGGTGGTGGTCCACCCGCCGTTCCGTTGGCAGCGGAACTACGCCCGGGACTTCGTCTCCGGCATCTGGCGCATGGCGGACGAGACGGACGTGCGGTTCGCGGTGGAGAACATGTACCCGTGGCGCTACCGGGACCGCGAGATGCTCGCGTACGCCCCCGCCTGGGACGTCAGCAACGACGACTACCGGCACTTCACCGTGGACCTCTCGCACACCTCGACCGCGCGCACGGACAGCCTCGCCATGGTCGACCGGATGGGCGACCGGCTCGCCCACGTCCACCTCGCCGACGGCAAGGGATCGGGCAAGGACGAGCACCTGGTGCCCGGCCGGGGCGACCAGCCGTGCGCGGAGCTGCTGGAGCGGCTGGCCCGTACGGGCTTCGACGGCCATGTGGTCATCGAGGTCAACACCCGCCGCGCCATGTCCTCGGCCGAGCGCGAGGCCGATCTCGCGGAGGCGCTCGCCTTCACCCGGCTCCATCTGGCGTCGCCGGCGCGGACGCCCCGCCCGTGACCCCCGGCGCCGACGGCCCGTCGCCCCGGCGCAGGGGCCGGCCCTCCCGCACGGCGGGCGCCACCGGACCCGATGCCAGGACCCGGATCCTGGAGGCAGCCCGCAAGGAGTTCGCCGAACGCGGTTACGACAAGACGTCGGTCCGGGGCATCGCCAGGGCAGCGGACGTCGACGCGGCCCTGGTCCACCACTACTTCGGTACGAAGGACGAGGTCTTCGCCGCGGCCGTCGAGGTCTCCTTCGAGCCCGCGCTCGTCATCCCCACGCTCCTGGGCGGTCCCTCGGAGGACCTGGGGGAGCGGTTGGCCCGGTATTTCATCGGCGTATGGGAGAACCCGGTCTCCCGGGCGCCGCTCCTGGCGATACTGCGCTCCGCGCTCACCCACGAGGCGGCGGCGAAGGTTCTGCGCGGCTTCGTGCTGCGCCGTCTGCTGGAGCGGATCGCGGCGGAGCTGGACGTGCCCGACCCGACCTTCCGCGCAGAGCTCGCGGCCTCGCACATGATCGGCATCGCGATGCTGCGTTACGTCATCCGGGCGGAGCCCCTGGCGTCCGCGGACCCGGAGAAGATCATCGCGATGGTGGCCCCCGCGCTCCAGCGGTATCTGGGTGAAGGGTGACCCGGGTCCTGCCTGTGTGACGGCTGTGCCGGTCGCATCACGACGATGTTCCGAGTCGGTACCGGCACCGGCCGCGGCCGGATCCGGATGGTTGGCTGTCCGGGATCATGCGAGCCGGACGCACACGGCGCGCACAACGGACGGGGGAGACGCTCATGAGCGGGTCGAACAGAGGCGGACGCGGACAGGGCCGGCCGTCGGACGGCGGCAGGGCTGTCACCGTGGAGCGCAGACGGTTCCTGCGGCTGGCCGGCGCGGGACTGGGCGTGGTGCTGGCCGGAGCGGTGACGACCGCCTGCGGGCCGGAGGAGGCCGACGCCTCCGGCGGCAACACCGGCGGTCCGAAGCCCGGCGGGAGCGGCAAGGGCGGCGGCGACGCGTTCACGACCCCGCCCGCCGGTACCGCCCCGCGCGCCCTGTGGCAGAAGACGACCGACGTGGGGACCCTCGGCAACCACGAGGTGCTCGCCGTCGTGGGTGATGTCGTGCTGGTCGCCGGTGACCCCCTGGTGGGCCGGGACCTCGCCACCGGCAGGGAGCTGTGGTCGCTGCCGGGCGCCGCCCAGCCGGGCGCGCGGCTGATCATGGGCGGGGACACGCTCTACCTGGCCAGCGGGAAGTACGACGGTGACCTCGTGGGTCTCGACCCGGCCACGGGCAAGGAGACATGGCGCAGCCGCCTGGAGGGGCGGTACAGCCAGCCCCGGCCCATCGGCGCCGACGCCGGACGCGTGTACGTGATCGCGGGCATCCTGGAGAAGGACCTCAGCTCCCGGACCAACGTGATCGCCGCCATCGACGTCCGTACCGGCAAAGCCGTCTGGAGCGAGAAGCGGGACACCGGGACCGACGAGTCCGGGCTCACCTCCGCGGTGCTCGGCGACCGGCTCGTCTACACCGACCTCCGCAAGAACCTGACCGTCCGCGACACCGCGACCGGGCGGCAGCTGTGGACGAAGAAGATCAGCAGGGCCAACTTCGAGAGGATCGCCGTCCACGACGGAGCGGTGGTCGTCTCGGACGGGCGGCACCTGCGCTCCTTCGGCGTGGACGACGGCGCCGAGCGCTGGGCGCTGAAGACCGAGGAGTTCGACACGTTCAACGGACCGACCGTCCTCGAAGGGGTGATCTACGCCTCGGACAGCGCCCACGCCCTGTGGGCCGTCGACCCCGCCACCGGCAGGAAGCTGTGGCACAACGCCGACGACCTGCGCGAGGTATCGGTCCCGCTCCAGTTCGCCAGGGTGGGGGAGACTCTGTACGGGGCGACGGAATTCGGCAAGGACGGCGGCGTCCAGGCGTACAGCGCGCAGGACGGCAAGCTCCGCTGGACCTTCGGCGACGGCGCGGGCACCGAGCAGTGGTACGTGGTCTCCGGCGGCAAGCGGCTGGCCGCGCTGCACGCCGAACGACTGACGGCGCTGCCGGCGGTGTGACGCGCGGGGCGGCCAGGGCCAGGTGAAACGGCCTCCCCCCGACCACCCGTCGAGCATCACATCCCGTATTTCGGACGGCGTGTCCAGATCTTGGCACGGGAGGCGTACGCTCGGAGACAGTCTTTTCTGTCGAAGGAGCGAGAGACGATGCCCCAGCTGAGGTCCCGCACTGTCACCCACGGCCGCAACATGGCGGGCGCCCGCGCCCTTATGCGGGCGTCCGGCGTAGCCAGTGAGGACATCGGTAAGCCGATCATCGCGGTCGCCAACTCCTTCACCGAGTTCGTCCCGGGCCACACGCACCTCGCCCCGGTCGGCCGGATCGTCTCCGAGGCGATCAAGGCGGCGGGCGCGGTGCCCCGCGAGTTCAACACGATCGCGGTGGACGACGGCATCGCGATGGGTCACGGCGGCATGCTCTACAGCCTGCCCTCCCGTGACCTCATCGCGGACAGCGTCGAATACATGGTCGAGGCCCACTGCGCCGACGCCCTGATCTGCATCTCCAACTGCGACAAGATCACCCCCGGGATGCTGATGGCCGCGATGCGCCTCAACATCCCCACGGTCTTCGTCTCCGGCGGTCCGATGGAGGCCGGCAAGGCCACCCTCGTCGACGGCACGGTCCGCAAGCTGGACCTGGTCAACGCGATCAGCGACGCGGTCGACGAGAGCATCTCCGACGAGGACATCCTCCGCATCGAGGAGAACGCCTGCCCCACCTGCGGCAGCTGCTCCGGCATGTTCACGGCCAACTCGATGAACTGCCTGACCGAGGTCCTCGGCCTCTCCCTCCCCGGCAACGGCTCCGTCCTCGCCACGCACACCGCCCGCAAGGCGCTGTACGAGAACGCGGGCCGCACGGTCGTCGAGATCACCAAGCGCTACTACGAGCAGGACGACGAGACCGTCCTGCCGCGCGCCATCGGCACCCGCGCCGCGTTCGACAACGCCATGGCGCTCGACATCGCCATGGGCGGCTCGACCAACACGATCCTGCACCTGCTCGCAGCGGCCGAGGAGGCCGAGCTGGCGTACGACCTCGACGACATCAACGCTGTCTCGCGCCGCGTGCCCTGTCTGTCGAAGGTCGCCCCCAACGTCGCCCCCGGCGGCACGTACTACATGGAGGACGTCCACCGGGCGGGCGGCATCCCCGCCCTCCTCGGTGAGCTGCACCGCGGCGGTCTGCTCAACGAGGACGTGCACTCGGTCCACTCCGACACCCTCGCCGAGTGGCTGAAGAACTGGGACATCCGCGGCGGCTCCCCGTCGCCCGAGGCCGTCGAGCTCTGGCACGCGGCCCCGGGCTGCGTCCGCAGCGCCACCGCCTTCTCGCAGTCCGAGCGCTGGGACACCCTGGATCTGGACGCCGCGGGCGGCTGCATCCGCGACCTGGAGCACGCGTACTCCAAGGACGGCGGTCTGGCGGTCCTCAAGGGCAACCTCGCCGTGGACGGCTGCGTCGTGAAGACGGCCGGCGTCGACGAGTCGATCTGGACCTTCGAGGGCCCGGCCGTCGTCTGCGAGTCGCAGGAGGACGCCGTCGACAAGATCCTCCGCAAGGAGATCAAGGACGGCGACGTCGTCGTCATCCGCTACGAGGGCCCGCGCGGCGGCCCCGGCATGCAGGAGATGCTCTACCCGACGTCCTTCCTGAAGGGCCGCGGCCTCGGCAAGACCTGCGCGCTCGTCACCGACGGACGGTTCTCCGGCGGTACGTCGGGCCTGTCCATCGGCCACGCCTCGCCCGAGGCGGCCTCCGGCGGCACGATCGCGCTGGTCGAGGACGGGGACCGGATCCGGATCGACATCCCGAACCGCTCGATCGAGCTGCTCGTCCCGGACACCGAACTCGCCACCCGCCGCGACGCGCTGAACGGCGTGTACGCCCCGAAGAACCGCGACCGCAAGGTCTCGGCAGCCCTGCGCGCCTACGCCGCGATGGCCACGAGCGCCGACCGCGGCGCGGTCCGCGACGTCACCAAGCTCGGCTGACCTTCCGGGTCCCCGGCCCCGTCCCTGGTCTCACCAGTGGGCGGGGTCGTCCGCGTCCACGGCGAAGACGGATCCGTCCGGCGCGGTGCCGATGACGCTCCGCCCCAGGACGACGGGGGCGGGCAGGGACGACGCGTGGCTGAGCTTCCCGTCCCTCAGCCGTGGGCGTGTCTGGCCGAGCAGCGTTCCCCGCTCCGTGTCGACGGCGAGCAGCCGCCCGTCCGCGGCGGAGAAGTAGAGCCGGCCGCCCGCTCCGACGACCGGATCCGAGGTCGTGCTGACGGCCGTCTCCAGCCGCCACCGCTCGGCCCGCCCTGCGCCCGGGCGGACATCGACGGCCAGCAGCGTCCCGCCGCGCTCCAGGAGCAGGGCCGTGTCCCCGTCCACCACGGTCTCCGGTCCGTCCATCCGGAAAGGCAGCGCGACGCGCGTCGCTTTCCGCAGCACCGGGTCGTAGCGGACGAGCCCCGTGGTCTGCGCCTTGTCGTTCATCGAGGTGAGCAGGAGCGCCCCGTCCGACGTCCCGGCGGGGGTGAGCATCCCGTCCAGTCTGCGCTGCCACGCCGTCCCGCCGGTCTTCGCCCTGATGGCCGTGACCAGCGTGGTGGACCCCTCCGCCGAGCTCTCGAAGGCGTAGGCGAGCCCGGTCCGCGCATCGTAAAGCGCGTAGCCCGGACTCACATGTCCCGGGACGGCGCGCCGCCACCGGGACGCGCCGGTCGCCGCGTCGAGCGCCTGGAGCGACCCGTCCTGGCGCACCGTCAGCAGGGTGTCCCCGGCCGGGAACGGCACGTCGAGGTACGCGGCGAGATCCTTGCGCCAGAGCTGCGTGCCCTCACCGGCTGAGTACGCCCGGACCTCCTCACCCGCCACGACGGTGCAGGCCACGCTCCCGGACACCGCGCCCGCGGGGCTCGGGCCCCCCGGCCCCTTCGACGACATGTCCCGGTGCGACCAGACCGGCCGGCCGTCCGACGGATCCAGCCGGACCGTGCCGTAGCCGGCGGAGACGCAGTACAGCCCCGCGGCCGGTCCCGTGGCGCAGGACGGTGTGGAGCCGCCCCGCGACATCAGCGGTGTCTGCCACGGTACGAAGGCCGCCGCGCCCTCCTTCTTCGCGCCGGTCCCCGCCCCCGGCGCGCCGGAGCCGCCCCCGGCCGCCCAGAGACCTCCGGCCACCAGCGCCGCCGCCACGGCGACGGCCGCGATGCCGTACCGCTTGCGACGGCCCTTCACCGGCACCGCGCCGGACGGCAGCCCGTCCGCCGCCCGCACATGCGTCGTGCCCTCGTCCGCGTCCACGGACTCGGCGGCCACCGGCGTGCGCTGGACGGGTATGAAGGCGGCGGCCTCGTACGACGGAGGGTGCAGCGCCGCCATGATCTCGTCCGGGGTGGGGCGCTCACCGGGGTCCTTGGCGAGGCAGCGCCCCACCAGCGGCGCGAGGTCCGCCGGCACCCCCGCCAGGTCGGCCTCGTCGTGCACCACCTGGTAGGCCACGAGGTACGGACTGTCCGAGTCGAAGGGTCCCCGCCCCGTCGCCGCGTGGACCAGGACCGCACCCAGCGCGAACACGTCCGCCGCCGGACCGACCTCGCGGGGCCGCTGGAACTGCTCGGGCGCCATGTAGGGCGGCGAGCCGATCAGCTTGCCCGTCTCCGTGCGGAGATCGCTGTCGTACGGCCGGGAGATACCGAAGTCGATGACCTTGGGGCCGGAGTCGGGGAGCAGCACGTTGCTCGGCTTGAGATCCCGGTGGACGACACCGGCGCGGTGGATGTCGCGCAGAGCCTCGGCGAGCCCGGCCGTGAGCCTGCGGAGCTCGGCCGGGCTCATCGGCCCGTTCCGCTTGACCTGCGCGGCGAGCGTCGGGCCGGGGACGTACAGGGTGGCCATCCAGGGCAGCGCCGCCTCCGGATCGGCATCCACGACCGGCGCGGTGAACGCGCCGCTGACCCGTCGGGCGGCCGCGACCTCCTGCCGGAAACGCGCCCTGAACTCCGGGTCCGCGGCATGCTGGCGGTGCACCACCTTCACCGCGAGCTGCAGCCCGGAGGGAGAGCGCGCCAGGTGTACGACACCCATGCCGCCCGCTCCGAGACTTGCTTCGAGCCGGTACTGCCCGGCGTACTCAGGATGCTCCGCTTCCGGATGTGATCCGGTCCCTCGCAGCGGCGGCATCGCCCACCCCCGTGTGTTCGTGCGCAAGCGCGACGCACGGAGCCTAGTCGATGGTGCGTGCGAGGAGCGGGGGGCTTGTTAGCCTGCGCGTCACACGCATCGCTTTCAACGGGGGAGGCCCTCATGGGTGTTGGAGAGAACGCCGTCACCACAGTCACCACGGACGAGTCGGACGCCGCCGGGGAGGTGGCGACGCTCGCCGCGGGCGCCGTCGTCTACCCGATCGCTCCCGGCTACCGCGTCAACGTCCGCAGGGGTCCCGGGACGCAGTACGGGATCGTCCGGACGCTGCCGTACGGGATGAGCGTCCCGGTGTACTGCCAGAAGCCGGGGGAGCGGGTGTCCGGTCCGTACGGCACGTCGAACCTCTGGGACAACATCGCCAACGGGCAGTTCGTGTCGGACGCCTACGTCAAGACAGGCAGTGACGGCTACATCGCTCCGCGCTGCGACTGACGGCAGAGGCGCGCGGCCGGGGATAATCGATTCCGTGAGCGAGAACAGCGAAGCCCCCGGAACGCCCTCGGCCGCGCCTTCGGGCTCCACCGCGCCAGGGCCGCAGCCCGAATCCCTCCGCTTCTTCGGCACGACCTGGGTCGGCCACGACGGGGGATACGGGCTGCGGCGCGTGGGCGCCACCCTCGGCTCGCTCGTCGCGGCGGTGGCCGGGTGCCTCGTCCTGCGCTTCGCCTACCAGGGCCTGGAGATCGCCGAGGTCGGCAGCCTCGTCGGCATGCTCGTCGTCCTGATGTTCGCGGTCTGCAGCGCCATCGCCTTCCGCAAGACCTGGGAGGGCTTCACCCGCCGTCCCGCCGACCCGTCCCACGAGGACAGGCTTCGCGGCCTCAAGTCGATCGGCTTCATCGGCTCGCTGCTCGCCTACTTCATCCGCTCCTTCCAGGAGGCACCGGGCGAGAAGCTGCGGCGCACGGAGTACGAGACGGCGCTCGACCGGTACACGAAGCGCCGCTCCGCGCGGACCGGCAATCCGGCGGCCCGGAAGAGCGCCAAGGGAGCCAAGGGGAAGCGCTCCGGACGCAGGTAGAAAACAGCCGCACGGGCCACGCGCCCACGCCCTGGTCGCCGATCCCCGGTGCGACCGACGGGATTCACGCCCGCGCACGCCGGGGTGCGTGCACGATGAACGCATGACCGCACCCACGCCCCGTTCCCTTTCGTTCGACACCGCCGCCGCCCAGTACGCCGCCGCGCGTCCCGGATATCCGCCCGCACTCCTGGACGCCGTCGAGGAGCTGGCCGGCCGCCCGCTGAGGGGTGCCCGGGCCGTCGACGTCGGCGCGGGCACCGGCATCGCCACCCGTCTGCTGCACGAGCGGGGTGCCCGGGTCACCGCCGTCGAGCCGGGCCCCGGCATGGCGGCGGAACTGCACCGGTCGCTGCCGTCCGTCCCCATGGTCCGGGGCGACGGCAACCGCCTCCCCCTGGCCACCGGCTCCGTGGACCTGCTCACCTACGCCCAGTCCTGGCACTGGACCGACCCGGACCTGTCCCTCCCCGAAGCATGCCGTGTCCTGCGCCCCGGCGGCGCGCTGGCGCTCTGGTGGAACGTGTCCGACCTGTCCACTCCCTGGGTCGCCGGCCAGGACGACCGGCTGCGCGAGTACCTCGGCGCGGACGCCCGGGTCCACGGCAGGCCGGGCGACGCCACCTCCCGGAACCTCTCGCTGCTGTCCGACGACGCGTTCGCGAAGCGACTGCTGCCGTGGTCCCGGCGGGTGCCGGTCGACACGCACCTCGCCAACCTCGCCACGCACTCCGCCTTCCTCGTGCTCGGCGCGGCGGGCGAGGAGCCCACCCGCCGCTTCCTCGACGAGGAGCGCGGTCACCTGGCCACCGTCTTCCCCGACGGCGTGGTCGAGGAGCGTTACGTGGTCGAGCTCGCCGTACTGACCGCCTGACACCCCGCCGAAGGCGCCACGTCCCTTGACGCGGCGCCTTCGCCGGGATCAATATTCATCGCATGATGAATTCCCTGCGTACCACGGACGCGGGGGCCGTCGAGGCACGCGCCCTCACCGTCGTACGAGGAGACCGCACCGTCCTGCGCGGTCTCGACTTCACCGTCGAGCCGGGCGGGATCACCGGCCTGCTCGGTCCGTCGGGCTGCGGCAAGTCCACGCTCATGCGGGCCGTCGTCGGCACCCAGGCCAAGGTCGAAGGAACACTCGACGTCCTCGGCAGCCCCGCCGGCCATCCGTCCCTGCGGGCACGCGTCGGCTACGTCACCCAGGCCCCGTCCGTCTACACGGACCTGACCGTGCGGCAGAACCTCGACTACTTCGCCGCCGTGCTCCAGCCGGGCCGCGCCCACCGGACCGCCCGTACGGAGGCGGTCGCCCGCGCCATCGCCGACGTCGACCTCACCAGCCACGCCGACGCACTCGCCGGCACCCTCTCCGGCGGCCAGCTCAGCCGCGTCTCCCTCGCCGTCGCCCTGCTCGGCACCCCCGGACTCCTGGTCCTCGACGAGCCGACCGTCGGCCTCGACCCCGTGCTGCGCCGTGACCTGTGGGACCTCTTCCACACCCTCGCCGCCGACCGCGGCACCACGGTCCTCGTCTCCTCCCACGTCATGGACGAGGCCGAACGCTGCCACCGGCTGCTGCTCATGCGCGGGGGCGCGATCCTCGCCGACGACACCCCCGACGGCCTCCGCACCCGTACCGGCTCCGCCACCGTCGAAGAGGCCTTTCTCCACCTGGTGGACGAGGCCGCCGCGGACGAGGCGGACGCCCGCCAGGAGACGACCCGATGAGCACAGACGCCCCCGTACTCTCCCCGGCCCGCACTCTCGCCACCGCAGGACGGGTCCTGCGCCAGCTCCGCCACGACCCCCGCACCATCGCGCTTCTTCTGATCGTCCCGGTCCTGATGATCACCCTGCTGCGCTACGTCTTCGACGCGGACGCGGGGACCTTCGACGCCATCGGTGCCTCGCTGCTCGGCATCTTCCCGTTGATCACGATGTTCCTGGTGACCTCGATCGCCACCCTCCGCGAACGCACCTCCGGCACCCTCGAACGCCTCCTCGCCATGCCCCTCGGCAAGGGCGACCTGATCGTCGGATACGCGCTGGCGTTCGGGGCCGTCGCAGTCGCCCAGTCGCTGCTGGCCACCGCGATCTCCGTCTGGGTCCTCGGCCTGGACGTGGTCGGCTCCCCCTGGCTGCTGCTCCTGGTCGCCCTGCTCGACGCGCTTCTCGGCACGGCGCTCGGCCTCTTCGTCTCGGCCTTCGCCGCCTCGGAGTTCCAGGCGGTCCAGTTCATGCCCGCCGTGATCTTCCCGCAGCTGCTCCTGTGCGGACTGTTCACCCCGCGCGACCGGATGCACCCCGTCCTCGAGGCCGTGTCCGACGTCCTGCCGATGTCGTACGCCGTCGACGGGATGAACCAGGTCCTCACGCACACCGACATCACCGCCGACTTCTACCGCGACATCCTGATCGTCGCCGGCTGCGCCCTGCTCGTTCTCTGTCTGGGCGCCGCCACCCTCCGCCGCCGCACCGCCTGACGGGCGCGGTGCGAGGATGGCCGCCAACGACGAGCACCGCGTACCGCGCGCCGCCACCCGGAGGATGAACCGCATGACCCAGACAGTCGCAGTCCTCGGTACAGGAAAGATCGGCGAGGCCCTGCTCAGCGGCATGATCCGGGCCGGCTGGAAAGCCCGCGACCTGCTGGTGACCACCCGCACCACCGAGCGCGCCGAGAAACTCCGCGCCCGTTACGGCGTCGAGCCCGTCACCAACGCCGAAGCCGCCAAGAACGCCGACATCCTCATCCTCGCGGTCAAGCCCCAGGACATGGGCAAGCTCCTCGCCGAACTCGCTCCGCACGTCACCGCCGACCGGCTCGTCATCAGCGCCGCCGCGGGCATCACGACCGGATTCATCGAGGAAGGCCTCGCCGCGGGCACCCCGGTCGTACGCGTCATGCCGAACACCCCCGTCCTGGTCGACGAGGGCATGTCCGTCATCTCCGCGGGCAGCCACGCCACCGCCGAGCACCTCGACCACGCAGAGGCGATCTTCGGCGGCGTGGGCAAGACGCTGCGGGTCCCGGAGTCCCAGCAGGACGCGGCGACAGCGCTCTCCGGCTCGGGACCCGCGTACTTCTACTTCCTCGTCGAGGCGATGACCGACGCCGGAATCCTGCTCGGCCTGCCGCGCGCCCAGGCCCACGATCTGATCGTCCAGGCCGCCATCGGCGCGGCGGTCATGCTCCGGGACAGCGGCGAACATCCGGTCAAGCTCCGCGAGGCCGTCACCAGCCCGGCCGGCACGACCATCAGCGCCATCCGTGAACTGGAGAACCACGGCGTACGGGCCGCCCTCATCGCCGCGCTCGAAGCGGCCCGGGACCGGAGCCGCGAGCTGGCGACGGGCAACGGCTGACCTACGGGGTCCTCGCCGGCGACTCGCCCACGGAGGTGGGGCAGGACGAGGGTTGACACGTCCTGCCCCGGTACGTAGTGTGCTCCGAGTTGTCCGACGTGAGCTCCGGCCCCGGTCGGTCCCCGGACAGCCATTCCGCAGTAACCACTCGAAACGAACGACATCTGTCGTGCGTTTTTACGTGCACACGTGCGAAATGAGGAATCAGCGTTCGAAGGCAACCCGATTAGCGTCGGGGCCGGGGATTCCGCTAAAGTCTCACTCGTCGGAACGGCCCAAGGGCCGGGAAGACGAACCCCGCTGACCGGGAATCAGGCCCGAAAGGATCTGATAGAGTCGGACTCGCCGGAAAGGGAAACGCGAAAGCGAAGAACTGGAAAGCACGGTGGTGATTCAACCGCCTAGCAGGAACCCGCTTCGGCCGGGAATCGGACACGA
>NZ_JBFBLO010000011.1:0-336554 GCF_040686735.1 Streptomyces sp. NPDC079167 | reverse complement strand
GGGTCTGTCTGTTACCCGCCTGCCCCGCCTCTCACTCCCGGGGCCCGTTCCATCGTCGCCCGTGGCCCTTTGGTGTTTCTCGGCACGAGGCCGCTGCTCTCAGCCGAGGCGGCCGGAGCCGGCGCCGGATCCCGATCCGCCCGGCCGGAGCGGGACGGGCCGGGCCACCGGTCTCATGAAGTCGCGTACGTAGGTCCGGTCCCACCAGCACCCGGTGGCCCGCAGCTCCTGGCGGTCCGTGAACCGGTAGTGGAAGACCCTGGCCCGGATGTGGGCCGGCGGGCCGCCGGGGAACGGGTTGTGGCCCAGCAGCCGCAGGGTGTCCCGGTCGCCGCGCAGCAGCCGTTCGGCGAACGGGCCGAACCAGGAGCGGGCGTAGGCGGGGGAGAGCGCCGCGAACCACATCATCCAGTCCAGCCGCAGGTGGTACGGGGCGAACTGGCGCGGCAGCCGGCGCGGATCGCCGGGCTTGCCCCGGAAGCCGTACTCCAGCCAGCGCGTCCCCTCGTGGATCACCTCCTCGTCGGTGCCCTCGACCACCACCTCGAGCCGCATCCTGCTGATGCTCCCGAAGGCTCCGTAGGTGTTGACCAGGTGCAGCGGGTCGAAGGAGCGGTTCATCGCCTGCCGACGGGAGAGCAGATTGCGTGCCGGACGGTAGCTGAGGACCAGGACGAGAACGGTCACGACGAGGACCACCACCTCGTACCAGAGGGGCGACGACGGCTGTGCGGGCGGTGGACCGGCAACGGGCGACCAGTCGATCGCCGCGAGGGCGAGGACGATCGTCAGCCAGTTCAGCCAGGCGAAGTTCCCGGACAGTACGAGCCACAGCTGGGTCACCACCATCAGACCCGCCGCGGCGCTCGCCACCGGCTGGGGAGTGAAGAGGAGGAAGGGCACCACGAGCTGGGTGACGTGGTTCGCCGCGGTCTCCACCCGGTGGGCGGGCTTCGGGAGACGGTGGAAGAACCAGCTCAGCGGTCCGGGCATCGGCTGGGTCTCATGGTGGAAGTCCAGACAGGTCAGCCGCCGCCAGCACTCGTCCCCCCGGATCTTGATGAGGCCGGCGCCGAACTCCACCCGGAAGAGCAGCCAGCGCAGCAGCCACAGCACCAGCACCGGGGCCGCCGTGGAATCGTTGCCCAGGAAGACGGCGAGGAAGCCCGTCTCCAGCAGGAGCGACTCCCAGCCGAAGCCGTACCAGACCTGGCCCACCTGGACGATCGACAGGTACAGCACCCACGGCACGGCCCACAGGGCCATCGCCGCGCCCAGCGGGAGGTACGCGTCCAGGCCGGCCAGGAGCGCGAGCGACACCGCGGCGCCCGCCCAGGCGACCAGCGCGAAGAAGCGGTCGGAGTAGTGCAGCCGGAACAGGCCGGGGGCGGCCCGCCACGAGGTGTGGCGCAGCAGGTCGGGCACCGGGAGCATGCCGCGGGAGCCGATCAGCGCCCGGAACTGCAGCGCCGCGGCGACGAAGGCGACGAGGTAGACGACGGCGAGCGCCCGCTGGAAGATCAGCCTGCTCAGCCAGTATCCGTCTGCGGTGAACCATTCCATCGCCTCCAGTATCCGGCTTGCCCCGCCTCTCAGGTGGCCGACACGGTGGCCCGGCGCAGTGCGGCGGCGAGCCGCCGGGCGTACCACCGCTGCGCCACGGGGACGAGCGGGCCCGCCAGCCGGGTGTACCAGGAGGCGGGCCGGGAGAACGCCATGACGGTGAACCACACCGTGCCGTCGTCCGCCAGTTCCACGACGAAGCTCTCCTCGCCGCACTCCGGATGCCCCGTCAGGGTTCCGTAGCCGAAGCCGGTGCGGTCCTTCTCGTACACGGTCCAGACGATCTCGCAGGGCGCGGCGAGGCGGAGCGGCCCGATGCCCGCCGACACCTCGACGGTGACACCGGCGGCGGCGCGTTCGGCGGAGGCGTCGACCCTGGCTCCGGTGGCACGGTGCGCCCGCCACTCCGTGACGGCGGCGCCCGCGGCCTCGAAGTCCGTACGGCCCCTGCCGACCGCCGCGCGGTGGTGCAGATGGTTGTACCCGTCCGGGAGCGGTCCGAGCCGCGTCGCTCCTGCTTCGGGATACGTGAGCCTGCTCATGCGGTCCTGCCTTCCGGGTGGGTGAAGTCCTGGAGCCGGCGCCGGGCGAGCAGCGCGCACAGTGCGAAGCCGAGTGCGTTGCCGAGGCCGTGCGTGGCCGCCATCCAGGTCAGTGTGGGGTGCGGCAGCCCGGTGGCCTCGCCGAGCGCCCAGCTCAGCGCCAGCACCATGGTGACCGCCAGTACGCCTGCCGATACGGCCAGCAGGGCGCGGGTGACACGATCTGTTCCCGCGGCGGGGGCCGTGCGCCAGGTCAGGAGCGCGACCGCCCACATCCCGGCGGTGAGTACGACGGCCCCGGCCAGCTCGGTCCGGGCCCCGGTGAAGTAGCCGACGAGGACGAGGAGGGTGCCGAGCGGCACGCTCAGAGCGGCGAACCGGCCTGCCGCGCCGTCCTCCGCCCGGCAGACGAGACCGGCGACGAGGGCGGCGGCGAAACCGGCGAAGTGGAAGTGGGGCACGGTCAGTGCGAGGATGCCGAGCCCGAAGCCGAACAGTTCATGGCCGGAGCGCTCGGCGACGAGGGCGAGCGCCGCGACCGACGGGGCGACCAGCGCGGTGAGCAGGGCGGCCTCCGCCGGACGCGCGCTGCGCGTGCGCGCGAGCCGCCGGGGTGCATGGGCGGCGAGGAGCAGCGTCCCCAGCGCGTAGCAGAGGGCGAGCGCGGTGGCGGCGCCGCCGCGTGGCAGCCACAGGGACACCGCGCCGGGCACCGCGAAGAACGGCCACAGACGCCGTATCCGGTGGAGGGCGGGGTCGCCGACGAGCCCCAGGCCCAACGGAACGACCACCAGCATGCCCAGCATCACGATCAGCCCGACCAGTACGGACATCGCGTCCACCCCCGTCCACGCGCACGACCAGAAGAATTGAACGTGTTCAATTCGCTTGGCGTCGAGCATAGGCGTCGTCTTGAACGTGTTCAAGACGACGGTTCGGTCGAGGAATCGGACAAATAATGGCAGAGTGGCGCACATGGATGATCGGGTAGCGGGTGCCCTGTCACTCCCGGACGACTGGCCCGCCCACCCGGACCTCAGCCTCGCCCTGAACCGAATGGGCAGCTTCGACTGGGATCTGGACAGCGGCCTCATGCACATGGACGAGCCCGCCCTCGAAGTGTTCGACCTTCGCCCCGACGAGTACGACGGCCGCCCCTCCGGGCTCGCGCGGCGCGTACCGGCCGACGAGGGGATCCGGCTCGACGCGATGGTCTCGCAGGCACTCAAGAGCGGCCACGACAACTACGGCGCGTACTTCCGCAGGAGACAGCGGGACGGGACCCTGTGCTGGACGCACACGCAGGGGTTCATCCGCCGCGACGGTACCGGGCGGCCACGCCGCATCATCGGGATCATCCGCGACGCCACCCAGGAGCTGGCGGAATCCACCGCCCGCCGGACCGTCGACGAGGACCGACGGCGCCGTACGAGCCTGGTCGAGGGCACCGCGGCGGCCCTGGCGCACGCCCGGACGGTCAAGGACGTCACCGACGTGCTCAAGAGCTCTCGAGGCCTGGCCAACCTCGGCGCCACCAGTCTCGTCGTGGGGCTGCTCGAGTCCGGGCGCATCCATCTGGTGGCGGACGGCCCCGAGGGGGCGTTCGTGCAGGGCACCCGCTACACGCGCACCGACGAGCCCTACCCGATGAGCGAAGTGATCCGCACGCTCACCCCGCGGTTCATCGAGACACCCGAGGACTTCGCGACCTCGTACCCCATCCTGTGGCCGCACATCAGCCATCTCGGCATCACCGCCGCCGCCTACCTGCCGCTCATCGCCCAGGCCCGGCCGATCGGCGCGCTCGGCCTCCTGTACGGCGACAAGGCCGGCTTCACCAGCGACGAGCGGAACCTGCTCGTGGCTCTCGGCAGTTCCATCGCCCAGAGCCTTCAGCGGGCGATGCTCTACGAACAGGAGCACGACCTCGCCGAGGGGCTCCAGCAGGCGATGCTGCCGCGCCGGATCCCCGAGGTGCGGGGCGCCCAGGTCGCCGTGCGCTACCGCTCGGCGCGGCTCGGGAGGGACATCGGTGGTGACTGGTACGACATCATCTCGCTGCCCGGCGGCCGGGTCGGCGCCGTCATCGGTGACGTACAGGGGCACGACACGCACGCGGCGGCCGTCATGGGGCAGCTCCGGATCGTGCTGCGCGCCTACGCGGCCGAGGGCCACAGCCCGGCCACGGTCATGGCGCGCGCCTCCGTCTTCCTCCATGAACTCGACACCGACCGCTTCGCGACCTGCACCTACGGCGAGGCCGATCTGACCACCGGAGTGGTGCAGCTGGTCAGGGCCGGGCACGTCGACCCGGCCCTGCGCGACATCGACGGGAGCTGTCGCAGGCTGCCGGTCGACGGCGGCCTGCCGCTGGGCCTCTCCGCGGAGTTCGGACAGCTCGAATACCCGGTCAGCACCGTCGACCTGGACCCGGGCCAGACGATGATCCTCTACACCGACGGAATGGTGGAGCTGCCCGGCACCGACCTCGACGAAGGCATGCGACTGCTGGCGGCGACCGTTCGCGACGGTCCGCAGGACCTTGAGAAGCTGGCCGACCGGCTCTGCGAGGTCGTCGACGAGCGCGGCGGCGAGGACGACATGGCGCTGCTGCTGCTGCGCCGGGACGCGGCCCACGCGCCCCACCCGGGCGGCCGGCTCCAGCAGCACGTCGCGCAGAACGACCCGGAGGCGCTGACGTCCGCCCGCCACATGATCCGGGCCGCCGTGCGTGCCTGGGGGGCCAAGGGCCGGGCGGACGAGGTGGAGCTCGCCGCCGACGAGCTGATCACCAACGCCCTGATGCACACCGACGGCGGTGCCATCGTCACCATCCGGATGCTCACCGGAACCGAACGCCGCCTCCGGGTCGACGTCGAGGACCGCTCCAGCGCGCTGCCGCGCCGCAGGGACGCGGGTGAGTCCGGGGTCTCGGGCCGCGGACTCATGCTCGTCGACCGGATGGCCGATATCTGGGGAGTGGAGTCCCGGGGCAACGGCAAGTGCGTGTGGTGCGAATTCCTCGTCCCGGACCACCGGTAGCGCGACTGTCGCGGCAGCGGAAGACTGTAACAGTACGTAACCTGTCGATACTTGACCGTAACCGACCCTGCGGGATTGACTTTGATCCCGTCGTTCCGCTGTCGAAGACGCGAGGCCCCGTTGAGTACCGAGCTCCTGGCACCTCTTGATCTGGCCTTCTGGCACCTCGAATCCGAAACCCACCCGATGCATCTCGGCGCGCTCGCCGTCTTCGACCCGGTACCGGGCGTCGCCCCGCAGGACCTGCTCGAGCTGCTCGGAGCACGCGCCGCGGCCATTCCCCGGCTGCGGATGCGCGTACGCGACGTCCTGCTGCCCGTCGGCGGCGCGGCCTGGTTCACCGACAAGGACTTCGACGTGCAACGGCACGTCAGGCGGGTGGTGCTCCCCGAGGGCGACTTCATGGCGGAGGCGACCCGGCTCGCGGGCGAACTCATGGAGCGGCCGCTCGGACGGGGCCTGCCGCCCTGGCAGATGTACCTCCTGGACACCCCGGGTGACGGCCCGTTCGCCGTGCTGGTGAAGCTGCACCACGCACTCGCCGACGGCATGCGGGCCGTAGCGATCGGCGCCGGCATCTTCGACCAGATCGCCTCCGCCGGCGCGGGCCGTGGCGCGACGATCCGCCGGACGCCCGTACCGCCCCGCTCCTGGCTGCCCGGCCCGTACGAGGCCGCGGGCATGGCGATGGAGCGGATCGGTGACGTGCGCCGGGCGCTGGGGGTCGGTGCCTCCGTCGTACGCGCCAGCCGCCTCGACCTGCGCGCCGGCACGGCACTGACCGCGCGCTCCAGCGGCACACGCCGGCTGGCCACCGCCGACCTCGACGCCGATCCGGTGCAGCGGATCCGCCGCACCGAGGGCGGCACGGCCAACGACGTGCTGCTCGCCGTCGTCGCCGGTGCGCTGCGCCGCTGGATGCTCGAACGCGGCGAGCCGCTCCCCGGTGCCGACCCGCGCGCCCTGGTCCCCGTCTCCCGGCGCCGGCCCGGCGGAGCGGCCACCGGCAACAGACTCTCCGCCTACCTCCTCGGGCTGCCCGTCGGTGAGGCCGACGCCAGGGAACGGCTGCGCCTCGTACGCACGGGAATGGACCGCAACAAGGCGGCCGGACCGCTGCGCGGCGCGGGCGCCGTCGCCGTGCTTGCCGACCAGCTGCCCGCGCTTGCCCACCGGTTCGGAGCCCCGCTGGCGGGGAACGCGGCCCGGATGCTCTTCGACATCCTGATCACCAGCGTGCCGCTGCCCCGCTCGGCGCTCTCCCTCGGCGGCTGCCCGCTGCGCGCCCTCTATCCCATGGCGCCGCTCGCCCGCGGACAGTCGCTGGCCGTCGCCCTGACCACCTACGGCGGAGGGGTGCAGGTCGGACTGGTCGCCGACGGGAAGGCCCTTCCCGATCTCGACCGGCTCGCCTGCGCGGTCCGCGAGGAGCTGCACGACCTGCACTCACTCGTGCCCACGGTGCCCGCCCCCGCCTGACAGCCAATCCGCCGGCCCTGTTGACGCGGCCGATAGATCCGATGAATATTCCTCTACGGACCATCAGGGATTACCGGCGGGGGCAGCAGGGCCATGCGGCGCAACAGACTCGGACGCGGCGAGGTCGAGATCACCGAACTCGCCTTCGGGGCGGCGGCCATCGGCAATCTCTTCACGGAGGTCGATCCGGGGCAGGCCGCCGCCGCCGTGGACGCGGCGTGGGACGAGGGCATCCGCTACTTCGACACGGCGCCGCACTACGGCCTCGGACTCTCCGAACGCCGTCTCGGAGAGGCTCTGCGGGACCGGCCCCGGGACGCGTACACGGTCTCCACGAAGGCGGGCCGTCTGCTCGACCCGCTGCCCCCCGCGGAGACGGCGGCCCACCACGGGCTGTCCGACGGCTTCGCCGTGCCGCACACCCACCGGCGCCGCTGGGACTTCAGCGCGGACGGCATCCGCCGCAGCATCGAGGACAGCCTCGGTCGCCTCGGCCTCGACCGGGTCGACATCGTGTATCTGCACGACCCCGACGACCACGGCGAGGCGGCCTTCCGCGAGGGCTACCCGGCGCTGGAGAAGCTGCGCGCGGAGGGCATGGTCGGCGCGATCGGAGCCGGCATGAACCAGACCGCGATGCTCACCCGCTTCCTGCGCGAGACCGACGTCGACGCCGTCCTGTGCGCCGGCCGCTTCACCCTCCTCGACCACAGCGCCCTCGACGTCCTGCTGCCGGAAGCCGCCGCCCGGGGCCGCAGCGTCGTCGTCGGAGGTGTGTTCAACTCCGGGCTGCTCGTCGACCCGCGCCCCGGCGCGACCTACGACTACGCGTCGGCCCCCGCGCCGCTCCTCGAACGCGCCGTACGCATCCGGGCCGTCACCGAGGCGCACGGTGTCCCGCTGCGCGCCGCCGCCCTCCACTACTCGCTGGGCCACCCGGCTGTCGCGGGAGCCCTCGTCGGCGTCCGCTCACCGGTCGAGGTGAGGGACGCCGCGGCGCGGCTCCGCACGCCGGTTCCGGACGCGCTCTGGGACGACCTGCGCGCGGAAGGGCTGCTGTGACATGACGCCCCCGCCGGTCATCGACGCCCACCATCATGTGTGGGACCTCGCGGTGCGCGACCAGGACTGGATCACCGGCGAGGAACTCGCCCCCATCCGCCGCACCTTCACCCTCACCGACCTGGAGCCCGAGGCACGCGCCGCCGGGGTGGCCGCCACCGTGCTCGTCCAGACGGTCACCGTCGCGGAGGAGACCCCCGAATTCCTCGCGCTCGCCCATGACAGCACGCTCGTCGCGGGCGTCGTCGGATGGACCGACCTCACCGCCCCCGACGTCGCCGGCACCCTCGCCGGACTCCGCGCCCTGCCCGGCGGCGACCGGCTCGTCGGAATCCGCCACCAGGTCCAGGCCGAACCCGACCCCGAGTGGCTGCTGCGCCCCGACGTCCTGCGCGGGCTGCGAGCCGTCGCCGCCGCCGGGCTCACCTACGACCTGCTCGTCCGGCCCCACCAGCTGCCCGCCGCCACCCGCGCCGCCGCCCTCCTGCCGGAGCTCACCTTCGTACTCGACCACGCGGGCAAACCGCCCGTGGCCCGGGGCGCGGTGGACCCCTGGGCCGGTGACCTGCGGGCGCTGGCCGCGTTGCCCAACACCGTCTGCAAGCTCTCCGGCCTGGTCACCGAGGCGGACCCGCGGACCTGGACGGTGGAGGACCTGCGCCCCTACGCGGACACCGTCATCGACGCCTTCGGACCCGGCCGGACGATGTTCGGCTCCGACTGGCCCGTCTGCCGGCTCGCGGCCTCGTACACCGAGGTCCTGGACGTGGCCCGCGAGCTGACCGGCCGGCTCGGGGAGGACGGACAGCGGTCCGTCCTTTCGGAGACCGCGCGGCGGGTCTACGGGCTGCGCATGCCCGCCGCCTGAACACGGCGCGCACCCGGCGGGCATGCGCGCGGCCGTTGCGGCAGGCTGGAGGCATGCCCGAACTCCCGGAAGTCGAAGCCCTGCGGGACTTCCTCGACGACCATCTGGTCGGCAAGGAGATCGCCCGCGTCCTGCCGCTTGCGATCAGCGTCCTGAAGACGTACGACCCGCCGCCCACCGCCCTCGAAGGCGCCACCGTGACGTCCGTGGCCCGGCACGGGAAATTCCTCGACATCACCGCCGGCGGGCTCCATCTGCTCATCCACCTCGCACGGGCCGGCTGGCTGCAGTGGAAGGACAGCTTCCCCGCGACCCCGCCCCGGCCCGGCAAGGGTCCGCTCGCCCTGCGGACGGTCCTCGCCGGCGGCGACGGCTTCGACCTGACCGAGATGGGCACCACCAAGCGCCTCGCCGTCCACCTGGTGCGTGACCCGTCGGACGTGCCCGGGGTCGCGCGGCTCGGGCCCGACCCGCTGGCCGACTCCTTCGACCGGGACGCGTTCGCGACGGTGCTCGGCGGAGCACGCCGGCAGATCAAGGGAGCCCTGCGCGACCAGTCGCTGATCGCGGGTATCGGCAATGCCTACAGCGACGAGATCCTGCACGTCGCGAAGATGTCACCGTTCAAGCTCACCACCGCGCTCGGCGACAACGACATCACCCATCTGTACAACGCGATGCGCACCACGCTCCAGGACGCGGTCGAGCGCTCCCGGGGCGTCGCGGCGGGCCGGCTCAAGGCCGAGAAGAAGAGCAGCATGCGCGTCCACGGCCGCGCCGGGCAGCCCTGCCCCGTCTGCGGCGACACCGTGCTGGAGGTGTCGTTCAGCGACTCGTCGCTCCAGTACTGCCCCACCTGCCAGACCGGGGGCAAGCCGCTCGCCGACCGGCGGCTGTCCCGCCTGCTCAAGTAACGGCGGCCGTCGCGCCGGTCCCGCATCTCGGGCCTCCCGTCCGGGAGGCCCTACACTCCGGGCTCATGCTGCGCGTACTCGCCGTCGACGACGAAGAACCCGCCCTGGAGGAACTCCTCTACCTCCTGCGCGCCGATCCCCGCATCCGGAGCGCCGAGGGCGCCACGGGCGCCACCGAGGCGCTGCGCCGCATCGGTGGCGCCGTCGACGCCGGGCCCGAGGACCCCTCGGCGATCGACGTCGTGTTCCTGGACATCCACATGGCCGGGCTCACCGGGCTCGACGTCGCCCAGCTCCTGGCCGGGTTCGCCGCACCGCCGCTCATCGTCTTCGTCACCGCCCACGAGGGCTTCGCCGTACACGCCTTCGACCTCAAGGCCGTCGACTACGTACTCAAACCCGTCCGCCGCGAGCGGCTGGCCGAGGCTGTGCGCCGCGTGGCCGAGCAGGTCGGCGAGCGCTCCGCGTCCGTCCACGACGCGGCCGCCGACCAGGTCGCGGTGGAACTGGGCGGGGTCATCCGGTTCGTGCCCGTCGACGACATCGCGTACGCCGAGGCGCAGGGCGACTACGCCCGGCTGCACACCGCGACCGGCAGCCATCTCGTCCGGATACCGCTCACCACCCTGGAGGAGCGCTGGCGCTCCCGGGGGTTCGTACGCATTCACCGCCGCCACCTCGTGGCGCTGAACCGGATCGACGAACTCAGGCTCGACGCGGGCAGTATGAGTGTCCGCATCGGGGGTGCCGAGCTGGCGGTCAGCCGGCGTCACACCCGTGCCCTCCGCGACCTCCTGATGCGGCAGACCGGCCGCTGACCTGGCTCGACCGGGAGGGCTGCCCTTCCCAGCCGGGCCCCGTGCCGCCTACACTCCGGCCCCATGTCCGCAGAGAGCACGCCCCGTCGCGAAGTGGTCATGGGCGAGCCCCGGCGGGTGCGCCCACTGCCCCGTTACCGTGCCCAGTCGGAGATCGACGAGCAGACCGCACTCGGGGGCGCCTACGTCCGCTCGCTGATGCGCAGCCAGCTGCGGGCCGGACTCACCGCCTTCGCGGTCCTCGCCCTCGTCGCCGGGACCCTGCCGCTGGTCTTCGAGGCACTGCACAGCAACGCCCTCGTCTGGGCGGTGCTCGGCTTCGCCACCTATCCGCCGCTCACCCTGGCCGCCTGGTGGTACGTGCGCAGGGCCGAGCGCAACGAACGCGACTTCGCCAGACTCGTGGAAGGCCTCCCCGCACCGTGAGCGCTCCCGGCCACCCGGCAGCGGTGGTGGCGGTCGCCCTCGTCGTCCTGGCCACCGTCCTCGTCGGCGGCTTCGGGCTGCGGATCTCCCGCACCACCTCCGACTTCTACGTAGCGTCGCGCACCGTACGGCCGAGGCTCAACGCCGCGGCGATCAGCGGCGAGTACCTGTCCGCCGCGTCCTTCCTCGGCATCGCGGGCCTGGTGCTGGTGCACGGCCCCGACATGCTCTGGTACCCGGTCGGCTACACCGCCGGATACCTCGTGCTGCTGGTGTTCGTCGCCGCGCCGCTGCGCCGCTCGGGGGCGTACACCCTCCCCGACTTCGCCGAGGGACGGCTCGAATCCCGGCAGGTGCGCCGGCTGGTCAGCGTGTTCGTCGTCGGCGCAGGCTGGGTCTACCTCGTGCCGCAGCTCCAGGGCGCCGGACTCACCCTGAAGATCCTCACCGGTGCGCCCGGCTGGCTCGGCGACGTGCTCGTCGCCTCGGTCGTGGTGGTCGCCGTCGCGGCGGGCGGCATGCGCTCCATCACCTTCGTGCAGGTGTTCCAGTACTGGCTGAAGCTCACGGCGCTGCTGGTGCCCGCGATCTTCCTGGTGCTGGCCTGGCAGGGCGACGGCCGCCCCCGGGTCAGCTTCGACGAGCAGATCTCCGTCTTCCGCGCCGACCATCCGCTCTACGCGACGTACGGACTGATCGTGGCGACGTTCCTCGGCACCATGGGTCTGCCCCATGTGGTGGTCCGCTTCTACACCAGTCCCAACGGCCGCGACGCCCGCCGCACCACGGTCGCCGTGCTCGCCCTGGTCGGCCTGTTCTACCTGCTGCCCCCGGTCTACGGCGCCCTGGGCCGTCTGTACGCGCCCGAACTCATGCACGGCACAGACGCCGACGCCGCCGTACTGCTGCTGCCCGCCCGCGTAATCGGCGGCCTCGGCGGCGACCTGCTCGGCGCGCTCCTCGCGGGCGGGGCGTTCGCCGCGTTCCTGTCCACGGCGTCCGGGCTCACCATGGCCGTCGCCGGAGTGATCACCCAGGACGTCCTCCCCTCGCGGGGCGTACGGCACTTCCGGCTGGCCACGGTCCTGGCCATCGCCGTGCCCCTGGCCGGCTCGCTGGTGGTCAGCAGGGTGCCGGTGGCCGACGCCGTCGGCATGGCCTTCGCGGTCTCCGCGTCGTCCTTCTGTCCGCTGCTCGTCCTCGGCATCTGGTGGCGGCGGCTCACCCCGCCGGGCGCGATCGCCGGGCTGCTGCTCGGCGGCGGCTCCGCACTGCTGTCCGTGGCCATCACCGTCAGCGGCGCGGTACGCCCGCCGGGCTGGCCGCACGCCCTGCTGGCCTGGCCGGCGGTCTGGTCCGTGCCGGTCGGCTTCCTCGCGATGATCCTGGTCTCCCTGGCCACTCCGGGACGGATACCGCCGGGCACCAACGCCGCCATGACCCGCTTCCATCTGCCGGAGGCGCTGACCTCGGGACGGGCGCGATGACCGGGGCCGGGATCACCGTGCTCGTCCTGCTGCTGTTCTCCACCGGCTTCCTGCTGGGCCGCACCGCCCGCCCCGTGCGCACCAGCGATGTGGGCACACCCGTCGAACACGCCACCTTCGAGACCCTGCACACGGCCTCCCTCGCCGCGCCCCCGTTGCGCGCGGGGCTCACCGAGGAGAGCGCCCGCAGGTCGGCGCGCGGACTGCGTTCGCTGCTCGGCACCGATGCCCTGTGCCTCACCGACCGCGACCGGGTGCTGGTGTGGGACGGCGAGGGGGACCACCACGGGAAGGACGTGATGCACCAGGTCGAAGGTCTCCTGGCCAGCGGCAGGGACACCGCCTTCCACAGCGACTGCGCCGACCTCGACTGCCCGCTGCGCTGGGCCGTCGCCGTCCCGCTGACGGTCGACCACCGGGTACTCGGCACCCTCGTCGCCTACGCACCCCGCGAATCGGCGGTCCTGGCCAGGGCCGCGGGGGAGGTGGCCCGCTGGGTCTGCGTACAGCTGGAACTCGCCGAGCTCGACCGCTCCCGTACGCAGCTCATCGAGGCCGAGATCAAGGCGCTGCGGGCCCAGATCTCCCCGCACTTCATCTTCAACTCACTCGCCGCGATCGCGTCGTTCGTCCGGACCGACCCCGAGCGCGCGCGTGAACTCCTGCTGGAATTCGCCGACTTCACCCGCTACTCGTTCCGCAGACATGGTGAGTTCACCACCCTGGCCGACGAGCTCCACTCCATCGACCAGTATCTGGCACTGGTGCGCGCGCGCTTCGGTGAGCGGCTCTCCGTGACGCTCCAGGTGGCCCCGGAGGTCCTTCCCGTCTCGCTGCCGTTCCTCTGTCTCCAGCCCCTCGTCGAGAACGCCGTGAAACACGGCCTGGAGGGCGCCGTCACTCCTTCCCGGCCCCCGGGCGCCGCCCGCCCGGGTGACGCCCCGATCCGCATCACGATCAGCGCACTGGACGCCGGCGCCGAAGCGGAGGTCGTCATCGAGGACGACGGCGCCGGAATGGAGCCGGAGCGTCTCCGCCGGATCCTGCGCGGCGAGGGCGGCACCTCCGCCGGCATCGGTCTGCTCAACGTGGACGAACGGCTGCGCCAGGTGTACGGGGACGACTACGGCCTCGTGATCGAGACGGGAGCCGGCGCGGGCATGAAGATCACCCTGAGGCTGCCCAAGTACCGTGCGGGCGTCCACGGTTCCTGACCGGCCGACGGTCCGCCGGTCAGTACAGGTGCACCGCCAGGTGACCCAGCGGCAGTCCCAGCTGCCACGCCGGAGTCCAGACCTGGGTCTCGACGTCCTCGTCCTCCTCGCCGTCCACCGGATCCCACGGGGGCGGGCCGATCGCGTCGAGGTCGGCCGCCAGCAGCTCGGTCTCCTCCAGCCACCGCCAGGCGGCCCGTGCCAGCGCGAGATCGGGATCCGCGACCCCCGCCGGGGCGGTCGGCCGCTCCAGCGCCTCCAGGCGCGCGCAGACCCACCGTCTCCAGGAGGCGCCGTACGCCGTGAGCAGCCGCAGCTCGTCCACCCGCGCCGCGGGGAGCTCGTCGGCGCCCGCTCCGTCGGAGAGGAAGATCGTCAGGGCGAGCGCGTCGCGTCCCGCACGGTACTCCAGGGTCGTCGGCTCCATCAGGTCGCCGGTCTCCAGGACCTCGTCAGCGATGTACTCGGAGTACATCCAGGCCATCGGGACCAGCAGCCCGCCCCCGCCGGTTCCCTCGTGGTGTTCGGGACGCATCCCGTCTCGCCTCTTTCGTCGACTCCGTACCGGGCTACACGCAGCATTGAACCGGGGGCGCGCGCCCCGCGTGGGCAGAAGGGCAGGATCCGTCGGGAGATTCGAGGTGCCATGACCGCCGACCGCGGCGACGGGCCGCATGTGCGCCAGCTGCTGGGCGTCTACGTGCTCGATGCCCTGGAAACGGACGAGAGCGGTGAGGTCGCCCGTCACCTGCAGCGGTGCGAGGCATGCGCGGCGGCCTATGTGGAGGTCGCGGAGGCGGTGTCCCTGCTCGCGCAGCTCAACGTGGAGGACCTGCTGGAGTAGCCGGGCAGATTGCGGCTGAGCATCCGCAGCGCGTAGTACGAGCGGGACTTGACGGTGCCCGCCGGTATGCCGAGGGCCTGCGCGGTCTCGCCCACGCTGAGCCCCCGGAAGTAGATCTGCACGAGCACGGCCCGGTGCTCGGGGCTGAGCGTGCTCACGGCTTCGCGCACATCGAGGGCGTGGACCGCGGAGTCCGCGGTGTCGTCCTGCGCGGGGGCGCTCTCCAGCACCGCGTCGCTGACCTCCGTCGGACGGGCCTGGCGGGACCTGCGGGCGTCGATGGCCAGCCGCCGTGCGACGGTGAAGAGCCACGGGCGCATCGAGTCGTAGGGAGCGTCGAACGCCTCCGGGTGCTGCCAGGCGCGTACCAGCGTCTCCTGCAGCAGATCCTCCGCCCGCTGCCGGTCGCCGAACGTCAGTCCCAGCAGGAAGTGGAACAGCGCGGGCCCGTGTTCCCGCTGCAGCTGGGCGAGGTCCCGCTCATCGGTTGTCGCAGTGGTCATCGTGAACGTCCTTTCCCGAAGAGGCCCCTGACGCCTCGCTCCCGCCTGGCGTATACGAACGCATGGGCGCGCGGAGGAACAGGAGGTGCACCGAGCTCTGCGCCGAGCGGTCGCACGGAGCGGCGAGTGGTGCGGTGAACGGTCATCCGAAGCCGATACGGCCGATTCAGGTACTTTGGACGCTTTGTTCTTGACTCACCGGTATGAATATATGTGTATTCGGATGGCCGAAATCATCCGAACCGGGAGTCGTGCAGATGACGAAGCGCATCCGACAGGGCGCGGCGATCGCCGTCGCCGGTCTCCTCGCCACCGCAACAGCCTGTACCGGCCAGCCCTCCTCACCCCCCGGGTTCGCCGGGCGGCACCTCTCCGCCGAGCGGGGGGCGAACGGCGCGGGCGCCGGGGGAGCGGAGGGGTCGCGCGCCTTCACACTGCTGGCCTCGGGCGACATCCTGCCGCACTCCTCGATCATCGACCGGGCCGCGGCCGACGCGGACGGCAGGGGCTACGACTTCCGCCCGATGCTCAAAGGCGCCGCTCCGGCGGTCTCGGGTGCGGATCTGGCCATCTGTCACATGGAGACGGTGTACGGCCAGAACGGCGGCCCCTACACCGGCTATCCGTCCTTCAAGTCACCGCCCGAGGTGGCGGCCGCACTTCGCGCCACCGGCTTCGACTCCTGCTCCACCGCCTCCAACCACACCCTGGACGACGGCGCGCAGGGGATCGGACGGACGCTCGACGCGCTGGACCGTGCGGGCGTCGCCCACGCCGGATCCGCACGCTCGGCCCGGGAGGCGTCCCGCCCCACCTTGCTCAGGGCGGGCAAGGGCAAGAACGCGGCGAAGGTCGCCCACCTCGCGTACACCTACGGCACCAACGACATCCCGCTGCCCGCCGGGCAGCCCTGGGCGGTCAACCTGATCGACAAGGACCGGATCGTCGCGGACGCCCGGGCGGCCCGCAAGGCGGGGGCCGACGTGGTCGTCGTCTCCCTGCACTGGGGCACCGAATGGCAGGACGCCCCCGACGACGTCCAGCTCGGACTCGGCCGCGAACTCACGGCGTCGGTCACCGGCGGACGGCCCGACATCGACCTGATCCTCGGCACCCACGCCCATGTCCCGCAGGCGTACGAGAAGGTCAACGGAACCTGGATCGTCTACGGCATGGGCGACCAGGTCGCCGGTGCCATGGTCAACCACGAGGGAGTCCAGGACCCGCGCGGCAACGAGAACTCGATGGGCCGCTTCACGTTCGAGCCGCCCTCGAAACCGGGGCAGCGATGGGCCGTGAAGAAGGCCGAGTTCATCCCGCAGTGGTTCGACCCCGAGGCGGGGCGCGTGACGGCCCTGGCCCCCGGAGCCGCAGGCTCGGCAGGGAGGACGGAGGAGCGGCTGGGAGAGATCCGCGACCGGATCCAGGCCGTCGTCCTGAGCCGTGGGGCAGCCGAGGACGGTCTCGTGGCCGGCAAGTGAGGTCCGCCCCACCCGGGCGTTCATGGCCTGGAAGTGACCGGCGGCCACCGGCGGGGCGTCACGGGACGACCGTGACCGGCGGCCACCCGCCAGGCGTCACGGGACGACAGTGACCGGCCAGCGGCCGGCCTTCACGAGGCGGACCGCCACCGAGCCGACGAAACGATGCCCGGCGGACTCCGACGCGCCCACGATCACGGCGTCCGCCTTCAGCTCGTCGGCGGCCGTCACGAGCCCGTTGAACGGATCCCCGTGGAACGTATGGAACTCCCAACGGACATTCCATATGGCCTTGAGCCGCTCGGCCGACGCCCTGATCTCGCTCACCAGACCCTCGGCGACCTCTCCGGTCGCGTCGGCGACCGGGGCTCCCAGGGCGGCGCCGGCCGACAGCACCGGCTGGACGTAGACGAGGGCGAGCATCGCGTTCTGCCGACGGGCGAGGCCCGCCGCGTACGCCGCGGCCCGCATCGAGGACTCGGAGCCGTCGATGCCCGCGACGATCACCTTGGGGCCGTCCGTGCCGCGTTCGAAGCGATGGTGTTGCTGGTCAGTCACGGGCCCGAGGGTAGCCGCTCGTGCCCGACGCCCCCCGGCCGGGCGGCCGAACCCCGAATCTTCCCTCCGGATTGTGCCGAGGTGCTCCATCCATCGGGTGCAAAAGCCCACATCCCAGGTGTCGGCGCGAGGCGTGGGCGTCACTCCGTGCGAGCAGTTGGTCATGAAGCATGATCAGATTCCAGCGGAACGGCGTACCTTCCTCCGCCTGGCTCTCACGCTCGGGGCAGCCATCGCCGTGCACACCGTCGCGGCGGATCCGGCCGGTACACCCGCGCGCCCCGGCGGAGAACCGCCGGCCCCTGCCGCAGGGCCTCCGGCGGGGGCCCGGACAGCCCCGGGCGCCTACCGGCTGCGGCCCATGACCTCGACCACGCCGCCCCGCTTCCGGCCGGCCTCGCCGCCCGTCCGCACCCGCCCCTTCGAGGAACTGCCCGAGCTGGGTGGCGACGCCATGGTGCTCAGCTTCGACGACGGCCCCGACCCCCGGTACACCCCGGACATCCTGGCGACGCTGCGAAGATACGAAGTCCGGGCCATGTTCTTCGTCTGCGGCGAGATGGCCGCCGACAACCGCGACCTGCTCCGGGAGATGGGCGACGACGGGCATGTCGTCGGCAACCACTCCTGGTCGCACCCCCTCATCCCGAAGCTCTCCCGGGGCGCGATCCGCGACGAACTGGGCAGCACCAGCGAAGTGATCGAGAAGACCCTGGGTGCCCCGCCGCTCTGGTACCGGGCCCCGTACGGCGCCTGGAACCGCAATTCCTTCGAGATCGGCGCCGCGATGGGCATGGAGCCGATGGCCTGGACCGTCGACACGCTGGACTGGACCACGCCGGGCACCGACGCCATCGTCCGCCGGGTCAAGAAGGGCGCGGCACCCGGTGTCGTGGTGCTGTCGCACGACGCGGGCGGAAACCGGTCGCAGAGCGTGGCCGCCCTCCGCAGATACCTGCCAGCGCTCATCGAGAGGGGGTACCGCCCCACCGTCCCGCACCGCGACTGACGGTGGTGGGCGCCGGGCGCCCCGCCCGGCTACCGCGTCTCGACCAGCCGGGCGAAGACCACCACGTTCCCGTCGTAGCCGTCGGCCTTCGAGTAGCCCCCGCCGCAGGTGATGACCCGGAGCTCGGCGTAGCCGGTGTCGCCGTACACCCGGGGGCCGGGGAAGTCGTTCTTGGAGAAGACCTCGACACCGTAGATCTCGAACACCGCGACCCGGTTGTCGTAGCGGGACACCTCGATCTGCTGGCCCTTGCCGAGGGATCCGAGCCCGTAGAACACCGCCGGGCCTGCGAGGTTGTCGACGTGGCCGACCATCACGGAGGTCCCGCGCTGACCCGGCGCGATGCCGTTCTGGTACCAGCCGGCGAGGTTCGGGTCCTGTGCGGGCGGCGCCTCGATCCAGCCGGCCGGGTCCAGGTTCACATCGACCACCGGTGCGTCGACCTCGATCGACGGGATCTGGATGCGCTCGGCGGGGGCGTACGCGAGCGGCTGCACGGACCCGCCGTCGGCAGGGGCGGACACCGTGGTGTCCCGGGGGCCGGCCACCGAGGCCGCGGCGGCGGGCTGCGGCGGCCCGGGGGACGTCTCCACGCCGTTGCGCATGAGAGCGAGCCCGGTGAGCATCACCAGGGCGATGGCGCCCCACGGTGTGCGTCTGCTCCGCCCGGCGCCCCACTGGTCCCGGCCCATGGTTCTCCCTTCGTCGCGACACCGTCACGCTAGGCGCGGGTGTGCGGGGCGGCGATCAGGGAAGGGCGAACGGGTGGCGGCCGACCGGGCGCCGTCATCGGTGTCTGCTCTTCGGAGTAATGAGCGGATAAAAATTCTGACGGTCCGTGACCTGCGGCTCCGTCAGGTCCTGGGTCCGGCCCCCGGCGTGTCGGCTCACCGGGGTGGAGCAGTGCCGAAGTGCGACACCCGAGGTCTCTGGTGAGGGTTCGTCATGGGACGCGTTCTCGCCAACTCCCGGAGACCAAGACTCCGGGGCGCTTCCCGCTGGAGGTTCAAAGATGCGTGCTCCACGCACTCTCGCGGTGACCGCGACCGCATTCGCGGCGGTCGGGCTCGCTGCCCCGCTGGCCGCCGCCGGTGGCGGCCCGGGCAGCAACCCGAGCAACTTCCCGACCAATGTCACCGTCGACCCGTCCAGGGTCCACCAGGGCGCCACGATGCAGGTCAGCGCGGAGGGCTGCGGCCGCTCCGGCGGCAAGGTGTGGTCGAACGCCTTCCCGACGGTGAACCTCTCGCCGGGCCGCGTCGGCTACGCCACGGCGCACATCCGGCACAACGCGACGCCTGGTCAGTACAGCCTGTCCGTGAGGTGCAACGACAGCAACAACAACTTCGGTGGCAACGGAGGCAACGGCGACAACGGAGGCAACGGCGGCCAGGGCGGGAACGGGGACGAGCGCGGCCAGGGCGGTAACGGCGGCCAGGGCGGCAATGGTGGCCAGGGCGGTAACGGCGACCAGGTCGCGACGGCCCGCTTCACCGTGCTGCACTCGCGGGGCGCGCAGGGTGGCCTCGGCGGCTCGATGGGCCCCAGCTCCGTCGAGATGCAGGTGGGTGGCGGCCTGGTCGCGGCGGCAGCCGTCGGCGGAGCCGTCTTCGTCGTCCGTCGGCGGATGAGCAATGCGGCGATCTGACGCGTCGAACCTCCCGCCCGGCCCGATACGCCCGTCGCCCCGAGTCCTGGACCAGGACCCGGGGCGACTGTCGTGTGCCTGTATGCGAGTTCTCAGTGCCGGCGGGCGGGGCGCCGCTTGCGCAGGACGAGGAAGGCGCCGGCGGAAGCGGCCGCCACCAGTGCGGACCCCGCGGCGATCTCCGCGGGGTCCATCGTGTCGACGCTGCCGCCGAGCCCGCCCAGCACGCCGCTCGGAGAGGCGGAGGCGGTGGAGCTGGTCGTGGGGGCCGTGGTGGGGCTGGTCGTGGGGGAACTGGTGGCACCGCTCGTGATCGTCAGATTGGCGGACCTCGTGGTGGTGCCGCAGCGGAAGGTCACCTCGTAGGCCGCGCCCCGCCTGGCGTCCCAGTCGACCGTGGCCGTGGCCGACCGCCCCCTCGGGATGGTGACCGTGTCGAACACGCCCGAGAACGCGGTCGCATCGCTGGTGCACCCCATGGCGCCGAGCGTCACCCGGCCTCCCGGCGCGACCGTCGACGGAGTGATGGTCGGCGTGAACGACGTGGACGTGCCGCCGTTGGGCACATCGGCCGATGCGGCCGGTGCCGTCAGAAAGCAGGCGGCGGCGCCCAGCAGGGCGACGGGTGCGACACGTATCGCGCGCATGGTGAATCCTCCGGGTCCCGAGGAGCAGCCGCGGAACGGATATCCGCGAGGCATGAGAAATGCACCTCGATGACCGAAACGGTAGAAGTGCCGCATACCACCCGCGATCGGTGTCAGGCGAATGGGGCAGCCTTGTCCCCCGACCGGCCCTCAGGCCGAGGGCAAGGCCGCCGGGTGCGCGCTCCTATCCCCCCGTGGCGTGCGGGAACAGATCGACGAACGGGGCTGTGGTCGCCGAGATGCCCCGGCCGAAGGGGGCGTCGAAGTCCCAGATGAGGAAGAGCAGGAAGGCGATCAGGACGCTGAAGAGGCCCGCCAGGAGCAGTTCACGGAAGGTTCTGCGGATCTGGAGCGTGAAGATCAGTCCGACCGTCACCACGGCCCCGGTGATCAGGCCGAACCAGACGACGCCCGGCATGGTCGCGCCCGCGTTCTGCCCCCGTGCCCCCCGCGCGTCGTCGACGGCGGCCACCTGGTCCACCAGCGGCTGGTACGCCTGCCCTTCGTGGTCCGTCCGCGGCTTGTACTCCGTCACGTCGGCCCGTACCCGGTCGAGAAGCCTGGTGCCCTCCTCGGTGAGACTCGCGTGGTCCGTCATCGACTTCCACTCGACGTCGACGACGTGAGCCACGTACGCGTCCACGTCGGCCCGGATGCGGTCGCGGACCTCGACCGGGTAGACCGCGGACCGGGCGCTCACCTCGTGCAGTGCCTGCGCCTCCAGGCGTACCGACTCCTGCGCCGCGCTGCGGCCCTCCCAGACGCCCGCGATGGCCAGGCCGAGCACGATCGCGTACACCACGCCGATCATCATCGTCATGTACTCGATGACGTCGGGAGTCTCGGACGGGTCGTCGTCCTCGGCGAGGCGCCGGTTGCTCAGGACGGCGATGGTCAGTACGACGGCGCATGCCGATGCCATCGCGATGGTCAGAACAAGCCATTCCGACATGGGTTCCTTCTTCGGTTCAGCGGGACGAGCGGGGCCGGAGTACGGCCACGGCGAAGACGGCGGGCGCAGTGATGAGAAGGGTGAGCGAGACCATGGACGGCCCGGTCCGGGGTGTCTTGCGGGGCGGCTTCTTGTAGGTGGGCAGCGCGACGGGCGCGGGAGGTGGCGGTGTGGGGCGCACCGTGGCGCGCGGCGGGGCGGGTTCCGGTTCGGGTTCCGGTTGAGGCGGCGCGGGTGCGGGCGCGGGGGGAGGCGGCGGCGTGGGAGGCGGGGGCGGGGGCGGCGGTGGAGGGGGTGGAGGTGGTGGTGGCGGAGGCGGCGGAGGTGGTGGTGGCGGAGGTGGTGGTGGCGGCGCTGGTTCGGGCTCCGGCTCCGGCTCGGCGATGACCGCTCCGCACCGTCCCTCGCCCGCCACGGCGACGGACGAGCTGCCCTCCCCCTGCCCGATGGAGGCGACGGCGCAGTCGTCACCGGCCGCCGGCAGCGGGACGGCGAGCAGCAGGAGCAGGGTCGCGGCCGTCAGCCGCCATATGCGTGATCCGTACACGCCGGGGAGCATGTTCCTCTGAGCCGCCGTGCACGCGGAGGACGGTGGCTATTCGCCTGATGGAGGGATATTCGGCGATTCGCGTTTGCGCCCGCCGGTAACTCGTCCGGAGTTCCGTCGAACACGGGAGCACCAGCCGCCCGTACCAGGGGCCACGGAAGACGCGGACTCGCGCACCCGGAAGGCGGAGGGCAACGGGAGTCGACATGAATACGTGGCGGAACCCCTCGCTCGCGGTGACGGCGGCGGCCCTCCTGGCGCTGACGAGGGCGTGCGCTCACGGCGGACGGCGGCAACGGATCGGGCGCCGGCCACGTCGGGCACGGCAGCGGGCGGGACGGTGAGGGGCGCCGGGCGACTCGCCGTGCCGGACAGCAAGCTGCTGACCGACAGCGAGGGCTTCACGCTCTACCGCTTCGACAGGGACACCGCCGAACCGCCCAGGGCGAATTGCGCGGGCGGCTGTCCGAAGAAGTGGCCGGCCGTCCCTCCCATGGAGAGGAATGGCGTCGATGGAGTCACCACGAAGGGATTCGTCACCTTCGACCGGCCGGACGGCGTCGAAAAGCAGTCGCTCGACTGCTGGCCCCTCTGCGCCTTCTCCGGCGACACGCGGCCGGGATACGCCAACGGCCAAGGTGCCGGGGGCACATGGTACGCGGTCTCGTCCGACGCGAGGCTGGTCGGAGCCCCCGGACAATGCCCGGAAGATCCTCCGTGGTGCCGGTCCGTCGCCGAATGCGCACACGCAGCGACGGGTTGCCGCACATGCCTCCGGTGTGTGACCAATAACGGATCTCTAATTCCCGTTTCCACTCGCTCTCCTGGCGGTCGATCAGTAGCCTCTGGTCAACACTGACCATGAACATGGCCGGATCGCCGTGGCGACTTGTTGGAGACATCGATGGAGCGTCCCGCCTGGGCACCGCAAGGCATAGACATCTCGGTGCCGAGCGTGTCTCGCATGTACGACTTCTATCTGGGCGGTTCGCACAATTTCGAGGTGGACAGGGAAGCGGCCAGGAAGGCCATGGAGTTCATGCCGGGGCTGCCCAAGGTCATGCAGGCCAATCGTGCCTTTATGCGGCGCGCCGTGCACTACGCCACTGATTCAGGCGTCAACCAGTTTCTGGACATAGGGTCCGGTATACCGACCTTCGGCAATGTGCATGAAGTCGCCCAGGCCGCCGACCCCGAGGCCCGTATCGCCTATGTCGACCACGACCCGGTCGCGGTCGCACACAGCCAGGCGGTGCTCAAGGGCACCGACCGGGCCGTCATCGCCGCCGCGGATCTGCGCAAGCCCCAGGAGATCCTGGCGGACCCGCAGATCAACGGCCTCCTCGACTTCGACAAGCCGGTGGCGCTGCTCCTGGTGGCGGTGCTCCACTTCCTCGAGGACTCCGACGATCCCCGTGCGGCGGTCGCGGAGCTGCGTGACGCGCTGGCCCCCGGCAGCCTGCTGGTCCTGACCCACGCGGCGTACGAGGGGATCCCGCTCACCGAGGAGGAGGCGGGCGGGGCGGTCGGTGTCTACCGCACCATCCGCAATCCGCTGATCATGCGTTCGCGCGCGGAGATCAGCCGGTTCTTCGAGGGGTACGAGATGGTCGAGCCCGGGCTCGTCCCCATGCCCGAGTGGCGTCCCGAGTCCCCGGAGACACTCGCGCACGAAGACCCGTTCGCCTACTCGGGCTTCGGCGGAGTCGGGCGCAAGGCGTGAGCATTCCCGCCCAGTCGTCGGGCACACCCGACGCGGAACCCGACGGTCCCGAGGGCCGGCTCCGGAGATTCGCCACCATCTGGAGCCGGGCGATCTTCCCGTCCACAGCCACATCCATGTCCCGCCCCGAGTTCGAGGAACACCTTCTGCCGCTCGCCCGGGAGCTGAGCGAGATCCTGCACACCCGGGTCTTCGACGCGGCACCCGCGCACGGCGTCGGAGCCTCCCTGGTCGCCGCCCACTGCACGGACCCGGACGCCCTGAGCTCAACCCTCGGCGTCGTCGACTCCTACCTGGTCCTGTACTGCGGGGGCAACGGGCCGGTGGAGCTGTCGACCGAGGAGAGCCGGGCCCGGTGCGCGCGGATCCAGCACGCGCTGGCCGGCGGTTTCACCCAGGCGCTCCGCGAGCGGACACTCGCCGAGCAGGAGGCGATCGCCCGCTCGGCGCTCACCGCGCGCTCGGACGCCGAACAGGCGCTGCACGCCACCGAGGCGCGCTTCCGCGCCGTGTTCAAGGACGCCGCTGTCGGGATCGGCATCGCCGACCTCGACGGGAACATCCTGGAGATCAACGACACCCTCACCAAGATGTTCGGCGGCCTGGAGCACCACGTCCGCAGCCACAAGGTGAACGAGTGGGTGCACCCCGAGGACTCGCCGTACGTCTGGAAGTACTACGACGAGCTGGTGCGTGGGGAGCGCGAGCACTACAGCGTCGAGAAGCCGTACTACCGCAACGACGGAACCGTCCTGTGGACCAACCTCACCGTGTCGCTGCTCCGGGACGCGGAAGGGCGGCCGGAGTACCAGCTGGCCCTTCTGGAGGACACCACCGAGCGCCGGCTGCTCAATCTGCGGCTGCGCTACGAGGCCACCCACGACGCACTCACCGGCCTGCCGAACCGGACGCTGTTCTTCGAGCGCCTGGAGAAGGCCCTCGCGCCCAGGGAAGGCATGCGCTTCGGGCTCTGCTATCTGGACCTGGACGGCTTCAAGGCGATCAACGACAGCCTGGGCCACGCGGCGGGGGACCGGCTCCTGGTCGAGGTCGCCGACCGGCTCCAGAGCTGTGCGACCGCCCCCGGCGAGATGGTCGCGCGGCTCGGCGGCGACGAGTTCGTGGCCCTCACGACCGGTCCGCGCACCCAGGACGAGGTCCACGAGCTGGCCGGACGCATCCTCTCCGCGCTCGCCACGCCCATCCGTCTCGACGGCCGGGAGCTGACCGTACGGGGATCCATCGGCATCGTCGAAGGGCCGTCGGGTGAACGCACCGCCGCCGAGGTGCTCCGCAGCGCCGACATCACCATGTACCGGGCCAAGGCTGCGGGCGGGAACCGCTTCGCACTCGCCGACGCCGACGCCGACGCCCGCGCCATCACCCGCCACGGGCTGACCACGGCGCTGCCCGCGGCGCTGGACCGGGGCGAGTTCTTCATCGAGTACCAGCCGCTGGTGCACCTCGGGGACGGCAGCGTGCACGGAGCCGAGGCGCTGGTGCGCTGGTGCCATCCGCAGCACGGGGTGCTCGGTCCGGACCGGTTCATCCCGCTCGCGGAGCACACCGGACTGATCGTGCCGCTCGGCCGCTGGGTCCTGGAGGAGTCCGTCCGGCAGGCGAACTTCTGGCAGGAGCGTCACACCGACGGCGGGCCCCTGCGGATCAACGTCAACCTCTCGCCGGCCCAGCTGCACCACCCGAGGCTGGTCGCCGAGACCGTCGACGTGCTGGAGCGCTCCGGTCTGGAGCCCGGCGCCCTCTGTCTGGAGGTCACCGAGTCCGCGCTGATCGGCGCGGACGACGATCTGCTCAAGCCGCTGCGCCAGTTGGCCGAGATGGGCGTCGACATCGCGCTGGACGACTTCGGCACCGGCTACTCGAACCTGGCGAACCTGCGCCGGCTGCCGGTGAGCATCCTGAAGCTGGATCGTTCCTTCACGCAGGGCATGCAGCACCATCCGGCCGACCCGGTCGATCTGAAGATCGTCGAGGGGATCGTCTCGCTCGCCCACAGCCTGGACCTCGCGGTCACCGTCGAGGGTGTCGAGACCGGCGCCCAGGCCGAGCAGCTGCGACAGCTCGGCTGCGACACCGCCCAGGGCTGGTACTACGCGCGCCCCGGCGCCCCGGACCGGATCCACGCGCTGCTGCTGGCGGACGCGGTCTGACGGTTCCGTCCTCAGCCGCCGCCCGGGCCAGGCCGGCCGGCGGCCGGGGACGCGGCGGGCGGCCCCGCCCCCAGGAGCATCCGCTGGAGCTCCCGTGCCGCACGCGGAGGTTCGACGTCGCTGCGGTGTGCCAGTGCGATCGTGCGCCGCAGTCCGGGCGAGGCCAGCGGAGTCGTGCGGAGGTCCTGGCCGGCCCGCACGGCGACCATGCGGGGCACGACGGCGATCCCGAGCCCCGCCCGTACGAAGCCGAGTACGGCGTCCATCTCGCCGCCCTCCACCGTGAACGAGGGCTCGAAGCCCTCCGCCCGGCACGCGGCGACGGTCAGCTCCCGGAGGTCGTAGCCGTGCCGGAACATCACCAGCGGCTCGTTCTCGAGATCGGCGATGTGCACGGCCCCCTTCCGCCCGGGTGCGGGCCGGGACGCCGGTGACACCACCACCAGGTCCTCGTGCAGCAGCTCCACCGTCGTGAGCGCGGGCGAGCCCGCCGGCAGGGGCAGCACGAGCAGCGCGAGGTCCAGGACGCCCCGGGCGAGCTGCCGCACGAGGTCGTGGGAGCCGCCCTCCTCGATCAGGAGCTGGATCCCCGGGTGTGCGCCGTGGAAGGCGCGCAGCACGTCGGGCAGCAGGCCCGTGCAGACACTCGGGGTGGCGCCGAGCCTGATCCGCCCCCGGCGCAGCTGTACGAGCTCCTGCACCTCGTGCCGCGCGGTGTCCGCGTCCGCCAGGATCCTGCGGGCGAGCGGCAGCAGCGCCTCGCCCGCGTCGGTCAGCGCGATGTTGCCGCGCGCGCGGCTGAAGAGCTCGGCGCCCAGCTCGTTCTCCAGGGCCTTGATCTGCTGCGAGAGGGAGGGCTGTGACACGTGCACCTCCTCGGCGGCCCGGGTGAAGTGCCGGGCCTCGGCCACGGCCACGAAGTAGGCGAGCTGCTGGAAGTGCATGCGGCCGACGATACGGACTTCATAGCCTGTGCCTATGGACATGAGTCATTTCATGTCTTGGACTGATGATGGCTCTCGGCTCTAGCGTCGTGTCCATGGCATTGGCAACGCGGACGGACCGACGGCCGTCCATGACGCGTACGCTCTGGGACTCGTCCGTCGGCAAGAAGGTGATCATGGCTGTGAGCGGCCTGATCATGCTCGGTTATCTGGTGGTCCACATGCTGGGCAACCTGAAGATATTCTTCGGATCCGGCGAGTTCAATCACTACGCGCACTGGCTCCGGACCCTCGGCGAGCCCTTCCTGCACTACGAGTGGGCGTTGTGGATCATCCGGGTGGTGCTCGTCGTGGCCGTCGTCCTGCACGCCGTCTCCGCCTACCAGCTGAGCCGCCGTGACCTCAGGGCGCGCCCGACGGCGTACGTCCACAAGAAGGCGCGTTCGAGCTACGCGACGCGCACCATGCGCTACGGCGGCGTCATCCTCGGGCTGTTCATCGTCTGGCACATCCTGGACCTCACGACCGGCACCGTGCACACCGGCGGATTCCAGGCCGGGCACCCCTACCAGAACGTGCTCGACACCTTCTCGACCTGGTACGGCAACGTCGTCTACATCGTCGCCGTGCTCGCGCTGGGCCTGCACGTCCAGCACGGGTTCTGGAGTGCGGCGCAGACCCTCGGCGTGGGCAGCGCGACCCGGGACCGCGTCTGCAAGACCCTCGCCAATCTCCTCGCAGTGGTGCTGACGGCCGGCTTCGTCTCCGTGCCCGTCGCCGTGATGACCGGAGTGGTGAGCTGACATGAGCGACTACACGAACTACCGCACAGGCGACCCCGTCGTCGATGCCAAGGCGCCCCGGGGACCCGTCGCCGAGCGCTGGAACACCCGCCGCTTCGAGGCGAAGCTCGTCAACCCGGCCAACCGCCGCAAGCACACCGTCATCGTCGTCGGCACCGGTCTGGCGGGCGGATCGGCCGGTGCCACGCTCGCCGAACAGGGCTACCACGTCGTCCAGTTCTGCTTCCAGGACTCGCCCCGGCGTGCCCACTCCGTCGCCGCCCAGGGCGGGATCAACGCGGCCAAGAACTACCGCAACGACGGCGACTCGGTGCACCGGCTGTTCTACGACACCGTCAAGGGCGGCGACTTCCGCGCCCGCGAGTCCAACGTCCACCGCCTGGCCGAGATCTCGGTCGAGATCATCGACCAGTGCGTCGCCCAGGGCGTCCCCTTCGCCCGCGAGTACGGCGGCCTCCTCGACAACCGCTCCTTCGGCGGGGTCCAGGTCTCCCGTACCTTCTACGCCCGCGGGCAGACGGGGCAGCAGCTTCTCCTCGGCGCGTACCAGGCGCTCTCCCGGCAGATCGCCGCAGGCAACGTCGAACTGCACTCCCGCACCGAGATGCTCGACCTGATCGTCGTCGACGGCAAGGCCCGCGGCATCGTGGCGCGCGACCTCGTCACAGGGCGGATCGACACGTACTTCGCCGACGCGGTGGTCCTGGCGAGCGGTGGCTACGGCAACGTCTTCTACCTGTCCACCAACGCCATGAACAGCAACGCCACCGCGATCTGGCGCGCCCACCGGCGCGGCGCCTATTTCGCGAACCCCTGCTTCACCCAGATCCACCCCACCTGCATCCCGCGCACCGGCGACCACCAGTCGAAGCTGACGCTGATGAGCGAGTCGCTGCGCAACGACGGACGCATCTGGGTCCCGAAGGCGAAGGGCGACGACCGTCCCGCGAACCGGATCCCCGAGGACGAGCGGGACTACTACCTGGAGCGGATCTACCCCGCCTTCGGCAACCTCGTGCCCCGTGACATCGCCTCCCGTGCCGCGAAGAACGTCTGCGACGAGGGCCGCGGAGTCGGCCCCGGCGGCCAGGGCGTCTACCTCGACTTCGCCGAGGCCATCGCCCGCATGGGCCGGAAGAAGGTGGAGGAGAAGTACGGCAACCTCTTCGACATGTACGCACGGATCACCGCGGAGAATCCGTACGAGACGCCGATGCGCATCTACCCCGCCGTCCACTACACGATGGGCGGCCTCTGGGTCGACTACGACCTCCAGACCACGGTCCCCGGTCTCTTCGCCATCGGTGAGGCCAACTTTTCCGACCACGGTGCCAACCGCCTCGGCGCATCCGCGCTGATGCAGGGCCTCGCCGACGGCTACTTCGTGCTGCCGTCGACCATCAACGACTACCTGGCCCGAAACCCGCACACCGAGGAGATCGACGCCGGCCACCCGGCCGTCACCGAGGCCGTCGCCGAGACCGAGGACCGGCTCAACCTCCTCCTCGCCGTCGACGGGGACCGCACCCCGGACTCCTTCCACCGCGAGATCGGCGAACTCATGTGGGAGTTCTGCGGGATGGCCCGCACCGAGGAAGGGCTGCGCAAGGCCCTCGACCGGATCCCGCAGATCCGCGAGGAGTTCTGGCGCCGCATCAAGGTGCCCGGCACCGGCGAACAGTTCAACCAGTCGCTGGAGAAGGCCAACCGCGTCGTCGACTACCTGGAGCTCGCCGAGCTCATGTGCCTCGACGCCCTGCACCGCGCCGAATCCTGCGGCGGTCACTTCCGCGAGGAGTCACAGACCCCGGACGGCGAAGCCGCCCGCCGGGACGAGGAGTTCTCCTACGCCGCGGCCTGGGAGTTCGGCGCCAACGGCGACGCACCAGTCCTGCACAAGGAAGACCTCGTCTTCGAGTACGTCCACCCCACCCAGCGGAGCTACGCATGAAGCTCACCCTGCGCGTCTGGCGCCAGCAGAACGCCGAGGCGCCCGGTGCCATGGCCACCTACGAAGTCGACGGCATCTCGCAGGACATGTCGTTCCTGGAGATGCTCGACACCCTCAACGAGGAGCTCATCCTCGGCGGGGACGAGCCCGTCGCCTTCGACCACGACTGCCGCGAAGGCATCTGCGGCGCGTGCAGCCTCGTCATCAACGGCGACGCCCACGGCCCGGAGCGGACCACCACCTGTCAGCTCCACATGCGGTCCTTCGACGACGGCGACACGATCGACATCGAACCGTGGCGGGCCTCGGCCTTCCCCGTCGTCAAGGACCTCGTCGTCGACCGCTCGTCCTTCGACCGGATCATCCAGGCCGGCGGATACATCTCCGCGCCCACCGGCACGGCGCCCGACGCGCACGCCACCCCCGTGCCCAAGCCGGACGCCGACTCGGCCTTCGAGCACGCCGAGTGCATCGGCTGCGGCGCCTGCGTCGCGGCCTGCCCGAACGGCTCGGCGATGCTCTTCAACTCCGCCAAGGTCAACCACCTCAACGTGCTCCCGCAGGGCGCGCCCGAGCGGGAGACCCGGGTGCTCGACATGGTCGCCGCCATGGACGACGAGGGCTTCGGCGGATGCACCCTCACCGGCGAGTGCGCGACGGCCTGCCCCAAGGGCATCCCGCTGCCGTCGATCACCGCGATGAACAAGGAGTGGCTGCGCGCCAACCGCAAGGTGCGCCGCTGATCCTGTCCCCCCGGCCGCGGGGAGGTCAGTCCGTCCGCAGTGCCTTCGCCAGGTAGGCGGCCGTACGGCTCCCCGCCGCCCGGGCGACCTCCCGCGGCGTCCCGGTGGCGACGATCCGTCCGCCCCGGTCCCCGCCGCCGGGCCCCAGGTCGATCACCCGGTCCGCACCGGCCACCACCGCCATGTCGTGCTCCACGACCACCACGGTGTTCCCCGCGTCCACCAGCCCGTGCAACTGCCGCATCAGCACCTCCACATCGGCCGGATGCAGCCCTGTCGTCGGCTCGTCCAGCAGATAGAGCGTGTGACCCCGCCGGGCGCGCTGGAGCTCCGTGGCGAGCTTGATCCGCTGCGCCTCACCGCCCGACAGCTCCGTCGCCGGCTGCCCCAGCCGCAGATAGCCGAGCCCCACGTCGAGCAGCGCCCGCAGGCTGCGCCCGGCCGCCGGAGTCCCGGCGAGGAACTCCGCCGCCGCCTCCACGGTCAGGTCCAGCACCTCGGCGATCGTGAGTCCGCGCAGCGTCACCTCCAGCGTCCGAGGGTTGTAGCGCGCGCCGTGACAGTCCGGGCACGGGGCGTACGTACTGGGCAGGAAGAGCAGCTCGACCGAGACGAAGCCCTCGCCCTGGCAGGTCTCGCACCGCCCGCCCGCCACGTTGAACGAGAACCGGCCCGCCCGGTACTTCCGCTCGCGCGCGGTCTCCGTCTCCGCGAACAGTTTCCGCACGACGTCGAACAGCCCGGTGTACGTCGCCAGGTTGGACCGGGGCGTACGGCCGATGGGCCGCTGGTCCACCTGCACGAGCCGGTCCACCGCCTCCAGGCCCTCCGCCGAAGCGCAGCCTCGTGCCTCCGGCGCCGCAGGGTCCTGCGAGGCATCCGCCGGCCGCCGGTCGGCCAGCGCCCCGGCCAGGACCTGACCGACGAGGGTCGACTTGCCCGACCCCGACACCCCGGTGACCGCCGTCAGCACACCCAGCGGGAACGCGGCGTCGACGCCGCGCACGTTGTGCAGGCCGACTCCGCGCAGCGTGATCCACCCCGAGGGCGCCCGTGGCTCGCGCTCCGGCGCCGGGTCCTCGTCGAAGAGGAACCGCCGGGTCGCGGACCCGGTCACCCCCGCGAGGTCCGCCGGAGGTCCGCTGTGCAGGACCCGGCCACCGTGTTCACCCGCCAGTGGACCCACGTCCACCAGCCAGTCGGCCTGCCGCACCACATCCATCTGGTGCTCCACCACGAACACCGAGTTACCCGCCTCCTTGAGCTTGCCGAGCACCCCGAGCAGGGACTCCGTGTCGGCCGGGTGGAGGCCCGCCGACGGCTCGTCCAGCACATAGACGACGCCGAAGAGCCCCGAGCGCAGCTGGGTGGCCAGCCTGAGCCGCTGCAGCTCGCCCGCCGACAGGGTCGGGGCCGTACGGTCGAGGCTGAGATAGCCGAGCCCCAGCTCGGTGACCGGTCCGATCCTGGCCAGCAGATCGGCCGTCAGCACCCGTGCCGTGTCACTCCCGCCGCCCGCCTCCAGCAGCACCTCGGTGAGGGCGGTCAGAGGGAGCGCGACGAGGTCGGCGATCGAGCGGCCGGCGAACGTGACCGCCATGGCCTCGGGCCGCAGCCGGCCGCCCCCGCACACCGGGCACGGCGCGCTCGTCAGGAAGCGCTCCGCCTTGGCCCGCAGCGTCCGGCTCCTGGAGTCCGCGAACGTGTGCATCACATAGCGGCGGGCGCTCATGTACGTGCCCTGGTACGGACGCTGGATGCGGCCCGCTTCGCGCACCGGATGGACCGTCACCACAGGCTGCTCGTCGGTGAACAGGATCCACGCGCGGTCCGCCGGGTCCAGCTCCCGCCACGGGCGCTCGATGTCGTAGCCCAGGGCGTCCAGGACGTCACGCAGATTCTTGCCCTGCCAGGCCCCCGGCCAGGCCGCGATCGCTCCGTCGCGGATCGACAACGCCCGATCCGGGACGAGCAGTTCCTCCGTGGTGCGGTGGACGCGCCCCAGGCCGTGGCACTCGGGGCACGCCCCGGCCGCCGTGTTCGGGGAGAAGGAGTCAGAGTCGAGCCGTTCGGCGCCGGGCGGATAGTCACCGGCGCGCGAGAAGAGCATGCGCAGGGAGTTGGAGAGCGTGGTGACCGTGCCCACCGATGAACGTGACCCGGGCGCGGACCGGCGCTGTTCCAGGGACACGGCGGGCGGCAGACCGGTGATCTCACCGACGTCGGGCGCTCCGACCTGGTGGATCAGCCGGCGGGCGTACGGGGCGACGGACTCGAAGTACCGGCGCTGGGCCTCCGCGTAGATCGTCCCGAACGCCAGGGACGACTTCCCCGAGCCCGAGACGCCGGTGAAGACCACGAGGGTGTCGCGCGGGATGTCGACGTCCACGTCGCGGAGGTTGTGCTCACGCGCGCCGCGTACCCGGACGTACGGATCATGGGGGGTGGACATCGGCGGTGCGGCTCCGTGGGGGGATCGGCGGGGCGGACATGCTTCTGCCGGTGATCCTCCCGCACGCGGACGGACCACCGGCAGCGCGGGGTGTCCGCCCTACACCATGGGGTCCATGCCGCGGTCCGTCATGGAGCTCTCCTGCTCGCTCTGCTCCCGCAGCCGGCGGGCCTTGTCCTGGAGCCGCTGCCGCTGCTCCGGGTCGGTGGCGCGTTCCGCGGCCTCGTTCAGTTCCTGGGCCTTGGCACGCAGCTGCTTGGCACGGCCGCCGGACTCACCTGCAACGCTCATGATCACTCCTGGATCTGTGGGGGAGCGGACACCACCAGGGAAGCAGCGCCCGGCCCCGCCTGCATCTCGAGCGGCACGCTCCGGCCGTACCGGGTCAGGCGTTCTCGTCGAGACGGAAACCGACCTTGAGTCCCACCTGGTAGTGGGCGATGCGGCCGTCCTCGATATGGCCGCGGACCTGCGTCATCTCGAACCAGTCGAGATTGTGCAACGTTTCGGAGGCTCTTGCGACGCCGTTCCTGATCGCCGCGTCGAGACCCTCCTCGGAGGTTCCTACGATCTCGGTGACCCGGTAGGTGTGATTAGACATCTAATGTCTCCTTTCGTGGTTCCACGGTGCCTCACTCCGGGTCGGGGCGCGAGGCATCGCGAGAGGCGCCCGCCCCGCGAACCGCGACGGGGCGGGGCTTGACCTGCTCATTGGTCCATACCAAACTCCGGTCCATACGCCCGTGCGAGCGCCGCCCGCAGTCCCCCCACCCGGGTCCTGTCATTAGTCGTGCCGTTTCGCAGAAGGTGACCCCCGTGAAGATCCGCATACTGGCCGGAGCCGTCGCGCTCGCTTCCACTGTCGCCCTGAGCGGTTGCGGCTACCTTCCCGGTGCGGGCACCGACAGCAGCACCGTGACGGTGTGGCTGATGAAGGGCAGCGCCTCCCAGGGCTTCCTGGACAGATTCAAGGAGTCGTACGAGGCCGAGCACCCGTCGGTCGAACTGGAGTTCGTTCTCCAGGAGTGGGGCGGAATCGGCCCCAAGGTCCTGAAGGCGCTCGAGGGCGACGACGCACCGGACGTCATCGAGGTCGGCAACACCCAGGTCGCCCAGTACGCGGAGAGCGGTGAACTGCGCGATCTCACCCTGGAATCGATGCGCGACCTGGGCGGCGAGGACTGGCTGCCGGGACTCGCCGAACCGGGCAAGGTCAACGGCGGACAGTACGGAATCCCCTGGTACGCGGCCAACCGCGTCGTGATCTACAACAAGGACCTGTTCGAGCAGGCGGGAATCACCGAACTCCCCAGGACCCGCGAGGAGTGGGTGGAGACCAGCGAGCGGCTGAACACGGGTGGCAGGCAGGGCATCTACCTCGCCGGACAGAACTGGTACGTGCTCGCCGGCTTCATCTGGGACGAGGGCGGCGAACTGGCGGACGACCGCGGCGGCGACTGGGAAGGCACCCTCGACTCACCCGCCGCTCTACGGGGCATGGACTTCTACAAGACGCTTCAGGCGCTCGGCGACGGCCCCAAGGACGCCGACGAGCAGACGCCCCCGGAGACCGATGTGTTCGCCGAGGGCGACGTCGCCCAGATCATCTCCGTGCCCGGCAGTGCCGCACTCATCGAGCAGCGGAACCCCGGACTCAAGGGGAAGCTCGGCTACTTCCCCATCCCCGGGAAGAGCGCGAAGAAGCCGGGCGCGGTCTTCACCGGGGGCTCCGACCTGATCGTGCCCGAAGACGCCGATCAGCGGAGCGAGGGCATCGAGGTCGTCAAGGCCCTCGCGGGGGAGCAGTGGCAGACGGAACTCGCCCGGGCCATGAGCTACGTGCCGAACAAGCCCGCTCTGGCGAGGGCCGTCGAAGGCCAGGAAGGGACCTCCGCGATGGCGGAGGGCGCCACCGAGGGCCGTGCCACCCCCAATTCGCCCTACTGGCCGGCCGTCGAGGCGGACAACCCGATCAAGCCGTACATGACGGCTGTGCTGGAGGGCGGCGACCCGGCGGAAGAGGCGAAGAAGGCGTCCGAGAGCATCACCTCCAAGCTGATCACCGGCTGACGAGGACCAGGAGGGGCCCGGCCGCCCGGGGCCCCCGGCCGCGAGCCGGGGATTCAGCCGTCGCACATCCCCGCGCTTCGCAGCGGTCACGTCGAATCAAGCCGGTCACGGAAGAAGTAGGGGGGCCGGGCCGTCGCACTCCCGCGGCAGCCGCAGTCCGCCCCGCTGATCCGTCCCCGGAGACCGCCATGACCGTGCTGCCGCTCACCTCCCCCGCCTCCCCGCCCCTCACGTCCGCCACCCCGGCCGGCGTACCCGCACCGCGCCCGGCCGCCGCCGGTGCTCCCTCGGCGTACCGCGTCTCCCTGGCCACCGGCGAGGACGACGTACGGGCCGCCCAGCGCCTGCGCCACCTCGTGTTCGCAGGAGAGCTGGGCGCCAGGCTCGACAGCGCCGAACCGGGCCTGGACAGCGACGCCTTCGACGCCCACTGCGACCACCTGCTCGTGCGCGAGGTGGCCACCGGAGAGGTGGTCGCCACCTACCGGCTGCTGCCGCCCGAGGGGGCCAGGCTCGCGGGCGGCCTCTACGCGGAGAGCGAGTTCGACCTCGCGCGCCTCGGCCCGATCCGCGACGACCTCGTCGAGGTGGGGAGGTCCTGCGTCCACCCGGCCCACCGGGACGGCGCAGTCATCGCACTCATCTGGGCCGGCCTCGCCCGCTACATGGAGCGAACCGGCTACACCTGGCTGGCCGGCTGCTGCTCCGTGCCCCTCGCCGACGGAGGGGCACTGGCCGCCAGGAGCTGGGACACCGTACGGACCCACCACCTGGCTCCCGAGGAGTACTGGGTCACCCCTCACCGTCTCTGGGACACCACGGGTCACCCCGGCGGAGGCGCGGGCGGCCGTTCCGGACTGCCTCCGCTGCTGCGCGGCTACCTGCGCCTCGGCGCCTGGGTCTGCGGAGCCCCGGCCCACGACCCGGACTTCGGTGTCGCGGACCTCTACGTCCTGCTCTCGATGCGCCGTACCGACCCGCGCTACCTGCGGCACTTCCTCTCGCTGGCCCCACTGCGATGAGCGCCTGGCTGCCCGTCGCCCCCTGCACCCCACGCGACTGCGCGCACCACGAGGGCGCCAGGCGTCCGCCACCGCGCGCCGTCGCCCTGCTGCTCGCCGGGTGCGCCCTCACGCTGCTGGGAGTGCTCTGTGTGCCCGCGGTGCTGCTCCTGGGACCGTCGTACCGCGACCGGCTGACCCGCCGGTGGGCCCACGCGGTGGTGCGGTCCTTCGGCGTCCGCGTCCGGATCACCGGCCACCCGGTGGGCGGGGACCGGCCACCGGCGGGCGAGCTCGTGGTCGCCAATCACGTCTCGTGGCTGGACATCCCGCTCGTGGCCGCCGTGCTTCCCGCCCGGATGGTCGCCAAGAGCGAGATACGGAACTGGCCGCTGCTCGGACCGCTCGCCGCGCTCGGCGGCACCCTGTTCATCGAGCGGGACCGGCTGCGGGCCCTCCCGCACGCCGTACGGGCCGTCGCCGGGGCGCTGGCCTCCGGCTCACGGGTCGCGGTGTTCCCGCAGGGCAGCACCTGGTGCGGCCGGAGCGGCGGCGGCCGTTTCCGGCCCGCCGCCTTCCAGGCCGCGATCGACGCCGGCTCCGCCGTCCGCCCGGTCCGCATCAGCTACCGGACGGCGACGGCGAATGCGGCGGGAGCCGCCGCGTTCGTCGGGGACGACCCGCTCGCCGCATCGCTGTGGCGTGTGGTGACGGCCGCGGGGCTCACCGCCGAGATCCGGATCCTGCCGCCGCTCCGCGCGGACGGCGAAACCGGCCGGCGGGCACTGGCGCGGGCGGCTCAGTCCGCCGTGGCCAGCGACAGTGCGAACCTCCCTGCGGTGTCCGTCCACCACTGATCCAGCCGCAGCCCCGCCGCGGCCAGCTCGTCCCGCACCTTCTCCTCACGAAACTTCGCCGAGATCTCCGTGCGCAGTTCCTCGCCCTCCTCGAACTGCACCACGAGATCCAGCTCCCGGATCTTGACCGTCAGCGCACGGCGGGCGCGCAGACGCATCTCGATCCACTCGTGCTCCCGGTCCCAGAGGGCCACATGGGCGAAGTCGTCGGGCGGGAAGTCCGCCTCCAGCTCACGGTTCACCACGGTCAGCACGTTCTTGTTGAAGGCGGCCGTCACCCCGGCCGCGTCGTCGTACGCCGCGACGAGGGTCGCCTCGTCCTTCACCAGGTCCGTGCCGAGCAGCAGCCCGTCCCCGGGAGCGAGCCGCGCCCGTACGGAGCCGAGGAACTCCGCGCGCTCCTCCGGGAGCAGATTGCCGAGCGTCCCGCCGAGGAACACGACCAGCCGGGGGCCGGGGCTCTCCGGCAGCTCCAGGTCGTGCGTGAAGTCGGCGACGAGCGCGTGCACGGACAGCCCGGGACGTTCGGCCAGCAGCGCCTCGGCCGCCCCTGTGAGGGCGCTCTCGCTGACATCGACCGGCACGTACGTGTGCAGCGCCGGCAGCGCGTCCAGCAGGTGCCGCGTCTTCTCCGACGAGCCGGACCCCAGCTCGATCAGGGTCCGCGCCCCGGACGTCGCGGCGATCTCCCCGGCACGGGCGATCAGGATCTCCCGCTCCGCACGCGTCGGGTAGTACTCGTCCAGCCGGGTGATCTCCTCGAACAGGTCGCTGCCGCGGGCGTCGTAGAACCACTTGGGCGGCAGCGTCTTCGGCTGCCGCGTCAGACCGCTCAGCACATCGGCGCGCAGCGCCGCGTCCGTCGCGTCCGCAGGCAGGGTGCGGGTCAGCAGGAAGGGACTCACGCGGTGGGCTCCTTGAGCGGGGTGAGAAGGACATCGGTGCGCGTCGCGGCCAGCAGGGTGCGGTCCGGGACCTCGCGCCAGTACGGATCGTCGTCGTACGGTTCGGAGGCCACCACCGTGCGGCGGCCCGGTTCGTGGAGATACCAGAGGGAGTCGCCCCAGGTGGTCGCCACGATGACGGAACCGTCGGTGAGCAGCAGATTGAGGCGGGAACCGGGGGCGGCCGTGCCGGCATCGCGGACCGTGTCGGCGACCGCCCGGGTTATCTCGTCACCCTGCGCCACCCGGTGGAGCACCAGGGCCCAGATCAGCGCCGAGTCGCTCCGCGCCGCGAGGGAGAGCAGCCGCTCGGGGGGCAGACCCGCGGCCAGCGGTGCCAGGGAGCCGGGCCAGCCCCGTACCGCACCGTTGTGGCTGAACAGCAGGCGTCCCTCGGCGAAGGGAGCCGCGGCGGCCTCCCCGTCCGCCCCGGCGAACGTCGCGTCACGGACCGCGGCGAGCAGTGCCGTGCTGCGCACCACGCGGGCCAGATCGGCGAAGGTCTCGTCGCCCCAGACCGGCCCGGTGCGGCGGTAGCGGCCGGGCACGGGGTCCCCCTCCGCGTACCAGCCGACCCCGAACCCGTCGGCGTTGACCGTGCCGTACCGCTGACGGCGCGGCTCCCAGGACTGGCGGACGAGCCCGTGAGCGGGGGAGGCGAGCACCTCACCCAGCGGTACCGAGGGACCCACGTACGCGATATGACGGCACATCAGGCGTCCCTCGCCGTGCGGAAGCCGGAGAAGATCTGGCGCCGGACGGGGAGGTCCCAGTTTCGGAACGTGCCGCGGCACGCCACCGGGTCCACGGCGAACGAACCGCCGCGCAGCACCTTGTGCCCGGGGCCGAAGAACACCTCCGAGTACTCGCGGTACGGGAACGCGACGAAGCCGGGATAGGGCAGGAAGTCGCTCGACGTCCACTCCCACACGTCCCCGATCAGCTGGCCGGCGCCCGCCGGGGACCGGCCGGCCGCGTAGGCGCCGGCCGCGGCGGGCCGCAGGTGGCGCTGGCCCAGATTGGCCCGCTCGGGGGTCGGGTCCTCGTCGCCCCAGGGATAGCGCAGCGAACGCCCCGAGACGGGGTCGTGCCGGGCGGCCTTCTCCCATTCCGGCTCGGTCGGCAGACGACGGCCCGCCCAGCGGGCGTACGCGTCCGCCTCGTACCAGCTGACGTGGAGCACCGGCTCGTCCGCCCGCACGAGCTCGGTCACGCCGAAGCGCCGGCGCAGCCACCGGCCGGCGTCCCGGTGCCAGAACAGCGGTGCGTCCAGGTCGTGTTCGCGGACCATCGCCCAGCCCTCGGGGGCCCACCAGCGCTCTTCGGTGTAGCCGCCGTCCTCGATGAAGCGCTCGTACGCACCGCAGGTGACCGGTGCGGTGTCGATGTGGAACGCGGCCACCTCACGCCGGTGCGCCGGGCGTTCGTTGTCCAGCGCCCAGGGCTCGGTGGAGGTCCCCATGGTGAAGGGGCCCCCGGGGACCAGGACCTCGGACGGCAGCGCGACGGCACCGGTGGGCTCCGGAGGCTGAGGTGCGTCGAGCACCGCGGGTCCCGAGCGCAGCTGATGGGTGATCAGCATCGTCTCGTCGTGCTGCTGTTCGTGCTGGGCGACCATGCCGAAGGCGAAACCCGCCTGCTCCAGCGGGCGTCCCCCGCCGTGCAGCGGAGCACCGCCGAGGATGTCCAGGGCCCTGCCCCGCACGTCCGCGGCGTACGTCCGTGCCTCCGCCGGTGCCAGCAGGGGCAGGGAGGGCCGGCTGGCCCTGGAGTGCTCGAAGGCGTCGTACAGTCCGTCGATCTCGGGGCGCATCGCCTCACGGCCGCCGACGGCCCGCAGCAGCCACAGCTCCTCCTGGTTCCCGATGTGCGCCAGGTCCCAGACCAGCGGCGACATCAGGGGGGAGTGCTGCGCGGTGAGCTCGTGGTCGTCGACGCTGTCGGTGAGGAGAGCGGTGCGCTCGCGGGCGGTGAGGAGCGCCGTCAGGGCACGCTCGCGCAGCACCTCCGCGTCGAATTCCTGGCCGGTGTGCTGAGCAGAGGTGTCAGTCATCGGACCAAGTCCTTTCCGTGCGGCGCCTGGGCCGGGTCGGGAAAATCGTCGGCCGGGCATCGGCCCCGGGCCACATAGCGGTCATGGAAGGCGGCGACCGTTCCGAGGACGTGGTCACTCGCCCCGATCCTGGGCAGCGCCTCCAGTGCCGCCGTGAAACAGGACACGGCCGCCACCGCCAGCTCCGGATCCCTCAGCCCGTCGCGGGCGGCGGCGGTCCAGAGAGGGTTGCGGGGCGCGGCCGACAGGCCCGCGGTCTCGGCCAGAGGTTTCACGGTGCGGTACACGGTCTCGGCTGCCTCCGGGTCGTCGAAGAGAGCGGTGGTGACGGCAAGCGGCACGAGCCAGCCGTCGGCGCCGGACTGGGCGTCGATCATGCGCAGTTCCAGGTGTCCGCGCGGGCGCACCGGCGGGAACAGCGTGGTGAGGTGATAGTCGAGATCGGCCCGCACCGGCGGCCTCGGCCCACCGCTGCGGATCCAGTCACGGAACGTCAGCCCCTGCGGTACGGCCCAGGGCCCGTCGTCGGTCCGCACACACATCACCGGTGTGGCGAGCACATGCTCGGCCCACGCCTCCCGGGGCGCGAGACGGCTCTGCGGCGCGAGCGCCCTGGCCGGATCGAGGCCGGCCCACAGCGCCTGCCGGGTCGACTGCCAGCCGGTGCGCCGGCCCTGCCGGAACGGCGAATTGGCGAAGGCGGCGACCAGGACCGCGCCCAACAGGTTCCCGAGCTGCCAGCGCCGCCCGTAACCCAGTGGGCCCGGCTCCTCCTCACCGGCGTCCAGACAGACCTGGACGGACGCCGAGGTGCACATCATCGCGCGGCCGTCGGAACCCGACCGGTCGAGCGCGGCTTCCATGGCGTCGTAACGCGGCTCCCGGAGCAGACGGCGCGGTGGATGCCACGGGTCCACGCCCATGCCGGCCAGGGCCAGCCCGGCCCGGCCGAGAGTGTCCCGTACGGAGACGAGATCGGCGGCCGTGGCGTCGACACAGGCCATCAGGGAGCCCGCCGGCTGGGAGCTGAGCTCCAGCTGACCGCCGGGTTCGAAGGTCAGGGCAGCGGCCGGCGGGGTGGCGCGCACGGCGTCGGCCGCGGCGCGGAGGCGGTCGTGGTCCACGGCGACCTCGGGATGTTCACGGTCGTGGATGAGCCATTCCAGCTCCACACCGACCGTCCGGGGCGGTCCCGTCTTGAAACATATGCCGCGGAGCAGATCCTCCGCTTCTTCCTCGCCGAGCGGCTCCGCGCCGACAGGCGGGCCGTGCTGGCCGAGAGTGTCCGGGGGCATGCTGGGCCTCCTCTTCGGGTGCTTGCTTCCCACCCAAACCCTTACCGGGAGTTCGCACAAGGGTGCCCCTGGGCGACGGAAAACCGGTTGCGTCCATGCCGCCACGACGCCCAGCATGCCCCGTATGCACCACACGGGGGCGCGCCCATGAGCGCACGACTGCGCGGCATCGCGCGAGAGACCGAGTCCATCGTCCTGGCCGGCCGCTACCGCACGCCCGGGGGGCGCGAGGTGTCGATCGAGCGCGCCCTGGCCGCCGCGCTCTCAGGCACCAGGCTGTACGGTCCCGAGCCTGTCCACGTGGCAGTCCTGGACACCGACCGCAGCCCGGTCGTCGAGGTGACGGGCGAGACGAGCCTGCGGGCGGCACGCCGGTTGGCGGAGCAGTCGGCGGCCAAGGTGGTGGTGCTGAACTACGCCTCCGCCCGCAATCCCGGCGGCGGCTACCTGAACGGCGCGCAGGCACAGGAGGAGTCCCTGTGCCGGGGCTCCGCGCTCCACGCGACGCTGCTGCGGGCCCCCGATTTCTACGCGCACCACCGCGCCGAACGCAGTGCCCTCTACACCGACAGGGTCATCCACTCACCCGGTGTGCCGGTCTTCCGCGACGACGGGGGAAGGCTCCTGGAAACCCCGTACTCCGCCGGATTCCTCACCTCGCCCGCGCCCAACGCCGGAGTGATCCGCAGCAGGGACCCCGGCCTGGTTCCCCGCATACCCGCCGCGCTGGCGAGCCGCGCCGAACGCGTGCTCGAGGTCGCCGCGGTCCGGGGGTACCGACGGCTGGTCCTGGGCGCGTGGGGCTGCGGCGTCTTCATGAACGACCCGGCCGAGGTGGCCGGCGCGTTCCGTGCCCTGCTCACCGACGGCGGGCGGTTCGCCGGTCACTTCGAACAGATCGTGTTCGGCGTCCCGGACCGCGATCCCGACTCCGCCGTCCGGGCGGCCTTCACCCGGGCGTTCGGCGGTCAGCTCCAGCCGTAGCGCTCCCGCAGCCGCCCCACGACCAGGTCGTACCTTCCCCGGTCCAGCTCACACGCCTCGCGCCGCATCCCGTCCTCGTGCACCCGCAGGACCCGGTCCAGATCCACCCAGGACGGCCGCCCCGAGCTGTCCCACGGCCCCGCCCCCAGGGAGACCCACTCGTGGTCACCGTCGTGCTGCTTACTGGACAGCTGCACGGCGAGAAGCGTCCCGCGCTCCTCCCGGGCCACGACGAGAACCGGCCGGTCCTTGCCGCGCCCGTCGTTCTCCTCGAACGGCACCCAGGTCCAGACGATCTCGCCGGGATCGGGGTCACCGTCGCGATCGGGGGCGTACGAGGTGCGAACGGGTCCCGCATCGCGTGGCTCGGCCTCCGTGGTCGCGGCCGGCCCGCTGCGCCCCGGGAAGTCGGTCGTACTGTCGCTGCTGTGGTTGGTCTGCTGGAACGTCATCGCAATACCGTAGAACCTGTGCGGCCCGGTCCGTGGAGGGGGGCGGCGAAACGGACCCTCGGGCTCCCCATGATCACTCCGTCCGTCGTCCGGCTGCCCCACGCCGTCCCCGTCGGAGGGCGCGGGGCAGGACGCACGGCGCCACGCCGGTGCCTGACGACCCGTTACGGAGCCCCGGCCCGCCGGTGAGCCTCAGCGGTCTGGAAGACTGCCGGACGCCATGAGCCAGGTGTCCGAGCAGCCCGCGGGCATCTCCGTACCGACCAGCGCCGACGTGGCGCGCCTCGCGGGAGTCTCCCGGGCCACCGTGTCCTACGTACTGAACAACAACACGACCGTGCGGATCAGCGAACCCACCCTGCGCCGGGTCAGGGAAGCCGCCGCCGACCTCGGCTACGTACCGCAGTCGTGCAGTACGGCAGTGTGGGCCTGGACGCCGACGAGGCGGCGAGGGCGTGGGCGGAGCTCCGCCCCGTCGCCGTCGTGTCGCCCGGGAACATCGCCCTCACCCCGTACGGCATAGGAGTGCTCAACCGCTCCGGTGCCAAGGCCGTGATCACCCTGGGTCCGCAACCGGTCGAGGGCGCGCACGCCCTTGTCATGGACCAGCGCGAGGCCGGCGGCTGCGCGGTCCGGCACCTGCTCTCGCGCGGACGGCGCGGGATCGGGGTGATCACGCCCCGGGAACCCGGCCCCGCCCTGCACGCCGGCTCCCGCCTGGCCGGGGTGGTGCGCACCGTGGAGTGGACGCCCGGGTCCAGCCACTGCCCCTGCGGTACGACGAGCGGTCGGCCGAGGACCTCGCCGCCCGTTGGCGCACCCTCGGCCTGGACGCGGTGTTCGCGTACAACGACGAATACGCCATGCTGCTGATGAGAGCGCTCCAGGACGCCGGTGTCGACGTACCCGCGGAGACGGCCGTGATCGGTGCCGACGACCTGATGCTCGGCAGGCTCCTGCGGCCCCGGCTCGGCAGCGTCACCATGGAACTCGCGACCGCCCAGTCACCGGCCGAGATGATCGACCGCCTGGTGCGGAACCCGGGCGGCACACCGGAGCGCCACTGTCTGCTGCGGGCCGCAGCGGTGACACGGGAATCCAGCTGACCGTTCCGCCGGCCGGGCGGCGTTGCGACATGCGCGGGTGGCCGGCGATGTCTAGCGTCGACGGCATGAGCCATCCGCAGAGCTACGAGATCCTGCTGTTCCCGGAACCGGAGGAGCCCGTCACCGGGGCGCCCGCGCCCGGCACCGCCATCCGTTCCGCGGTCGTGGCGGCCACCGGCGAAACCGGGGCATCCGGCTATCCGCGTTATGCCGGAGGCGGCATGGAGGCGGATATCGACCCGGCCTCGCACACGGTGGAAGCCCTGCTGGTGGACGGCGCGGAACTGGACTACGGGCTCACGGCCGGGATCGCGGAGCGCATCCTCGGTACGGGGGCAGGGGAGGCGGAGCAGGCCGGTACGGAGCAGACCCGGACGGACAGCTGACCGTCACCGATACCCATGACGAAGGCCCGGCCGCCAGGCCGGGCCTTCGTCACGTCTGCCGCACATCGCCAGGGACTTACTGCTGCTCCTGCTGCGCCTGCTTCTGCTCCTCGACGGACTTGCGCACCTCGTCCATGTCCAGGTTGCGCGCCTGGCCGATGACGTCCTCCAGCGCCGACTCCGGGAGCGCCCCGGGCTGGGAGAAGACCGCCACGTTGTCACGGACGATCATGAGCGTGGGAATGGACTGGATCTCGAAGGCAGCAGCCAGCTCCTGCTGCGCCTCCGTGTCGACCTTGGCGAAGACCAGGTCGGGGTGGCGCTCGGACGCCGAGTCGTAGACCGGGGCGAACTGCCGGCACGGACCGCACCAGGAAGCCCAGAAGTCGATCAGCAGGAATTCGTTGTCGCTCACGACCTGATCGAAGTTTTCCTTGGTGAGCTCTACGGTGCTCATACTCTGTTACCTCTTCCTGGGACCGTTCCGACCTGTCCGGCACAACGGTGACGTCACTTGCGCTATTCCGCCTGCCCATGTGGCCGCCGCGCACACCCACGAGGAGACTGTTCGCATGACTGTTGACGAGGGTGCGAAGAACAACGAATACGACGTCGTGGTCATCGGGGCCGGCCCGGTGGGGGAGAACGTCGCGGACCGGGCCAGAGCTGCCGGACTGAGCACCGCGGTGATCGAGTCCGAGCTGATCGGCGGCGAGTGCTCGTACTGGGCGTGCATGCCCAGCAAGGCACTGCTGCGCCCGGTCGTCGCACGGGCCGACGCGCGCCGTGTTCCCGGACTGAGCGGCGCGGCGCGGGAGCCGCTCGACGTGGACGCCGTCCTCGCGCACCGTGACGAGGAGGCTTCGCACTGGAAGGACGACGGGCAGGTCGCCTGGCTGGACAGCGTCGGTGCCGACATCTACCGCGGCGTGGGCCGGCTGACGGGGGTACGGCAGGTATCCGTCACGGCCGCCGACGGGTCCGAGCAGCACCTGACCGCCCGGCACGCCGTCGCCGTGTGCACCGGAAGCCGGGCCGTCGTCCCCGCCCTGCCCGGCATCGAGGACGTACGGCCGTGGACCAGCCGCGAGGCGACCAGCGCCAAGGAGGTGCCGGGCCGGCTCGTCGTCGTGGGCGGGGGAGTGGTCGGAGTGGAGATGGCCACCGTCTGGCAGGGGCTCGGTGCCGAGGTGACCATGCTGATCCGCGGCAAGCGCCTGCTCCCCAAGATGGAACCCTTCGCGGGCGAGCTGGTCGCCGAGGCCCTGACCGACGCCGGCGCCCGGATCCTTACAGGAGTCTCCGCCAAGGAGGTACGCAGGGCGGGCCACGACGGCCCGGTCACCGTCGAGCTCGACAACGGCGAAAGTCTGGAGACCGACGAGATCCTCTTCGCCACCGGCCGTGCCCCGCGCACCGACGACCTCGGACTCGACACCGTGGGCCTCCGGCCGGGCTCCTGGCTCTCCGTCGACGACAGCTGTCTCGTGGAGGGCAGCGACTGGCTGTACGCCGTCGGAGACGTCAACCACCGCGCGCTCCTCACCCACCAGGGCAAGTACCAGGCCCGTATCGCGGGAGCCGCGATCGCGGCCCGCGCGCAGCAGGCGCCTGCTCTGGAGACGGACCGCTGGGGCGCACACGCTGCCACCGCCGACCACGCGGCTGTGCCCCAGGTCGTGTTCACGGACCCGGAGGCGGCGTCGGTCGGCCTCACCCTCGCGGAGGCGGAGGAGGCGGGCCACCGGGTCCGTGCCGTCGACTACGACCTGGCCTCGGTCGCCGGTTCCGGCCTGTACGCGCAGGGGTACAAGGGGCGGGCCAGGATGGTCGTCGACCTGGACCGCGAGATCCTGCTCGGCGTCACCTTCGTCGGACCGGGCATCGGAGAACTCCTGCACTCGGCGACCGTCGCCGTCGCCGGCGAGGTGCCGATCGAGCGGCTGTGGCACGCGGTCCCCGCCTACCCGACGATCAGCGAGGTGTGGCTGCGGCTGCTGGAGACGTATCGCGGTTGAGGCCGGACGGCGTAGGCCTGCGTGTGCGGCAGGGCGGCGGGAGTGGTCTCTGTCCTGGCCGGTGCGGCTGGAGGGCGCGTCGAAGGGACCCCGGACGATCCTGCCGTCGCCGCTCGGGTCCTGCGCGGTGGCGTGCCCGCGTGGAAGTCCTGCTCACCTGTCCTGCCGGCCTCACGGGCCGCTCCGTCACGGGTTTCCGGCGTCCCATATTCTGGACGGCGTTCAACCGGTCCGTGAGATGCATGAGAGCGTTGTCGCGCCCGCACCGGTCACGCGGCCTTGCCACGAGGGGGACCTGCGCCGCCGTGCGGGACCGTCGGCCCCCTACGTCGACGGCCGCACTACGCCCTCGTGGGAAAGTTCCAGAGATGTACGCTCCCACCACCGGGCCCGCCCAGGCCCCGTCGCAGTCCCCGGCTCGGCCCGCAAACTCGCGGTCACGCGTCCTGATCGCCAGTCTCATCGGCACGACGATCGAGTTCTACGACTTCTACGTCTACGCGACCGCCGCGGTTCTGGTCTTCCCGAAACTCTTCTTCCCGAACAGCGACCCGACCACAGCCCTGCTTTCCTCCTTCGCGGTCTTCGGCGCGGCGATGGTCGCCCGGCCGATCGGGGCGATCGTCTTCGGCCACCTCGGCGACCGCCTCGGCCGCAAGGGCACCCTGGTGGCCTCGCTGCTCACGATGGGCATCGCCACCTTCCTGATCGGGGTTCTGCCGACGTACGCGCAGGTCGGCTGGGTCGCCACGGCGCTGCTGGTACTGATGCGGCTCGCCCAGGGCTTCGCACTCGGCGGCGAGTGGAGCGGCGCGGCCCTGGTCGCCACCGAGAACGCCCCGGCCGGGAAGCGCGCTCTGTGGGGCACGTTTCCGCAGCTGGGCGCCCCGCTCGGGTTCATCATCGGCAACGGCCTCTTCCTGATCATCGGCGCGCTGTTGCCCTCCGCCGCGGGCGCCGACCCCTCGCAGCCCTCCGACGCCTTCCAGAGCTGGGGCTGGCGGATCCCGTTCCTGTTCTCGGCCGTCATGGTCGCGATCGGTCTCTGGGTACGCATGCGCCTGGTCGAGTCGCAGGTCTTCGCGAAGACGCAGGAGACCGGCAAGGTCCGCAAGCTGCCCCTGGCCACCGTCTTCCGCCACCACTGGAAGCAGTTGCTCCTCGGCAGCTTCGCGATGCTGGCGACGTACGTCCTCTTCTATCTGATGACGACGTTCTCGCTGAGCTACGGCCGAGCCGCCAAGGACGCGGACGTTCCCGGCCTCGGATACAGCTACACCACGTTCGTCCTGATGATGATCTTCGGAGTGCTGTTCTTCGCCGCGTTCACCCTGATCTCGGGGCCGCTCGCGGACAAGTACGGCCGGCGCAAGACTCTCGCCTGGGTCACCGCCGGCATCATCGTCTTCGGCCTGGTCTGGGTGCCGCTGATCAACCTGGGCACGCTCGGCGTGATCCTGTGGCTGGTCCTCGGCTTCACCCTGATGGGCACGACGTTCGGCCCGATGGGCGCGATGCTTCCCGAGCTCTTCCCGACCAGCGTCCGCTACACCGGCTCCGGCATCGCCTACAACGTCAGTTCCATCCTCGGCGCGGCCGTCGCCCCCTTCGTCGCGGTCGCCCTCTGGGAGGCCGGCGACGGCTCCCCGTGGCTGGTCGGCGTCTACCTCTCCGTGATGGCGGTCCTCACGCTGACCGCCCTCCTCATCGGCAAGGAGACCAAGGACGTCGCCCTGGACGAGGGCGAGGTTCCGGCGACCTCCGCCAGGACCGAGGCTCCGTCCGCCTGACACGGACCTCGTACTGCGGCAGGCAACGTCTTCCGTCGACGAGCGGCATCCGGTGCGGCAGGACGGCGTGCCGGGTGTCGGGCGGGGCGAACATTGCCTGGCACGGCATGCGCCGCATCGGACAACGTTCACCCTGTTGTTGTGACGCGCCGTCCGAGTACTGCCTCGGCCGGCGCGTCCGCGCCATGCTGTGCCCCGGCGGCTGCACGCGTGCGGGCCCGTGAGATCGACGACGACGAGGCGCAGCGGCTGCTGCGGATCGTGCCCCGGGGCCCCGGGAAACAGCGCAGACGTTGCCTGTCGGTACTAGTCCACTCGGACGACGTGCCACTCCCCGTCCCGCTCGGCGACCAGGAACTGTGTGAAGTCGAAAGGATTCGCGGGCAGTTCGACGGGGATCAGCGGGTCCTTCTTCCGGGGAGTGACGTGTTCGTCGGTCAGTTCTTCCGCCTCTATGAATTCGCGCTGCTCGGCGGTGAGAGGGCGTGCCAGGGAGGTGACGGCCGTCGGGCAGTCGGCCGTGCCCTGGCGGGTGGCCAGGGACGTAGCGGCGGGTCCGCTGAGCACAGCGCACGCTGTCGGGCCGTCGCCCCGTCCCAGTGCGTGCATCAGGTCGGTGGCGGTTCGAGCGACCGCGTCCTGCTCGGCTCGGTCCTGCCGGCCGGAAGGCATGACTACGAAGACATAGGTGAGCCCGAGGATGAGTGTTACCGCGGCCACAGGCAGGCAGGTGGATGCATCGATCTTCATGGCCAGGAGCGTACGGCGGACACCGGCGCCCGTTCCGCAGGCCGCGATGAGGCGCATCACTCGTACCAGCCTGCGGCGGCGACGGCCCGTGGGCCCCGCACGTGGAGGTGGCGACACCGGCACCCGGATCGATCTCACCGGACGGGGCGCGAACGGCTTCCCGCGCTCCTGGCGGGCCCCGCGAAGCGGGCCGACCCCAAGATCACCGCCCGCCACGCGGCGCCGGCCCGCCGGGAGACGGGGCCGGCGCCGCGGCAGGTCAGCCCGGCCAGACGCCGGTCAGGCGACGCGTGGCCACGGCGCCCGAGCGGTCGACGGCCGCCTTGACCACGGCGAAGATGGCGCCCTGCAGCGCGGCGGCGAGCAGGATCTGCCGCCAGGACCGGTCTTCGTCCGTGGCATCGGGTGCGTCGCCCTCGCCCTCGATGATCTTCCACGTCTGCTTGAACGCGGCACCCGCGATCATGCCGCTCGCCGCACCGAGTGCCATCCCGACCGGCTTGTAGGCGATCTTGGACACGTTCATCGGCGCCCCCGACGACGGCGCACCAGCAGGACGGCGGCGAGCAGCACACCGCCCGCGAGAAGCGGGTTGCGGTTGGCGCGCGCGAACGACGCCGCCCCGCCCGCCTTGTCGACCAGCGGGTCGGGTGCCCTGTCCGCCGCGTACTGCCCCGCCCGGGTCGCGGTCTCCCGTACGTGGGACGCGGCCTCGGCCGCCTTCTCCAGGACGGGTTCGGGCGTCCTGTCCTTGACGAGCCGTGTGGCCTGCTCCGCCTTCCCGCGGACCTGATCGGCCACCAGCGCGGCCTTCTCCGCGGCCTGTTCCTTCGCGGCGGCGGCCTTCTCCCTCGCCTGTGCCTTGACGTCGGCCTTCGCCGCCAGCGCCTCGACGGTCCGGCCGAGTTCGTCGCGGGTGCGCTCGACCTGCTCGCGCAGCTCCTCGGGGTTGGAGGCGTCGGGGACAGGAGTTCCTATGTTGGTCCGGGATTCCTTGCTCATCGGTGTGCCTTTCCCTTGATCTCGGCCAGATCGGCCTTGACGCTGCCGACGGTCTGCTCCGGGGCGGGGGAGCCGGCCTCGGCGATCTGCTTCTTCCCGGCCAGGGCGGCCGCCCCTGCGGCCACGGCCAGCACCACCGTGACGACGAGAGCCGACGCCCACAGCGGCAGCACCAGTGCGAGAGCCACGATGCAGGTCGCGACCAGCGCCTGGGCAGCCAGGATGCCGATGAGGCTCGCGGCGCCGAAGAGGCCACCGCCCTTCCCGAAACGTTTGCCCTTCTGGGTCATCTCCGCCCGGGCCAGCCGCATTTCCTCGCGGGCCAGCTCCGAGATCTGCTGCGAGGCGCGCGAGACCAGGACTCCCAACGAGTCGTCGCTGGTGTCGGTCTGCCGCTCTGCCGTGCTCATGGCCAGGTCACCTTGCCTTCCTCGATCTGTCGGAAACATCGGCCGCCCCAGGGCGCCGTCCGTCCGGTGAGGCAGGACCGGTGGACCTCGTAGTGCCGCCATGTCACAACCTCCTCGTCGAACCGTGTGTGCGGACGTCTCGGCTCGACTACCCCGCAACCGCTCCAGCACCCACCCCGCCGGCAAGGGCACCCGGACCGCGCCGCACGCGTTAGTCCAACACCCGCCCCTCCTTTGTCCATGGGCGCGTTCACCCCGGGCAGCGCATCTTGGCGTGCACAGATGCCGTCCAGCGCCAGGAGAACGAGCATGCACGCACAAGATCCCGGACCGAGCCGCAGGACCGTGGTGGCCGCCACCGCACTGGCGGGGGCCGGACTGGCCCTCGCCGGGCCGGGCACCGCGTTCGCGGCGCAGCGGGAGACCGTGCTGCGCTCCCGCGAACTGGAGGTGCGCGTCGACCCCGACTTCCCGCGCATCGTCTCGTACACCGACCGCGCCGCAGGCGCCGTACTGCACGGTCAGGAGGACCCCGTCACCTCCGTGCTGATCGACGGCACCGCCCGTACCCCGCGGGTCACCTCACGCTCCGGCGGGGACAGGGCGTCGTACACCCTCGCCTTCGACGGCGGCACCGAGATACGGGCCGAGATCCGCGTCACCGGCCGCCGGGTCGAGTGGCGGGTCACCAAAATCACCGACACCCCGGACCTGCGCGTGGGCACGCTCCAGATCCCGTCGCTGGCGTTCCTCTCCGTGCGCAGCGACCAGCCGGGCGCGGCGCTCCTCGCCGCCCGGATCCAGCTCGACAAGGCCACCAGCGGCGACACCCTGGTCACACTCACACCGGACACCGCACCCGACGCCGCGCCGACCGGCTGCGCGTACGCCGTCGTCGCCCACGACCGGCTCGGCGGTGCCCTGGAGACCAACACGACGTACGACAAGCCGGACAGCGCGCCCGGTGCCACCTGGGAGAACGGCCGGCTGTGGCGCCGGACCGTCAGGAAGGACGGTTACGTCAAGTCCGAACTCGCCTGCGGGCAGTGGACGCACAGGGCCGCGACCGCGCCGACGGACGCCACCGAGCCGCTCCCGTACGCCACCGTGATCATCACCGGTGACCGCAACGGCGACGGCGTCGTGGACTGGCAGGACGCCGCGATCGCCTTCCGCGACATCATGGTCGACCCGCTGGGCGCGGGCGAGCAGCACCTGCGCGTCGTCCCGCACATTCCGTTCAACTTCGCCAGCCAGGCCACCAACCCGTTCCTCGTGACGCTCGACAACATCAAGCGGATCTCCCTCGCCACGGACGGCCTGCGCCAGTACACGCTCCTCAAGGGGTACCAGTCGGAGGGCCACGACTCGGCCCACCCCGACTACGCAGGCAATCACAACGAGCGCGCGGGCGGCCTGAAGGACCTCAACACGCTCGTGAGCGAGGGCCGCAGATGGGGGAGCGACTTCGGCGTCCATGTGAACGCCACCGAGTCCTACCCCGTCGCGAACGCGTTCTCCGAGACACTCGTGGACAAGGGCAACGAACAGTGGGACTGGCTCGACCAGAGCTACCGCATCGACCAGCGACGCGATCTCGTGTCCGGCGACATCATCAAGCGCTTCCAGGACCTCAGGAACGAGACCGACCCCGCCCTGAACATGCTCTACATCGACGTGTTCCGCGAGTCCGGCTGGACCTCCGACCGGCTCCAGAGGGCCTTGCGGGAGCAGGGCTGGCAGGTCACCACCGAGTGGGGCCACGGCCTCGAACGCTCCTCCCTCTGGTCCCACTGGGCCACCGAGACCGACTACGGCGCCGACACGTCCCGGGGCATCAACTCCCAGCTGATCCGCTTCATCCGCAACCACCAGAAGGACGTCTTCGCCGACAAGTGGCCGACGCTCCTCGGGATACCGCGCACCGGCAACTTCGAGGGCTGGGTCAACAAGACCGACTGGAACACCTTCTACCGGCTGATCTGGACCGACAGCCTGCCCGCCAAGTACCTCCAGGCGTACCCGGTCAGGAGCTGGGGCGCCCACGAGATCACGTTCTTCGGCCCGACGAGGACGTCCGTGGACGACAGCGACGGCACCCGCCGCATCACCACGGACGGCCGGGTCGTGTACGAGGGGGGACGCTATCTGCTCCCCTGGGAGCCACGCGAAGCCACCGACCCGGACCGCCTCTACCACTACAACCCGACGGGCGGCAGCAGCACCTGGCGGCTGCCGCGCGGCTGGGCCGGACGGTCGAAGGTCTACGTCCACCGGCTCACCGACCAGGGGCGGGCATCCGTCCGTGAGATACCCGTCCGCTCGGGCCGCGTCACCATCGAGGCCGAGGCGGAGCAGCCGTACGTCGTCCACCGCACCCGGAAGCCCGCGAACCAGGACCCGGAATGGGGCCAGGCCACACCCCTCCACGACCCGGGCTTCAACTCGGGCTCCCTGGACGGCTGGCACGTCGACGGCCCGGCGTCGGTCGAGCTGAGCGCCCTCGGCGACTACGAACTGGTCGTCGGCGCCGGCCCCGCCGCGGCCGTCGGCCAGCGGATCGCCCGCCTCGCACCGGGCACCTACGCCGCCTCCGTCCAGGTGGAGGTGGGGGAGAAGGCGGGGGAGCGGCGACGGGCCGCGCTCACCGTGCGCACCGCCGACGGCACCACGGCCGAGAACTGGACGGACTCCTCCACCGCCGTCAACCTCGTCGCGGCGGACCGCAAACACGACACCCGCTTCCAGCGCATGTTCACGTACTTCACCGTGCCGGACGGCGGCGGGCCCGTGGACCTCACCCTGCGCACCGACGCCGGGGACGCCAGGGTCCGCTTCGACAACGTGCGGATCGTCGCCGCCCGGCGCACCGCCAAGGCCGGAGCCGTGGCCTTCGAGGACTTCCAGCACGTTCCCCAGGGCTGGGGGCCGTTCGTCAAGGGCGACGCGGGCGGCTCGACGGACCCGCGCACCCACATCGCCCAGCGGCACGCACCGTTCACCCAGCGCGGCTGGAACGGCAAGGTGATCGACGACGTCGTCGACGGAACCCAGTCGCTGAAGTCGCGCGGCGAGAACGACGGCCTCGTCTACCGGACCGTCCAGCACACCGTCCGCTTCGAGGCGGGAAGGCGCTACCGGGTGACCTTCCGGTACGAGAACGAGAAGGCCGGCCAGTACGCGTGGATCACCGGGACCGACGCACCGGCCTCCCGCGAGCTCGACCGCGAGGACCTTCCCGTGGCCACCTCACCGGCCGTACTGAGTTACGAGTTCACGGCGCCGCCCGAGGGGGAGACCTGGGTCGGTCTGCGCAGGACCGGTGACGACGGGACGGCGGAGTTCGTCCTCGACTCCTTCGAGGTGCGCGAGGTGTGACGTACCGGCCGCCCGGCGCCCACGAGGGCGCGGGGCGGCCGGACCTCGGCGACCGCGGCCGCGGGGCGGCGGTCCGGACCTCGTGCCCGGAAATCATCCGCGTCCGCAGCCTGTGCCCAGGCCCGTGCCGGTCAGATCACTGCTCACGTCCCACAGCCGGGCCGCGACCGAGCGGTCGGCGAGGTGACCCCACACCGCTTCCCGCCGGGGTGCACCGCGCAGCCCGAAGACGCGCGGTCCCCACAGCTCGCCCCCGCGCGCCGCCGGATCGAGCACCGCCCGGACCGCGGGCCACGCACCGGCGTCCTTGCCCTGGAGGAGAAGGGCCGCGGGCGCCGCGCCCAGCCGTGCGCCGGTGGTCCGCACATGGACAGGGGGCCGTGAGGGGGTGAGGGAGTCGAGCGCCCCGCCGGGATGGGCCAGCACGCTCGACACCGTGCTGCCGGCCGCACGCAGACGGCGGTCGAGTTCGATGCCGAAGTACATCTGTGCCAGCTTGGAGCGGCCGTAGGTCCGCTTGGGCCGGTAGTCGTTCCGGGACTGCAGGTCGTCGAGGTCGAGCCGTTCGGACTTCGCCGCGAAACTGCCCATGGTCACGACCCGGGCCGCCGGGGCGGCGGCCAGCAGCGGCATCAGCGCATGCGTCAGGGAGAAGTGCCCGAGGTGATTCGTGCCGAACATGAGCTCGTGACCGTCCGCGGTCTCCTCGCGTGGCGGGTCGTCGAGCGCGACGCCGGCGTTGAGGACCACCGCGTCGAGGCGCTCCACCTCCAGTGACTCCACCGCCGTGCCGAGCGACGACAGGTCGGCCAGGTCCAGTCGCACGGCCCGTAGCCGCGCGCCGGGGACACGCATACGGATCGTGGCCATGGCGGCCTCCGCCCTGGCCGGACTCCGGCTGCCGAGGACGACGGTGGCGCCGGCCGCCGACAACTGCTCACCGACGAAGTACCCGATGCCGGCGTTGCCGCCGGTGACCAGGAAGACGCGGCCCTCGGCGCCGGGCAGCCGGTGGACGTCCCAGGGCGGGATGGAGGATGTGAACGACACGGCGACGGGCTCCCTTGTTCTCGAAGGAGACTGCGGCTGCTCCCTCGGGCGGCTCCCACCGTTCCAGGGGCCGCCGACACATCGCCTACGAATCACCGACAGCCCGCCCGACAGCCCGCCCGGCGGCCGGTCCGGACGCGGTGCGGGCCCCTCGTCGCACCGTTCCGGGGGCGCGTCCTCAGCCGAGAATCAGCCGGCGGTCACCCGAGCGCTCCAGCTCCAGGACCCACACCTCGTTCGGACCCTCCCGCAGCAAGGGTCCGGGAACGAACAGCGACTCCTGGGGCCCCGTGCTCCAGTAGCGCCCGAGGCAGAAGCCGTTCACCCAGACGAAGCCGCGCTCCCACCCCGGCAGGGCGAGCCCGGCGTCACCCGGACCGCGCACGTCGAACGATCCCCGGAACAGGCCCGCGGCCCCCTCCTCCGGAGCACGGAAGGGGACCTCCCCCAGTGCGTCCACGCCCTCGAACGCGTCCAGGGCGAGCCCCCGCGCCCGCACGCCGTGCAGGTACTGCCGCTCGTGCAGCACACCCCCCGTGATCCCCTTCGGCTCGGCCAGACGCGGCCCGTAGTTGACCCGCCCCAGCGACTCCACCCACAGCTCCACCTCCGCCGGACCCGCCACCGGTCCGTCCAGCGCCGTGTACGAGCCGGCCTCGGCCGGTCCGCCACCCAGCACACCCGCCCGCGCCCCGTCGACGTACACCACCGCCCGGTCCCGGAGCCCGGTCACGCCCAGCGGATACGGCGGACGCGGCCCGGGTACCTCCACCCGGTAGCGGACCACCCCCCGGCCCACTCCCAGCTCCTCGAACGTCGGTGGCACCGCCCACTCGGCCTCCGGGCCACCGAGGGTGTCCATGACGTCGCCGAGAGGTGCCCACTCCACGAGTTCGGCGCTCACAGGGCCGGCCACGGCGGCGGGCGGAGCGGGCACGTCGGGCAGCTGGGCCCCCTCCTCCCCGTACCGCGCGAGGATCTCCCGGAACAGCCAGAACTTCTCCGTGGGGCGGCCGTACTCGTCGACGGGGGCGCCGTAGTCGTACGAGGTGACGATCGGCTGGAGCTCCCCGCCGTGCAGCTCCCCGGCACGGTTCGCCCCCGACCAGCCGCCGAAGTTCGTACCGCCGTGCGCCATGTAGATATTGACGGACGCGCCGCACCCGAGGATCTCCTCCAGCGCCGAAGCCGCGTCGGCCGGCTCCCGTACCACCGGCTCCGCACCCCAGTGCCCGAACCAGCCGCACCAGAACTCCATGCACATCAGCGGCCCGTCCGGGCGGTGCCGCCGCAGCGTCTCGAAGCCCTCCCGGGCCCCCGAGCCGAAGTTCGCCGTCGCCAGCACCCCGGGCACCGAACCGCCCGTCAGCATGTGGTCCTCCGGGCCGTCGGAGGTGAACAGCGGAACCGTCACACCGAGCTCGCGGAGCGACTCCGTCAGCCGGCCCAGATACACCTGGTCGGAGCCGTAACTGCCGTACTCGTTCTCGACCTGCACCATGATCACCGGACCGCCCCGGCCGATCTCCCGCCGCACCACCTGCGGCAGCAGCCGTCGGAACCACCGCTCGACGTGCCCGAGGTACTCCGCGTCGCGGGTCCGCACCCTGCTGCCCAGCGCCCCCGTCAGCCAGTGCGGCAGACCGCCGTTCTCCCACTCCGCGCAGATGTACGGCCCCGGCCGCACGATCGCCCACAGCCCCGCCGCCTCCGCCGCGTCCAGGAACCGGCCCAGCGCCTCCACGTCGCGGTGGCGCCCCTGCTCCGGCTCGTGCAGATTCCACGGGACGTACGTCTCCACACAGTTGAGGCCCATGGCACGCAGCATCGTCAGCCGGTGCTCCCACTGGCCCTCGTGCACCCGGAAATAGTGCAGAGCACCCGACAACAGCCGTACGGGCCGCCCGTCCAGCTCGAAATCCCGCTCGCCCACCGTGAACTCAGCCATGGTCCCCGCCTTTCGTTCCACCGCTCCCCACCTCACCCTCTGGCGGCCGAGCGGTCCATGGACAAAGATCAGCTCTGTTTGGACACAACGGAAGGCCGGACCGATCGGACGGGGAGGAAACGGAACCGGATGTACCACACCTGGATGCGCTATTTCACGCCGAGCCCCACCCACCACAAGCTGGGGCTGGTCTGCCTCGGAGTAGGCCTCCAGCACGGCACACTGCCCGCCGTCGGGCCCCGCACCCTCGACCACCACGTCGCCGTCGTCATCAGCGCCGGCAGCGGCTGGTACCGGCGTCCGGACGGTGGACGGACCGCAGTGACGGCGCCCGCGCTGATCTGGCTCGTACCGGGCGTCCCGCACCACTACGGCCCCGACCCCGCCACCGGATGGGACGAGAGCTTCGTCGACTTCACCGGGCCGGCCACCGTCCCGTACACCGAACTCGGCTACATCGAGACCGACCGCCCGGTCGTCCCCCTCGCGGACACCGCTCCCGCCCGCGCCGCGGTGAGCCGGATCGCCCGCGCCGCACGCCTCGGCAACCCCCTCCTGGAGGTCGAGACCGGCGCCGCCGTCCATGAACTGCTCGTCGCCCTGCGACGCGCCCGCGCCGATGTCGGAGCCGACGGGGACCCCGTGCTCAACGCCCTCGCCCGCGACGCCTTCCAGCCCCTGTCCGTCGCCGAACACGCCTCCCGCCACGGGATGACCCCCGCCGAGCTGCGCACCGCCGTACGCAGGGGCGCCGGGTGCAGCCCCAAGGACTACCTCCTCGGCATCCGCCTCGGCCGGGCCAAGGAACTCCTCGCCACCACCGAACTCCCCGTGGCCGCGGTCGCCCGCCGTGTCGGCTACGACGACCCCGCCTACTTCTCCCGCCTCTTCACCCGCCGCGTCGGCATGGCCCCCGTCCACTTCCGCGACCGGCAGGGCCGGGCGGTCCCCGGCGGCTGGAGCGACCGGATCCCGGACCCCGCACACCCCCCGACCATCGCCGCCCAGCACGCGCCCGCCGACAGCCCGCACGTGGGCCCCCCGCCCCGTGTGGCGGACGCCAGGGGCACGGCGCAGACTGGCGAGGGAGGACAGCAGTCCGAAGGGGCCTTGAACCATGGGTGACTACGCGGACCTTCCTGGTGTCAGGACGTGGTACGAGACCGAGGGGACCGGCAGCCCGCTGGTCCTGCTGCACGGCGGCTTCTGCACCAACGAGACCTGGGGCGAGCTCCGCACCGTCCTCGCCGGTGCCTACCGCGTCCTCCTCCCCGAGCGGCGCGCGCACGGGCACACCCCGGATGTCGAGGGGCCGCTCACCTACCAGGACATGGCCGACGACACCGTGGCCTTCCTGGAGACGGTCGTGGGGGAGCCGGCGCATCTGGTGGGCTGGAGCGACGGAGGAGTCGTCGCGCTGCTCGTCGCGGCCGCCCGCCCGGACCTGGTGCGCAAGGCCGTGGTGATCGGGGCCAACTTCCGGCCCGGCCCCGAGTGCTTCGTCGAGCCGGCGATGCTCGACGCGATGACCCCGGACGGGGACGACCTGGCGTTCTTCCGGGAGATGTACGAGGCCGTGTCACCCGACGGCGCGGGCCACTGGCCGGTGGTGGCGGCGAAGACGACCGACATGTGGCGCACCCAGCCGACGCTCACCACCGGGGACCTGGCCCGAATCGAGGCGCCCGTCCTCACCATGGTGGGAGACGACGACCTGATGACACTGGAGCACACGGCGGCCCTGTACCGGGCGATCCCGGGGGCGCAGCTGGCTGTCGTGCCGGGAGCCTCCCACCTCGTCCCGCTGGAGAAGCCGGCCCTGGTCGGCCGGATGATCCTCGACCATCTCGCCCAGGACGAGGTGGCGACGATGATGCCCGTCCTGCGCGCGCAGACGCCGCCGTCCCGCTGAACAACCCGCCTGTGCGCGACCGTTGACACCCGTCACCACCCGTCACTACCGTCACGGCAGGATTTCGGACGCCCAACGAGATTTCGAACGTGACGAAGAGGCAACTTCCCCCGCGAGGAGCCGCATCGACATGACGACCAGCAGCGCCACCCACGACGGTGAACCCGACCGCGCCGACGAAGGCGGCCACCGGAGCAGGTCCGGACCCTGAGGTCCCGTTCGGTACGCCGACGACGTCGAACGGAACTCGACACGCCTACGCGCTGTGCGCCGCACAGCGGTACGGCCATTCCTAGGGGTCCACTGCATGCAGCAATCGTCCTCCCCCCACCAGCCGGCCGGCCTGCCCCGGAGCGTGAGCCGTCGCCGGCTCCTGGAGGGCGGTGCCGCCGGCTTCGGCGCGCTCGCTCTCTCCGCTCTCCCCTCGGTCCTCCCCGCAGGCGCGGCCGCACGCGCCGACTCCGCCCCGCCCGCCGTGAACCCGCCGGCCAACGGCTACCCGGAGTGGAACAACAACATCGCGGTGTTCGACGTCGGTTCGGAGCCGCCCCACACCACCCTCATGCCGTACGCGGACGTCTCACAGGCCCTGGCCTGCGACCGGACACGCTCCCCGTGGCGGCTCGACCTCGACGGCACGTGGAAGTTCGCCTACGCCGACCGTCCCGACGACCGCGACCCCGACTTCCACCGGACCGACCTCGACGACCGGACCTGGGACACCGTCCCCGTGCCGTCCTGCTGGCAGCTGCACGGCTACGACTTCCCGATCTACTCCAACATCACCTACCCCTGGTCGGGCGCCAACGGCCTGGGGGAAAACGCCCAGCCGCCCTTCGCACCCACCCGCTACAACCCCGTCGGGCAGTACCGCCGCACCTTCACCGTCCCCCGGGAATGGGAGGGGCGGCAGGTCTTCCTTCAGTTCGAGGGGGTGAAGTCCGCACACTACGTATGGATCAACGGCAAGCCGGTGGGCTACCGCGAGGACTCGTACACCTCCGCCGAGTACGACATCACCCCCCACCTGGAGCGAGGCCGCAACCAGATCGCGGTGGAGGTGTACCGCTACTCCGACGGCGACTGGATGGAGGACCAGGACATGATCCGGCTGAGCGGGATCTTCCGCTCGGTGCACCTCTTCTCCACCCCCGCCGTCCACCTGCGGGACTTCAAGCTCGACACCCCGCTCAGCGACGGCTACAGGGCCGCCGAACTGTCCGTCACCGCCTCCGTACGCGCCTACGGTGACGCCCCCGGGATGGGCGAGTACACCGTGGAGACCCAGCTCTACGACGCCGACGGACACCCTGTCTGGCCCCGCCCGCTGAGGCAGCCCGCCGACCTCGGCTCCGCCCCGGCCGGACAGGACGTGACCGTGCGGTCGGCCAAGGCCGTGCCGAAGCCGGACCTCTGGTCCGCCGAGCACCCGAACCTCTACACCGCCGTGCTGCGGTTGCGCGACCCGGCGGGCAGGGTGACCGAGACGCTGTCGCACCGGGTCGGCTTCCGGGAGTTCGCGCTCGTGGACGGGCTGATGCGCATCAACGGCAAGCCCGTCTCCCTGCGCGGCACGAACCGGCACGAGATGCACCCCGAGCGGGGCATGGCGCTGACCCGCGCGGACATGGTCACCGACATCGAGATCATCAAACGGCTGAACATGAACAGCGTCCGCACCTCCCACTACCCGAACAACCCGCTGTGGCTGGAGCTGGCCGACGAGTACGGGCTGTACCTGGTGGGCGAGACCAACCTGGAGACACACGGCATCCGCGACAGCTATCCGGGAGACCACGCGGACTGGACCGAGGCGTGTGTGGCCCGCGCCAGGAACATGGTCCACCGCGACAAGAACCACGCCTGCGCCGTCATCTGGTCGCTCGGCAACGAGGCCGGCACCGGCTCGGCTTTCGTCGCCATGCACGACTGGATCCGCTCGTACGACCCCACCCGTGTCATCCAGTACGAGGGTGACGACCGGCCCGGGATCAGCGACATCCGCTCGGAGATGTACACCAAGCCGGCCCAGGTCGAACAGCGCGCCCGGGACACCACCGACACCCGCCCCTTCGTCCTGATCGAGTACTCCCACGGGATGGGCAACTCGAACGGCAACTTCAAGAAGTACTGGGACATCATCCGCGGTCACGACGTCCTGCAGGGCGGCTGGATCTGGGACTTCGCCGACCAGGCACTCACCTGGCCCACGCCGGCCCGCACACTGTTCACCGAATCAGGGCCCGGCTCCGTGCGCGGGGAGATCCTCGCCGCCGGCGGCACCTTCGACCGGGACAAGGGCGTGTACGGGGGCACGGTCTTCGCCCGGGACGCGGGCCTCGACATCACCGACTCCCTGACCTTGGAGGCATGGGTCACACCGAAGGTGACCGGCTCCCACCAGCCCGTCCTCGCCAAGGGCGACACCCAGTACGCACTGAAGCAGACGGACGGCGATCTGGAGTTCTTCATCCACTCCGGCGGCCGGTGGACGACCGCGAGCTGGACGCTGCCGGAGGACTGGACAGGCACCGAGCACCACATCGCGGGTGTCTTCGACGCAGACAAGGCCACCCTGACCCTCTACGTCGACGGAGAGACGAAGGCCACCGAGGCCGCACCCCAGCCGCCCGCCGGCAACAACGCACCACTGGCACTCGCCACCGACGCGGAGAACCCGACCCGTGAGTTCAGCGGCACGATCAGACGGGCGCGCGTCTACGCCCGTGCCCTGAGCGCCGCCGAGATCGCCTCGGGCTCCCGGCGCCCCGGCGACGACGGCGTGCGCTTCTGGTTCGACGCGGCCACCGTCGCCCTCGAGCGACGCAGGCCCACCGAGCGTACGTTCCTCGCCTACGGCGGCGACTGGGGCGACAACCCCAACGACGGGAACTTTTCCGGCGACGGCATCGTCACCGCCGACCGCCGGCACACCGGCAAGGCCACGGAGATCAAGCGGATCCACCAGGCGATCCACGTGACGGCGGACGACGCCCCCGCCGGGCGTCTCACCGTGAACAACGAGTACCTCTTCACCAACCTGCGGGAGTTCGACGCTGCCTGGGCCCTGGTGGCCGACGGCGAAACCGTGCAGCGCGGGAAGCTCACCCGCTCCCAGCTGGACATCGCACCTTCGGCCGGCAAGACCGTCACGGTCCCCTTCACCCTGCCCCGCGACCCGGCGCCGGGCACGGAGTTCTTCCTCCGGCTCTCCTTCACCACCAAGGAGCCAACGAAGTGGGCGAAGGCCGGATTCGAGGTGGCCGGGCAGCAGCTCGCCGTGGACGCCGGCAGCCCGGCCGTGGCGCCCCGGCCACTGGACTCCGTACGCCCGCTGCGCCACCAGGACGGCGACGGCTCCGTGACGGTGACAGGTGAGGACTTCTCCGTCACCGTCGACAAGGGCAGCGGCGTCATCACCAGCTACGAGGCGGGCGGCGACCGGCTGATCGCCTCGGGGCCCGCCCCGAACTTCTGGCGGGCCCCGACCGACAACGACGTCGGCAACGGCCAGCCCGCCCGGAACGGCACCTGGCGCTACGCGGGCAGTGGCCGGAAGGTGACGGACGTCCAGGTGCGGGAGGTGGGCGACCGGGCCGTCGAGATCACTGTCAGCGGCACCCTGCCCACCTTGACGGAGTCCACGTACACCACGACGTACACGGTCTTCGGCAACGGCGAGATCAAGGTCGACAACACCCTGCACCCGGGCGCGGCCGGCCTCCCGTACATCCCGGAGGTGGGCACCCTGCTCCTCCTGCCCGGCAGGCTCACGCATGTGCGCTACTACGGCCGTGGCCCGGACGAGAACTACTGGGACCGCGACAACGGCACCGACGTGGGCCTCCACACCTTCACCGTCCCCGGGAAGCGGACCCCCTACCTCCGCCCGCAGGAGAACGGCAACAGGACAGACGTGCGGTGGGTGGCGCTGACGGACGGCGGCGGTAAGGGGCTGCTCGCGTCCGGCGAGCCGCTGATCGAGTTCAACGCCTCGCACTTCACCCCGGAGGACCTGTCGGCCGGCATCCGTCACGACTACCAGCTGACACCCCGTGACGAAGTCGTCCTGCGGCTGAACCACCGGCAGATGGGGGTCGGCGGTGACGACAGCTGGGGCGCGCACACGCACGACGAGTTCAAGCTGTTCGCCGACCGGGACTACTCGTACACCTACCGGCTGCGCCCGTTGAGTGACCCGGACGACGCCATGGCGGCTTCGCGCCGGCCGACGGCGACGGAGTCGGACGCGTAGCGCGGCGACGGACGCGTCGTCACCGGGAACGGGGCGGCTGAACCGCACCCTGCACGACGGCCCGCCAGGTCTGCCTGGCGGGCCGTCGGTCATGTGCTGTCCCGGACCGGGCCTCAGACCCGCCGCAGCTGCCAGATCTGCGGCGCCAGTCCGTTGCAGGTCCACTGCTGGACGTTGCCGCCCGGCGCGCGGGAGCCCTCGGCCACGTCGAGACACTGGCCACTGGACCGGGAGACGAGCCGGTAGTACCCGCGGCCGACGCTCTCCGGACGCCAGTCCTGGGCCGCCTGGGCGTTGCAGTACCACTGCCGGACATTCGTACCGGGCGTCGGGGAGCCGTTCTCCACATCCAGGCAGTGCCCGCTGTTGCGGCCGGTCAGGGTGAAGTGGCCACCGTCGTGTGCGCGGAGCGTCCACTCCTGTGGCCCCAGTCCGTTGCAGGTCCACTGCTGGACGTTGCCGCCCGGCGCCCGGGAGTCCGCCGCCACGTCGAGGCAGTGGCCGCTGTTGACGTTCCTCAGACGGTAGAGCGCGCCGTCCGCCACACCGGCCTGGTCGCCGCCGCCGGTGAGGGAGCCGGTCGCGAAGTACGGCCGGCACACCGAACCGTCCCAGTCGGTGGCGAGCTGCAGCAGCCGGCTCCCGTCGGCCGACGGAAGCAGCGGGGAGCTGTAGTTCTGGCAGTAGTTCACCTCGGGATCGGCCACCCGCACAGGCGAATCGATCTCGTACCAAAAACCGCTGCCGTTCTCCGTGTTGACGAGAACCGTACGGCCGCTGTCCGCCGAAGGGGTGCCGTCCCGGTTGAGCAGCCGCTGGCCCACCAGCAGGATCCGGCCGTCCGGCCCGCCGTCGGGTGACGGAGCCCATGCGATGGTCGGCGCCGCCCTGAAGTACTTGCCGTCGACCGTCTCCGGACGATCGCCCAGGGCTGTCGGGTCGCCCCAGTTCCAACCGTCCGCCGACGTCCGGAAGTGCACCACGCACTGGTACTGGCCGCCGGGGTTGCAGATCTCGTAGCTCATGAAATAGGTGCCGTTCGGCAGCTTGCGCACCACGGGCATGCCCGGCCGGTCGGGGGTCCAGCTGCTGGCCACGGTGGCGTGGTGTCCCTGCCAGGTGACGCCGTCGTAACTGCGTGATGCCACCAGCTTCTGACTGTGGGCGGGGTCCGTCTCGTCGGCGTAATGGCAGACGAGCGCGCCGTCGGCGGCGATGGAGAACTCCGGTTCCCACAGGCCGCCCGTGCCGCTCGCGGTGGCACAGGCGGAGAGGTAGGACCAGGTGCGGCCCACGTCGTCGCTGCGCCAGATGCGCAGCGCCATCCGCCGGTCCTGCTCGTCCTGGCCTGCGGACGAGGCCCAGAGCAGCGTGCCGGGCGCCAGGGCGCCCACCTGGCGTGGCAGTTCGAACAGGGTCGCGCAGCACAGTCCCTGGCCTGCCGCGGACTCGGGGTCGGCGACGCGGCCGACCTCGCGGAAGGTGGTGCCGCCGTCGGTGCTCTCGTGGATGGCGCCGATGCCGTTGTCGCCGTCGAAGGTGACGACGCTCGCGAGCACACGCCCGTCAGCCGCTCCGCTGTGGGCCAGCCGGATCGCGCGGGGATACAGGCCCGTACCGTCGCGCAGGGGTGTGCCCGTGGCGGTGGGGGAGGCGGTGGCCGCGGGCGAGGCGCCGGATGGAGTACTGCCGGCCGCGGCCGGCACCGCGAGGGCCAGCAGGCTCAGCACCGCGGTCACACAGAGCAGGAGCCGCCGTACCCCGGTGGACCGCCGGGAAGGGGTTGCACCGGAGGGCCGGCTGTTCCCCGGCCTGATGCCGGGGTGAGGTGGTGGTCGGCGCTTGCGCATCAGGGATTCCTCTTCTCGGGTGACGGGCCGCGGCGGACGGGGAAGACGGCCGCCGGGACGTGCCGGACGAGTCGGGCGATGCGGAACTGCTGAGCATGCCCCTGACACTCCCGCCCCGCGGTGCCGGAGTGCCGGTGGGAAATGTACATCGATGTAAATGCGGGTTGGAAGAGTGCGGACGGGCCGAGTCTGCGGGACCCGCCCGCGGAGGCCGGAGAGGCCGGGCCTTCCTCTATCGCGGGCGGTGTGCTCCCGCCCGGTGCACCAGGTCGAAGAAAGTGTCCCCGCGGACGACTTCGAAGGGCTCGCCGAGCAGGTCGCGGAGTTCGGCGATGTCACTCGGTGTCCAGCTCCAGGCGTTGACGGCGCCGGCGATGAACAGGGGTGCGGTGCGGTCCCAGCCCTCGATGTGCCGTAGCAGCGCGTCCCGGTACTCCCCGGCCTTCCCCTGCGGAAAGAAGTTGCCGAGCACGGGGATACCGGCGGGGCGGCTCTGCAGGTCTCCGGTCTCCCAGGACTGGATGATGCCGCGCACCGGGGTGTTCTCCCGGTAGGAACGGACGACGCGTTCATCGAACGGGATCCAGCCGTCGCCTGACGCATTGCGGGGGTTGTAGGCGTAGATCAGGTCCATGCCCGTCCGGCGCAGGAAACGGCCGGTGAGCTCGGTGTACGCGTCCAGGGCGCTCTCGGGCCATGAGCCGGGATAGGTGTATCCGGCGCCGGAGGGGCCCGCGATCAGCAGATCGTTGTCGGTGGCGGTCTCCTGGTAGTACGCCAGCAGCGCGGGCCCGATGTCCGCGAGCAGCGGGCTGACGGTCCAGTTGACGGGCACGCGCCCCCTCATCGGGTCCTCCCAGAGGGTACGCATCCGGCGCTGGCAGTACTGGATGTTGTCGCCCTCGCCGACGGTGAGGGTGAGGTAGACGCGGTTGCGGAGCACGGCCGTCGGCCTCGGCGCGACTCTGCCGGAGATCTTCGCGGGGACGCCGGCGTGCACGGTGGCGTTCATGTAGTAGTCGGCGGGCACCACCTCGATGCCGTGCCGGGACGCCCGGTCGACGCCGCCCCACTCTCCCGCGACGTCGTCGGAGAACCAGCCGGCGTAGGGGGTGGTGGGCGCGACCCGGCTGAAGATCTCGTCGAGGAGCGCGCCCGTGTCGCCGGAGGGGGGCAGCCAGAGGACCATCGCCCGGCTCGCGACGGCGTAGTCCCGGAAGTAGGGGAACGGCTCGACCCTGGTGGGCGCGGTCGTGGTGGCGGAGACGAGGTACTGGTTCCACAGCTCGGCCTCGACCAGGAGCTGCTGGGTACCGGCAGGCGGCGTGAAGTGGTAGATGAAGTACCCGTCGCCGTCGCAGAACCGGTTGGCGTCCCCGCCGACGGAGGAGTTGGAGCCGTCGAAGAGATGCGGCACCTCGGCGGCCGTGCCCGGGGTGAACGGGGCGACCAGCTCGTCGCCGTCGGCCGTCACTCGGACCGAACCGACCGAAGCGCCCCACCCGTCGTCGCCGAACGAATCCTGGAAACGCAGGTAGACGCCGTCCCCGCCTGCGGTCTCCGCGCTCAGATCGAAGGTGCGGACCTGCCGGTTCGACGAGTCGCGGACGCGCTCGGTCTCCCGGGCGATCTCACGCCATCGCACACCGTCCGACCGTACCGTCCGAGTGGGGGGCAGCCCGGCCAGCAGCGTGTGCGTGCAGCGCGGGAACAGATGGTCCAGTTGCCAGCGGTAGGTGGCGAGCACGTCGTCCGTGCCGAAGCGGCCCCGCAGATCCACGACGGTCTTCAGGCGGTGCGCACGGGCCTGTTCGGCGGTGGCGACGACGGCGTTCTCCAGGCCGGCCAGCGTGGTCGCCACGTTCACCGAGTCAGGGACCTCGGGGTCGTACAGGACGGCGCCGCGTGTTTCGCCTCGATAGCGGGCGACGAGGTCCGACGCCCGGTCGTGGCGGGTGACCGAGGCTCCGGTGCCGGACAGCCAGCGGAAGTCGACATCGCTCGCGTCGAAGTTGAAGTAGAGGCGTGGACGGCGCCGGTTGACCACCCCCTGAAGGGTCGTCAGCAGCAGTTGATCGTCTCCGCCGAGGGAACTGATGTCGGCGACGTCGAGCCGGGTGGGGCGGCCGAAGGACGGCAGCAGAGGGGCCGTGAGGCGGGCCTCGGCCGCGCCGGCCAAGCCGGGCCGGCAGATCCCGAGCCCACCGGCCGTGAAAGCTGCTCCGCCTGCCTGCAGAAGGGTTCTTCGGGACACCATCGGCGATCACTGCTCCCTGGAAGAGGCGGCGTGACATCGTTGTCAAATACTCGGCGAAGGTAGCCGCAGGGACGGGCCGTTGTCCATGGTGCACGCAGGAACCGACCGTCGGCGCACCGCTCGCCGGTCGCCGCCGACGGGGCCGGAGCGCCACGCGCGCCGCCGGCACGCCCCCAGGGGAGAGGGAGGCAGTGCCGGCGGGTGCACGAGATCACCAGTCGTGGACCGTCCCGTCGTGCAGCCGGTTGACCGGGAGATACGCCGCCTCGTACGGGTGCGCGGCCGCCAGTTCCTCGTTCAGCTCCACGCCGATGCCCGGCGCCTCGCCCGGGTGCAGATGGCCGTCCACGAAGGTGTACGCGTGGGGGAACACCGCCTCGGTGAGCGCCGTGTGGCCCGAGTACTCCTGGATCCCGAAGTTGTGTACGGCGAGGTCGAGGTGGAGGGCGGCGGCCATGCCGACCGGGGAGATGTCCTCCGGGCCGTGGATCGCGCTCTTGATCTGGTACTGCGCGGCGAAGTCGAAGAGCTTGCGCAGCGGGGTGACTCCGCCGAAGTGGGTGACGGCGGAACGCACGTAGTCGATCAACTGCTCGGTGATCAGGGACTGGTAGTCGTACACCGTGTTGAAGACCTCGCCGATGGCCAGCGGTGTCGTGGTGTGGCGGCGGACCACGCGCAGCGCCTCCTGGTTCTCGGCCGGTGTGCAGTCCTCGAGCCAGAAGAGGCGGTACGGTTCCAGGTCCTTGCCGAGGCGGGCGGCCTGGACCGGGGTGAGCCGGTGGTGTGCGTCGTGCAGGAGCGGGAGATCCGGGCCGAACTCGCCGCGCACGGCCTCCAGCACGTCCGGCATGTGACGCAGGTAGGCGTCGGTGTCCCAGTCCTCCACCAGCGGCCGGGCCTGCTGGTGGAGCACGGGGGAGCCGCTGTCGTCCGTACTCGACACGCCGTAGACCGCCTTCAGCCCGGGGATGCCGGACTGCACGCGTACGGCGGGGTAGCCCTCGGCGAGGCGGGCCCTGACCGAGTCGAGGAGTTCGGGGATGTCACGGCCGTTGGCGTGGCCGTAGGTCGCCACCCGCTCCCGGCTCGCCCCGCCCAGGAGCTGGTAGAGCGGGAGGCCGGCGGCCTTCGCCTTGATGTCCCAGAGCGCGACGTCGACGGCGGCGATCGCGGCCATCGTCACCGGTCCGCGCCGCCAGTACGCCCCCCGGTACAGGGACTGCCAGGTGTCCTCGATGCGGTGCGGGTCCAGTCCCATGAGGAGGGGCACCACGTGGTCCTCGAGATAGCTGACCACGGCCAGTTCCCGGCCGTTGAGGGTGGCGTCGCCGAGGCCGGTGAGTCCCTCGTCGGTCGTCAGCCGGAGCGTGACGAAGTTACGGCCGGGGCTGGTGACGAGGACCTTCGCGTCGACAATTTTCATGGGGGTACTTTCTTCCGGATGCGGTGGTGACGGGCCGTTCAGCCCTTGGTGGCGCCGGAGGTCAGACCGGCCACCAGGTACTTCTGTCCGAGGACGGCGGCCAGGACGACGGGGACGGTGATGAGCGTCGCGGCGGCCATGAGACCGCCCCAGTCGGTGCTCGCGTACGAGATGAAGTTGAAGAGGGTCACCGGCACGGTCTGCGTACGGTCGTCCGCGAAGATCAGCGCGAACATGAAGTTGTTCCAGCTGAAGACGAAGGCGAGCAGGGACGCGGTCGCCGTTCCGGGGGCCGCGAGGGGCAGGGCGATGCGGCGGAAGGCGCCGAAGGCGCTCAGCCCGTCGGTGCGCGCCGCCTCCTCCAGTTCGACCGGCAGGCCGGCGAAGAAGCTGATCATGATCCACATGATGAGCGGGACGGAGACGAACATCTGGCTGAGGATCAGCACGGTGTAGGAGCCGACGAGGCCCATCTGCGCGAACAGGTAGTACCAGGGGACGAGCAGCGAGATCGCCGGGACGATACGCGCGACCAGGATCAGCGAACCCGTGCGGTGCATGGAGAACCGTCCGACCGCCCAGGCGGCGGGCACCGCGATGACGGCGGAGAGCACGGTGGAGACCACGCCGACCAGCAGGGAGTTGCCCATCGACCGCAGGATCTGCCCGGCCTCGACGATGCTGCGGAAGTTCTCGAGGGTGGGGCTGAACCACAGGCCCACGGACGGGTCGGTCACCTGCACGTTGGTCTTGAAGGCCGCGGCGAACATCCACACCAGGGGCAGCGCGAAGACCAGCGTCACGAGGGCGATGGCGATGGAGCGCAGCCACGCGCGGACCGCGCGCCTGCGCAGGTGTGCCGGGACGGGCGTGGGGGTGACGACGGCACTCATGCGGTCTTCCTTCCGCTCCGGCGGCGCAGCAGCACCACGACGCCGATGATGAAGAGCGTGAACAGGACCAGGACGGCGGCGGCCAGGCCGTACTCCTGGTAGTCGAAGGTCAGCCCGTAGGCGTAGACGTTGAGGGTCTCCACCTCGAAGTCCGAGCCACCGCCCGCCCCCTTGGTGGCGTAGAGGATGTCGAAGGTCTTGAGCGCGTCCACCGCGCGCAGCACCAGGGCGGTGGCGAGCGTCGGGCCGAGCATGGGCAGCACGACGTGCCGGAACCGCTGCCAGCCGTTCGCCCCGTCGACGCGGGCGGCCTCCTCCGGCTCCTCGGGCAGTGTGGTCAGCCCGGCGAGGAGCAGCAGGGTCATCATGGGTGTCCACTGCCACACGTCGATGAGCATCAGGGTCGGCAGCGACTGGCTGACGGAGCCGAGGAACTCCTGCCGGGGCAGTCCGACTCCGGCGAGCAGATGGTTGGCTATGCCGTTGGTGGGGTCGAGGATCAGCAGCCAGAGGATGCCGATCGCCACCGGGGTGGTGAGCAACGGGATGATCAGAACCGTACGCACCCACCGCATGCCCCGGAACGGCTTGCGCATGAGCATCGCCAGGGCGAGGCCGAGCACCGTCTCCAGGATCACCGCTCCGACGGTGAAGACCAGTGTGCGCCGGGCGGCGGGCCAGAAGCGGCGGGTGTCACCGAGGGCGTCGGTGAAGTTCTGCAGGCCGACGTGTGCCTTGCCCGCGTTCACCGCGCCGAAGGCGTCGGTCAGGCTGAGGTTGACCGTGTAGACCAGCGGAAAGACGATCATCAGGCCGACGAAGAGCAGTGCCGGCGCGAGCATCGCCCACTTCAGCCGCCGGTTGGCCTGTTCGAAGGTGCGAGGGCGGCGCGCGGGAGCCGGCCGTGTGCCCGGCGCGGCGGCGGGGCGGGCCGGGGAGACCTCTGTGGCGGACATCAGGACTCCTTGTGGCGGTTGTCGCGGACGAGGAAATCGGCGAACTCCGCATCGGCGTCCCGGGCCACGGGCCGTACGTCGTTTCCGAGGATGCCCGCGACCAGCGGCCTCCCGACGATGTCCCTGGCCCGGCCGACCTGAAGGACCCGGGGCCTGTCGTAGCCGAGGCCCCGCTCCGCGTTGAGCCGCATGGCCTCGGCGAGATCCGGGGGGAACGACGCCAGGGACGCGGGGTCGGACCACACCGACGTACGGGCGCCCGGGATGCCGTCCTTCTGGAGGGCCGCGGTCACCTCGGTTCCGGCGGCCCACCTGATGAACTCCCAGGCGTCGTCGCGCAGCAGGCTGAACTTGTTGATGCCCAGGCTCCAGGACGGGATGTTGTGCGGCCGGGCGCCGGCCGGTCCGGCCGGGAAGGGCGCGAAGCCCACGGTCTCGCGCACGGTCGACACCTTCGGGTCGAGGAAGCTGCTGTAGATCGCGTCTGCGTCGATGTAGAAGGCGGCCTTGCCCTGCGCGAAGATCGGCATGGCCTGTTCGAGGCTCATGTTGGTGGCGCCGGGCGGGCCCGTCCTGGCCAGGAGGCTGCCGTAGTACTCGTACGCGGCGAGGGCCTCGGGCGTGCCGATGCCGGACCTGCCCCGCACGACGAAGTCCCCGCCGTGCGAATACAGGAAGCTCGACCACTGGGACACGGCGCCGCTGCGCTGGCCCCGGCCCACGTAGCCGTAGAAGCCCTTCTTCTTCTCGGTGAGTTCCCGGGCCGCCGACATCAGCGCCTCAAGGGTGCGCGGCGGTCCCCCGAGGTCCTCCACGAGATCCTTGCGGTAGTAGAGCGCGGGGCGCTCGGTCACCACGGGGACGCTCAGCACCTTGCCCGCCGTCACCGAAGCCTCTCGCGGGGCCTTCTGGAAGTCGGGCCAGGCGAACTCCTCGTCCTGGGTGACGCGGTCGCTCAGGTCGGCCAGCCAGCCGTTGTGCGCGAAGAGCAACTGCTCCTGGAGCGCGCGGACCATCATGACGTCCACGTCGGTGCCCGAGGCGTTGAGCTTCACGTTGTAGCTGCTCGCCAGCTGGTCCGCGGTGAGCAGGGTCATGGAGACCCGCCGCCCGATGCGCTCCTCGAACTCCTTCGTGCGGCGGCGGATCGCCTGGGACCACACGTGGTTGATGGCCATGATCCGCAAGGGGGTGTCGGCGGAGGGCCGCCCGCCCCTGCTCGTACACGCGCCGAGCGCCCCGGTCCCGGCGGCTCCGGCGACTCCTGCCGCCAGCCTGCCGAAGGAGCGCCGGCTGAGGAGCTGGCTGCTCGTGGACATCGTCGTCCTCGTCTTTCTGCGCTGTCGTGCGTCCTGCTCACCTCAGGCGTGTCGTCGCCTGGGGAGCTCCTGTTCTGCCCGGTCCAACTGGTAGGACCAGTTGGACCAGAGGGACGTTAGCAGGGGAGCGGCGCCCCGAACAGCCCTTTGACGGGCCGGATCACAGAAGCGTGGGTTCGGAGGCGGCGGGTGGCCCGGAGGGCGCTACCCGTCCGTCCTTCCGGCGCCGTACCGGTTACCGGTCCCGTCCAGCAGCGTTTCGATGTGGTTGCGCGCCATGATGTCGACCTGGATGTCGAGATCCTTGCCGTAGGTGCGCAGGCCGAGCATCAAGTGCTCCCGCATGCGCTCACCGGCCAGTTCCACGTCGCGCGCCTCGATCGCCTCGAAGATCTCGGGGTGGTGCGGAACACCGGGCTCGCCGATCGAGGGGTCGGAGTTGGAGCGGAGCATCATCTCGAACATCATTCCGCTGATCGACGAGAGCATGATCCTGAGCACCGGGTTCTTGCTCGCCTCGGCGACGGCGTCGTGAAAGGCCATGTCGGCCCGGGCCTTGACGACGACGTCGCTCGCCGATTCAAGGGCGTCCCGGGCGGACCTGAGCGCCTCGATGTCCTCGTCCGTCGCGTGCTCGGCCGCCAGGCGTACCGTCTCGACCTCGAGCGGAAGCCGGGCTTCGATCAGCTGCCGCACGGTGGGCCGGCCCGCGCGGTACAGGGCGTCGTACCCCCTGGCCTGCCCCGAGGTCTGCTCACGCACGAAGGACCCACGTCCCGGCGCCACCTCGATCAGGTGCTGGGCCTCCAAGCGCCGCAGCACCTCGCGTACGACGTTCCTGCTGGCCCCGAACTGGGTCGAGAGCTCGCGCTCCGAGGGGAGCTTGGTCCCGACCGCGATGTCACCGGACCGGATGTCGTGCTCGAGTTCCCGTGCGATCCGCTCCGTCAGGAGCCCACGCCGCTCGGGGGCCGCGGCCTGGCCGGAACGCGCAGGGGAGGAAGAGGCGGACGGCTGCATCCCCGCAGCGTACAGCCTGGTCATGGGCGGGTGGGGCGGGTATTCCCGCGGCCCGGAGGAGCGGCTCGGTCACGGCCCCTCGGGAACGGACCTGCCCGCACGAGTGGCGTCCGCGCCCCAGCTCGCGAGCAGACGCAGCGCGTCGGCGGACGCCGAGCCCGGCTCCGGGTGATAGGCCACCACCGACTGCTCCGCGTCGTCGGGCAGGGCGAACGTCTCGAAGCGGAGCGTCAGCTCACCCACCAGCGGATGCCGCAGCCGCTTGACGCCGTGGGTCTTCTCCTTGACGTCGTGCCTCGCCCACAGCCGGCGGAACTCCTCGCTCTTCACGGACAGTTCACCGACCAGTGCGGAGAGACGCGGGTCGTCGGGGCGGCAGCCCGCGTCCATCCGCAGGTAGCTGACGATGTCCGCCGCCTTCTGGTCCCACTCCACGAAGAGGTCCCGGTACTCCGGCCTCAGGAACGTCAGCCGCGCCCAGTTCCTCTCCTGCGGCGGAAGCTGCGACCAGTCGCCGAAGACCGCCGCCGCCATCCGGTTCCAGCCCAGGATCTCGGAGCGCCGGCCGATGACGTACGCGGGAACGCCCTCCATCGTGTCGAGCAGCTGACAGAGCGTGCCCCGCACCCGCTGCTGCCGCGCCGACGGCCTCTTCCGGTGCTGCTTGGGCTTCGCCAGGTGGGTGAGGTGCGCCTGCTCGGCGCCGGTCAGCCGCAGAGCGGACGCGATCGCACCCAGTACCTCCCCGGACACGTTCTGTCCGTTGCCCTGTTCCAGACGTGTGTAATACGCCACGGACACCCCGGCCAGCTGCGCGAGCTCCTCGCGCCGCAGCCCAGGGACCCGGCGGTGCCGGCCGAAGTCGGGCAGCCCCACATCCTCGGGCTTGAGCCGCGCCCGCCGGCTGCGCAGGAACTCGCTGAGCTCGGCACGCCGGTCGAGGGCGTGCCCCGCGCCGTCACCGGGGACATCTGCGGACTGCCGCTCGGGCACAGGCTGCTCCTCCATGGGTCCAGTATCCATGGTCGTACGCACACCATCCTGACCCCGCCAGTAGTACGACCACTGGACGTAGGCAGAGCTGTGGCCTGGGTGAACGCGGAGACACCGGGCAGGCTGGACGACGTGCCCGGACCGAAAGCCGCCGGGCGCAGGACCACTCCTTAGGAGAATTTCCGCATGACCACTGTCGCTGCGTACGCCGCCCCCTCCGCGAAGGCTCCGCTGGAGCGCACCACCATCGAGCGACGCGCGGTCGGCGAGTTCGACGTGCTGATCGACATCAAGTTCGCCGGCATCTGCCACTCGGACATCCACCAGGCCCGCGACGGCTGGGGCGAGGGCATCTTCCCGATGGTGCCCGGCCACGAGATCGCCGGCATCGTCACCGAGACGGGCCCCGGCGTCACCAGGTTCTCCGTCGGCGACCGCGTCGGCGTCGGCTGCATGGTGGACTCCTGCCGTGAGTGCGAGAACTGCGAGGCAGGCCTGGAGCAGTACTGCGTCAAGGGCAACATCGGCACGTACAACGCCCTGGACAAGAACGGCGACCCCACGTACGGGGGCTACTCCACGCACATCGTCGTGGACGAGAACTACACGGTCCGTATCCCCGAGGGCCTGGCACTCGACGAGGCGGCGCCGCTGCTCTGCGCCGGCATCACCACGTACTCCCCCCTGAAGCACTGGAACGCCGGCCCCGGCAAGAAGGTCGCCGTTCTCGGCATGGGCGGCCTCGGGCACGTGGGCGTCAAGATCGCGCACGCGCTCGGCGCCGAGGTGACCGTCCTCTCGCAGTCCCTGCGCAAGCAGGAGGACGGGCTGAAGCTGGGCGCCGACCACTACTACGCCACGAGCGACCCGAAGACCTTCGAGGACCTGCGCGGCACCTTCGACATCATCCTGTCCACGGTGTCGGCCCCGCTGGACTTCGGCGCCTACCTCGCCCTCCTCAAGACGGACGGCGCGCTGGTGAACGTCGGCGCCCCGGAGGAGCCCGTCTCCGTCAACCTCTTCTCCCTGATCGGCGGCCGCAAGTCCCTCTCGGGCTCCGGGATCGGCGGCATCCAGGAGACCCAGGAAATGCTGGACTTCTGCGCCGAGCACGGATTCGGAGCCGAGATCGAACTGATCGGCGCGGCCGAGATCAACGAGGCGTACGAGCGCGTGCTGAACAGCGACGTCCGCTACCGCTTCGTGATCGACACCGCGACCATCTGAGGTCCGTCACCCCCGGTCCCGGGACCGGGGGTGCACGCGGCTCCCACCGCGCACCGGTCCTCAGCGAAGAGCGCGGTTCTTCCTTTCTGTGCATCTCTTGCTCTCCCTGAGGATTCGACCGGCCTGCGGGGCCGGTGCCCAGGTTCCGGGCGCGCAGCAGCAGGCGGGTGGCCGGTGCGCTCGGGGCGGCGAGGACCGTGTTCCGGTCACCGTCCTCGACGACCGTGCCGGCGTCGATGACCACGAGGTCGTCGGCCGGCTGTCCGAGCAGTCGAAGGTCGTGACCGATCCACAGCACCGCTGTTCCGCTCACCTCGCGGAGCCTGGTGATCTCCGAGGTCACCAGGCTGGTGCTGACGGCATCCATCGCGGTGGTGATCCCGTCGCAGATCAGTACGTCGGGCTCGGCGGCGGCGCCAATTCGCTGTCGGCCCGGTTCCTGGCCCGAGGGGTGTGAGGCAGGCTGCGGACGGGGCGTCCTGCCTGCGGCCTGGGCCATGGTGCCGACGAAACTCCGTTGCCGCCTGGCTGGGAGTGGCCTACGGTCCCGGTCATGCTGCCTGTGGTGGAAACGGATGACGACTGGGACACTGTCGTCCCCGATGAGAGCGTGATGCGTCCTGGGGCGGAAGACCTCTGTGCACGTCTCGGGTTCCCCGGCGCCTCACTGGTCCGCTTCCCTGACGGGTCACAGCCGGTCTACGCGGTGGGTGACGACCACGTGCTCAAGCTCTTCCCCGGAGCTGCCGCTCAGGACGGCATCGCTGAAGGCCGGGTCCTTGCCCATGTGCAAGGGCGACTGCCGGTGCCGACACCCGTGGTGCGGGCATCCGGCCCGTACGAGAACGGCTGGCAGTACGTCCTGATGTCCAGGCTCCGCGGCAGGAACCTCGCCCACTCCTGGGAGCACGTGCCCCGGAATCATCGTGAACGGCTCGTCGTCGAGATCGGTGAGACCCTCTCGGCGTTGCACGCCCTCAGCCCCGAGCCGCTGCGGGACGCCCTCGGCCCCGAGGACTGGGGCACCTTTCTGGATCGCCAGACAGCCGGCGCGGTGGAACAGCAGCGCGCCCATGGGCTGTCAGCGGCCTGGCTGGTCCAGATTCCGGACTTCCTCGCGTCGGTTCCGTTGCCACGGACCCCACAGCCTTCCCTGCTGCATACCGAGGTCATGCAGCAGCACTTCCTGGTCGATCCCGACGGATGGCGCCTGACCGGTTTGTTCGACTTCGAACCAGCGATGATCGGTGACCGCGCCTACGACTTCGTCGGTGTCGGCCTGTTCGTCACGCGCGGAAATCCAGCCCTGTTGGCTCGGCTCACCGGGGTGTACGGTCACGGCTTCGAGCCGCGTGAACTCATGGCCTACACGTTGCTACACGTGTACAGCAACCTTCCCTGGTACATGAGAGAACTGCCCGCCCCCGCCGAAGAATCTCTTCCTTCACTCGCAGAGGCTTGGTTCAGCACGGTGTGAGGGACGAGGCGGGCCCACTGGTTCCTGGGGGGTCTGCGGCCGGAGAGGTCAGCGGCTTCCCGGCAGCCCTCCGCGGGCCGGGCTTGGGCCCGCCGGACAGGGACGCCTGCGACGTGCCCGCGCCGGGCCCCGCGGATGCCGTGGCCTTCCGCATAGCGAGACGGCCCCGCGTGCGGAGGGCCCTCCTCCGTATATTCGTACGCATGTCTGCTTCGGCCCTGTCACTGTGCCTCGCGCTGTTCGCGCACTCGGCGTGGTGCGTCGACGACGGCCTCTGTAGCGGCTGAACCCGCGTCGGCGGCGCGTGCCGCGCCGTCGACAGCCCATGCCGCTGTCCGCCGAGCACCATTCCGGAGACCTTCGTGACCACCGCGCCACCAGCCGGGCCGGCCGCGCCGCCGCGCGCACTGCCCGCCCTGTTCGTCCCCTCTCCCACCTCCGTACCCCGACCGGAGGTGCCGCCGCTGCCCCCGGTACGCAGGACGCCACTCGTCGTGTCCGGACTGCTCGCCGTCGCCCTGACCGCGTACGTGTGGTCGGCGCACGGCGCCAAGCCGGGCGTGCTGCTCCTGCTGGGTCTCGGACTGGGCGTCGCGCTCTTCCACTCCCGGTTCGGCTTCACCTCCGCCTGGCGGCAGCTCATCGCCGTGGGCAACGGCACCGGGCTGCGCGCGCACGCGCTGCTGCTCGGCACCACGGCCACCCTGTTCGCGCTCGTCGTCGGCACGAGCACCGGGCTGTTCGGCTCGCAGCCGGCACCGTCCGGCGGAGCGATCGGCGTCGGCCTGGTCGTCGGCTCGCTGCTCTTCGCCGTCGGGATGCAGCTCGGCGGCGCCTGCGCCTCCGGCACCCTCTTCGCCGTCGGCTCGGGGCAGACCTCGGTGCTGCTGACCCTCGGCGGCTTCATCGCGGGGGCCACGCTCGCCGCCTGGCAGTTCGACCTGTGGAAGGACCTCCCCGCCTGGGAGCCGGTCGTGCTGTCCGACCACATCGGCTGGCCCGGCTCGTGGGCGGTGACGATCGCCGCGCTGCTGCTGGTGGTCGCGGTCACCCGACGCGTCCAGGCCCGGCGCAACCCGCCGCCGCTCGGCGCCGTCCCGTCGGCGCGCACCTCGCTCGTACGGGTCTTCCGCGGCTCCTGGCCGCTGGTCGCCGGCGCCCTGGTGCTGGCCGTCCTCGGCGCGGGAGTGCTGCTGGTGTCCGGCGGCGCCTGGGGTGTCACGAGTGCGTTCAGCCTGTGGGGCTCGGAACTGGTGGGCGCCCTGGGCGGCCACCCGGAGAACTGGTCCTGGTGGCGGCAGCCCGGCAACGCGCAGATGCTGTCGGGTCCCGTACTGGCCGACAAGACCAGCCTCACCGACATCGGCATCATGATCGGCGCGGCGGTGGCCGCCGCGCTCGGCGGCACCTGGGCCCTGCACCGTGGCATCCCCTGGCGCACGGCCGTCGCGTCGGTGCTCGGCGGTGTGCTGATGGGCATAGGCGCACGGCTCGCCGGAGGCTGCAACATCGGCGCCTACCTCGCAGGTGTCGCCTCGGGCAGCCTCAGCGGCTGGCTGTGGGGCGCGGTCGCGCTGGCCGGCACCTGGATCGGGCTCAAGCTGCGTCCGCTGTTCGGCCTGGGCAACCCCAGGCCGGGGGACGGCGTCTGCTGATCGCGGCCGCCTCCCGAAGGCCGCCGGACCAGCCCACGCACACGCGGGAGCCGGCGGCCGGGGCCCTCCTCTACGATCACCCCCGTGTGCGCAAACGTCATAGTCGCGGAAGACGACGCGAAACAGGCCGAGCTGGTCCGCCGCTACCTCGAACGCGAAGGCCACGCGGTCACGGTGGTGTCCGACGGCCTCGCCGCCCTCGAACAGGCGCGACAGGGAAGTCCGGACCTGTTGGTGCTCGACGTGATGATGCCCCGGGCGGACGGGCTCGACGTGGTCCGCATACTGCGCTCCGAGGGGCGGGAGCTGGCGGTCCTCATGCTGACCGCCCGGGCCACGGAGGACGATCTGCTGCTCGGGCTCGACCTGGGCGCGGACGACTACATGACCAAGCCCTACAGCCCGCGGGAGCTCATGGCACGTGTGCGCACCCTCCTGCGGCGCACCCGGCGGGACGGCGGACGTGAGGACGGCCACGTGCTGCGGGTGGGATCGCTCGCCGTCGACCCCGTACGTCACGAAGTGGCGGTCGACGGTGCGGGAGTCGAGTGCACACCGGGGGAGTTCAGACTCCTCTCGGCGATGGCCGCGGAGCCGGAACGGGTCTTCACCCGCGAGCAGCTGCTCGCCGAACTCCACGGGTTCGACCGCTACATCAGCAGCCGGACCGTCGACGTGCACATCATGAACCTCCGCAAGAAGATCGAGCGCGCGCCCCGGCGGCCGGCCCGGCTCCTCACCGTCTTCGGAGTCGGCTACAAACTCATGGACCCGCAGAAGGGCGCCCCACGTGCCGAGGCGCGCTGAGCGCGGCGGACCGCGCCTGCGGCTCCCGCTGCGCAAGAGCCTCCTCGGGCGGCTGCTGGCGGTGTCGGCCCTCGTCGCGGCCTGTTCGGTCGCCGCGACAGCGTGGCTGGCCGTACAGACCACATCCGGTGCGATCGAGCAGGAGCAGGGCCGTAACCTCGCGGCGGACACCCGGGTCCTGGACGCCCTGCTCGCCTACGCGGCCGGACACCCCTCGTGGGACGGGGTGGGGGCCACGGTGAAGGAGCTGGCCGACGCCTCCGACCGGCGGATCACGCTGACGACGCAGAGCCGGCAGATCCTCGCGGACTCCGCCGCGTCGTCCACCTCGCCGCCTCCGGCCCTGCCTCCCCAGGCGTCGGCGGTCGTGGACCCGCTGTCCGTGACCGCCACCTCCGAGGCCGACTCGGACTCCGGCTCCGTGACGGTCGCTGCACCCGGCACGGACGGGGCGCAGCGCTCCGGCAACGACAGGGTCGACCCGCGGGCCGTCGGACCGTTCAGGCTGCCCGAGGCGGAGCGTACGTCGTTGAGGCGCACCGCCGACGAGGCGGTGCGGTGCCTCAGCCGGTCCGGGATCGCCTCCGACGTCGTCGAAGGGCCGAGCGGGCGGCCCCGTATCCAGGTCGTGGGCAACGATCCGGACCGCATGCGCGGCAGCCGGTGCTCGACGGACGCCCTGGACAGCCCCACAGCAACCGAGACGAAGGCGCTCACCGCCCTCAACGAGCTCGTCAACGCGTGCCTGGACCGGCAGGGGCGCGAGGCCGTACAGCTCGATCTCGACCTCTCCTGGAGAACCGACGAGGAGCCGGCCGCTGCGACGGCCACCCCCGTGCCGACGCCGGTGCCCAGCGTCAGCGTCCCGCGGGAGACCCTGCCGACAGAGGTCGCCACCCCCGCACCCCTGGACAGCGAGAACGACCGCGACATCGCCTCGTGCGTCGGCATCGCCCGCCAGGAGCAGCTCAGTTCGTACGTCGCCTCACCCGCCCTGCTGTTCATCGGCGACCCCGGCGGCGGCGCCGTGCCCGGCTTCGAGCTCTCCCCCGCGAACACGGCGAAGATCACCGGGGTCGCGGCGCTCGTCCTCGCACTCACCGTCGGAGCCTCGATCCTCGCCGGAGTACGGCTCGTGCGGCCGCTCCACGCCCTCACCGGAGCGGCCCAGCGCATGCGGGACGGCGAGGAACCGTCGCATGTGGTGGTCGCAGCGGACAACGAGATCGGCCGGCTGGCCGCCGCCTTCAACGACATGTCGGCGCACCGCGCCCGGTTGGAGGAACAGCGCAAGGTGATGGTCAGCGATGTCGCGCACGAGCTGCGTACCCCGTTGAGCAACATCCGCGGGTGGCTCGAGGGTGCCGAGGACGGCATCGCCGATGTGGACGAGATGTTCGTCTCCTCGCTGCTGGAGGAGGCGGTGCAGCTGCAGCACATCATCGACGACCTCCAGGACCTGTCGGCGGCCGATGCCGGTGTCCTGCGCCTGCACCCCGAACCCGTACGGATCGAGGAGCTGCTCGCCCACGCGGTGGCGGCCCACCAGGCCCAGGCCGATGCCGCCGGGGTCCGCCTCACCGTGACCGCGCCGGAGGGACACGAGCCGGTCCCCGAACTCACCGCCGACCCGGTCCGGCTGCGGCAGGCGATCGGCAACCTGGTGTCCAACGCCGTACGCCACACCCCTGCGGGAGGGCGGGTCACCCTGCGCGCCTACGTGACCGGGCCCGGGTCCGGGGAAGCGCACGAGGAGGTGGTGCTGGAGGTCGCCGACACCGGACGAGGCATAGCGCCCGAGGACCTGCCGTACGTCTTCGACCGGTTCTGGCGCGCGGAGAAGTCACGCAGCCGGCGTACGGGTGGCAGTGGCCTGGGGCTGGCGATCGTCCGCAAGCTCGTCGAGGCGCACGGCGGGACGGCCGGCGTGGTCAGCACAGTCGGCCAGGGGTCGGTGTTCACCCTGCGGATGCCGCCGGCCGGCCCTGATCCGATGAACATGACGGTCTGACAGCTTCCTCACAACTTCGCTCCAGTCTGTGGGCATGCCCGGCGCCCGACGCGCATCCGTGCGCGGGCACCATCAACGCCGAGCTGGAATCGGAGTTCTTCATGTCCCTTCGTCCGACCCTGCGCACCGCCGTCCTGGCCACTGCCGCCCTGGGCGCGGTCCTGCTGCCGTCCACCGCGGCCGTCGCCGACGCCACACCGACGCCGGTACCCGCCGAGCGCGGCGCGACCTCCACCCCGGAGGCCGCTGAGCGCAGCGCGACCCCCACCCCCGCCCCTGCAGGCGCCGAGCCCACCGAAGTGTCGACGCCGGTCCCCGCCGAGTCCGTGCCGGCCGGCACCGTTCCGCGTGGCGGCGTCGACGCCGGGGAGCGCCCGGCCCAGGGCGCAGGTGACACGGCGCTCTACGGTTCCGCGGCCGGAGCGGTGCTGCTCGCGGGCGCCGGTGTCCTCGTGCTGCGCCGCCGGTCCGCCGCACAGCACAACGGCTGATCCCACCCGGTGGCGCCGCTCCCCGCCGCAGGGGCGGCGCCACCCGTCGTTCCCCTCCCTCCTCAGCTCGCCCCGCACACGGAGTGTTCATGCCCCTCACCCTCAACTCCTCCTGGCGGACGGCCGCGTCCGTCACGGCAGCCGCTCTGCTGCTGGCCCCCCTCACCGGCTGCGGGGCGTCCGACACGCCCGAGCCGTCCGCCGGGGCGGCCTCCGACGCGCCCCCGTCCAAGGAGGCACCCAAGGCACCGGCACCCACGCGGCTGACCGTCGCGTCGCTCGGGATAGACAGCACGCTGCTGCGGCTGGGACTCAACGAGGACGGCACCGTCGAGGTCCCGCCCGCGGACAAGGGCATGACGGCCGGCTGGTACGCGGGCGGAGCCGTTCCCGGTGAGCCCGGTGCGGCCGTGCTCATCGGCCACAACGACACACGGTTCGGCAAGGCCGTCTTCCACGACCTCCACACCATCGACAAGGGGGCCGATATCGCGGTGTCCGGCGGGGGAGGGGAGAAGACCCACTTCACGGTCACCGGCACGGAGACGGTCAGCAAGAACTCCTTTCCCACGGACAAGGTCTACGGAGCGACCGATGAGCCCGTTCTCCGGCTGATCACGTGCGACGGAGCCTTCGACGCCGACGGGCACCCCGTGGACAACCTCATCGTGTACGCGGAACTGCGCTGACGGGGAGCCGGCCGGCCGCACTTCCCGCACCCACGCGCACACACGGGGGCGCGTGCGGCCGGTCGGTTCCCGGTTCGCGTCCACGATCCGGCGTCCGTTGCGGTCGTGCACGGCATCCGCCGGCAGGTGCCGACTACCGAGGAGCAGGGGGAGCCGGGCACGGGGACGGAGGAGGAGCCGGCGGGCATAGACAGTGCCCCATCGGGCAGTTCGGCCTGTCCTCGCGGCCGGTGACGCCGCGTCACCCACTTGCTAGCGTCTGGGCGTGAGCCGATACACCCCACCGATATCACGCCCCGACCTGGCGCCCTCGTGGAGCCGGCCCGGCACGTGACCGAGGACAGGGAAGGCGCGGCGTTCCCCCACATGGTGGGAACCACCGCGCACGACGACGGCCTCCGGCCGCACCCCGCAGCACCGCACCACGATCCGGCACAGAGCCACCCGGGACCGGCCGGCGCAACCGGGTACGAACCCGTGGGGGACGAACCCGCGGAGCCCGGGCCGAAGCCGGCCGGTACCTCTCCTGCCGTCGGTCCGGCCGACAAGCCAACGCCGCCACGCCGTAGGCGCGGCCCCCGCCCCTTCGTCCTGATCGTGCTGCCCAGCCTGGTGATTGTCCCCGGTGCCGCCCTCTTCCTCGCCCTGACCGGCGGCCTCGACCTGGCCCCGCCGCAGGACCCGGCTCCGAGCGAGTCAGCTGTCAGCAATGTGGACGGCTCCTACGTCCCCTGGCTGCGCAGGGCGACGGCGGACTGCACGGGAGTCAGCCCCGCACTCCTCGCCGCGCACATCGACCAGCTCTCAGGATGGCAGGACAACACCGCGAGCCTCTCCGAACAGGGCATCGCCCGCTTCACGGACGCCGACTGGAAGACCTGGGGCCGGGACGACGACGGCAACGGCAGTTCCTCGCCGCGCGACGCCGGGGACGCGATCATGGCGCTGGGGCGGCAGGACTGCTCCCTGGCGAAGAAGGTGACCGCACTCCGTACCAAGGGCACCGTCAACGGTGACGTCGCCGACCTCACGCTCGCCGCGTACGCGGCCGGGACGGAACAGGTCAAGGAGGCCGGCAAGGTCCCCGACCCGGCCCGCGCCTTCGTCGAGGACGTCAAGAAGCGGCTTCCGCAGTACGACTCACTGGTCCGCCGCAACCCCGAGCAGGAGAACGGCCCGGCCTCCGGCGCGCTCATGGCGCCGCCCGTCACCACACTCACCGTCACCTCGTCGTACGGATCGCGCACCCACCCGCTGACCGGGGTCACAAAGCTCCACACGGGCGTCGACTTCGGCGCGCCGCAGGGAGCTCAGGTGTCCGCGGTGCGGGACGGACGCGTCGAGTCCGCGGGCATGACCCCGGCCTACGGCAACCGCGTGGTGATCGACCACGGCACCATCGACGGAAAGCGGCTGGAGACCACCTACAGCCATCTGTCCGCCCTCCACGTGACGGCCGGCCAGAGCGTGACCACCGGGGACCCCGTCGGGCTGGTCGGCTCGACAGGCCTGTCCACCGGCCCGCATCTCCACTTCGAGGTCATCTTCGACGGCCAGTACATGGACCCGGTCGCCTGGCTCGGCAACGACGGCTGAGCCGGCCCTCCACGCGCCGATGCCGGCCTTCGAGCTGGCTGGGACCCGGAGGCGGCGGCGTGCCGGATTGCGGACCACGTGCGTGGAGGGCGGCGCAGTCAGAGGCCGGCGAGTCTGTCGACGCCGTAGCCGCTGATCAGAAGGCGTTCCTTACGGTTACCGGTGAGGAGCCGGCTCCAGTCGACGAAGCCGCCGTCGCCGCCTTCCGTGTACTGGCTGTCAACGGCGGCGCGTACCTTGAAACACATGCTCGTGTAGTAGCCGCGTCCGGTCGTGCGGTCGGGGTCCTCGATCACGGTGACGCCCGGCAGCGCGGCGAGATCACCGCGGATCCGATCGACGACCGGGCGGCACACGTCCTCCAGGCAGGTGAGCCGGATCTCCGTGTGCCGCGCCCCGGCGGCGGCCGACGCTCCAGCCGCGAACCGCAGATGCTCGGCCAGCTGCCGGTGTTCGAAGGACCGGTTACCGGTGTCCCGGCCGGCGGTCACCAGGCCGAATACCTGGAAGTGGGCGAGCATCCCAGGAGCGTCGAAGTGCTGGGCCCGGGTCACCCGCTGACTGGCTGCCAGCCTGACCGGCACCTGTGAACGAGGATCGGCGGCCAGGGCCACAGAACGTCGCAGGGACGCCTCCAGGGCCAGCGCATTCGTCGGATCGGCTGCCACCTCGCTGCCACGTACCGTCGCGATCACCTTGCGCGGATCCACGGTCGCGACGGCCGAATGGGCCGCCAGAGGAAGGACAGGGGCAAGCACGAGAGTCTCGAACCCTTCGGGCAACGCGGACACCAGAGCGTCCTCGGTACGGCGAAGTGCGGTGAAGCCGGTCGGCGCGGGCGCCACGAACCGGTCGTCGCGGTAGCGCCGCATCACCTCCGCCGGCGTGCGCTGATCCGCCCGGCGCCGGAACACCTCGAGCAGCAGCGTGGTCAGATCGGCACCCGACATACCGTTGCTCAGCAGGTCCAGCAGTTCGGGGCCGCCGGGCCGTCCCAGCACGCGTCGTAAGGCCGGGTTGGCCGGAATGTCTCCATCGTGCTCATGACGCCTCATGAGCAGCGATTATCAGCTCAAGGGCTACGGCCCGGCCACGAATTTTCTCGTGCGCGGCGTCCACGCCCTCGCAGCGGTGACGCCGGCGATCGGCGTGCGCCTGCCCGCCGAGTGACCGCGCCAGGCGGGGGAGTCGTCAGCGGCGGTACGCGGCCGTCGCGATGTCGATGAACGAACGGACCAACGGATTGGGGTCACCCTCGTTCCACACCGCCACCACCCGGCTCGGCGCCATGTCGGTGAGCGGCACGGCGGCCAGCCCCGCGGGCATGTCGTGGCCGAGCGGGGCCAGGCCGACCGTGCCGTTCCACAGCACGGCCTGCAGGCACTCCTGGACCACGCGCACCACCGGCCCCTCGCGCGGCTCGCCGCCGTTCCAGTACGACCGCCACAGCGGGTCGGTTCCCTGCGGGAACTGGAACCAGCGGCGGTCGCTCAGGTCGGCCAGCCGCAGGCTCTCGCGGCGGGCCAGCGGATCGTCGGCGCGCAGGACCGCGCCCACCGGATCGGAACGCAGCTCACACACCGTCAGGGCGGTCTCGTCGAACGGCGCCCGGGTCAGGGCGACATCGACAAGTCCGGCGCGCAGTCCGCAGGTCGGGTCGGTCAGGTCGGCGTCGCGGATGCGGATGTCGACGCCCGGGTGGCTACGACGGTAGGCGGCGGCCAGCCTGCCGGCCGCCGGGTCGGTGCTGTCGCCCAGGATGCCGACAGTGACGGTCGAGCCGCCGGCCGCCGAGGTCACCCGCAGGCGTACGCGGTCGGCGTGGTCGAGCAGGGCGCGCGCCTCGTCGAGCAGCAGGGCGCCCACGGGGGTGAGGGCGACGCCGGCAGGCGAGCGGACGAGCAGCAGGGCACCGACCTCGGTCTCGAGCTGCTTGACCGCCCGGCTCAGCGGCGGCTGACTCATGTGCAGTCGCGTGGCGGCCCGACCGAAGTGGAGTTCCTCGGCGACTGCCACGAAATACTTCAGGGTACGGAGCTCCACGCTGCAACGATACGCGCCGGGTATCGGCTTGACGGAACAGGTCTTGGACAGGAGCGCGGCGGCGCCGGTGCACTGGAGCCATGAACATCGCACATTGGATCATCGCGGGGGTGCTCGCCCTCTTCTACCTGTACGCAGGCGTGCTGAAGGTGATCCGCAGCCGCGATCAGCTCCGCCCGATGATGGCCTGGGTCGACCGCATGCCTCTGCCGGCCGTCAGGGCACTCGGGGTGGTCGAGATACTCGGCGCGACCGGGCTGATCCTTCCTCCACTGACCGGTGTCGCACCCTGGCTTGCGCTCGCGGCGGCCATCGGGTTCGTGATCCTGCAACTCGGCGCGATCGTCGTCCACAGGACCGGTGAGGACCGCCGGATCACACTCAACCTCGGGCTCCTCGCGGCAGCGGCCGTGCTCGTCTGGCCGGCCTCCACCTGGCTGTGACGGGGCGCAGACGGGGCACCAGGTGCGCGGAGAAGTTCGGTCACACGCGCGCCTGGTCCGGTTCTCCGCCGGTTTTCGCAGCGGCGGCCTCCTGGGGGGACCGCGTTCGTGTGCCCCAGCGTTCGATCGTGGGGCCGACCGCCCCCACGGCGGCGAAGAACACGCCGAGGGCCAGCCAGCCCGTCGTGCCCATCCCGAGCACGACGGTCGTGAGGATGGCGGGAGCGAGCGCCTGGCCCGCGCTGAAGCCGAGTCCGAGAAGCCCCTGGTACTGGCCCTGGGCGTGGTCCGGTGCCAGGCCGAAGCCGAGGGCGAAGCCGGCCGATGACTCCCAGATCTCCCCGAGACTGTGCACGAAGATCGCCGCGACCACGAGGCCGGCGGCCGCCCACACGGGAGCGTGCGCCGCCAGGGCCATCATCGGACAGCTGAGGAGGAAGAGCAGTCCTGCCGTGCGGAACGCCCTGCCGCCGTCGCGGAGGGTCTCGATGCGGGACCCGATCCTGGTCTGCAACAGGACGCAGACCCCGGAATTGATCGCGGACACCGCGGCCACGGTCCACCGCGGCGCGTCCGTGTGCTCCGAGATCCAGATCGGCAGAAGCAGGGAGACCACCGGGTACTGCAGCCCCATCGCCCCGTGGAGGGCGGTGAAGGCCACGAACGGACGGTCGGTGAGAGCGATCCAGCGCCGGCCCTCCCACGAGGGCGGCGCCGGCGCCCTGTAGCGGGGGAGCAGGAACAGGAGGAGGGCACACAACGCGAAGCTGGCCGCGTCGCCGAGGATCAGCACGACGTAAGCAGCGCGCGTGCCGACGGCGACCGCGAATCCGGCACCCACCGTGCCGAGGACGACGCCCAGATTCACGTACGTACGGAGCTTCGCCCTGAACAGCGCCGGGCGGTCGGTACCGACCCTGACCACCAGGGCCCCCCAGGCCGCGCCGGCGACGGCTGCGGCAAGCTGGTCGACGGCAGCGATGACGGTGAGGGCGGCCCAGCTCTCGACGAGCACGAGAGCGGACATCGCCACGGCCTGGACAGCCAGGGCGAGCATCATGACGGTGCGCGGGCCACGTCGGTCGGCCAGATGGCCGCCCGGTACGCCCGCGAGCAGGCCGGCCAGGCCGGCGACGGTGAGCGCGGCCCCCACCTGCACCGCGGGGAGGCCCACGACCAAGGTGAAGTAGAGCGCCGACGCCGTGTTGAAGAGCCCGTTGCCGACCCGGTTCACGAAGCTGGCCAGGATCAGTACGCGCTCCGACCTGCTGCTCCCTGCTATGTGAGCCATACGGCCGGGCGGTCTTCCCTTGCTCATGGGCGCAGGCTAGCAGCGGCCCCACACACCGTCAGAGGGCGAGGTCTGCCTCAACGGTGTCCCGTGGTCACACTCTGCGGGCCCGCCGGACGGGGCGGTCTCAGCGCCGGCGCCGCAGTTCCGGACCGTGATCCGCACGGGTGACGGCGACCAACGCCAGGTCGTCCCTCAAGACACCGTCCGTGTGGGTGAGGACTGCCTGGGCGAGCCGGTCCACCACGGCCGGCGGGCCCAGGCTCCACGCCTCCCGCAGGACCTTGTCCGGTGTGTAGAAGCGCCCCTCGGTGTCGCGTGCCTCCAGGAGCCCGTCCGTGCAGAGCAGGAGCAGACTCCCCGGGCCGAAGGGGCGCGACTCGTCGGCCCACGGGCCCGTGTCGAATTCGCCGAGCCCCAGAGGCAGGCCGGGATGCTCGGGCTCCCAGACCTGCAGGTCGTTCCCGCTCACCAGGAAGGCCGGGCAGTGCCCCCGGCTGATGAGACGCACTTCCGTGCCGTCGTCCGGGATCTGCGCGATGGCAGCAGTGATGAAGTGCTCACCGTCGAGGTCGCTCTCTCCGCCGACCGCGGCGGTCTCCCGGGTGTGCCGGGACACCGCTTCGTCCAGGTGGCGGGCCAGCTCGGCGAGCGTCGGCGTGTGGTGCGCCGCCTCGTGGAAACTGCCCACCAGGGCGGCGACATCGGGAACGGCGTCCAGCCCCTTGCCGCGCACGTCGCCGATGAGCAGGCGCACGCCGTACGGGGTGTGCTCCGCCGCGTACAGGTCGCCTCCGACGGAGGCCGCGGCGGACGCGGCCTCGTAGCGCACCGCGATCCATGTGTTCCCCCACCACGCCCGGACAGGTGGCAGCACGGCGCGCTGGGCGCTCTCCGCCACACGCTCGGCTCCCAGAAGTCTGCGCAGAAGGGAGAGCCGCAGTCGGCACAGTGGCACGGACGCCCACGCGAGGACCACCATGGCGACGTAGTCGACCACCGCGTGCTCGCCGTCGGACGGCAAGTGCTCCGCGAAGAGCAGCACCAATCCGGCCAGGCTGTTCAGGACGGCGACCCCGACCACGGCCCGCAGGGTGTACACGCAGGCCGCGATCATGGAGCTCAGGATCAGGAAGACATCCCCGCTGAAGGCCCCCGGCGTGGGCAGGTCGATCGCCAGTGCCAGTGCCACCAGCGCCAACGGTGCGAACCGTGCCCACCGCGGGAGCAGATCGTTCTCGTTCCGCGGTGCGTGCGACGTCAGCCCTGTCGCGGTTCGGTGCGGGCTCACGGCATTGCCTCCGGGGGTGAAACAGGCCGGCCTCCGTCAGGGGCTCTGTGTCCTCTTTCGACCATGGCGCCGGAAGCCCTCCCCCGCACGCGGAAGCGGGTCCCGGGCCGCCCGCCTGCCGTAACTCTTGACGAGTACACGCATGCGGGCCAAGAATGATCGCGCAGTGCGCATGACAACGTTGTCTACGTCGGAGAGGCGCTCATTCCATGAGATGGACCCACTGGATTCGCGGGGCGGGGGCGGCGGCCGCCACGGCCGCCCTCCTCGGCGGCGCCGTCGCCGCGCCCGCCGCGGCGGACGGAGGGGGGCACGCCGAGCGCGCCCGGCTCACCGATCTCGTCAACCCGTTCATCGGAACCGAGAACGAGGGCAACACCTACCCCGGCGCCGCGGTCCCCTTCGGCATGGTGCAGTTCTCGCCCGACACCGGGCACAACACCGGCTACGACTACTCGGAGACCCACATCAGGGGCTTCTCCACCGTCCACATCTCCGGTGTGGGCTGCGGCCTCGGCGGTGACCTCCCGGTGCTCCCGACGACCGGTGACATCACGTCGACGGACAACGCCGCATACGCGGCCGAGTTCAGCCACGACGACGAGAAGGCGAGCCCCGGCACCTACGAGGTCGGTCTGAAGTCGGGCATCAAGGCCGAGCTCAGCGCCACCGAACGCACCGGAGTGCAGCGCTACACCTTCCCCGCCACGGACAAGGCCAACGTCCTCATCAACGCGGGCCAGTCGCTGCACAAGACGGTGGACACCGACGTCGAGATCCTCGACGACCGCACCGTACGCACGGCCATCACCGGCAGCGGCTTCTGCCAGGACACCAAGCCGTACACCGTGTACACGATCACCCGCTTCGACCGGCCGTTCACCACCTCCGGCACCTGGAAGGGCGACGAGGTCACCGAAGGCTCGACGTCCTCGTCCGCGGCCTCCGAGCGCAACGGCGCCTTCGTGCGCTTCGACACCTCCAAGGACCGCACCGTCGAGGCGACCACCGCGATCTCGTACGTGGACGCCAGGGGAGCGGCCCTCAACCTCCGTAAGGAGGGCGGGCGTTCGTACGACCGCGTCGCCCGCTCGGCCCAGGCGGCCTGGGAGGACCGCCTCGACGACGTCCGGGCGAAGGGCGGCAGCGAGACCCTGCGCAGGACCTTCTACTCGTCCCTCTACCGCTCGTTCCTCGCGCCGAACATCGGCAGCGACGTCGACGGCCGCTACACGGGCTGGGACCAGAAGATCCACCGCGCCAGGGGATTCACCTACTACCAGAACTGGTCGCTCTGGGACACCTACCGCACCCAGGCGCAGCTGCTGTCGCTGCTCGCGCCGCACGAGTCCCGCGACATGGCCATCTCGGTCATCAAGATCGACGAGGACAGCGGCTGGCTGCCCAAGTGGGGCTACGGCACGGTCGAGACGAACATCATGACCGGCGACCCCGTCACGCCGTTCCTCACCAACGCCTACCAGCAGGGTCTGCTCAAGGGGTACGAGGAGCAGGCGTACCGCGCGCTGAAGAAGAACGCCGACGGTGTGCCGCCCGCCGAGTCCGCTCCCGTGGGCCGTGAGGCGAACAAGGAGTACCTCGCCGAAGGTTTCGCGCCGTACATCAAGGGGCGCGCCCATGTGAAGCCGGGCGACTCCGACTACGACCACGGTGCCTCCGCGACCCTGGAGTACGCGCTGTCCGACGCCATGCTCGGACAGATGGCGAAGGAGCTCGGTCACGAGGACGACGCCGCGCGCTATACGGAGCGGGCGCAGAACTACCGGAAGATCTTCGACAGTTCGACCGGCTTCTTCCGCGCACGGGACGCGGACGGCGCCTTCACCGGCCCCGCCGACCCGGCGCAGAGCGAGGGCTTCCACGAAGGCACGTCCTGGCAGTACCAGTGGCTCGTCCCGCAGGACCTGCCCGGCATGGTCTCCCTGATCGGTGGCACGGAGTCCGCCAACGAGCGGCTCGACTCGTTCTTCGCCTACGAGCAGTTGCTGCGGGACCCGGCGAAGACCGCCCGCGAGGTCTGGGTGAACGGGCCGTACGACTACTACAACGCGGACAAGTACAACCCGCAGAACGAGCCCGACCTCATCGCCCCCTACACCTACCTCTCCACGGGCCAGCCCTGGAAGACGACCGACGTGGTGCACGCCGCGCTCACGCTCTTCACGGACACCCCGACCGGCATGACCGGGAACGACGACCTGGGGACGATGTCCGCCTGGAACGTCCTGTCCTCGATCGGGATCTTCCCGGTCCAGCCGGGCACCGACACCTGGGGCCTGTCGACCCCCGTCTTCGAGCGGGTGGACCTGACCCTCGACCGGCGCTACTACCCCGAGGGCCGGCTGACGGTGAAGGCTCCCGGCACCTCCGACTCGGCGCGTTACGTCCAGTCGGCGCGCACGGACGGCGCCGCGTACGGGAAGACCTACCTGACCACCGAGGACATCCGCGGCACACGCGAGCTGTCCTTCGAGGTCGGTACGGAGCCCTCCCGGTGGGGGACCTCGGCGGACGCCGGCCCGCCCGCCCTCAAGTGACCCGCTGAACAACACCTGTCCGCAGGCGAGCCGGCCGGGGCGCACCCAGCGCCCCGGCCGGTTCCGGTCGTCAGGCGGATGTCGTGACGCTTATGCGCCCGGAGTCGTCGAAGCGCTTCGACTGTGAGCCCCGGTGCAGAGGCGCTAAAGGCCCCCGGCTCTTCGGCCGAAAGCCGCTTACCCGGGTTTCCCGCACCGGAGACCACTTCTGACGGGTCTATTGACACACCCATGCCGGACTGCCATCTTCGAAGCGTTTCGACGATCATGGCCTTGGGACGCCGTCCGGGCCCGAGCCTGAGGACAGCCCGTGGTGCTCTTCGACAATCCCGTGATACCCGGCTTCAGCCCGGATCCGAGCATCTGCCGCGTGGGTGAGGACTATTACGTGGCGACGTCCAGCTTCGAGTACGTCCCCGGGGTGCCGCTGTGGCACAGCCGGGACCTGGTCCACTGGCGGTTGATCGGACACGCCCTGGACCGTCCGTCACAGCTGGAACTCCCCGACGCGGCCCCGTCGTCCTGCGGGGTCTACGCCCCCACCCTGCGGCACCACGACGGACGCTTCTGGATGATCACGACCGTGGTGGCCGGCGCCGGCAACATCCTGGTGACCGCCGATGACCCGGCGGGCCCCTGGTCGGATCCCGTGCGGGTCGGCATACCCGGCATCGATCCCGATCTGGCCTGGGACGAGGAGGGGGACTGCTGGTGCGTGTACTCCGACGGCGGGATCCGGGGGGTGCGCATCGACCCGGAGACGGGCGAACTGCTCGGCGAGCCCGTGGAGATGTGGTCGGGGAGCGGGCTCCAGTACCCCGAGGGCCCGCACCTCTACAGGATCGGCGACTGGTGGTATCTGCTGCTGTCGGAGGGCGGGACGGAACGCGGGCACGCGATGTCCGTCGCCAGGGCCCGCACGCTGCCGGGGCCCTTCGAACCGCACCCGGACAACCCCGTGCTCTCCCACCGCAGCACCAGTCACCCGGTGCAGAACACCGGCCATGGTGATCTGGTGCAGGCGCACGACTCCACCTGGTGGATGGTGCTGCTGGGCACCCGGCCCCGCGGGGACACCCCGGGCTTCCACGGCATGGGACGCGAGACGTTCCTGGCGCCGGTGCGGTGGGAGGACGAGTGGCCGCTGCCGGGGCCCCTGGAGCTCCGCGCGGAGGCGCCGGGCCTGGCTGAGCACCCCTGGCCCGCCGAGCCGCACCGCGACGACTTCGACTCCCCGGTGCCGGCCCCCTGCTGGGTGACGCCGAGACGCCGCGATCCGGCTGACGCACGCCTCGACGAACGGCCGGGCCACCTGGTGCTGCACGCCCGGGCGGACGGCATGGACCAGCCCGGCGCGCTGTTCGTGGGGCGTCGCCAGCGTGACCCCGACTGCGAGGCGCGGACACGGGTCGACACCGGTGGAGGAGGCCGGGGCGGACTTGCCGTACGGCTCGACGAGGCCCACCACTACCAGGTGGAGACGGAGGACGGTGTGGTCCGTGCGGTCGCCCGCATCGGCCCGCTGCGCCGGACGGTCGCCGAACGGTCCGTGCCCGCCGGGCCTCTGACGCTGCGCGTCGACGTGACCACCACGGGAGTCCTGCCGCCCACCGTCACCGTCCGCCCCGAGGGCCCCGGGGCCGCCGACACGGGCCTCCGCGTCGGCGGCCCCGACACCCTCCGTCTGGGGTACGAGACCGACGACGGCTCCTTCGAGATCCTCGCCGAACTCGACGGCCGCTACCTCACCACCGAGGTCGCGGGCGGATTCACCGGCCGGGTCATCGGCATGTACGCGACCCGGGGCACCGTCGCCTTCGACTGGTTCGAGCTGCGGCCGGCCTGACGGGGTGCCGCCACCCGCCGCCGTCCGGGCGTCGGCGCGGGCGCTCAGCGAGCCAGGGCGGTCTCCAGCCACTGGAGGATCTCGGGCGTGACCGGGTCGGTGATGTCGGAGAACTCCTCGTGCTTCTTGAGGAACTTGGCCACGTACGGGCAGACAGGCACGATCCGCTTGCCCGTGTCGCGTACGTGGCCGAGCGCCTCCCGCACGAGGACGGAGGCCAGTCCCTGCCCCGCGAAGGCGTCGTCGATCTCGGTGTGGAAGAAGACGCGCTGCCCGTCGCGGTCGCGGTAGGCGGTGAATCCCGCGCTCGCCTCGTCGACCAGGATCTCGTAGCGGTGCCTGGCGTCGACCTCACGGACGACGGGGGCGGCGGCCTGGGTCATCGTGTGCTCCCTTTCGGGCGTGTCGGGTTGCCACGCGGTGCGATGGTGGCATTGGGGAGAGCCGGGGCGGGGATGCGGGCGCCGGGGTAGCCGTCGACGTGGCCGAACCGGTCGGAGCCGGCCTCCCACTCCTCGCGTGCCCCGACGATGTCGTGATGGCTTCGGCCCACGAAGTTCCACCACATGACGATCTCCTCCTCGAACGGCGTTCCGCCCACGAGGACGGCCCGGGCGGGGGCGTCCGTCTCGTTGACCAGGGTGACCTCCCCGCGGCCCGGGCCCAGGTAGCCCAGCTCGGCCGCTCGCAGCAGCGTTCCGTCCAGGCGGATGCTCCCCTTGTCGACGAGAAGGCCGTGCTCGAAGGCCGTGTCCGTGACCAGGGTCGCGGTCGCGTGCGGTTCCAGGACGATCTCGGCGCCGAGCAGCGGGGTGAAGACCGGGACCGGGGAGGTGTCTCCGGCGAGGGAGCCGAGGAACACCCTGATCACGGCGCCGTCCCGGCGGACCGGGTCCGGCACATGGTGGCGGAAGTCGCGTGCCGCGTCCCGGTGCCCGCCGGGCAGTGCCACCCACAGCTGGACACCGTGCAGGACCGTGGTGCCGGGGGTGGAGACCTCCGTGTGGCTGATGCCCCGGCCACCGGTCATCAGGTTGAGCTCTCCGGGGCGTACGAAGGCGTGGCTGCCCAGGCTGTCACGGTGCTCGATCTCGCCGCTGAACAGCCAGCTGACGGTCTGCAGGCCGGTGTGCGGATGCGGGGCCACGTCCATCCCGCCCGTCACGGCGACGTCGTCGGGGCCGTAGTGGTCGATGAAGCACCAGGCCCCGATGAGCGTGCGGGCACGCTGCGGCAGCGTGCGCCGCACCGTCATCGCCCTCGGGCCGCCCAGCGGCACGTCCCGCGCCGTCAGCACCTCCACGCCCGGGCCGGGCGCGACCTGGTCCATGCCGGCGCCGCTCATCGAGCACCTCCCCGAACTCCACAGGTGTTTGCACGTTCAACAATCATGCTCGATCATAAGCCGTCGCGCACCCCGGGTGCACGGCACGGCGAGGGGACGGTACGTCCCGGTGAGGAGTCCAGGCATGAACGGTACCGAGGCGGACCGTACGGAGAAGCGGGTCTACGTGGACAAGCAGAGCCCCGGGGCCTACAAGGCTCTCACCGCCACGGCCGAAGCGGTGCGAGCGGTCGCCCAGGAGGCGGGGCTGCCCCGGACCCTGGTGGAACTGGTCAACCTCCGGGTGTCGCAGATCAACGGCTGCGCGTACTGCCTGGACGTCCACACCAGGGCCGCGCTGCGGGCGGGCGAGACGGCCCAGCGGCTGGGAGTGCTGGCCGCATGGCGTGACACCGAGGTGTTCACGGCCCAGGAGCGCGCGGCCCTCGCCCTGGCCGAGGCGACCACACACCCCGCGGACGCGGCCCTGCAGGAGGCCGCCTACGCCACGGCACGCCTCACCCTGTCCGACGACGAGACAGCCGCGGTGATCTGGGTGGCCGTCACCATCAACGCCTTCAACCGGGTCTCCGTCATGAGCAAGCACCCCGTGCGGGCAGTCCCCCGGCAGTGACGCGTCCGCGTGGCCGAACCCCACCGCCGTGCCCTGTCGTCGTCCCCCTGCCGGCCGTGGTTCCGCCCGCCGTCCGGGTGACGTTCGCTCCGAACGGCCCGGGAGACGGGCAGGCATAGGGGCGTCCGCGGTTCTCGCGGGAGGAACCAGCGGTGGACGCGGAAGCGGCGACCGGGCGAAAGGGGCTGTCCATGCTCGGTCCGCGAGCGACGCGGGCAGGCGCCGGCGAAGGTCCCTGTCCTCGCCCCCACTCCGGCGGAGGCCCGGGCCCGGACAGCTTCCCGCACCCCGCGGACGAGGCGGCCGCCGACGTGGACGCCGTCCTCGCGGATCATCTGCGCACCAGGCTCCGGGAGGCCCGTCGCGTGGACGCCGTGTTCGCCGAGGAGGTTGCCTCCCGGGTCGCCGCGTTCGTCCTCAACGGTGGCAAGAGGCTGCGGACAGCCTTCGTCCGGTGCGGATGGCTGGCGGCAGGGGGCGCCGGCGACCCCGGGACCCCGCTGCGTATCGGCGCCGCCCTGGAACTGCTTCAGGCCTGCGCACTGGTCCACGACGACGTCATGGACGAATCGCCGGTACGCCGGGGCGCCCCCGCCGTGCACGCGGACTTCGCACACATGCACCGGACGAGCCGCATGCGTGGATCCGCCGCGTCCTACTCGGCGACCGCCGCGGTGCTCGCGGGCGACCTGGCGCTGGCGTGGGCCGACGACCTGTTCACCGGGACCGCCCTGGCCTCCCCGTACGGCGAGCAGCTCCACCGGGAGTGGCAGGCGATGCGCGGCGAGATGGTCGCCGGACAGTATCTGGACATGCGGGCCCAGGCGGCCGGCTCCTCGGACCTCGACGGGGCCAGGAACATCGCGACGCTCAAGAGCGCGCTCTACACCGTGGAGCGGCCGCTCGCGCTGGGCGCGGCCCTGGCGGGCGCCGATGCCCGCGTCATGGACGGGCTGCGGTCCGCCGGACGGTGCGCGGGACTCGCCTTCCAGCTCCGTGACGACCTGCTGGGGGCCTTCGGGGACCCCGCCGTCACGGGAAAGCCCTCGGACGAGGACCTGCGGACGCGCAAACTCACCTGTCTCCTCGCGGTCGCCCTCCGGCTCGCCGCCGAGTCGGGCGACACCGAGGCCCTGGCCGTGCTCGGTCCGGAAGGCGACGACGGAAGGACGGCAGACCGGATGCGCGCCGCTCTGGAACGTACCGGCGCGCGGGCCGTGGTGGAGGAGGAGATCGCCGAACTCTCGGCGTCGAGCCTGCGTCACTTCGCCGCCGCCGGGACGGACGCCCGTGCCCGGCGGGAGTTCGCCGCACTGGTGGCCAGGGCCGTGGGCACCGCTCCCGACGGGGAGGGCGTATGAGGACCGTCCCCGGCCCCACGGACCATGTGGTGGTGGTCGGCGCCGGCCTGTCCGGCCTCGCCGCCGCCCTTCACCTGCTCGGCGCCGGACGCCGGGTGACCGTCGTCGAACAGGGCACCGGGCCCGGCGGCCGCGCGGGACGGGTGGAACTCGGCGGATACCGGGTCGACACCGGGCCGACGGTCCTCACCATGCCGCACCTGGCCGACGAGGCCTTCGCCGCTGTCGGGGACAGCCTCCACCGGCGCGTTGAGCTGATCCCCCTGCACCCGGCCTACCGGGCCCGCTTCGCGGACGGCAGCCGGCTGGACGTCCACACGGACGGCGACGCCATGGAGGCCGAGGTCCACCGCTTCGCCGGGGGAGCGGAGGCCGCCGGGTACCGCAGACTGCGGCGCTGGCTGGAGCGGATGTACCGGGCACAGATGCACCGCTTCATCGACACCAACTTCGACTCGCCCTTCCAGCTCCTGCATCCCGACCTCGCCCGGCTGGCGGCCCTGGGCGGCTTCGGCCGGCTCGACCCGCAGATCGGCAGATTCCTCTCCGACCCACGGCTGCGCCGGGTGTTCTCCTTCCAGTCGCTGTACGCCGGAGTCGCCCCGTCCCGTGCGCTCGCCGCCTACGCCGTCATCGCCTACATGGACACGGTCGCGGGCGTCTGGTTCCCGAAGGGCGGCATGTACGCGCTGCCCCGGGCGATGGCGGACGCGGCCGCCGACGCCGGAGGAGAGTTCCGCTGGTCGGCCGAGGTGACCGGGCTGGAGCGCGCAGCGGGGCGGGTACAAGCCGTCCGGCTGGCCTCGGGCGAGCGGATCGCCTGCGACGCGGTCGTCCTGACACCGGATCTCCCCGTGGCCCACAGGCTCCTGGGCCGCGCGCCCCGGCGCCCCGTGCCGCTGCGTCACGCGCCGTCGGCCGTCATCCTGCACGCCGGAACGGACCGCACCTGGCCGGAGCTGGCGCACCACACGCTCTCCTTCGGTGCCGCCTGGGAGCGCACCTTCCACGAACTCACCCGGTCGGGGCGGGTGATGAGCGATCCGTCGCTGCTGATCACCCGTCCGACGACGCACGACCCGTCGCTGGCCCCGGAGGGCAGACACCTGCACTACGTCCTGGCCCCGTGCCCCAACACCACGACCGGCCCGTCGGCGGGGACCTGGCGCGGCCTGGGACCGCGCTACCGGGACGGCCTCCTGGCCGAGCTGGAGCGCCGGGGGCTCGACGGCTTCGAGGCGTCCATGGACCAGGAGCTGCTGGTCACGCCCGTGGACTGGACCGCCCAGGGCCACGCGGCGGGCACCCCGTTCTCCGTGTCCCACACCTTCGCGCAGACCGGGCCCTTCCGGCCCCGCAACCTCGTACGCGGCCACGACAACGTCGTCCTCGCCGGGTGCGGGACCACACCCGGGGTGGGCGTGCCGACCGTACTCGTCAGCGGCAAGCTCGCCGCGGCCCGCATCACCGGCCTCCCCCCGGCGAAGAGCGCGCGCCGTCGACCCCCCGTCCTCGAAGGGCAGAGCCGATGAACCACCGTGAACTGGACGCCGCCGGGATCACCGGGCCCGCCCTGCGCGCCGCGTACGACCGGTGCCGGCGGCTGAACGCCCAGCACGGCCGGACGTACTTCCTCGCCACCCGGCTCCTGCCGCTCGAACACCGCAGCGCCGTGCACGCGTTGTACGGCTTCGCGCGGTGGGCCGACGACATCGTGGACGACCTGGACCACCGGCAGCCCGCCGCCGAACGCGACCGCCTGCTGCGTCTGCTGGAGAGCGACCTGGCCCACGGACTGCGCACGGGGGGCGGGGAGGAACCCGTGGTCAGGGCCGTGGCGGACACCGCACGCCGCTACGCCATCGACCACGGTCTCTTCGCCGACTTCCTCGTATCCATGCGCAGCGACCTGACGGTCACCGACTATCCGACGTACGCCGATCTGTGTGCCTACACGCACGGTTCGGCAGGGGTGATCGGCCTCCAGATGCTGCCCGTGCTCGGGACGGTCGTGGCCCGTGAGGAAGCGGCTCCGCACGCCGCGGCACTCGGCGTGGCCTTCCAGCTGACCAACTTCCTGCGGGACGTGGGCGAGGACCTGGACCGCGGACGCGTCTACCTGCCCGCGGACCTGCTCGCCGCCCACGGCGTGGACCGCCGCCTGCTGGAGTGGAGCCGCCGCACCGGACGGCACGACCCGCGACTCCGGGCCGCCTTCGCCGAAGCCGACAGGCTGATCCGCTCCGTGTACCGGGAAGCCGAGCCGGGCATCGCCATGCTGGAGCCGCGGGCGCGTCCCTGCATCCGGACGGCCTTCGTCCTGTACAGGGGCATTCTGGACGCGATCGCCGCCGACGACTACCGGGTGACGCACCGCCGCGCCGTGGTGCCGCGCAGGCGGCGGGCCGTCACCGCGGCGGGCGGACTCGTACGGATCCTCGGCGCGCGGATGCGGACCCGTCCACAGGCCGGGGCGCCGGACACGGTCGCCGGGGCGGAGCGCCCCCCGCGATGAGCCCCCTGCGGAACACCAGGTCGTGGACGTCACCCCTGCGGGTACGGCGCGCGCCCCGATGGGAGAGGCAGGCCCCGACCTGGCGCGAGGCGAAGCCCACCGTGATCGCCGAGGCACTGGAACGGGCCACCGCCCGCCCGTCGGGCAACTGGTACGCCGTCGGATCCTCCAGGGCGATCGGAGCGCGCGACGCCCCGTACGGCCGGACGATCGCCGGACTGGAAGTCGTCCTGTGGCGCTCCGAGGACGGCGCGCTGCGCGCCGGCCCGGGGGAGTGCCCCCACCTGGGGGCCCCGCTGCGCGAGAGCCGCGTGGTGTGCGGGACGCTCCTGTGCCGGTGGCACGGCCTGGCCCTGGACGGCGGCCCGTTCGCCGGGTGGGAACCGTACCCGGTGTACGACGACGGGGTCCTGGTCTGGGTGCGGCTGGACCGGGCCGGGGGAGAGCCACCGCTGGAGCGCCCCGTCGTGCCGCCGAGGCCGCGCCCGGTGGACGCCCTGGACGCGGTGTTCACGGCCGTGGGCCGGTGCGAGCCCGAGGACGTGGTAGCCAACCGGCTCGACCCCTGGCACGGTTCGTGGTTCCACCCGTACGCGTTCGTCGGCCTGAAGGTGGCCGGCACCCCGGAGGACGGCCGGGGCGACGGCTTCGCCGTGGACGTGTCGTTCAAGGTCGCCGGCCGGCTGGTGGTGCCGGTGCGGGCGGTGTTCACCGCGCCCGGACCACGCACGGTGGTCATGCACATCACCGACGGGGAGGGCGCAGGGTCGGTGGTGGAGACCCATGCCACGCCGCTCACCGCGCCCGGCGCCACGGTACCGCGCACGGCGGTCGTCGAGGCGGTCGTCGCCGCGTCCGACCGGCGGGGGTTCGCCCTGGCACGGGTCGCCGCGCCCGCCCTGCGCCCTCTGATGCGCCGGACGGCGGGCCGGCTCTGGCGGGACGACCTGGCGTATGCCGAGCGCCGCTGGGCGCTGCGGAGCACCGGGCGTTTCCCCGGCTGACCTTCAGCGCGCTGCCAGGCCGGCGAGGGCGCGCAGCGCCCGGGAGCGGCCGGCGCGCGGGACGGTCCAGAGCACCTGTCCCCGGACGCCCCAGCCGGCGAGGAGCGCGTTGGCGGCCAGAAAGCCCGAGGTCGCGGCGCGCTCCATCAGTGCGACGGGGAGGCCGGTGCGGACCAGGTCGCCCGCCAGCACGACGCGCGGGTGAGACGTTCGTACGGCGGGCCGCCGCGCGTAGCCGCCCACGGGGAAGACGGGGCAGTCGGCACGCCATTCATGGCGGACGTCGACGACTTCGGCGTCCGCCGTCTCGGGATAGACCTCGTGCAGCCGGCCGAGCATCCGGCGCTGGACCTCCTTCGGCTCGGCGCCCTCGTCGACGGCGTACGCGTGGAGTTCGACCACGGAGCCCCCCGTCCGTGCCGCCCAGCGGGCCGACTCGCCCTCGAAGCGGTTCAGCACACTGACGTTGTCGAGCCCGTCGAAGCCGCTGGTGCCGAGGAACCCCGCACGGTCCTCGCGCACGGGCCGGTCCAGCCACAGCCGGGACACCAGGAACGGCGGCGCCGTGCGCAGGGCCGCGATGTCCGCACGCCAGGACGCGTCCCCCAACTGCTCCGACGCGCCCACGACATGACGCAGGCCACGCGTGTCCAGGGCGAGGACAACGGCCTGGTGGCGGGCGGCCGCCCCTTCGGTCTCCACGGTCAGGTCCCCGCCCGCGGCCGTCTGGACACGGCGGACCGGGGCACCGGTGCGCACCTCGGCGCCGAGCCGCCTCAGACGGTCGCCCAGCGGTTCCCACAGCGCCTGGGGGAACGGCTCGCGCGGCACGTCGAAGAGCAGCCCCTCGGACGACCCCAGGAAGTAGATGTGGAACATCAGCAGCAGTTCGGCGGCGGACAGTTCGCGCGGGTCGCTGAAGAAGCTGCGGGAGAACACCTCGAAGGCCAGGTGACGGGCCGCTTCCGGGAAGCCGATCCGGTGCAGGAACTCCTCTGCGCCGACCCCGTCGAAGTGTTCGTACACCTCGGGGACCCGCACGTCGAGGAGCGGCAGGGCCTCGCGCGGGTGCATCGCGGCGAGGTCGCGCCAGCCGAACGCCGGGCTGAGCGCCACGAATCCGAGCGCGCTCCACGGCGGCGTCCTCGGCACGCGCGCGAAGCTGTCCGACATCCCGTTCCGGTGTCTCAACGGGTAGTCCGGCAGCGGGGTGAGCGCCGTCAGCCCGGGGTCCGAACGGCGCAGCAGCCCGCGCAGGTTGTAGTACTGCCGGAAGAACGCGTGGAAGCCGCGGCTCATCGTCACCCCGGACCCGTCGGCGAGGCGGACGGGCCACCCGGCGAGACGGCCGCCGAGCGCCTCGCCCTGTTCGTAGAGGGTCACGCGGACACCGCGCTCGGCGAGGGCGGTCGCCGCCGCGAGCCCGGCGATACCGCCGCCGATGACCGCGGCCGAAGGCGCGTCGCCGGTGAAGCGTTCGCGCCCGGGCTCCGGCAGGAGCACCTCGGCCCGGCGGTCCCTTCCGTGCCGGGTGGGACCGGGGTGACGCCCGCGGGCGCTCATGACGCCTCGGGCCGTACGCCGTCCGCGCCGCTCCGGGCCAGGAACACATGGACGATGCCGGTCTGCCAGCCGCCCACGGGCACGGTCCGCACGAAGGGGAACCCGGCCCGGGCGATCCGCCGCTCGAAGACGGGTGCCGTGTCGAACGCCAGGACGCTGCGCCACAGATGGTGGTACAGCGCGCGGTCACCGGTCAGCGTGCCCGCCGGGACGATGACACCCCGGCAGACCGCGTTCCACACGGCCCGGTGCACGGGCGAACCACTGAGGCTGTACTCGTGGACCAGCAGACGGCCACCGGGACGCAGGAGAACGCGTACCGCGTCGAGGACCGCACCGGGTTCGGCCACGTTGCGGAAGAGATAGGCGGCGAAGACGGCGTCGTACGAGCCGTCGTCATCGGTGGTGGTGAGATCTTCCGCGGACCGGTGCACGAACCGGACGTTCGAAGGCCAGCGCTTCTCACGTGCCCGTTCCAGCATGCCCGCGGAGGCGTCGACCGCCGTGATCTCGGCGTACGGGGCCGCCCGCAGCAGCGCCCGCGTACTGGCGCCCGTCCCGCAGCCGAGATCGAGCACCCGCCGGCCCCTTCCACCGCGCGGCAGCCGGAGCCGGTGCGCCGAGCGGAGCAGGTCGGAGCGGTAGCCCGGATTAAGCGCGGTGAGCCGGTCGTAGGTGTGTGACGCGTGGTCGAAGGCGTGCGCCAGTTCGTCGTCCCGCAGGAGGGTCATCAGGGGCTCTCTTCGGCTCGGCCGGCGGTCCGGCGGGTGAGGAAGGGGAGTTCGGCAGCGGTGCGGAGCATCGGGCCCACGGGCGTACGCAGGCCGACCCCGAACTCCTCCCACGGTGTGCTCCCGCCGTCGAGGAAGCGCAGCAGCCGCTCCATGGGGACGCGGCGGAAGAGACCCGTGAAGAAACGGGGCCCGTCCACCCGCCCGGTGTCGAGGGCCCGGAGCAGCACGGCGTCCATGGCGAGCGCCCTGCGGCCGTGCGGCGGCGGCACCCCCGGGGACCCGCTGCGCAGGGCGGCGGCGATGGCGCGGCTCTGACGCTGGACGGCCGCGAAGGTGTAGCCGGTCGCCGGGCGGGTGGCGCCCCCTGCCGCCCCGATACGGAAGACGGCGCGCCCGGTCCGGCGGGGGAAGCGGGCGTCGGTCATGGGGATGACACCCTGCTCGGCCGACTCCACGGCGAACCGGCCGAGGCGCAGGACCTCCCCCGTGTACTGCCGCAGGGCCGCCTCGTACGCGGCTGTCGTCAGCGGGGCACGGGAGAACTCGGTGTACTCCACCAGCGCCAGGTCCGGTGCGAGCGGCAGCACATAGCCGAACGCGAGACCGTGGCGGGGCTGCGGGACCCGGAAGTCCATGAGGTCCGCCACACCGGGGTCGAAGCGGGGAAGGGCGGTGCGTACGAACCAGCCCCGGAAGTGCTGGAGGAGCAGCGTGCGGTGCGGGGGTGTGTGCCGCACGGGCCGCGAGTCGAAGACGTACCTGCCCCGCAGGGTGAGCGGGGCGCCGCCGGCCGTCGTGCAGCGCACCTCGGCGCCGTACGGCGCGTCGCGCACCTCGTGTGCGGTGGCACGCACGACGCGGGCCACCGGGCACGCCGCCAGCCGGGAGTGGACCAGCCGTTCGAAGGGGCCCGAGCGCACCATGCGGTAACGCAGCGGTGCTGGGTCCGACTCGACGACGCCACCGTCCGGCTCCCGCACCCGCAGCCGCTCCCAGGAGGCGACGACGGCGTCCTCGAAGTCGCCGGAGCCCGCCTCCCAGTAGCACCAGGTGCGCTCCGGAGGGCGCAGCGGCCCGTCGGGGGCCTCGACCAGCGTCACCGCCGTACCGGCCCTGACGAGCCGGTCGGCCAGGCAGAGTCCCGCGGCGCCACCGCCCACGACGACGACGTCGTCCACGTGCCCCCGGAATCGTCCGGTCACGTCCCGGCGGTCCGCGCCGCCGCACGGTCGGCCAGCACCTCGCGCGCCGCCCTGCTCCCGGAGGCCAGCGCGCCCTGCACCGAACCGGTGGCCCGGTGGTCCCCGCAGACGTACCGGCCCGGCGCGAAACGGGTCGTACGGCTCAGCGGCCAGGGAGGCCGCATGGCGGGCAGGGCGCGCTCCACGGTGCAGGCGGCGATCGTGTCCCAGGTGCTCGTGTCCACGTCGTACAGCTCGGCGAGGCGGGCGCGGACCGTCGCGTCCCCGCCGGGCGGGCCGGAGCCGAGCACCGAGGTCGACATCAGCGCCGTGCCCGGGGGAGCGTAGGTGGGGGCGACCTCGGTGAGGACACAGCTGTTCAGGACGGCGAGGCCGCTGTCCACCAGCAAAATCGGTTCGGTCAGCGGTGACCGGTCCGCCGCGTGGTAGTACGTCGTCACCGTGCGGCTGTCCGGCACCGGCAGGCCGGGCAGCAGACGGGCGGCCGTGGCGGAGTCGGTGGCCACCACGACGGAGGCGGCCGGCCGCTCACTGCCGTCGGCCAGGAGCACCCCCGAGTCCGTGACCCCGGCGACGGCCGCACCGAGCCGCAGGGCGCCCTCCGGCAGTCCGGCGGCGAGCTGGACCGGCACGGAGCCGATGCCCCGGGCCGGCAGGCAGAGCGTGCCGCGCGCCATGCTGCGCCAGACCAGGTGGAGGAAGCGCGCCGAGGTCTCCAGTCCCTCCTCCAGGAACACCCCGGAGAGAAACGGCCGCAGCAGGTCCTCGATCGCACGGGGTGACAGCCCGGCCCGCACGAGCGCTTGCGAGGCGGAGCGGTCGGGCACGCGTCCCAGACGCTTCGCGGGAAGAAGGACGTCACGTGCCGTGAGTACGGCCAGAGCGGCGAGGTCACGGGCCGGGAGAACACGTCCGGGCAGCAGCTGCGCCGCGTCCCCCGGCCGCCGGGTGGGGTCGGTGACCCGCACCCGCCCGGCGGGCGTACGGGCGATGACACCGGGGGTGAACGGCCGCAGGCGCAGCGCGCGCAGGTCGAGGCGCCGCTTCACCTGGGGGTACGAGGTGTTGAAGACCTGGAAGCCGCGGTCCAGGAGGAATCCGTCCTTGCGGTCCGTGCGCATCCGGCCGCCCACTCCGTCGGAGGCCTCCAGCAGCTCGACGCGGAGGCCGGCGCCGCACAGGTCGAGCGCGCAGGCCAGTCCCGCCAGGCCCGCGCCCACGACGACGGCGTCCGGCGCCGGCGAGTGCTGTCGGTTCGTCATCCGTGCCCCTCGGCTCGCTCCCCGTACGTCCGACGGGATGTCAAGCCGATCACGTTCCGGGCTCCGAAGCCAGCAGCCGCCACGGGGACCGCCTGTTCGTGTGACCCGACTGCCGCCCCGCGCCCCCGTCCACCACGGGGGCGCGGCGGGCTCAGGCCGTCAGGTGCCGCAGGACGCTGCCCATCGCGCGGTGCACGGCGTCGCGTGACTCGTCGGTCCGGTCGATCGTCTCGAAGGCGTGGTGGCCGTTCGGGACGTCGATCACCTCGATGTCGGCCCCGCACCGGCGAGCGGCGGTGAGGAACTCCTCCACGGTGACCGCGATGTCAGCGGTCTCCAGCCCGGCCCGGACGAGTACGAGAGGCAGGGACCCCGCGCGCGCCACCGCGTCCGACGGGTGGAAGCGGCTGTCGAGCCGTCCCCAGTTCGGCAGCGGCGCCATGATCGGGTAGTCGGCCGCCAGGCAGCGCAGCCACGCGGGGGGCTTCGCCATCCAGTCCGCGGTGAGCGGCCCGCTGCCGGAGAAGAACCACAGAGCGACCCGGTCCGGGTCCACCCGGGGATCGGCCCGGACCCGTTCCACCGCGTCCGCCACATCTGTGGCGGCCCGCTCGTAGTCGGTCACGGCGTGCAGACGGTGGTCCAGGGTCACCCCCACCACTCCGTGGCCGGCGGCGTAGCGGGCGTATCCCGTGAGGACCGGCCAGTCCCGGGGGGTGGGGCGCGCCTCCGCGGGCACCGGGCCGCCGTGGACGAACACCACCGCCGGACGGGGACCACCGGGTCCGGACGGCAGATACAGATCGATGTTGTCCGTCCGCTCGCGGGGCAGCTCGGGCACGTCGAGCAGGAACGGCAGCAGGTGCGGCGGCGGCTTCGTGGCGTCCACCGGGGTCAGCGGCTGTCCCTCGCCCGCCGCCGCCTTCAGCAACGTCACCGCCAGTGCCGTGGGATCCGACAGCATCGGCCAGTGGCCCGTGGACAGTTCGAGGAAGGTGACCCGAGGGACGGCCAGCGCCCGCAGGCCGGGGTCGCCGACGTTCACACGCGCCTGGACCATCGCGATGCTCGCTCCGTTGCCGGTGCACAGCACTCCGGACATGGGCACCTCGGCCGCCGCTCCCGTCAGCCGCAGCGGCTGGAGCAGCGTGCCCAGGGGGTGCGGCGAGGCGAGCGCGGTGAGCCGGTCGAGCGCACTGCCGGGGACGTCCGCGGTGCTGCCCCAGAGCTGCCAGGCGTCGCGTGCCGGGGGCGCCAGCGCCGCGCCGGGCGCCCCGCCTCCGGCAGCCCGCAGCACCTCCTCGCGCACACCCTGGTCGGGCACGGCGGCCAGGGCCGGGACACCGTCCTGGGGCAGCCCCGAGTCCAGATACACGATCCGGGCGACCGACCCCGCCCGCCGGTCGGCGGCTCCCACGACCGGATGGATGCCGTAGTCGTGACCGACCAGCACGACGTCCCCGCCTGCTTCCTGTCCGACCGAGTCGATCACCGCGAGGACGTCCGCGATGTGCGTCTCCAGACCGATCTCCGTACCGGTGGACGGGCGGGCCCCGCCGAGTCCGGTCAGGGCCACCGCATGGACCTCGGCGCCCGCCGACACCAAGTGCGTTGCTGCCTCGTCCCACACGTGCGGGCCGGTGAACACACCGGACACCAGGATGAACGCGGTCATACTCTCTCCTCGACACGTCCTCGTCCGCGGACCGGGCCGATCGGCCGGTCCCTCTCGCCGGTACCGTAGGACCTCCCCCTGAGGGAGGTTCAAGTGTTCGCGTCGTACGACGGACTGTGCGGCATCGGTGAACTCGCCGAGCGGGCGGGAGTCAGCGTCAAGACGGTCCGCTTCTACTCCGACAACGGCCTGCTGCCCGAGGCGGCCCGCAGCGCCGGTGGTCACCGCAGGTACGGGCCCGGCGCCCTCGAGCGGCTACGGATGATCCGCTCCCTGCGCACCATGGACCTGCCGGTCTCCGCGGTGCGCCGCATTCTGGACGAGGAGGAGACCGCGGGACGTGCGGGCGGAGCCCTGGAGGACGCCGTGGCGGGACAACTGCGCGAACTGGGCTCCCAGCTGAGGGCGCTGCGCTGGCGGGAGGCGGCGCTCCGCTCGGTGCAGGAGTGCCCGGCGGCCGAACGCCCGGGCCGGCTGCGGCTGATCGGCGCGGTGACCGCCCCGCCGGACACCGCGCCCCTGGCCCGCTTCTGGCGCGGCTGGCTGCCGCCGCGCATGCCGGCCAGGGCCGTCACCTCGTTTCTGGATGTGGCGGTCCCGCAGCCACCCGAGGACCCCGATCCGGCGCAGGTGCTCGCCTTCGCCCGGCTGTACGCGATGGTGTCCCGCCCGTGCGACGGCGACGAGCCGACCCAGCCCCACGCGCACAGAGCCGCGGGCGCCCGTGAGTCGGCCGTACTGTACGCCGGCCTGGCCGAGGCGTACGACCTCGCGGCCACCGAGATGCGCCAGGACAGGGCGCCCTGCGCGGGGGAGGCGCTGGACGGCTTCGTGGACGCGTACGCGAGCGCCCTGAACACGTCGGACACCCCCGGCTTCCGCCGCGCTCTCGCCCGCCGGCTCGCCGCCGACCCGCGCCTCGACCGGTACTGGGAACTGACGGCCGAGCTGATCAGCCCGCCGGCAGGCCGGCCCGAGCCGACGCCGGGGTCCGCGCACGACTGGCTTCTCGCCGCCCTGGAGGCCCAGTCGGAAACCCCGTGACCGTCCAGGACCGTCACGCCCTGTTCACGGACGTACGGTCAGTCCTCGCGCCGTGCCTTCCACGACCGTCACATAGGCGCGGGCGACCTCGGAGACCGGAGTGCCGTCCGCCCCGTCCGCCCCCATGCTCTCCAGCGTCTCCTTGATCCAGCCGGGGCTGACCAAATTCAGACGCAGGTTCCTCGGCAGCTCAGGAGCCGCGTTGCGGACGAAACCCTCCAGGCCGGTGTTGACGAGCGCGCCCAGCGAGCCGCCGGCCAGCGGGGCGGAGAAGGTGCCTCCGGTCAGCGTGACCGACCCGCCGTCCCGCAGATGGCGTACGGCACGCCGGACGAGCGCGACCTGGCCCAGCAGCTTGCCCCGCACCCCGTCGGCGAACTCCGCGTCCGTCACCGAGGCCAGATCCACCAGCGGGCCGTTGGCGGCGCAGCACACCACCGCGTCGAGGTCCGGCAGGTCACCGAAGAGCTTGTCCAGTGAGGAGGGGGCCTCCAGGTCGACCTCCACCGGGCCGCCACGGGAGGCCTTGACGACCTGATGAGAGGCGTCAGAAGCCTCCAACGCGCCGGTCACAGCACTGCCGATCGTCCCGGTCGCACCGATCACGAGTATCTTCATGCCCTGATCATCTCAGCGGGGCCTGCCCACGCGCCCGGATTTACCCAGGACGGCCGACGGCAGTCAGCCGCCGGGGCGGACACCCAGTCCGCCCCGGTGCCCGTCCCGGACACTTCCTGTCACTGCGGCCGTCCCAGCGCCCAGCCCGACACATCGGCGAGACGCCCCCGCCAGAGGGGAAGCCGCAGGGACCCTGTGCCACCCAGGACCAAGGTGGCGTCTCTGAGATGGATCCAGCGCGGCAGCTGCGTGGTGCCGTCACCGGTGCTCAGCTCCCTGATCCCCTGGTCCACCGTCTCCGGGAACTCCGCTATGAGGTTCGCGCCCTCGCCCTCGACCTGACGGAGACTCCGCGCCCAGTCCGCCTTCCACGCCTCGTGGCCGATCACGTCCCCGTGGAGTACGCCACCGGCCAGGGTGAGGGTGATCGGCAGGCCGGACCGCATTTCTCTGTCCAGCAGCTGGATCAGCAGCTGGAGCTGTAGATCGGGCACGGGCTCCGTCATCACCGCGGTCGTCTCCGGCCGTGTCTCGACAGACTCGCTCATGGACCACTCCCTTCATCCGCCGAGCGGCAGGTGACAGCCCGTATGCCCCCGGCGGCAGCCGTCACACCCCGCGGAAGCGGGTGATTGGGGCAGGGCAGGAGGGGCACCCGCACTTCACCGTAAGCACACAGCACGAGGAACCGACGGGAGAGAGTGATGTCGCACTACGACAGTTCGTCCATGGCCACTCCCAGGTCCGGGACCAACGGTCTCGCTGTCGCGAGCCTGGTCTGCGGAATCGTGGGGCTCGTCTTCTTCAGCGTGATTCTCGGCCCGGTCGCCATCGTTCTCGGCGTCTTCGGCCTGCGTCAGGTGCCCGCGAAGGGCGGTGCCGGGATGGCGAAGGCCGGACTCGTCCTCGGCATCATCGACGTGATCCTCTTCGTCGTCCTGATGGCCCTGGCCGCCTCGTCCGGCGGCTTCAGCTGGTACGTCGGCGGCTGACCGGCCGCACGGGAAGCACGGACGCGCCGCCACGGCTCGTGGTGGCGCGTCCGTATGTACGCGTCACAGCCACCGGCGGATCGGCAGCACCGCGGCCTCCCGGACCCTCTGCGCGGGTGAGCGGCGCTTCCACCGGGCGCCGTCGATCAGAGTGCTCCGCTCCACGTCCTCGTCGAAGTGGCCGTCGAGCGTCGCGGTGAACTCCCTGTCCAGGACGGCGAGCATCACCTCCTCGTCGTGGTCGAGGGAGCGGCGGTTGAAGTTCGTCGACCCGATCAGCGAGGCGATGCCGTCCACCGTCAGCGTCTTGGTGTGGAGCATGGTCGGCTGGTACTGGTAGATCTTCACACCGCAGGCGTTGAGCTCCTCGTAGTGGTGCTGCCCGGCCAGCCTGCACACCCGCTTGTCCGTGTGCGGCCCGGGGAGCAGGATCTCCACCTCGACGCCCCGGCGGGCCGCGTCGCACAGCACCCCGACGAAGTACGGGTCGGGCGCGAAGTACGCCGTGGAGAGGCGGACCCGCTCCTCGGCCGATTCCAGAACGACGCGCAGCAGGGTCTGCATGTCCTGCCAGCCGAAGCCGGCGGAGCCGCGTACCACCTGGACCACGGAGTCGCCGTGATCCGTGGCGTCGACGAACCTGTCCCGGTCGGTGAACAGCTCGTCGTGACACTCCGCCCAGTTCTGCGCGAACGCGGCGGCCAGTCCGTCCACCGCCGGACCCTGCACCCGCACATGGGTGTCGCGCCACTCGTTCTCGTCGCGGGCGTCGCCGCACCATTCCTCGGCTATCCCGACCCCGCCGGTGAACGCCGTCTCCTCGTCCGTGATGAGGACCTTGCGATGGCAGCGGTGGTTCTGCTTGAGCGGCGAGAGGTACAACGGTTTGCGGAACCACGCCACCTCCACCCCGGCCTCGTCCATCATCGCCAACTGGGCCTTCTCGATGAGCCGGCAGCCGAATCCGTCCAGCAGGAGCCGCACCCGCACCCCGGCGCGCGCCCGCTCAGACAGCGCCTCCGCGAACTCGCGGGCGATGTCCCCGCGCCAGTACACGAACGTCATCATGTCAACGGTGTGCTCGGCACCACGGATGGACTCCAGCATCGACGCGAAGATCTGGTCCCCGTTGCGGAGCGGCACGAGCTTGTTGCCCTCGGTGGCGGCGATGCCGATCAGACGTTCCAGCCGCCGCCGGAGCCGTTGCGCCCGCGCGGCGTAGAGCTCCGCATCGGATCTGTCGTGCGTGGACCGCTCGTCTATGTGGCTGGACATCTCTCACCTGGGGGATCCGGGGCGACTGGGCACGGCGACTGTACTCCTGGCGTCGGCGGACTCCGGTACGGCCCGCTGAGTTCCGGCCGCCGACGGGCCGGCGAACGGCCCCTGCGCTGCGGAAGACTTCCGGCTTCCGGGCCACGGTGCGGCCTTCTAGGATGCGTCCATGCCGGAAACCCAGCCCCGCCCCGAGCCGTTCGTCCAGAAGGCCGACCCCGCCGCGCTCCAGGACCTGCGCACACGGCTCCGCGCGACGCGCTGGCCCGACGCCCCCGAGGACGCCGGGTGGTCGCTGGGTACCGACCTGGCCTACCTGCGTGAACTCGTCGCCTACTGGGCGGAGGACTTCGACTGGCCGGCGCAGGAGGCGGCGCTCGCCCGGCTTCCCCGCTTCCGCGTTCCGCTGGGAGGCCTCGGGGTCCACTTCGTGCACGCCAGAGCCGCAGCCCCTCCCGGGCAGGCCCTGCCGCTGGTCCTCAGCCATGGATGGCCGGACTCGTTCTGGCGCTACTCCAAGGTCGTCCCCCTCCTCACCGACCCGGGCGCGCACGGCGGCGACCCGGCCGACGCGTTCGACGTGGTCGTGCCCGACATCCCGGGCTTCGGATACTCCGACCGGCCCGTCGGGGCTCCCCTCGACTCGATCGCCGTGGCCGGCCTCTGGGCCGAGCTCATGACCGTCCTTGGCTACGAGCGGTTCGGCGCGGCGGGCGGGGACCTCGGCAGTCACGTGAGCCGCTTTCTGGCCCTGGACCACCCCACCCGGGTCGTGGCCGTCCACCGCACGGACGGCGGCCTGCCCAGGTTCACCGGCGACCCCGCGGACCTCGCGCCGGAGGAGCGGGCCTGGATCGAGTCCGCCACCGCCTGGGGCGGCACCGAGGGCGCCTACGCCGCGATCCACCGGACGAAGCCCCAGACAGCCGCCTTCGGGCTCCACGACTCACCGGCCGGGCTCGCGGCCTGGATCCTGGAGAAGCTCCGGGCCTGGAGCGACTGCGACGGTGACGTCGAGCGGAGCTTCACGAAGGACGAGATCCTGACGAACATCACGCTCTACTGGCTGACCGGCACGATCGGGTCGTCCATGCGCATGTACCACGCGAACGCCGCCGTCCCGCCCGGACAGTACGCACGGAGGGTCGAGGTGCCGTCCGGTTTCTCGATCTTCTCCGGCGACGTCGTCCGCCCGCCACGGGCGTGGCTCGAGCGCACGACGAACATGGTGCGCATGACCGAACCCGCGCGTGGCGGACACTTCGCGCCGTTCGAGGAGCCCGAGGTCTACGCGGAGGAGCTCCGCGCCTTCTTCCGCCCCTACCGCACGGCGGCGAGGGGCTGACGACACTGCCGTGGAACGCCTCGTGAGTCCGGACCCCTCCGCCGCGCTCGCCCTCTTCGGCGAGGTGCAGCCGCCCTGACCGCCGGACCGCGAAGCCGTCAGGAGGCGGGGTACGGGCTGCCGGTCAGCAGCCGCGCCAGATGAGCCGCGTTGACGGCAAGGGCACGAGTCGTCGACGCGACCGCCTCGGGGGGACCGTCCAGGTCCTTGTAGTCCGTGCCCTGCATGGCCTCCCCGACCCAGTAGGTGACGGCATGGGGAGCCAGGGAGAACCCCAGGTCGTTGAGGCCCTGGAACAGATCGGAGCTCACCTTGTGCGCTCCGTCCTCGTTCCCCACCACCGCCGCTGCGGCGACCTTGCCGTAGGTCAGCAGCCGGCCCTGGTCGTCGGTCTCGGACAGTTCGGCGTCCAGCCGTTCAAGGACGCGCTGGCAGACACTGGACGGATGGCCGAGCCAGATGGGGGTGGCGATGAGGAGGATGTCGGCAGCCATGACCTTCTCGCGCAGCGCGGGCCAGGCGTCACCCTCGCCCATGTCGAGCTGCACTCCCGGCCGGATGTCGTGGTCGGCCACACGGACCACCTCGCCGCTCACCCCGAGGCTCTCGAACTCGGCCATCACCTGGTCGGCGATGAGGTGGCTGCTGGAAGGGGTCGGCGAGGGGTTCAGGGTGCAGACGAAAGCCAGAGCACGCATTGCTGGAAACACTCCTTCGGGTGGGGTGTGCACGTCGGGTCCGGCGCCACTGTGCCCTCCGAATGCCTGCTCCATTCGGTGCGGCCGCAGAAATGCCCCGTACGGAACGGAGCCGTACCCGTGTGCGCCGAAATCAGAATGAGACGTCCGCCGTCTTCCGGATCGTCGCGTCCATGTTGCGCTCCATCATCTGGAGCGCCGCTTCCGCCAGATCCGGATGGATGTGGGCTACGGCATCGTCGGGAATCGTCACATCGAGGTGGCGGATATGGGCGTCGAGAGCGGAATACAGGACACACTGCTCGGTGACCTGACCGCAGAGGACCACACGGCCCACGTCCAGTTGCGACAGCAGGTAGGCCAGCGGCGTCTCGTAGAAGATCGAGTGCCTGGCCTTGACGACGAAGAGCGAATCGTCGTCCGGCAGCACGGGCTCCACCAGGTCGCTGTGCGGCCCCGACAGTGTCGTGTCGATGATTTCGCCGTGGTGGGACCGCCACTCCCCGAAGTTGTCGTTCACGTAGATCACCGGCACACCCCCGCCGCGGGCGCGTTCGATGAGGTCCACGATGCGGGGGAGTGCCTCCCGTACGGAGGGAATGAGGATCTCCGCGTCCGGGTGGCTGTACGTGTTGAGCATGTCGATGACGATGAGGGCGCTTCGGCTCATGGTTCCTCATTCTGGGCGTGCCGTGCCGCGAGACGCGGTACGGACACGGGCCTTCGGGTCGACGGGCTGTCCGCGACCGGGGCGGGGCTGCGGTTGCCGGCAGCGTCCGCCCCGACGCGCCGGAGGCACTCACTGCCAGCAGAGACAGAACGGATGCCCCGCCGGATCGGCGTACACGCGGAACCTGCGCTCACCGCCCCGGTCGTCGAGGTCCAGCGGCGTCGCACCGAGGGCCAGGACCTCCTCCTGCGCCCGCTCGACATCCACCACGTCGAAGTCCAGATGGGCCTGCTGCGAGTTGCGGTCTCCTCTGGGCCACTCCGGCGGCCGGTGGTCGGCCGCCCTCTGGAACGCGATGCGGACGCCGCCCGGGACGTGCAGGTCGTACCAGTCGTCGTCGTACTTCGTGATCTCACCGCCCAAAACGCCCTGGTAGAAGCCGGCCAGCGACCAGGGGTCGCGGCAGTCGAGCGCGATCAGGGTGTACGTGGCGATGGGCATGTCTCCGGTCCTTTCCGTCGGGTCGCGCGTGCGCCTCCATGGCCCACGCCGTCACGTCCCGGGGGCCGCGCCGTCCGCGCAGACACGCACCGTCCGCAAGGTCGGGTCGGCCGGGTCGGGCACGTTCATGCCCGCCTCGATGCCCGACCGCAGGTACCGGAGCAGCGGCTCGGTGAGCCGCTCGCCCGGGAGGACGGTGGGGATGCCGGGCGGGTACGGGGTCATCATCTCCGCGGCGACGCGTCCCACGGCCTCCTCCACCGGTACGTCCTCGGTGGCGGCGAAGTAGGCGTCGCGGGGCAGACACACCTGGTCCGGGCGCAGTTCGTCCGGTCCCGGGATCTCCACGGCGGGTGCCGGCTCGAGCGTACGGGCCTGGCGGGACAGGTCGCGCAGGGCTTCCAGCAGGCGGCCGGCAGTGGACTCGTCGTCGGCGTGGGTGAACTGGGCGCTGATCCGGCGATGGTCGACGATGTGTGTGTCGATCCGGTGGTGCGTACGGAGCCAGTCGGCCGCCCGGTATCCGTTGGTCGCCAGTTCACTGATGTCGATGATCACGGGGAGCGGATCGAACTCCGCGGCCTTTCCCGGCCCGCAGAAGTCGTCGCGGTCGTTCACGTGCATCCCGTCGATCTTCTCGATCCGCTCCCGGACGTCTCCGGCCAGACCGAGCGCGCGGGACAGCAGTTCGTGTCCCTCCAGGACCATCTGCCGCCGCCAGCCGTCGATGCCCGCGTACAGCAGGACGGACGGGCTGGTGGTGCCGAGCAGGTCCGCACGTGAGGCCAGTGTGTCGTGGTCGACGAGATCGCCCTGGAGGTGGAAGACCGAGCCCTGCTCCAGGCCGCTGCCCATCTTGTGGATGCTGGTGACGCAGACATCGGCTCCGGCGTCCATGGCCCAGGAGGGCAGGTCCGGGTGGAACGGGAGATGCGCGCCCCACGCCTCGTCGACGATGAGGGGTTTGGACCGGCGGTGGCACACCTCCGCGATGGCACCCAGGTCCGCGGCGGACCCGTACGGGGTGGGGCTGGTCACCAGGGCGCCACAGGCATCCGGATGCCGCTCGAAAGCCTTCTCGAAGGTGTCCGCCGACGGTGCGTGGGCGAGGTGCCGTTCGGTGTCCCACTGCGGTTCCACCCAGACGGGATCGATGCCGGAGAGGATCAGCCCGGCGACGACGGACTTGTGGGCGTCGCGGCCGACCAGGAGCTTCCGGTGCGGGGCGGCCACGCTGAGCATCGCGGCCTTCACCGACAGGGAGCTGCCGCAGGTGGAGAAGAAGGTGTGCTCGGCGTGCACGGCGTCGGCCATCAGCTGCTCGGCACGCTGCAGGACGTTGGAGCTCTGGCGGCGGTCGTCCAGCCCCCCGGACGCGAGCACGTCCCCGAAGAACACCGCGTCTCCGAGAACGGCCCGCACGGCCGGATCGGCCCCGCGTGCCTGCTTGTGGCCCGGCGGGGTGAAGGCCAGCCGGCCCTTCTCCTTGTAGGCAGCCAGTGCGTCGAGAACGGGTGCTTCATGATGGTTTGCACGCATGGGCAACGCCTTCCCTCGGTTCCGTCGGAGCAATCACCGTCAGGGCAGCGGCGTGCCGCCGGTCGCGTTCATGATCTCGCCGGTGATGAACGACGCGTTCGAGGAGGCGAGGAAGACATAGGCCGGCGCCATCTCGGCAGGCTGCGCGGGCCGCCCCAGAGGGCTCTGCTTCCCGAACTCCGTGGTGTCGGGCATGGTCGCGGGGATGAGGGGCGTCCAGACCGGTCCGGGGGCGACGGCGTTGACGCGGATTCCGTCGGACGCCAGCATCTGGGCGAGCCCCTGGGTAAAGGTGACGATGGCGCCCTTGGTCATGGCGTAGTCCAGCAGATGGGGGCTGGGCTTGTAGGCCTGTACCGAGGTCGTGTTGATGATCGAGCCACCGGCCGGGATGTGCGGCAGCGCTGCCTTGCTCAGCCAGAACATCCCGTACAGGTTGGTACGCACCACACGGTCGAACTGCTCGGTCGAGATGGCGGCGATGCCCTCGGGCTGAGACATCTGGTAGGCGGCGTTGTTCACCAGGACGTCGATCCGGCCGAACTCGGACACGGCCTTCTCGATGAGGGCCCGGCACTGCTTCTCGTCCCGGATGTCGCACGCCACGGCCACCGCCCTGCGGCCGGCCTCCTCCACGAGCCGGGACGTCTCCTCCGCCTCGCTCTTCTCGGCGGGCAGGTACGTGAACAGCACGTCCGCCCCTTCGCGCGCGAAGGCCAGGGCCACAGCCCGGCCGATGCCGGAGTCGCCACCGGTGATGACCGTCCTGCGGTCGAGCAGGAGGCCATGGCCTTGGTACGAGTCCTCCCCGTGGTCCGGTGTCGGATCCATCGCGCCGGTCCGGCCCGGATGCTCCTGTTCCTGCTGGGGGAAATCGGGCTGCGGATGGCGCTGTGTCGGGTCCTGCGGCTGTTCGGCGTCGGTCACTGCGTCTGCCTCTCTCCATCGACGGCTGCGGAGGTGCTGCCTTGTGCCGCCGCGTTCCCCGGAGGCAGCGGGTCAATCATCCCGGCCGGACGGAAAGCGGGCATGTCGGGCGGAGTGGCCCCGCCGGAACCGTGGAGACGGTAAATTCGAACAATGAGTTCCACCACCGAGCCGGCCCCTCTCCCCTCGGGAGGCGGCGGGCGGCTTCTCGCGGTCAGCGATCTCCACGTCGGGATCGCCGACAACCGGCCCATCGCCGACCGGCTGCACCCGGCTTCCGACGAGGACTGGCTCATCGTCGCGGGTGATGTGGCCGAACAGGCGGAGGAGGTCGAGCGCGCGCTGGAACTGCTCGCGGGCCGGTTCGCCCATGTGGTGTGGACTCCCGGGAACCACGAGCTGTGGACCGTGGACAAGGACCCCGTCCGCCTGCGTGGCCGGGCGCGCTACGAGCACCTCGTCCAGGTGTGCCGCGAGCTCGGCGTGACCACCCCCGAGGACCCCTACCCCCTGTGGCAGGGCGCCGGAGGGCCCGTGGCGGTGGCCCCTGTCTTCCTTCTCTACGACTACTCCTTCAGGGCCCCGGGGACGACGACCAAGGAGGAGTCCCTGGCCCGCGCCCACGAGGCGGGCGTGGTCTGTACCGACGAATACCTGCTGCACCCCGACCCCTATCCGGCCCGCGACGACTGGTGCCGGGCACGGGTGGCACTGACCGAGCAGCGGCTGGCCGCGCACGACCCGGAGGTACCGCTCGTCATCGCCGGACACTGGCCTCTGCTGCGCGAACCCACCTCCGTGATGTGGTACCCGGAGTTCGCCCAGTGGTGCGGAACGGAGCTCACCGCCGACTGGCACCGGCGCTTCAACGTCGCGGCCGTCGTCTACGGGCACCTCCACATCCCCCGGACGACCTGGCACGACGGCGTGCGGTTCGAGGAGGTCTCGATCGGCTACCCCAGGGAGTGGCGGAAGCGGGGCCACCCGCGGGGCCTGCTGCGGCAGATCCTTCCGTACGAGGGAGAAGCGCCCACGGCCGCGAGGGGCGACACCCCGTGATCGAACGTCTCCTTCCCGCGTACGTCGCGTGCGCGGACACCTACGACACGGACGCCCCGCCGGGCAGCCTGTACCCGGAGGAGGCGCGGCTGGTGGCCGCGAGCGTGGACCGGCGCCGGCACGAGTTCGCGGCCGTCCGCGCCTGCGCACGACGTGCCATGGCCGTCCTGGGGCTGCCTCCGGCCCCGGTGCTGACCGGCCACCGAGGGGTGCCGTTGTGGCCGGACGGAATCGTCGGCAGCATGACGCACTGCGTGGGTTATCGCGCGGCGGTCCTGGCAAGGGCCTCCGACGTACGGGCTGTCGGCATCGACGCCGAACCCGACGAGCCCCTCCCGCCCGGTGTGTGGGAGGTGATCTCACTGCCTTCGGAACGGGCGAGGATGCTCCAGGACACGGCGGACAGCCCGGCGATCCACTGGGACCGGCTGCTGTTCAGCGCCAAGGAGAGCGTCTTCAAGACGTGGTTCCCGCCCACCCGGATCGAACTCGGCTTCGACGAGGCGGACATCAGCTTCCACGTGAGCGCGGACAGCGCCACCGAAGGCACGTTCGTCGCGAACCTTCTGCTGACGGCGCCCGGGATGCCGAGGTCGTACGAGGGCAGGTGGCTGGTCGACGACGGCTTCGTGGTGACCGCGATCGTGCTGCCGGAGAGCCCTTCCGGGTGACGGGCGCCCCGCTGTGCCGGTCGCGCGGTTCCGGGCTCGGTACGGCTGAGGCGGCGCTGATGGCCGAATGGCCGGGCCGGGTGCCGAAAGCCGAAACGGTGGCCCGGCCGGGGGCTGGGGGAGTGAAGCCTCGCCCCCGGCGCGGTACGTGCGTGTCATCCCTGGTCCGGCTGCTCCCGCTCGAGAAGTCCGGGTCCGAGGTCCCCGGTCATCGCGTGAGCCATCCGCAGGTGGGGGGCGGCCTCGGCGTGCCGGCCCTGACGTTCGAGGGTGCGCCCGAGCATCAGCCGCGCATAGTCCTCGACAGGACTGCGCTCCAGCACCTCGCGCAGCTCGGCCTCGGCCTTGGCGAGCCTGGCCGAGTGGTAGTAGGAGCGCGCCAGCAGCAGCCGCGGCGCCACCTGCTCCGGTACCTCCCGCACCAGCCCGCCGAGGATCCGGGCGGCGGTCAGGTACTCCTTCGCATCGAAGAACAGCCGGGCCCGGTCCCAGCGGTCGGCCGGCGTGCCGAACTCGTAGTAGGTGTCGTCCACTTCTCCTCCTCGACCATGATGTCTTCAGCCCCGTCAACACCGATCAGTGGTTGAACATTCCACTAAATATTGCGCGTGGGGAGCGTCGCTCCACGGCCGTACCGGAATAGGTTGTGCGCCATGAGCAATCTCGATCGCCAGGCCGCTCTCTCCGTCTGCGGAGGACGCGGCTTCGTCGTCGCCGAACCCGTACGTGAACTCCTCACCCCGCGCCGTGTCCAGCTCGGCGAATCCACCGAGGTGCGCAGACTGCTGCCGAACCTGGGACGCCGCATGGTCGGCGCCTGGGCGTTCGTGGATCACTACGGCCCCGACGACATCGCCGACGAGCCCGGGATGCAGGTGCCGCCGCACCCCCACATGGGACTGCAGACGGTCAGCTGGCTGCACGAGGGGGAGGTGCTGCACCGGGACAGCCTGGGCAGCCTCCAGCAGATCCGGCCGCGGGAGCTGGGCCTGATGACCTCCGGCAGGGCCATCAGCCACTCCGAGGAGAGCCCGAAGCCGCACGCCAGGTTTCTGCACGGTGCCCAGCTCTGGGTGGCCCTGCCCGCCGCCGACCGGCATGTCGAGCCGCACTTCCAGCACCACATCGACCTGCCCGCCGTCACGGCGCCGGGGGTCACCGCCACCGTGATCCTGGGTGAACTCGACGGCGCCGTCTCGCCCGGCCGCTCCTACACCCCCATCCTCGGAGCCGACCTGGCCCTGACCACCGGCGCGGAGGCCCGGCTGCCGCTCGACCCCGACTTCGAGTACGCCGTGCTGTCGATGTCCGGCGAGGCCCATGTCGACGGCGTCCCGGTCACTCCGGGGTCGATGCTCTACCTGGGCTGCGGCCGCACCGAACTGCCGCTGCGTGCCGAGTCCGAAGCCGGGCTGATGCTCCTCGGCGGTGAGCCGTTCGAGGAGGAGATCGTCATGTGGTGGAACTTCATCGGGCGGTCGCACGAGGAGATCGAGGAGGCCCGGCAGGCGTGGACGGAGGGCTCCCGCTTCGGTGAGGTCCAGGGCTACGACGGCGGCCGACTGCCCGCCCCCGCACTACCGCCGGTGGCGCTGAAACCGCGAGGACGGGTGCGCTGATCTGGGCTGATGAGCACGGGGGGTAAGAGAGTGCGGCAGCGGTTCAGGTACGGCCCGAACCGTGGTAGACGTCGAGTTCACCGTCGAGTTCCAGCGCGAGCACGGTCGCGTACGCGTCGACGTCCCGCGAGGCCGGCGCGTCGATCCAGGCGACGCCCGGCACGTCGTGGAGACCGCCGACGAGGCGGTGCGCCAGGGGCGCGCCGGTGCCGACCACCGACACCCGCCTCACGCGGCTGCGCAGCCCGCGCACGGCTACGTACTCGCGCGGCGGGTCGAAGCAGAACAGGTAGAGGGTGCGACGGTCGGCGGACAGGGTGCTCGGCCCGTAGTGGTGCCCGGCCGGCAGGCCCGCGACGGTCCCGTACACCGCTTCGCGGTGCGCCGCGATCCAAGCGCCGAGCCCTTCGAGGCGTGCCGCCTGCTCGTCCGGTACGGTGCCGTCCTCCTGGGGGCCGACCCCGAGCAGCAGATTGCCGCCCGTCCCGATCGTCTCCGCGAAGTACCGCACCAGTTGCCGCACCGACTTGTGGTTCGTGTCGCCGGGCTGGAACCCCCAGGAGTCGTTCACCGTCAGGCAGAGCTCCCACGGCCCGTCCGGAGCGCGCAGCGGTACTCCCTGTTCCGGGGTGGCGTAGTCCCCGTGGCCGATCAGCCGCGCGTTGCACACCGTGTCCGGATTGGCTCCGAGAACGCGGGCGGCGAGAGCGTCCGTGCCCCACTGCTCCTCGGCACGTTCCCACTCGCCGTCGAACCAGAGGAGATCCGGGCGGTACCGGTCGACGAGCTCGCCGACCTGGCCGTCACGGTAGGCGAGATAGCGGGCCCAGGCATCCGGGTCCTCCACCCCGCCCCGGGGCGCGACCCAGCGGCTTGTCAGCACGTCCGCGTGGGTGGGGGAGGGGTGCGGGTGCAGGACGCTCGCGTAGTCGGGGTGGTTCCAGTCGGAGTGGGAGTAGTACAGGCCGACCTTGAGACCTTGCTCGCGCAGCGCCGTCGCGTACGGACCGACCAGATCACGTCCGGCGGGCGAGTGCCGGACGACGTCCAGCTCGCCGAATCCGGTGTCCCACAGGGCCACACCGTCATGGTGACGCGCCGTCAGGACTGCGTAGCGCGCACCGGCACGCGCGAACAGGGCCGCCCAGCCGCGCGGGTCGTAGCGCGCGGCTGTGAAACCGCCGAGCTGCTTCATGTACTGCTCGTGCGAAACCTGTCCTGTGTAGAAGGCCCAGGACTCGGGGACCCCCTCGACGGCGTAGATGCCGTAGTGGACGAAGATTCCGAGCTTCGCGTCGGAGAACCAGGACTGCATGGGCATCGGGCAACACCTTTCTCGGCGCCGACCCGGACGCGCCGGGCCGGCACACCGTCCGTCGTCCCATTTTCCCCCAGCGGTACGGCCCGAACGTTCGGGCCCCGGTATCCCACGCGATGACGCAGGAGCGCTGACGACATGAGGATGCGGATGCTGTCCGCATGGGCGTCGGCGTCCATGTCGCCGGCGATGATCACGTGCCCGGGCGAGACCGTCACCGTCTCCTCCAGTTCGCGTGCCACGGCTGCTGTGACGAGGCACGTGCAGGGGAAATCGCCCGTGCGGTCTGTGAGGTTGAGGCCGACTTCAGACGTCCGCCCGAAAGGCCATCGGGACGCCGTAGTGATCCCCTGCCCCCGGGGGGCGCGCCCGCTCGCCCGTGCTCCCGCTCCTGTCCCCCGACGATGTGGAACTCGTCACCCAGCAGCCTCCGCGCCTGTTGGACACCGGGTGCCCGCACCGTCTCCTGCCGTGTCATGATGTCCGGCGCGAGCTCCTCGACGCGAGCACGGAGCCGGGTCTCACGCTCCTTCCACTCACCGCGCATGCCCCAGGTGTTGAGCGTTACGAATCTCATGCACCCATGCTGACCCAGCCGGGGCCGCAAGGGCAGCGGATCCACCTCAGTCCGTGTCCCTCGCGGCTTCGAGGAGGACTTCGCCGGTGTACCGGAATTCCTCCATGAGCCGCGTCGCCTCGACGACGAGGATGCCGTACAGGGCGGAGGGATCGGTGAGGGACACGGACAGCCGGCGGGTTTCCTCGACCAGCTCGTCGCGGCGTGCTTCGGCCTCGTCGGCAAGGCGCTGCAGCCGTTTCGCCTGCGGGCGCAAGGTGGTCTCGTCCAGAGTCGTCAGCACCTCCGCGATTGCGCCGACGGACTTCAGGAACGCCGCGTAACGCTGGAGGAACGGCCGATGGGCCTCGTCCTCCTCGCGGGTGCGGTCGAGACCGCGGGTGAGGGAGGCCATCTGGTAGAGCGTGCGTTCCAGGGCACCGAGCACAGCCTCGTAGCCCTGGAAACCAGGATGTTTCCGGTAGGGGCGCAGCAGACGGCGTGGATTGAGCAGAGCGCTTTCCTTGGCTGTCCGGAGTCGTGACCGGGCCTGTCCGATCACGTCTTCGGTGCGTTCCGCGCGGGCTCGCCACTCTCCGGTGGTGTCCAGATCGGGTACGCCTTCGGCAAGGACGGGATGCATGTCGGCGAGAAGGCTGTGGAGGGAGTGGGCGAGGTTGCGGATACCGTACTCGGCGCTGCGATAGCGCAGCGGCGGGGCCACGAGGACGTTGACGACGGTGCCGATCGCGCAGCCGATGAGAACGAGGACGACGATTTCTCCCAGCCGGTGGAAGCGCTGGGCGTCTGTGGACGAAGAGGTGTAGGTCGAGAAGGCGAAGAAGGCGGCGGTGGCGACTTGCGGCCCCTGGACGCCCAGGACGTGCCAGCGGCCTATGGCGAGGGCGATGAGGGCGACGAGCACGAAGGTCAGCAGGTCCGGGCCGGCGAGGAAACCGAGGGCGCCCTGCACGAGCACGCCCGCGATCACCGCGCCGACGTAGCGCAGTGACTGCAGAACCGAGCGGTAGACGGTCACCTGCATGATCAGCACCGCTGAGAACGGGGCGAACGCCGGCGAGTGGGAGTCGAGGACGTCGTACGAGATCACCCAGGCCAGGGTGGCGGCGAGGGCGCTCTTCCCGATCACCAGGAGCGTGTCGCGTTCGTCTCCGGAGTAGGACAGGGCGCGCCGCCACCACTGGGTCAACCCGGTGAGCCTTCCCGTAACGGTTCGCCCGGTCGTCGTGCCAGGAGTCATCCCTCGTGTCCTTCGGCTCTCATAGTTCCGTAGCCTGCCGCCGGCCTGAGCCGAACCGCCCGCTGTACGCATCCTGGTGCTCCGGGCACCACCCAGGTGCCGGTCGCACCGCGTATGTGATGTCTGAGCCGGTCCGGCGCCATGTGCCATCCTTCGGAGGGGGTCGGGGCGGACGCTCCGGCACCCGGTCGGCGTAGGGTGCGTTCGTCGGGCCCCACCGGTCACGGGTGCCCGGCCTCGCAGGTCTCACTCGTCAGCAGGCGCGCACGGACAGAGGGCCTCCCCACGGCCGCGTGTTCTGCCCGGCGATCACTTGTGGCGCGAGGCCGTGGAGAGGAGAGGCGATGGGCACGCGGCGCGGCAAGGCACTGGTCACGGGAGCTTCCTCGGGCATCGGGGCGGCGTATGCGGCACGGCTGGCCGCCCAGGGCTGGGACACCGTCCTGGTGGCCCGCAGGGAAGAGCGGCTCGACGACATGGCGGTGCGGCTCCGAAGTGGGACCGGAACGGCTGTGGAGACGCTGGTGGCGGATCTGTCACATCCCGGCGGCCTGGCGACCGTGGCGAGCCGTGCGGGGCAGGGCGACATCGGGTTCCTGCTGAACAACGCGGGGATCAACGGGTACGGCCCCTTCGCTGAGCTCGATCCTGCGCTGATGGCCAAGGTGATGAACGTCAACGTGCTCTCCGTCACCGCCCTGGCACGGGCGGCGGTCCCGGCCATGCTGCGACAGGGCCGGGGCACGGTGGTCAATGTGGCCTCCCAGCTGGCATTCGCCGGTTCTCTCCCGCCACGGCCACTGCCCGAGCGCGCGGTCTACGCGGGAACCAAGGGATACGTGGTCACCTTCACCCGGACCCTCGCCGCCGAGCTGGCGGGGTCGTCCCTGCGTATTCAAGTGCTGTGCCCCGGCCTCACCGCCACCGAGTTCCACCGTTCACGCGGTGAGGCACCCGTCGGCGGACGTGAGCAGTCCGTTCACGCGGACGGAGGAATGCCCGTGGACCAGGTGATCGACGCATCGCTGGCCGCGCTGGACGACGGCCGAGTGGTGTGCGTGCCCGGCCTTCCGGACGTGTCGCCGCTCGAAGACCTGTCGGCTGCGGAGCTGGCGGTCCGCACGGCGGCCCGTGGCAGCCGCGGATGAGCTGCCGCAGCCGCGACTCACGAGATCCGTGTACCGGCCGCCGACGACTGTCGAGCGAGCTCGGGTCATGAGCAGCCGTGCGGATGCCTCCCCGCCCTCGCCCGCGCATGCGCGTGCGGCCTCATGAGGCCAGGTCAGCGGCGTCAGGCTCCCGGAAGGAAGAGACAGAACGGATGGCCGTGCGGGTCGCGGAGGACCCGCACATCCTTCTGAGGCTGGTGGTTCTCCAGTGTCGCACCCAGGGCACACGCCCGCTCGGTCTCCGCCTCCAGGTCGTCCACCTGGAGGTCCAGATGCGCTTGCATCTGCTGGGTGCCAGGGCGCTGCGGCCACGCCGGAGGCGTGTGATCGGTCTCCAACTGGAAGCTGAGGCCCGGGCGCTCCTGGTCCAACGCCCTCAGACGGACCCACTCCGGGGTGCGCTCCACTTCCTGCCAGCCGAGCAGGCCTCGGTAGAAGTCGGCCAGCGCGGGAGGGTCGGGAGTGCCGAGGACAAAGGCTCCGAGTGTCGTCGTCATGTACCCAGCCTTGCCCCGGACGGTCACGTCCACACGTCCGCCTAACGGGCGTCGCCGGGACGGACCACGCGAGTGGGCGGGCAGTTCCCCGGTGACGGGCTCGCCGCGGGGCGGAGGAACGGGGAGTGCCGGCGACGGCGCCCGACCGACGCGGCCGCGTCGCACGCTCAGATCATCCGCGGCGGCAGTGGGCGCAGGGCCGGGCCGTGAAGCACTTCGCCGTCGATGCCGAACCGCGAACCGTGGCATGGGCACTCCCACGCGGTTTCCGCCTCGTTGAAGGCGACCAGGCAGCCGAGATGTGTGCAACGCGCGGACACCGCGTGGGCCACCCCGCCCTCGTCCCGGTAGACGGCGCAGCGCCGCCCCTCGACCCGGACGACCGCACCCGAGCCGGGGGCGATCTCGGCGACCGAGTCGACGTGGGTGGTCTTCAGCCGGTCCCCTACGAAGTGGCGTGCGACGTCCGCCTGCTGCTTCAGCAGGGCCGTGCCCTCACGGAGGGTGCTCCACAGGCGACGCGGGTCGTAGAGACCCGCCCACTCGGGCTCGGTGCCGGTGATCGTCGAGGCCAGCAACTGTCCGGCCATGGCGCCCCCGCTCATTCCCCAGCCACCGAAGCCCGTCGCGACGTAGACATGGCGTGCGCCCGGATGGAAATGCCCGACCAGCGGAACGCCGTCGCTCACGTCGTTGTCCTGGGCGGCCCACCGGTACGCCGTGTCGCCGACCGGGAAGTGCTCGTGCATCCATGCGTCCAGCCGCAGGAAGCGTTCACCGCTGTCGTCCGTGCCGGGCGTGAAGGTCTCGCCTGTGACGATGAGCAGCCTGCGTTCCCCGTCGAGCGGCGCGGAACGTACGGATCGCTTCCCCATGTCGTCCGTGATGTACATGTGCTCCGGCGCGTCGGAGGCGGGCAGGGGAGCGGCGACGACCAGTTCACGGCGCGGTGACAAGCGCGCGAAGTGCAGCGCGCGGTCGAACACCGGGTAGTGGGTGGCCACGACGACATCATTCGCCGTGATCGTCGCGCCCCGCTCCGTGGTCAGCCGGCAGGGGCTGCCCTCGGTGAGGCCGGTCACCCTGGTCCGTTCGTGGATGGCACCGCCTCGCGCGGCGATGTCGTCCGCGAGGGCGAGGAGATACTTACGAGGGTGGAACTGCGCCTGGTGTGTGACGCGCACAGCCGCGGCCACGGGAAACGGCAGGTCCGTCTCCGTCACGAGCCCGGCGTCCAGGCCCGCCTCCGCGGCGGCATCGGCCTCGGCCCGGAAGGCGGCTCGTTGTCGCGGGTCAGTGGTGAAAGTCAGAGCGGACGACCGCTCGAAGTCGCAGTCGACACCGAGTTCCGCCGCCACGGCCGCGACCCGCTCCACCGCCCCTTGCTGGGAAAGCGCGTAATGGCGTGCGCCCTGCCGTCCCCGTGTGCGGCGCAGGTGCTCGTACACGAGAGAGTGGGCCGCGGTGAGTTTCGCCGTCGTGTAGCCGGTCACCCCCGCGGCGACGCGGTCCGCCTCCAGCACGACCACGTTCCGCCCGGCCCGGGCCAGTTCCCAGGCGACACTCAGGCCGGCCATGCCGGCTCCGATCACGGCGACGTCCGCCGTGGTGTCCGTGTCCAGGGCCGGCCACCGGGTGCCGGGTGCCGTGGCCATCCAGTACGACTCAGCCGTGCCAGGCAGTTCAGATCGCGTAGTCATGGACGACGTGTTCCCTCAGCGGCCGAAAGGAGACGTGCGAGGTCGATTGTTCCCCTGCTCGGCCCTGACACGTGGTGGTCCGGTGCAGCGGCCGGCGGCTGCCGCCGACAGCGTGTCCGGCGCCGATTCGGGTGGGCGAACACACACGATGAGAGGACTGGAACCGGCACGAAGCCGCCTACTTCTGTGGGCCGGCGAACGCACCGGCGGCAGCCGCCAGCACCGCCGTCGTCGCGGCCTGCTCCGGCAGATCCGGAGCGGGATCGGCGCGCAGGAGTACAAGTCGGTGGTAGAGCGGCGCCGTGGCGGCGATCAGCAGGCTCCGCGCGTCCGTGTGCCCCGAGGGAAGTTCACCCCGCTCGACAGCGCGGTCGATGAGAACCTCGCACTGGGCGTACCGGTCCGCCCACAGCTTCTTCTGCGCGTTCGCGGCCTGCTCGGAGTGGAACGAGACGGCCATCAGGGCGACGGCGAACGACGGCCGCACGGTCAGGGAGTCCTGGATCTCCTGGTTGAGGGCCGTCAGATCGCCTCGCAGGGAGCCGGTGTCCGGCGGCTGCCAGTCGATCTCACCGGCGGCCTCGATCACATCGACGAGCAGGCCGCCCACGTCGCGCCAGCGCCGGTAGACCGTGGTCCGGTGCACTCCCGCGCGGGCCGCGACGCCCTCCATCGTGAGTCCCTCATGACCGCCTTCGGCGAGTTCGGCGCGCACCGCGTCGAGGACCTGCGCGCGGATGCGGGCGGTGCGGCCGCCCGGACGGCGGTCCGGCTTCGTGGCCGGTGCTTCTGTCATCGGGAATCCCGTATCCGGTTGATCGGCGTGCCGTGGCTGTGACAGCATCCTAACGCAACAGATGTCGCACTAGTGTCCCGCCCCTCCCGAGAGGAACCGCCGTCCCGATGCCACTCGTTCCTGCCGACCCCACCGTGCTCCACCCGATGCCCGGGCAGCCGCGCGTCGTCCTGCTCAGGCCGTTGGTGAAGTCGCCGCTGATCGAGGTCGGCGACTACTCGTACTACGACGATCCGGACGACCCGACCGCGTTCGAGACGCGCAACGTCCTGTACCACTACGGCCCGGAGCGGCTCCTCATCGGCAAGTTCTGCGCGCTGGGCACGGGCACCCGGTTCCTCATGAACGGCGCCAACCACCGCATGGACGGCCCGTCCACGTTTCCCTTCCCCACCATGGGCGGGTCCTGGGCCGAGCACTTCGACCTGATCACCGGACTGCCGGGCCGCGGCGACACCGTCGTGGGGAACGACGTCTGGTTCGGCCACGGAGCCACGGTCATGCCGGGCGTACGGATCGGCCACGGCGCGATCATCGGCGCCGGTGCCGTGGTCACCGGCGACGTCCCCGACTACGGCATCGTCGGCGGCAACCCCGCCCGGCTGATCCGTACCCGCTACGACGCCGCCGACGTCGCCCGGCTTCTGGCCGTGGCGTGGTGGGACTGGCCCGTACGGCACATCACCGAGCACGTGCGGACGATCATGTCCGGGTCGATCGCGGAACTGGAGGAGGCCGCCGCGCTCGTGGGCCGACCCTGACATCCCGTCGTGTCGTCGTGCCGGCACACCCGTCCGGCAAGCACCTTCCCCGCCGCCCCGCCTCCTGGAAACGAGTGATCGGCCGTGCCTCGCCCCCGTGCCCATATCGCGATGGTCGGCGTACCCATCGTCAGCCATGTCCTGCCGAGCCTCGCGATCATCCGTGAACTGGTGGCCCGCGGCCACCGGGTCACCTACGCCAACGATCCCCTGGTGGCCGGTCCGATCCGTTCCGCGGGCGCCGAACCGGTGCCCTGCACCTCCGTGCTGCCGGTCGCCGACAACAACTGGCCCGACGACCCCATCGCCGCGGCGAGCCTCTTCCTCGACGACGCCGTCCAGGCACTCCCGCAGCTGCGTGCCGCCTACGACCACGACCCGGCCGACCTGTATCTCTACGACATCGGTGCCTACGCGGCGCGCGCCCTCGCCGAGGCGCAGGGCCGCCCCCTCCTGCAACTGTCCCCGACGTTCGTCGGATGGGACGGCTACGAGGAGGAGGTCGCGTCCCATCTACGGAAGTTGCCGGGCGCCGACGCGTACCGGGAAAGGTTCGCGCGGTGGCTCGCCGGCTGCGGGGCCGTCACCACGGACGTGGACGCCTTCTCCGGTCCGCCCGCACGGGCCCTGGCCCTGATCCCGCGAGCGATGCAGCCGCACGCCGATCGGGTCGACACCAGGGCCGTGACCTTCGTCGGCCCCTGCTTCGACGCCCCTGGCAGCACGGACGGCTGGACGCGCCCGGCGGCCGCGCGTCATGTGCTGCTGATCTCGCTCGGCTCCGCGTACACCCGCCGGCCGCAGTTCTACCGTCAGTGCCTCGCGGCCTTCGGTGATCTGCCCGGCTGGCACGTCGTGCTCCACATCGGCAAGCACACCGACCCCGGGGAGCTGGGGGTCATCCCGTCCAATGTCGACGTGCACTCCTGGGTCCCGCAGCGGGCGATCCTGGAACAGGCGGACGCCTTCGTCACCCACGCCGGCATGGGCGGCTGCGGCGAAGGGCTCCTGGCAGGCGTTCCCATGATCGCCGTGCCGCAGGGCGCCGAGCAGTTCATGAACGCCGACCGGCTCGTGGAACTCGGCGTCGCCCGCCGCGTGGACACCGCTGACGCCACCGCCGAGGTCCTTCGCGCGGCACTGGACGACCTCGTCGGGGACCCGGAACGCATCGACCGGTCCAGGGAGTTGCGCGCCGCCGCACGGGCCGAGGGCGGGACCTCACGCGCCGTCGGCCTCATCGAGAGCATGCTGTCCGCGACCGGGAGCCCTGCCCCCTGAGCCCCGGGGCTCCCCCGCCTCGGTCGCGACCACAGCACCCGCCGGGTTCAGGATGCCGTGGTGAGGTGTGCAAATGCCCACGTCGCGAACGTCGTCACCGGGATGCCCAGCGCGTGGGCGAACTCCGGGCGGGCCGGCTGTCCGACGACGTCGCTCCACTCGTGCCCGGCCCCCCATGCGGGCATTCCGGCAGCGAGTGCCTCAGCGAGGCTCATCGAGGGTGCCGATACCTCGACCCCCCACACCTCCGAGAGGGTCCGGGCGATCTCCTTCATGGTGAGCCGGTCGCCGGCCAGCTCCAGCTCGATCCCGTGGAAGCGGTCCGGATCGCTGATGGCGTGCGCCGCGGCCACGCCTATGTCCGCAGTCGCCACCAGGGCCAGCTCCGAGTCCGGTCGCACGACCGTGGCCAGGCCGCCGGCCGGTCCGTGAGGGGCCAGTTGAGGCAGGTTCTCCATGAAGAACGCCGGCTTGACCACGCTCCAGCGGTCGAAGCCCGCACCGCGCACCAGTTCCAGGACGGCCTGCTTCGTCTCGAAGTACGGCTGCATGGGCGCCCAGCGGCCCTCGTCCCAGCCGGGAGCCCGCGTGTGTTCGCCCACCCCGCTGGTGGAGGACTGTACGAACTGAGGCACCCCCGCCTCCCCGGCCGCGCGGACCAGGTTGGTGGCCTGGGCCAGCTCCCCCGCGAAATCGACGCCGTCCTCGCTCATCGGCGGCATCTGCACCGAGAACACCGAGCGGACACCGCGGACGGCGGGGTCCAGCGAGGCCCGGTGGTTCAGATCGCCGGTGACGAGTTCGGCGCCCAGGGCCTCGACGGCCTTCGCGCTCTCCTTGTGCGGATCACGCACCAGAGCACGGACGGGAATGCCGGCGGACAGCAGCGCACGGGCCGTCGCGCCGCCCTGGAGGCCGGTGGCGCCGGTAACCAGAACGGGGGCTGAGGTGATGGTCATGATCACTCCTGCTGATGCGTCATGGATCGGGTGACAGCTAAACGGCGGGGCCCGCCGTTTAGCTTCGGTTACGATATGGCGGGGGCCACCACTTAGCAAGCGAGGGAGAGCATGCCCGGTCAGCGCTCAGACGCACGCCGCAACTACGCCCGCATCCTGGAAGTGGCCGAAGCCGAGGTCTCCACACGCGGTGCCGACGCCTCCCTCGAGCAGATCGCCCGCACGGCAGGCGTCGGCTCAGCCACCGTGCGCCGTCACTTCCCCACCCGGCAGGCTCTGCTGACAGCCGTCTTCCATGAGCGCATCGAGGCCCTGTGCGAACGCGCGCGGAAACTCGAGGACGCCCAGGACGGCCGTGCGGCACTCCTGACCTGGCTCCATGACCTGCTCACGTACGCCGTCTCCGCCCGCGGACTCGCCGACGCCCTCACCTACGAGCCCCCCTCCCCCCACCCCCGTCCCGACTCCTGCGGCGCCGCCCTCGAAGCCGCGGGCACACCCCTGCTGCGCCACGCCATCAGTGACGGTTCGGTCAAGGAGACCGTCACCTTCCACGACCTCATCACCCTGACCGTGGGCATCGCCCTGGCCACCGAGCAGCACCCCGACGCCGCCGGACAGGCCGACCGTCTCCTTCGGCTCGCGGTCGACGGAGTCAGCCCCCGCGACTCCGCACACTGAACACGGACCGCTCGGGAAGACGCCTCCCTGTTCGCCGGCGAGCGGGGTGATCGCTCGACGGGACGGTCGACGCCTCGTGCGGTGGGGAGCCGGGCGGGGGCGGCCCGGAGCGGGGTCCGGCTGCCCATAGGCTGACCCCCATGTCTGTCACGTTGAGCTCCACCAAGACCCGCGCCGCACTCCGCGTCTCGGCCCGTGTCTCAGGCGAGTTGCTGATCGTCCTTGCCATGACCGCTGTGGCGGTATGGGTGCTGGGGCGGATGTGGTCGGTTGTCTGGCCGCTCGTAGTCGGTCTGCTGCTCACCACCCTGACATGGCCCATAGCGCGCTTCCTGCGCCGACGCGGGTGGCCCCCGGCTCTCGCGGCCTCGGTGGTGACGGTGCTGTTTCTCCTCGTCGCCGCGGGGGTCGTGGCGTTGATCGCGGTACCGGTGTCCTCCCAGTCCGGCCAACTGGCCGACGGCGTGGTCGAAGGTATCCAGCGGCTGCGCGAGTGGGCCTCCGGGCCGCCGCTCAACATCGGCGACGACCAGATCACCGGTGCGTTCGACTCCGCGACCGCCCGCATCCAGGACAGCGTGGGCAGCATGGTCACAACCGTCGTCACGGGGGTGGGCACCGTGGTCAACGGTGTGGTGACCGCCGTCCTCGCCGTCTTCCTGATGTTCTTCATGCTCAAGGACGGCCCCCGGTTCCTTCCGTGGCTCGAGCGTCAACTGCCCGGCAGGCTCGCCACCGACGTTCCTGCCGTGGCGGCCCGCAGTTGGGAGACCCTCGGCGAATTCGTGCGCTCCCAGGCCTATGTCGGCCTGCTCGACGCGGTCCTCATCGGCCTCGGCCTGTGGATCGTGGGGGTGCCGCTCGTGCTCCCGCTGGCGGTCCTGACCTTCGTCGCCGCGTTCGTGCCGATCGTGGGAGCCCTGTTCGCCGGTTTCGTCGCCGTTCTCATCGCCCTGGTGTCGAACGGACTCACCGACGCCCTGATCGTGCTGGCGATCATCGTCGTGGTGCAGCAGCTAGAGGGCAACGTGTTCCAACCCATGATCCAGAGCCGCGGGCTCGGTCTGCACGCCGCCGTGATCCTGCTCGCCGTGACGCTGGGGGGCAGCCTCGCGGGCATCGTGGGCAGCCTGCTCGCCGTACCGGCAGCCGCACTGATCGCGGTGGCCTGGAACTACCTGCGCGAGCAACTCGGCGAGGAGCGGCCGGTGCCGGACGCGTCACCCGGCGGCGACCCGTCATGAAGGCTCCCGGCTCGTCCCCATGAGCGGGACGAGCCGGGGCCGGGTTGTGCCGCCGCGCTCGGCAGTGTCACCCGCGTGTCGCGCCACCGCCTCCTGCCGGTCGACGCGTCGACGGTACGACCGCGGACGCACGCCGGCAGGAGAGGACGGCCCGGGCGTCAGAGGCGGCGGCCGGGAACCACCTTGAACGTGGCGGGACCGGCCGGCAGGTCCACCGTGTACTGGCTCAGGTAGGTGTCCAGGTACGGCGAGCGGGCACCGCCGGTGGGGACGTCGTCGGACGGGTCGTCCAGGGCCAGTCGGAGCCGTGCGTCCTTGACGTCGATCGTCTCGCCGGACGGGGTGTCGCGCCACGAGCCGGTCCGGATGGAGCCGACCTCCACCGCGAGGACGTGACCGGCCGCCAGCGTCCAGTCGGTCGCCTTGAGATCGACGGTGAGCCTGCCGGTGGAGAGCAGCGAGACCTGCTCGTCGAACATGACGGCGGTGCCGTCCGGGGCGACGTCGTACAGCTTGAGCATGACGTTGCCCTCTCCCTCGGCCCTCAAGGAGATCTGCGGGGTCCCGGTGATCCGTACGGACTTCCTGAGCGCCTCCGACCACACGAAGAAGCTCGATGTCACCTTCCCCGCCTCCTGGAGCAGGGCTTGTCCTTCGGCCAGACCCCTCGGTGCGGCCGGGTCGGTGGCGGGCGCGTTCTCCATGTCCCATTCACCGGCCGGCTCCGCGCGCTCCTCGATGGGCGGCAGCCCGGACGTCGCCAGGCCGGCGAGGGAGGAGAGGCCGCCGTCGTCCACGTACGAGCCGCCGCCCAGGGGGAGGGTGACGGAACGCTCCACGACCGGCCAGGTCCTCTGGGCCCGCCAGGCACCGGTGGAGTCCTCGACGGAGTAGGCCGGGTAGCGGACCTCCGGCCTGATGCCCTTGAGGTACTGGTCGTAGAAGGCGAGCGTCTCGTCGTACCAGCCCTCACGCCCCATGGCCAGGCGCCCGTCGCCGGTGCGGTCCCCGCCGCGTACGTGGTCCCACTGGCCGACCCAGCCGCGCTCGGGGCCCTTGTGGTTGTCCAGGTACTCCTGCATCTCTTCGGGCTTGGTGTTGTTCTCGACGAAGCCCTGGGTGACGAAGAGCGGGGTGTCGGTGCCCTCGGCCCCCTTGGCCAGGTCCCGTGCGGTCCAGAAGGCGTCGTCCTGGTCGTATATCCGGTAGCCGGCCGCGTTCCGCGTCAGGCACTCGGGATGGGCTTGCTCGTAGCGGGAGTTGGCCAGGTAGCGCGGGTCGTCGTCCGGCAGCTGCGGCAGCGTGGCGATGGAGTTGTAGGCGTTGGCGGTGCCGGTGACGTTCGGGCGGGGCACGCCGTTCGAGTAGATGTACTGGTACATGTCCCAGACCGGCTCCTGGGCGACGACGGCCTTGAGCGCGCGCTGGTCCAGGTTGTTGCCGATCAGACCGGTCACGGCGTCGTACGACTTGCCGTACAGCCCCACCGCACCCGTGGACCAGGGCTGTTTCGCCGCCCAGTCGATCGCGGCCTTCACGTCCGCCTGCTCACCGGGGCCGCCCCAGTCGAGGCAGCCGGTGGAGCCGCCGAAGCCGCGCAGGTCGACCATGACGAAGGCGTAACCCTCGTCGAACAGGTCGGTGCCCTCGATGAAGTCCCGGAACCGGTCGGAGGGGCCCGTACGGGTCCAGCCCTCGGCGCCCGACTGGCCGGAGTGCCCGAAGTACGGGCCGACCGACAGGATGACGGGCACCTTCGCCTTCTTCGGCAGCCCCTCGGGCAGCAGCACGTCGGCGTGCAGCTCCGTGCCCGAGCGGTCCGAGGACGGGAAGTAGTGCTGCGTCCAGAGGGATCCCTCGGGGACACGGTCGTTCTCCTGATGTGTGACGGGGCCGGCCGCCGTGGCGGCCGGCCCCGTCCGCTCCTGTGCCGCGGCCGGCCCGGAGGCGGCTGCGGGGCCGGCGAGGACGCCGGTCAGCGCGAGGGTGGTGACGAGTGCTGAGGCGGCCCGTCCGGCCGTACGACGTGCTCTCACATGCTTCTCCCGGCTTGGTGGGTACGGGGTGTCGCAGTGGTGCAGGCCGAGCAGCGGCCCCCGGGCCCGCCGTGAGGAGCGCAGCGTTGCACGCGCACATCCGCGGAGCTGGATCACAGTCGCGGACGCGAACCGGAGCCGACGGCGGTGAAGTCTATGATCGCTCCGAGAAAGCTTCAACAGGCACGTGTGTCACCCGTGTTACCGATCCTCCGGACCGGGCGGCGCGGGAACGGGCGCACTCGCCAGGCCGTGGTGGACCAGGGCCAGGAACTCCTCCTCCGTGAGGCCGAGTTCGCGCGACTGTTTGATGACGCCGAGCACAGCGTCGGTGAGCCGGGCCCGGCCTGCGGCTCCGGGCGCCGCGGTGATCACCGCGCCCCGGCCGCGGCGCAGTTCGATCAGGCTCTCGTCACGCAGCCGCTGATAGCCGCGGAGCACGGTGTGCACGTTGACGCCCAGCGACGCGGCGACCTCACGGGCGGGCGGCAGCCGCTCACCAGGGGCCGCCGTGCCGTCCGCGATCGCCCCGCGCACGCAGGCGGCGATCTGCTCGCCCAGCGGCACGGGCGAGCCGGGGAGTACCCGGAACAACATGCTAGCCGCGCTCCCTTGCGTGCCGGTCCGTCAGACCGTTGAGCAGCGCGGCAGCGGTGGCCGAGTCGTCGACCGTGACCACGTATTCGCGCCCCCCGGCCGTACGGACCGAGAGAGCCTCGCCCGAACGCAACAGGACGCCTCTCCGGTTCGGTCGTATCCGGTAACCCCAGCCGCCGAACTCGCCCACGGCGTCGACCTCGACGCTGTCGGCGCCGACGATGCTGCCGAGCGGCAGGGCGAGCCGGGGCCGGGGCAGGACCGTCGAGGCGACCGTGACGCCCCGCCGGTCGACGCTGACCCGGACACAGGTGAACGCGGCGCACATCAGGCCGAGCGCGAGCAGCGGCAGGGCCGTCCCCAGGGAGCCGAACACCAGGGCGCACAGGCCGCCGAGTGCGACCGCCCCGGCCGCCGTCAGCAGGGCGCGGGACATCATGGTGCGGCTCCAGGCGGCGGCCTCGCCCCTGGCGAGAGACAGCGCGGGAGCGGGTGGCGCGGGCTCCGGGCGCGGTCCCGCGTTCAGCAGCAGCCAGACCAGGGCCCCTGTGGCCAAGCCCCCCGCGAGCAGTACGGCGATGTGCCACAGGGGCAGGTGCACCCCGGCCGGGTCCTGTACGTCCGTGTTGACGAGGACGGTGACGACCAGTGGATAGCCGACCATGAACGCCGTGCCGGATCCGACGGCGGCACTCAGCCTCGACGCCGCGCTGTCCCTGGAGGCCAAGGTCATGACGGTGAACAGCAGCCCGACGCCGACGATCAGGGCGCACCCGGTCCACAGGGCTGCGGGCCGGCTCATGTAGTCGTCCGCCCCGCCGCCGGCCGAGAAGTGCGTGGCGATCCGGCCGGGCAGCCGGTCCCGGTTGGCCATGAAGACACCGGCGTAGGCGGCGGTGGCGACGCCGAACGGCGCGGCTGTCAGGAAACCCCTCCTGATGGCGGCCATCTGACTCTCCCCCCTGGAGTTGTTTGCATTGAAGTAGAACAATAACACCAGGATTCGGGGCCGTGCCCGGAACGCTGCCCCTCCTACCCGTGGCCGGGGGACCGTGTGGCGTCGGTGACGCGGTCGAGCCGGTAGTAGTCGGCGACGCACCCTCCGGGCCAGTACGCGCGCCCTCTTCGGCTGAAGGGCTCCAGCATCTGGCTGATCACGAGTCGCTCGTACGGGAGGACCGTGGCGCCGGCGCTCGCCCCCTCGCGCAGCCGCCGGTCCTGGGCGTCCCACTCCTCGGCCCGCGCACGCATGTTCGTGTCGAGGTCGAGCAGCGCAACGGCCGGCCCGAAACAGACCAGGAGGCAGAGCACCGCGCACGCCGCCTGAAGGGGGCCGGTCCTCCGCGTGCGCTGCCGGGCCGCCGACCCGAGGAGGGCACCGGCAGCGACGAGCAGGGCCACGTAGACCAGCAGGTAGTCGTTCCAGAGCCGGTTGGCGCTCGGATCGCTCACCCGGTCCTGGAACACCGGGTAGGTCACGACCGTGCAGAGGAAGCCGGACACGAGAAGCGCGGCCACCGCGGCACAGGCCGTCGGAAGCCGGTGAGCGGGCGGGCCGGGCGGGCTCCCGTCCGGGCGCCGCCACAGCAGCCCCAGGAGCACTCCCACCGCCACCGCCCCGACGTACTGCCATGTGGTGGCCACGGTCAGCGTGATCTCGGCGAATCCGCGCAGCGAGGCGACGAGCGACTCCGGCGCGACCATGGACGTCGTACCCGCCCCGAACCGGTCACGCCGGGCGGTCGAGCCGGGGGAGGTGATCAGGACGAGGCCTCCGGCGGCGACCCCGGTGATGCCCGCCGCGCACCAGAGGCGGAGGAAGCGCCGGACGGGACCGGCGGCGCGGCCGCTGAGGAGGAGGACGGTGACCAGCAGCACCACCACGACGATCGCGGTCTCCTCGGAGAGCGTGCCGATGACCAGGCCGGCGACGAGGGCCACGGCGAGCGCCGTACACCTGCCACGGGGCGAACGGGCCGCCAGGAACGGGAGCAGCGCGGCGCAGGCCAGCACCGGTGGCATCGTGTGCGAGACGGACGCGGCCGGCCAGTAGAACGTCTTGTACGTGTTGGGCGTGACGAACAGGAAGAGCGCGGTCGCCATGGCCGCGACCAGCAGCGGCAGTCCGCGCGGCGCGGTGAGCCGGAGACGCCGCAGCGCGAGGACCACCGCGGCCCACAGCACCACCAGTGTCAGCACACCGGTGACCGGACCGAACCACTGGTGTCCCGCGACCTGGAACTTCGCGTAGGCGCCGACCAGTACGGCGTTGGCGACCCGGCCGTTGTCGTCGAAGTAGAACCGGCCGATGAGACCCGTGACGCCGTGGTCCCGCACGGTGGGCAGGAAGCACCAGTCGTCCGCGCCGGGCCGGACCGACAGCCCGAACCACGCTGCCGCCGCGAGCAGGGCCAGCGGCGGGAGGCAGAGGGCGGTCAGCCACAGAGAGGCCCGGGGGCCTGGCCGGGAGCCGTGCCGCGGACGCCCGGGCGACAGACCCCTCGGGTCGTGCGGCGTGGCGTCCGGCCGGTCAGGGGCCGCGGACTCCGGTGTGCTCTCGGACATCCGCGCTCACCGGTCCTCGGAGGCGCGGACGGGGAGCTCGGCGACCGGCGCGCCCACGGGCGGTTCGGGCTGCCGCGCGGACGGTCCGGTCGCGGCGGGGGCCTCGCGGCGGCCCGACATGATCGCCCACCGGGCCAGCAGGAAGGAGACCGGGGTGACGAGGACACCGGCGACGAGCGCGGCCAGGTTCTTGCCCATGCCGAGGCCGCTGACCGCCCCGTAGAGCAGAGCGCCGGAAGCCACGAGATTCACCAGGCTCGACACGGGGTAGCGCACGAAGGCCCGCCAGGTCGGCTTCGTCCGGCAGGTGACGTAGGAGTTGAGCAGGAACGAGCACACGATGCTGACCGCGTATCCGAGGACGTGAGCGACCAGGTAGGGAATCCATCGGTTCAGGACGGCGTAGACACCGAGATACACAACGGTGTTCACGCATCCCACCAGGACGAAACTGCCGAACTGGCGCACGGTGCGGGCCTGCGGGGAGACGACCGCGGTCACCGGGGGCGGAGGGCGGTCCGACGGCGCCGGGCAGCTCTCGTCGGTCTCCCGCACCACATAGGGGGGCCGGTGCTTCGCCTCGTGGTAGATGCGCCCCACGTACTCGCCGATGACCCCGAGGGTCACCAGCTGGATACCGCTGAGGGCCACCACCGCGGTGAGCAGCGTGGCGTAGCCCGGTGTGTCCGCGCCGTGCAGCACCACGGTCATGACCGTCCACACCGCGTAGGCCAGAGCCGAGAGGAAGACCCAGAACCCGGTGTAGATGGCCAGGCGGAGCGGGCGGTTGTTGAAGGACAGGAGGCCGTCGATGCCGTAGTTCAGCAGCCGTCGGCTGCCCCATTTCGACCGGCCTGCCACGCGTTCGCTGTTCCGGTAGCGGAAGCTGACGGTGTCGAAGCCGATCCAGGAGAAGATCCCCTTCGAGAAGCGGTTGCTCTCCGGCATGGACAGGACGCTCTCCACCGCCCGACGGGAGAGCAGCCGGAAGTCTCCCGTCCCGTCGAGGAGCTCCACGTCCACACAGCGGCGTACGACCGCGTAGTAGGCGTGGCTGAGCGTGCTGCGGAGCATGCCCTCACCCGAGCGGTCACGACGCGGGATGACCTGGTCGTAACCGTGCCGGTGCAGTTCGAGCATGCGGGGGATGAGCTCGGGCGGGTGCTGGAGGTCGGCGTCCATGATCACCACGGCGGCGCCCCGCGACATGCGGAGCCCGGCGAGCATGGCGGCCTCCTTGCCGAAGTTCCGGCTGAACGCCGTGTAGCGGGTCCGCTCGTCCCGGGTGGCGAACGCGTTGAGCAGCATCCGTGTGCGGTCGTCGCTGCCGTCGTCCACGTAGCAGATCTCGAAGGTCTCCTCCAGCCCTTCCAGAACGGCGGTCAGCGCCGCGTGGAAGGAACCGATGCCCTCGGCCTCGTTGAAGCAGGGCACGACGACCGACAGCTGAAGGCCGGTCACGCGACACCTCCGGACGTGCGGGGACCCGGAGCGGCGGGTTCGGCACGCTCCGCCCCGCAACAGTCGCGCATCCGGTGAGAAAGTCCTCCTCTTCACGCGTTGGACGCGCGAGCCGTGGGCCTCTTTCGCACGAACGGCGCACGGTCAGGCGAGGTACGGGACGCCCTGCGGCCCGGTCATCGGTGGCCCACCACGTTGACGACGCGGCCGTTGGGGTCACGGACGAAGAACCGGCGCACCCCCCACTCCTCGTCCTGGAGGGGGTGCACGACTTCGGCCCCGTTCGCCCGCATCACGGCGTAGGCCGCGTCCACGTCGTCCACCTCCACGCTCACGTCGGGCACCACCGGCGCCGTCTCGTCCTGGCTCATGAAGGTGATCTGCGCCGTGGGGTTGGAAGGAGAGGCGAGCGTCATGACCCACCCGAGGTTCATGACCTCCTCGAACCCCAGGAGTCCGTAGAAATCACGGCTCTCCTCCATGGCGTCTGAACGGATGTCCGGCATGACGCGGCGGATGGACACAGGGACTCCTGCTGACGGACGAAGGCGGATGGTCCTCCGATTCTGTCCGGAAGGGCGCCGGGCCGCACCCCCCCTCGCGGGCTGCGACGGTGGACGGGGGCGCGGTGGCCCTATCGACAGCTCCCCGAGATGAGCTTAGGCTCACCTAATCACGGCGGCCCGGTCCGCCCGCGCCAGGGGCCCAACTGCCGATGCGTCCCATGTAGATCAAAGGGATATCGTACGTCGCCATGAGCACCACTGCAGTGGAGCGGCCCGCTCCCAGGGGCACAACAGAGGCCCGCCGAAGACGAGTTGTGGGCGTGGGCGCTCTGGTGGCGGTCCTCGTGATCGGCGTCGCCGCGTCGCTGGCCGTCGGGGCCAGGTCGTTGAGCCCCGCCGAGGTGTGGCACGGGCTGTTCGCGGCGCCCGACCCCGACCAGCGCCTCACCGAGATCAGGCTGATCGTGCGGACCGTGCGGGTCCCCCGGACGGTGCTCGCGATCGTCGCCGGCGTCGCGCTGGGCGTCGGCGGGGCGCTGATCCAGGGGTACACCCGCAATCCGATCGCGGACACGGGGCTGTTGGGCGTGAACTCCGGGGCCTCGTTCGCCGTGGTGACCGTGATCGCCGTCTTCGGCTTCGCCGACCCGTTCCAGTACGTCTGGTTCGCCTTCCTCGGCGCCGGCGTCGCCGGTGTCGTCGTGTTCGGGCTGTCCAGCATCGGCCGGGGGGCGGGCAATCCACTGACACTGGCGTTGGCGGGCCAGGGGGTCACGGTGTTCCTCGCGGCGATGACCACGGCGGTCGCGCTCTCGGACCTGAAGTCGCTGAACGCGCTGCGGTTCTGGAACGCGGGCTCCGTGGCCGGCGTCGGCTTCGAAGTGATCTGGCCGGTCACGGCGTTCGTAGTGGTGGGCGTGGTGCTGGCCCTGACCACGCTGCCCTCCCTCAACCTGCTCAACCTGGGGGACGACGTGGCGCGGGGACTTGGCGTGAACATCGCGCTGAGCCGGACCGTCGGCATCGTCGCCATCACCCTGCTCGCGGGAGCGGCGACGGCGGCATGCGGCCCCATCGCGTTTCTCGGGCTGATGGTGGCCCACGTCGCCCGGTATCTGACCGGCCCCGACTACCGCTGGCTGGTGCCGTACGCGGGTCTCCTCGGAGCGGTCGTCCTTCTGGTCTGCGACATCGTGGGACGCGTGGTGGTGCGGCCGGGCGAGTTGGACGCGGGTATCGTCGTCGCCCTTCTCGGAGCCCCGTTCTTCGCGGTTCTCGTGTGGCGAGGAAAGTTCAGGAGCGCATGAACGGGACCGATGTGGAACAGCGGATGACGCCCGGCGTGCGGCTCGGCCAGGTGTCGTTCGTCTGGCGGCCCTGGATGGTGGGCGTCACCCTGCTCCTGGCGGCGGCCACCTTCCTGGTGTTCTGCCTGTCCATCGGGGTCGGTGACTTCCCCATCGGCCTTTCCCGGGTGATCGCCACGATCCTGGGCCGGGGCGAGCAGGTGGACGAGTTCGTGATCATGGATCTGCGGATGCCGCGCGCTCTGGCGGGGCTCCTCGTGGGACTCGCTCTGGGGGTGTCGGGGGCGATCACACAGTCCGTGGCCCGTAACCCACTGGCCAGCCCCGACATTCTGGGGATCACGGGGGGAGCCAGTGCCGTCGCGGTGTTCCTCGTGACCGTGTCGGGCGGGGCCGCCGCCGCGGTCGTGAGCACCGTGGGCCTGTCGGCGGCGGCGATGGCGGGCGGCCTCTGTACGGGGCTGCTGGTCTACTTCCTGGCGTGGCGGCGCGGGATCGACGGCTTCCGGCTCATCCTCATCGGCATCTCGGTGACCGCCATGACGGAGGCGATCACCACCTGGCTCCTGACCGCGGCGGACATCAGGGACGTGGCGCGGGCACAGGCGTGGCTGGTCGGGTCGCTGGACAACCGGTCCTGGGACGAGGTCCGGGTGGTCTTCTGGTGCACGCTCGTCCTCATGGCGGTCGTCGCGGCCGTCGCGTTCCAGTTCAAGCCCCTGCACCTCGGTGACGAGGTCGCCGCGGGGCTCGGCGTCCGCTTCTCGAGGGTGCGGGCGGTCCTGCTCCTGTGCGCGGTGCTGCTGGCCGCCGCCGCGGTGAGCGCCGCCGGGCCGGTCCCCTTCGTGGCGCTGGTGGCGCCGCAGGTCGCCATGCGCCTGGCCAGATGCCCCACACCTCCACTGGCCGCCTCCGGCCTGGTGGGCGCCTTGCTGCTCATAGGCTCGGACCTGGCCGCCCGCTCGGCGCTGCCGGTCACCCTCCCGGTCGGCGTGGTCACGGCCGCGATCGGCGGGCCCTTCCTTGTATATCTGCTGGTGCGGGCGAACCGCAGATGACCGACGAACACGACCGTACGAACCGGGCAACGGGGGGACCTGTGGGCGCTGAGCACATCACGAGGACCGATTCGGACGCCGGCGCCGTAGCGCGGCTGGCGGCGAGGAACATCACGGTCGGCTACGGCGGCCGGACCGTCATCGACGGTCTCGACGTGACGGTCCCGCCCGGACTGATCACCACGATCATCGGCCCCAACGGCTGCGGGAAGTCGACCCTGTTGCGCACCCTGACGCGGCTGCTCAAGCCGACCGCGGGTGCGGTCGTGCTGGACGGCGAGGACATCGTCAAGCTCAGGACCAGGGACGTGGCGAGGAAGCTCGGCCTTCTGCCGCAGGCCCCGGTCGCGCCGGAAGGACTCACGGTGGCCGACCTGGTGGCCAGGGGGCGCCATCCGCACCAGAGCTGGCTGCGGCAGTGGTCGTCCGACGACGCCTCCGTCGTGGAGCGCGCGCTGGCCATGACCGGGGTCTCCGAACTGGCGGACCGCCCCGTCGACTCGTTGTCCGGCGGGCAGCGGCAGCGCGTGTGGATATCGATGACGCTGGCTCAGGGCACCGACCTGCTGCTGCTGGACGAGCCGACGACGTACCTGGACCTCGCCCACGCGATCGACGTGCTCGATCTGGTGGACGACCTGCACGAGTCGGGCCGCACGGTGGTCATGGTGCTGCACGACCTCAATCTGGCGACCCGTTACAGCGACAATCTGGTCGTCATGCGGGAGGGGGCGATCCTGGCGCAGGGGCACCCGCGTGACGTGATCACGGCCGATCTGCTGCAGGAGGCCTTCGGGCTGCGGGCCAGGGTGATCGACGACCCGGTGGGGGACCGCCCGCTCATCGTGCCCATCGGACGCACGCACGTGCAGCTCAACTGAGGTTCTCCGCAAGGAAATATTTCCAGTTAGGCTAGGCTAACCTCACTCGATATGGATAAGGTTTGCCTGCCCTCACATGGGGTGTAGCGGACAGCGCGAAAGCAGGGGATCTTCAAATGCTCTTCCACAGATCGACGTTGCAGGAGCCATGGCGGCGGCTGGCGGCGACCCTCACCGCCGTGACGCTCGGCGTCGGCCTCCTCGCGGGATGCGGTTCCGACTCGGAGGAAGGGACGAGCGACAAGGCCCCGGCCGCGGCAGGTGGCGCGTTCCCGGTGACGGTGGAGCACGCCTTCGGTTCCACGAAGATCGACAAGGCTCCTGAGCGGGTCGTCACCGTCGGCTACACGGACGACCAGGCCGTCCTGGCCTTCGGCATCAAGCCGGTCGGGATGGTCGACCAGTACCCGAACCCGGCGGGGGCGTCCCCCGACATCAACACCCAGTGGCCCTGGGTGAAGGACAAGTGGGGCGACGCCCGCCCCGAGGTCGTCATGAAGAACGGCGACGCGGGCCCCAACTACGAGAAGATCGCCGCCCTCCGGCCCGACCTGATCATCGCGGTCTACTCCGAGATCGACGAGGCCGCCTACGGCAAACTCTCCAAGATCGCTCCGACGGTCGGCCGCACCAAGGGCGAGAAGGAACTGTTCAGCGCTCCGTGGCAGGACAACGCCGTCCACATCGCCAAGGCGCTCGGCAAGGAGGACGAAGGCACCGAGCTGGTCAAGGGCATCCAGGACAAGCTCGACACGGCACGCGAGGCGAACCCGGAGTTCGGGAAGGAGACCGCCGTCGCGGTCTCCTGGTACAAGGACTCGATCTCGGCGTTCACCACCACCGACGTACGCGGACGACTGCTGACGGGCATCGGCTACAAGGGCGCGACCCAGATCGACAAGGTCGCCGACGGCCAGTTCTCCACCGCGCTCTCGCCCGAGCGCGTCGACCTGATCGACGTCGACCGCATCTTCGTCATCAACGACGAGGCGGACACCGAGGCGCTGAAGAAGTTCGAGCTGTTCAACAACCTGTCCGCGGTCAAGGACGGCAAGGTCTCCTACCTCCTGGACAGCGAGGGCCCGGCGGTCGGCGCGGCCCTCTCCCAGGGAACCCTGCTCTCCCTGCCGTACGCGATCGACGAACTCGTCAAGTCGGCCGGCCGGTGACACCCACCGCCCGGCCCCGTCGCCGCCCCGGACCGGTGGCGGGGTGAGCGCCGCCACCACTCGCGTCGCCCCGGCGGCCACCCTGCGCACGGCGGCCGGCGGCGAGTCCACCCGCTGGGTCGCCGCGCGCTGCCGCGAAGTGCCGTGGCTGACGGCCGCCACCGTGCTCACCACGGTGACCGGGGCGGCGCTCCAGGTGCTCCCGGTGCTCCTGCTCGGCCGGGTGGTCGACGGCGTGGTCGAGGGCGACGGACGCTCGGTCCTGGTGACGATCGGGGTCCTCATGGGAGCCGCAGCGCTGCTCGGCGCAGCGGCCACCGCCGTGTCGACGTATCTGATCGGTCGGCTGGGCGCGGATCTTCTCGCGCGGCTGCGGGAAGCCGCCGTCCGGGCGGTGCTGGGGATGCCCAGCGCCCGGGTCGAGCAGGTCGGCAGGGGCGACGTGCTGTCCCGGGTCGGCGACGACGTGGCCGTGCTGTCCAGGGGCATCCGTACGGCCGTCCCCACGGTGTTCTCGGCCGGCGTGCTGGTCGCCATCGCCACGGTCGGGATGTTCGGGCTCGACTGGAGGCTCGGTCTGGCGGGCGCCGGCGCCCTGCCCGCGTACGCGCTGGCACTGCGCTGGTATCTGCCCCGGTCCGCCCCGCTGTACCAGCAGCAGAGGGCGGCGCAGGCCGACCGTGCCCAGGCGCTGATCAGCGGACTGAACGGTATCGACACCGTGCGGGCGTACCGCCTGGAGGGTGCCTTCCGCGAGAAGGTCACCGTCAAGTCGTGGCGCGTACGCGATCTCGGCATCGACGTCTTCCGGATCTTCGGCCGGTTCGTCGGCCGGGAGAACCGTGCCGAGTTCATCGGGCTCGTCCTGATCCTCGTGGTGGGGTACGTCCTCCTGGAGGCCGACGCCGCGAGCCTGGGCGAGGTGTCGGCGGCGCCGCTGATGTTCCACCGGCTGTTCACGCCGCTGGGCGCCATCATGTTCACCTTCGACGAGGCGCAGAAGTCGGGCGCGAGCCTCACCAGGCTGGTCGGGGTGCTGGGGGAGTCCACCGAGGACCGGCTGGTGGGCGACGCCTCCGTGGTGCCGGCGGATGCCGCGGACCACCCGGTGACGGTGGAGGGCCTGACCTTCACCTATCCCGGTGCCGAGGAGCCGGTCCTGCGCGACGTCAGCCTGACGATCCCGGCAGGCGGTTCCCTCGCCCTCGTGGGGGCCACGGGAGCGGGCAAGTCGACGCTCGCCGCCCTGATCGCCGGCATCGGAAGCCCGCAGGCGGGCTCGGTGCGCGTCGGGCCGTACGACCTAGCCGGCATGGACGAGGCGGGAGCGCGCGCACTGGTCAGCATCCTGACGCAGGAGACGCACGTGTTCTCCGGCCCGCTCGCCGAGGACCTGCGGCTGGCCGCGCCCCGGGCCACCGACGGAGAACTGATGGACGCCCTGCGCACCGTCGGCGCCGGACACTGGGTCTCCGCGCTCCCCGACGGCCTGGACACCACGGTCGGCGAGGGCGGCGAGCGCCTGGACGTCACGAAGGTCGCCCAGATCGCCCTGGCACGGCTGGTGCTGAACCGGGCACCGGTCGTCGTGCTCGACGAGTCGACCGCGGAAGCGGGCAGCGAGGGCGCCGCCGAGCTGGAGAGGTCCGTACGGGCCGCCTGCGCGGGCAGGACCACGCTGTTCGTGGCGCACCGGCTGACCCAGGCGATGGCCGCGGACCGGATCGCCGTGCTGGACGAGGGGCGCGTTGTGGAGCAGGGGACCCATGAGGAGCTCGTGGCCCTGGGCGGAGGGTACGCACGACTGTGGCGGGCCTGGCGCGAGGGCAGTTGAACCATCCCCGAGTTGAGTTGGTCCCGCTTTCATACGCTGGAAGGACGATGGGTCTTCGATGACGGATCCCACAGCTCGCCCCGTGTCGCTCTCCCCGACGAGCCTGGACGGCGTACGCCGGCGGACCGGTGACTACTCCGACGGCACCATCGCCGAGGCGTGCGCCATCGCTCTGTCGTACTGGGCGACGGGCCACAGCCCCGACGGAATCGATCTCACCCCGGGCACTCTCTTCCCCGACGTCCTGCGGTGGGTCGACGAGGCAGGCTCGGCACCGGCCGGCCGGGAGGCCGACGCCCACGGCCGGAGCGTCCGCGCCCCCGAAGGCGTCGCGCCCGCCGACGCCCAGCTCGCGCTGGACGACCTGGCCGACTTCCCCGACCGGCCCCTCGGCACCATCGGCCCCGTCGGCCGGGCGGCGAGGACAAAGGCCCTGGCCGAGTGGAACGACACCGCCGCCGACCGGGCCCGCCCGACCGCCGTCGAGATGTTCCGCGAGCAGGCACGGACGAGACCGGACGCCGTCGCGATCGTCGACGAGCACCGTTCACTGACGTACCGAGAGACGGCCGAGCTCGCGGGCCGGCTGGCCCACCACCTGGTCGAACGCGGGCTCACCCCCGAGCAGGTCGTCGGCATCTCGCTGGACCGCTCGGCCGACATGGTGATCGCGCTGCTCGGCGTACTCCAGGCCGGGTGCGCGTTCGTCCCGCTCGACCCGCAGTGGCCGGCCGAGCGCCGGGCCGTCGTCATCGAGGACGCCCGGGTCGTGCTGCAGCTCAACGACTCCGGTGAGCCCCCGGCGGGCGAGCCCGCGGCCGTGGCCGTCTCCCACGGGGACTGGCGCTTCGGACCCGGCCCCTCCGAGGGGCCCGAGGCCGTCATCCCCGGCGCCGCGCTGGCGTACGTCATCTTCACCTCCGGTTCCACAGGCCGGCCCAAGGGGGCCATGATCCGGCACGAGGCGATCAGCGAGCGCCTCCTGTGGCAGTCCGGAGAGATCCTGGGCTTCGGCCCCGACGACGCGTCACTCTTCAAGGCGCCGCTGTCCTTCGACATCTCCATCAACGAGATCTTCCTGCCCCTGGTGTGCGGCGGCAGACTCGTGGTCCTGCGGCCCGGCGGCGAACGCGACCCCCACCATCTGCTGAGCGTGCTGGCCGAACAGCGCGTCACCTTCACCTATCTGGTCTCGTCCATGCTCGACGTGCTGCTGGAGATGGAAGGCGGCTCCGGGCAGCTGGACAGCCTGCGGCACGTGTGGTGCGGCGGCGAGGTGCTGACCCCGGAGCTCTACGAACGGTTCCGCGCCCGGCTCGGCATCCCCATGTACCACGGGTACGGCCCGGCCGAGACGACGATCGGCGTCTCGCACGTCATCTACCGCGGCGAGGCCGCGCGCCTCTCCACATCGATCGGCAGGGCGAACCCCAACACGCAGCTGTACGTGCTCGACGACGAGCTGCGCCCGGTCCCGGTCGGGGTCGGCGGCGAACTGTACGCCGGAGGAATCCTGCTGGGACGCGGATACGTCAACGCACCCGGCCTGACCGCGTCCCGCTTCGTCGCGAACCCCTTCGCCTCGGACGGATCCCGGCTGTACCGCACCGGTGACCTCGCGCGGTACGCCCCGGACGGATCTCTGGACTTCCTCGGCCGGGCCGACAACCAGATCAAGATCCGCGGCATGCGGCTGGAGATCGAGGACGTCGAGCTGGGCCTCGCGGAACACCCCTCCGTCCGGCACACCTGCGTCGTCGCGAAGAAGAACACGGCCGGCGGCACCTATCTGGTGGCCTACGTCATCCCTTCCACCGGCAGCGAGGAACTGCACGCCGACGAGGTCAGGTTGTGGGCCGAACAGCACATGGTGGAGTACATGGTGCCCGCCCATGTCGTCGTCCTGGAGGCGTTCCCGCTCACCGCGAACGGCAAGGTCGACCGGGCCGCGTTGCCGGACCCCGTCACCGGCGCCGGCCCGGTCGTGGCGCCCGCCACCGGGAACGAGCGTCTGGTGTGCGCGGCGGTCGCGTCGGTCCTGGGCCTCGACGAGGTCGGCGTCGACCAGGACTTCTTCCGGCTCGGAGGGGACAGCATCCTGGCGATCTCGCTGCTGAGCGCGCTGCGCGCCGCCGGCCTGCACGTGACGGCCGGGCAGATCTTCACCCACAGCGTCGTGGGCGCGCTGGCGGCGGTCGTCAGCACCGAGGACATCTCCTCCGCGGAGGGCGGGGACGAGGCGACCGGACCCGTCGTCGGTTCCCCCGTCGTGCAGTGGCTCGGCCGGACGACGGACGCGATCGACGGCTTCGTCCAGTCGGTCGTGCTGAACACCCCGGCGGACCTCACCGCCGACGCCCTCGACACGATCCTCACCGCCGTGGTCCGGCGCCACGACATGCTGCGCGCCCGGCTGGTGCGCGGCGACCGCTGGGGTTTCGACATCCCGGAGGCGGACGGAGCCGTCGTGGGATGGCAGGAGAGCGGCCTGCCGGCGGACGCCTGTGCGGCGCTCGCGGCGGAGGGGCTCGACCCGGACCGCGGCGCGATGCTGCGCGCCGTCTGGCGCCGGGAGGCACGGCAACTGGTCGTGGCCGTCCACCACGTGGTCGTCGACGGCGTGTCCTGGCGGATCCTCATGGAGGACCTGGCCACCGCCTGGGGGCAGTTCACCGCCGGAGTGCCCGTCGAGCTGCCTCCGGTGGGCACCTCGTTCCGGCGCTGGACGCAACTGCTGGCGGGTGCCGGTTTCGAACGGGACCGCGCCGCCTTCCGGCGTCCGCTCCCGGGACCGGACGGACCGCTGGGTTGGCGGCCGCTGACCGGGACCGACACCGTCGCCCGGGAGCGGATCCGTACCGTCTCGGTCGGAGCCGGCACCACGGCCGCGCTGCTGGGGGAGATACCCGCGAGGTTCCACGCCGGCGTCAACGACGTACTGCTCACGGCCCTCGCCGTCGCCCTCGCCCGGTGGCGTCGCGACCTCGGGCAGGACCAGTCGTTCGCGCACATCGAACTGGAGGGGCACGGCCGCGAAGGCCGGTCCGTGGCGGAGACCGCCGGCTTCGAGCCGGACCTCTCCCGGACCGTGGGCTGGTTCACCACCCTGTTCCCGGTGGTCGTCGACCCCGGTGCGGCGACCGACCCGACCGCCCCCGCGTATCTGGCCGCCGCACTCAAGGCGGTGAAGGACGACCTCGGCCGGGTCCCCGGCAACGGGCTCCCGTACGGCGTCCTGCGCTACCTCACCGACACCGGTCTCGACACCCCGGCACCGCAGGTGCTGTTCAACTATCTGGGCCGTCTCGACTCGGGCTCCTCCGGTGACTGGCGGTTCGCCGGGGCCGCAGGGCAGTTGGGGGAGAGGCGCGACCCGAGGATGCGCCTGCCACGCGCCCTGGAGTTCAACGCGGTCGCCGAACCCGCCTCGAACGGCGAGTACGAGCTGGTGACCACGATCTCCTGGCCCGACGGGGTGTTCACCGACGACGACACCGCCACCATCGGCGCCTACCTTCGCGAGGCCCTGACCGGGCTCGCCGCCCTCGACCAGGGTGGCCACTCTCCCGGCGACTTCGCCCCCGTGCAGCTCACCCAGGCCGACGTCGACGCCCTGGACGGCCCGGCGCTGCGGGACATCCTGCCCCTGACCCCGCTCCAGGAGGGCCTCTACTTCCACTCGGTCTTCGACGACGACAGCGCGAGCAGCTACGTGGAGCAGCAACTGCTCACCCTCGCAGGCGAGGTGGACGCGGACCGGCTGGCATCGGCGGCGACCCGTCTGCTCACCCTGTACCCGAATCTGGCCGCACGGTTCGTAGCCCTCGCCGACGGCCGGGTGGTCTCCGTGCTGGAGAGCGGTCTGGAGGCCCCCTTCACCACACTGGACCGCCCCGGCATCACCGACGCCGAGATCCGCGCCCACGCCGAGCGGGACCGGCGTGCCGGTTTCGACCTGTCCACGGGTCCGCTGATGCGGTACACCCTCATCCGCGCGGGCTCCGGCAGGAACGTGCTGGTGCAGACCGTCCACCACATCGTCGCGGACGGCTGGTCGGTGCCGCCCATGCTCCGGGCGCTGCTGGCCGAGTACCACGCGCCGGGGGCCCGGTACCCGCTCGGCGGCTTCGCCGACCACACACGGCGGATCGCCATGGCCGACGGAGACGAGAGCGACCGGGTCTGGCGCGACCAGCTCGCCGGCCTGCCCGGCCCCTCCCTGGTCGCCGAGGGGCACACCCCCTCCGACCGCTTCGCCGACACCGCCGTGGAGCCCGAGGACGACATCGACGCGGCGGTACGGTCGGCGGGCATCCCCCTGAGTGTGGCGGTGCACAGCGCCTGGGCCGTGACACTCGGCGGCATCCTGCGGAGCAGGGACGTGGTCTTCGGCTCCACGGTGTCCGGTCGCGACGCCGAGGTGCCCGGCATCGAGGACATGGTCGGCCTGTTCATCAACACGATCCCGCTGCGCGCCCGTTGGGGCCGGGACAGCACGGCCCGCGACCTGCTCGCCTCGGTGCGGGAGCACCAGGCGGCCGTGCTGGCACACCAGTACGTCTCGCCGGCGAGGATCGGCCGCCAGGCCGGCGGCGGCGCCCTGTTCGACACCCTGGTGGTCTTCGACGTGGCGACCGACGTCGGGACACTGCGGCGGCCCGGCGACGAGCTGGTCATCACCGGCATCGCCAACGAGGGCGCCCCCCACTACCCGCTGACCCTGGTCGTGGAACGTACCTCCGCCGGGCGCCCCCGCTTCAACCTGATCCACGACAGGGCGCTGCTCCGCGAGGAGAGCGCCCGGACGATCCTTCGCACCTTCACCAGGACGCTCACCGGCCTGCTCACCCGGCCGGACGCCCTGGTCGACGAGCCGGCGCCCGATGAACACCGGCGTCCCCCACGGGTCACCCCCACCACCCTCGGCCAGCTGTTCGACGCCGCCGCGAGCAGGGCGCCGGAGTCCACCGCGGTCACCCACTGCGCACTCGACGGCGGAACGAGGTCCGTGACGTACGGCGAACTGGCCGGCGCCAAGAACGCGCTGGCCTCGGTCCTGCGCGCTGCAGGCGTCGCGCCGGGTACGCGAGTCGCCGTGGCCCTACCGCGCTCCGTGGAGCAGGTCGTCGCCCTGGTGGCGGTCGTCACCGCGGGCGGTGCGTACGTACCACTGGACCTGGCCTACCCGGACGAACGGCTGGAGTACGTCCTCACCGACGCCGCTCCGCACGTCGTCCTCGTGGACCGTGAGCAGCGGGACCGCTTCACGGAGCTGCTGAGCCGGGGACCGGGTGTGCCGCCCCGCGTCATCGTGCTGGGGGAGGAGCTGCCGGAGGAGCGCGAGCCCGCCCCCGTCACCGCCCGGGCCGGATGGCACGACCCCGCGTACGTGATCTACACGTCCGGATCGACCGGCAGCCCCAAGGGTGTCGTCGTCCCCCACTCCGGCGTGGTGACGCTGCTCGCGAACACCCGCCCCGCCATGGACTTCGGCCCCCGGGACGTGTGGGTCCAGTTCCACTCGTACTCCTTCGACTTCGCGGTCTGGGAGCTGTGGGGCGCACTGGCGCACGGCGGTGAGCTGGTGGTGCCCGACTACGGGCTGACCCGGTCCCCGGTGGACTTCCACCGGCTGGTCCGCGAGCGCGGAGTGACCGTGCTCAACCAGACCCCGTCGGCCTTCTACCGGTTCGTCGAGGCGGACCGGCAGGCGGCCGAGCCCCTGCCCGCCCTGCGCCGGATCATCTTCGGCGGCGAAGCGCTCGATCCCGCACGGCTGCGTGGCTGGGTGGAGCGGTACGGCACCGGATCGCCCGAGCTGGTCAACATGTACGGCATCACCGAGACCACGGTCCACGTCACCCACCGGGTGCTCACCGACGAGGACCTCGACGAGGACGTCAGCCCCATCGGCGGTCCGGTCCCCGGGCTGACCAGCTACCTCCTCGACGACCGGCTCCGCCCCGTGCCGCCGGGCCGGGTGGGTGCCATCTACGTGGCCGGTGACCAGGTGTCGCTCGGCTATCTGGGCCGACCGGGTCTGACGGCGGGCAGGTTCGTGGCGAACCCCTTCGCGGACGACGGCTCCCGCATGTACCACACGGGCGACCTGGCCCGCCGCACGCTCGACGGGGAGCTGGAGTTCACCGGGCGCGCCGACGACCAGGTGCAGCTCAAGGGCTTCCGTATCGAGCTCGGCGAGGTGGAGGCAGCCGTCAGGCAGCTCGACGGAGTGGTCGACGCGGCCGTCACCGTGGCCGGCAGCGGTGACCACCTGGTCGCCCACGTGGTGGGTGAGGTGCCGGGTGACCTCGCCGGCCGCCTGTCCGCGAAACTGCCCGCGCACATGGTGCCGGGCCGGGTCCTCCGGGCCGACGCCCTGCCGCTCACGGTCAACGGCAAGCTGGACCGGAAGGCCCTGGCCGAACGCGCCGCGGAGGACGTCCCCGCGCCCACCACGACCGGTTCCGCGCCCACCACGACCGGTTCCGCGCCCACCACGACCGGTTCCGCGCCCACCACGACCGGTTCCGCGCTCGCCGCGCTGGTGGAGATCTTCGCGGAGGCGCTGCCCGGCTCCCGGTCCGTGGACGCGGACACCGACTTCTTCTCCGCCGGGGGCGACAGCATCGTCGCCATCACCGTGATCAACCGGGCGAGGGCGCTCGGCCTGTCGATCGCGCCACGGGACGTGTTCCTCCTGCGGACACCCCGCGCGCTCGCCGAGCACCTCGGAACGCGTACACAGCCGGCCGCGGCATCCGCACCCGCCCACCGTGCGGACGGCCCGCTGCCCCCCACACCGGTCATCCTGCGCCAGCGTGAACTGGGCGGCTCGCTCGCCCGGTTCGCCCAGGCCAGGACGGTCGAGGCGGCCGAAGGCACCGGGTTCGCCGAGGCACAGGCGGCGGCGGACGCGGTCGTGGCCGCCCACCCGGCCCTCAGGCTGCGCCTCCGCGTGGAGCACGGCGTGTGGTCGCTGCGTACCGAGCCCGCCCGCGACGTCACCGTCGTCCGGGCGGACACCACGGACGCGACGACAGCGGCGGAGGAGGCCGCCGGGCGCCTCGATCCCGAGTCCGGCGAGGTCATCGCGTTCTCGTGGCTGGAACCGAGCCGGACCCTGGTGGTCACCGTCCACCACCTCGCCGTCGACGCGGTGTCCTGGCTGGTCCTGCTGGACGACCTGGACACCGTCATGCGCGGGGCGACGCTGCCCCCGCCGACCACCCCCTACGCCGAGTACGCCGAAGCCTTGAACGCCGGGTCCGCCCAGGTCACCGACGGTCTGGGCCACTGGATCACCACGCTCCAGGCGCCCCCGCTGCTGCCCGCCGCCGAGCGGCTGCGGCACACGACGGTCGTCCTCGCGCCCGGGACGAGCGACCGGGTGACGCGCACCGCGCCCGCCGCACTCGGGGCCGGCCTCACCGAGTTGCTGTGCGGCGCGCTCCGGGCCGCACTCACACACGTACAGCGGACGCCCACCGACCTCGCCGTCGATCTGGAACGGCACGGCCGGGTGCCGGCCCTGGACCACCACGACTACACCCGCACGGTCGGCTGGTTCACCTCCATCGCCCCGGTACGGCTGACCGCGCACACCGACCCCGTGGCCGCGGCCCGCGAGGTCGTCGCACGCCAGCCGGACGAGCGCGGGCACGTCGCCTACGGCCAGCTCCGGTACCTCAACCCACAGACGGCCCCCCTGCTGAGGAGCCGCCCGCAGGTGCTGTTCAACTACCTCGGCCGGGGGAGCGAGTCCCAGGCACCGCACATCACCGGCGGGGGCCAGGGCAGCCCGTACGCCGTCGAGGTCAACGCCTGGACCGACGACGCGACCGGAAGCCTGCACGCGGACTTCACCCTCGCCGACGGCATTCCCGACGAACTGACCGGGCACTGGCTGGACGCGCTCGAACGCCTCGCGGACGCCTCCGCCACGGCCGAGCGCACGGCACCGGTCACCCCCCTCCAACGAGGTCTCTACTTCCAGGCCCAGATGGGTGGTCAGGCCGGACACTACGTCGCGCAGAGCTACTTCGGCTTCGACCGGCGCCTGGACACCGACGCGCTGTCCGAGGCGATGGCGTACGTCATCGCGCGGCATCCCGTCGTGGGCGCAGGCTTCACCACCGACGACGACGGCAACCCCGTCCAGGTACTCGCCGCGGGCCGGCGGGTCGACGTCCGAACGGCCGAGCTGCTGACCGAGGCGGACGTCGAAACCCTGCGCGCACGGGACCGCGACACGGGCTTCGACCCCGGCGAGCCACCGCTGATCCGCATGACGGTCGTACGTCTGCCCGGCGGGCGCGACGGCCTGCTGCTCAGCTACCACCTGCTGCTGTGGGACGGCTGGTCCCGGGAGATCCTGCTGCGGGACCTGTTCGACGCCTACCGGGCCGTCCTCGCGGGTGAGGAACCGGACAAGGCCCCGGCGACGCCGAGCTTCGAGGACCACGCCCGGGCCCTCGCCGCCCGGGACCCCGGCGTCCCGGAGCGCTTCTGGGCGGGGCACCTGGCCGGCCTGACCGGTCCGACGCTCCTCGCCGGCCCGGACCCGTCCCTCCCGGACACCCTGCCGCACGCCCTCGTGCACACGCTGTCCGCCGGGGAGTCGGACCTCGTCCGGGAGTCGGCGAAGGCGCACGGCGTCACACTGAACACGATGCTGACCGGGGCGTTCGGCCTCCTGCTGGGCGCGCACACGGGCCGGAGCGACGCGGTGTTCGGCGTCACCGTCTCCGGCCGGGAGGGCGAGGGGCTCTCCGGCATCGTGGGCGTGCTCCTCAACACCGTTCCCATGTGGACCCGGGCACGCCCCCAGGACACGGTCCAGCAGTACCTCGCGCGCGTCCAGGCGGCCAGGGTCGAGGCGATGGAGCACGAGCACCTGGGGCTCGGGGAGATCCAGCGGGCCAGTGGGCACGGGGACCTGTTCGACAACCTGTTCGTGCTCCAGAACTTCCTGGACATGGACGCGTTCGCCGCGATGAACGCCCGGCACGGCATCACGTCGGTGAAGGCCGACGACTCGACGCACTATCCGTTCACCTGGGTCGTCACACCCGGGGAGCGGCTCACGGTCAAACTGGAGCACCGGGACGAGGACACCGGGAGAGCCCGGCGCCTCCTCGACGACTACCTGCGCCTGCTCACCGACCTGGCACGGCGGACCGGACCGATCGGCGCGCTGCCCGGCCCCGGCACCGGACCCGAGCCCGCCGGACGCACCGATATCGGCACGGACACCGTCGTCGACCGCTTCGACCGGGCGGCGGGCCGGGATCCGCAGCGGGTCGCCCTCGTCGCCCACGGCTCGGCCATGACGTTCGCCCGGCTCCGCGACCGCAGCCGTGCGGTGGCCGGGGTACTTGCCCGGCGGGGCATCGGCCCGGAGACGACGGTGGGCCTCGCCGTCCCGCGCTCCCTCGACTCGATCGTGGCCCTCTTCGCCGTCCTGCGGACCGGTGCCGCCTACGTGCCGCTCGAGCTGGACCACCCGGACGAACGGATCGCCGCGATCGTCGACGCCGCCCGCCCGGACGTGATCCTCACGGTCAGCGCCGTGTCGCCGCGGCTGACCGGTGACCTGATCGAACTCGACCGGCCCCTGCCCGAGTCGGAGCCGTACGTGACGTTCGCGCCGGACGACCCGGACCGCCTGCGGCACCCCGCGTACACGATCTACACCTCCGGATCGACCGGGAAGCCCAAGGGAGTGGTGACCGAGTACGCAGGGCTCACCAACATGCTGATCAACCATCAGCGTCGCATCTTCGGACCGGTGCTCGCCGAGCACGGGCACCGCACCTTCCGGATCGCGCACACCGTCTCGTTCGCGTTCGACATGTCCTGGGAGGAGCTGCTGTGGCTCGCCGACGGCCACGAGGTGCACATCTGCGACGAGGAACTCCGCCGCGACGCGCCCCGGCTGGCCGAGTACTGCGCCGAGCACGGCATCGACGTCATCAACGTCACCCCGACCTACGCACAGCAACTGGTCGCCGAAGGCCTGCTCGACGACCCCGCCCGGCGCCCGGCGCTGGTGCTGCTCGGCGGGGAGGCCGTCACCCCCACCCTGTGGCAGCGGCTCGCGGAGACCGAGGGGACGGCCGGCTACAACCTGTACGGACCCACCGAGTACACCATCAACACCCTGGGCGTCGGCACCTTCGAGTGCCAGGACCCGGTGGTGGGCGTGGCGATCGACAACACCGACGTGTACGTCCTGGACCCGTGGCTGCGGCCGCTGCCGGACGGAGTGCCGGGTGAGCTGTACGTGGCCGGCATCGGCATCGCGCGCGGATATCTCGGGCAGCCCGCCCAGACCGCGGACCGGTTCGTCGCGTGCCCGTTCGGAGCACCCGGCGAGCGCATGTACCGCACCGGGGACCTGGTCTGCCGACGGCCCGACGGGAACCTGATGTACCTCGGCCGGACCGACCAGCAGGTCAAGATCCGGGGCCATCGCGTCGAACCGGGTGAGGTCGAGGCCGCGTTCGCGGCCCACCCGGCGGTGCGGTTCGCCGCCGCGGTCGCGCAGCCGGACCCGCAGGTCGACGGCGCCCACCGGCTGGCCGCCTACCTCGTGCTGAGCGGCTCCGGTCTGGCCGAGGTCGCCGCCGAGGTCGGCGCGGGGCTGCCGGACTTCCTGCGCCCCACGCACTACGCCCAGGTCGACACCATCCCGCTGACCGTGAACGGCAAGGCCGACACCAAGGCCCTGCCGGAGGCCAGGCCGCTGGGCGTGCTGACCACGGGAGGCGAGCGCGGGCCGGAGACGGAGACGGAGACACTGGTCTGCGAGTTCTTCGCCGAGGCGCTGGACCTGGACGACGACGAGGTCAGCGCGGTGAGCGACTTCGTCTCCCTGGGCGGGCACTCCATGCTGGCGGTGCGGCTGATCGGGCTGCTCCGCCGGGAGTACGGTCCTGTGATCACGATCCGTGATCTGCTCACCCTTCGAACCCCGGAAGCGATTGCCCGCCACCTTGATGACAACACCTGACGTGCGCCGCCCCCGCCCGGGCGCCGACATCCTCCGGACCGCTCTGCGCCGCAACGCCGGCGCGGTGGTCCGCGGCACCGTCCTCATGGGCCTGTACCAGGCGGGTGAGACAGCCTTCCCCATCGCGCTCGGCCTGATCGTCGAGCACACGATGCAGGACCGGAGCCCCGGCTCGCTCGGCCTGTCGATCGCCGCACTGGCCGTGATCATCACGACCGTCTCGCTGTCGTGGCGGTTCGGGATGCGTGTCCTGCAGAAGGCGAACACGACCGAGGCCCACCGCTGGCGCGTGCGGGTGGCGGCCTGCGGTCTCCAGCCGGTGGCCAGGGACGTCGGTCTGAAGTCCGGTGAGGTGCTGACCATCGCCACCGAGGACGCCGACCAGACGGCCGACATCGTGGAGGTGGTGCCGCTGCTGGTCAGTTCGCTGGTCGCGGTGGTGGTCGCCTCGGTCGCGCTCGGCCTGGCGGACGTCCGGCTCGGTCTGCTGGTGGTCGTGGGAACGGTCGCGATCCTGTCGGTCCTGAGCGTCATGTCCAGGCGGATCGGAGCGAGCACCCGCGAACAGCAGGCCCGGGTGGCCCGGGCGGGTGCCAAGGTCGCCGACCTGATCACCGGCCTGCGCCCGCTGCACGGCTTCGGCGGCAACCACGCGGCGTTCCGGTCCTACCGGAAGGTCAGTACGGAGGCGAGGCGCCAGGCGATCACGGTGGCCAAGGTCAACGGTGTGTACGCGGGCACCGCGCTCGCCCTCAACGCGGTTCTCGCCGCGGCAGTCACCCTGACGGCGGGCTGGCTGGCGTACGGAGGCCGCATCACCATCGGGGAACTCGTCATGGCCGTGGGGCTGGCACAGTTCGTGATGGAGCCGCTGAAGATGTTCTCGGAGATGCCGAAGTACGTGATGATGGCGCGCGCCTCGGCCGAACGGATGGCTCTGGTGCTCGCCGCGCCGCCGCTGACGGACCCTGGCCGGGGCACTCCCGCCACCGGCGGGGACCTCGAGGTCGACGGTGTCCGCCACGGCTCTCTGCACGGGCTCACATTCCGGGTGCGCGCGGGGGAGTTCGTCGCCATCGCCCCCTACCAGCCGCGCGCGGCCGCCGATCTGGCCTCGGTCCTGGGGGCGAACGTCCCGCCCCACGCGTACGGGGGAGCGGTGCGGGTCGGCGGACGGGAGATCGCGGAGCTGTCCGTCGAGGCGCTGCGCGAGCACATGCTGGTGAACCCGTACGACGGTGAGATCTTCGCGGGCAGCCTCCGCACGAACATCGACCCGTCGGGCACCAGCCGTATGGTCCAGGAGGCCGTGGAGGCGTCGCTCCTGACCGACGTCGTCGCCCTGCACCGCGAGGGGCTCGACCACGGGGTACGTGACCGTGGCGCGAACCTCTCCGGGGGGCAGCGCCAGAGGCTGTCCCTGGCCCGTGCCCTCGCCGCCGATTCCGACGTGCTGGTTCTGCACGACCCGACGACAGCGGTCGACGCGGTCACCGAACAGCTGATCGCGCGTAACGTCGCCAAGCTGCGGAAGGGCCGCACCACCGTCGTGATCACCAGCAGCCCCGCTCTCCTGGACGTCGCCGACCGTGTGCTCGTCCTGGACGACGGCGCCGTCACGGCGGACGACACCCATCGCCGCCTGCTCGCCACCGACGAGGCCTACTGCAGGGCCGTGGCCCGGTGACCGCTACGGGGCGAGCGCCCAGGCGACATCCCTGACGAGCGCGTGCCGCCAGCCCGCCCGGTCGTGCCCCGACGCCGATCGTGAGACGCGCACGGCCGCACCGGCCTGCTCGGTCAGCGTCTCGGCGAGCTCGCAGTGGGGGAGCATCCGCGTCTCGTGTTCCCCCACGTCGAACGCGATCCTCAGCCCGGAGAGGTCGGGGCGCTCCCGCAGCCGCGCGGCGATGGCGCCGCCCACCGGGCCCTCCATGAGGTCCGTCCGGTCCAGGGCCCCCGGCGCCCACCAGAACGACGGGGACTGACAGGCGACGCGGGACACCAGACCGGGGAACTCCAGCGCCGCGTACATGGCGCTCAGCCCGCCGAGGCTCTGTCCGGCGACCACCAGCCGGTCCCAGTCGGCGGGCACACCGGACTCCGCCACCAGCGGCGGCAGTTCGTCCCGGACCGCCTCCCACAGCTCGGGCCTGCACGGGAACTCGGCCGCCCTGTCCTTGGCGGGCAGGAAGACCAGGGTGACAGCCGGCATCTCACCGGCTGCGAAGGCCGAGTCGAACGCGGTCATGGCGGGGTGGAGATACAGCCAGTCGTCGCCGTCGAGCAGCAGGACCACCGGCCCGCCGCCGCCCACCGGATGGACCCGCACGGTGCGGCGTCCGCCGAGCCGGCCGCCTGCCCAGCGGATACGGGCCTTCGGCACAGGCAGGACGTCGTCGGCTCCGACGGCGGGCCAGTGCGGGTGGTGAGGGGCGTCCGGCGTCGCGGCGACGGAGCGGTCACCGCCCGCCCCGACCGGGTTCAGCGGATCGGCGTACGCCACGTCGTCCGCGAAGAACCGGTAGGTCACCCGCAGCTGCGGGGGCATGCGCACCTCGGCGTACCAGCAGTCGGTCTCGCCCCACCGTCGCAGGGGGACGGGCTTCGACCAGCTCTCGAAGTCGATGGTCGCGGGCGACCCGCGCCACAGGAACAACGTCACCCAGCCGCCGTCGTCGCCGGGCACCGAGGAGGGCGACCGCGCGCCCGCCCAGAACGTGTCGGAGCCGGGGCTGCCGGGCAGCCCGAACACGCCGAACGCGTCCTCCGAGCCGGCCGCGAGCAGGGACGTGGGTTCGTTCCTGGCCGGCACGCCGGAGCCGCTGAGGGGCATGAACGTCTCCTTGGAAGAGGGGAGTTGCAGCGATGAGCTCGCAATGATTAGGTGAGCCTAACCTAATCACCGTCTTCGATTCCATCCCCCGCCACTCTCCGAACGGTCCATCCATGTCCTGCCGAGCAATCCGTCCGCGACCGGGTGAGGAGCGGCTTTGACCACGGTCACGCCGCGATCCGTGCCCTTGCCGCATGAGCTGCGTGCGACGCCGCCCCGTCTGCGTCCCGCTCTTGAGGCGGACGCGGCCGCACTCGCGGACCTGGCCCGGCCGTTCGTCCGCTCGGGGGCCTTGCGCGAGCGGCCGCTCACGCTCTACACGGCACGCGCGGCGGACTTCCTGGTGGCGGAGGGACCCGGAGGCTCCCTCGAAGGCTGCGTCGGCCTGCGGGTCTATCCGGACGAGGAGGGGGATCCGGGCCCCGCGGGCGTGCTGTACAACTTCTGCGTGGCCGGGCACCGGCAGGGGCGCGGAGTGGGGGCCCGGCTCCTGCGTGCCGCCCTGGCCCGGTCCCGTGACCAGGGCCTCGAAGCCCTGTACACGGCGACGACCGGCGACGGCGCCCTCTTCCTGCGCCACGGGTTCACGCCCGCGACCGCGCGTCCCGCGCCCGTGTCGTGGGTGCGGTCGCTGGACCCCCGGCGCAACGCGCGGATTCTCGCGCTCACTCGGTGAGCGCGGGACGTCAACTCCGGTCGGCGGCGGCCGGGGAGGGGTGTGCGGCCCGGGGCGGACGCCTGGCGCCGGCCCCGACCGTGGCCCTGGGCCCGGCCCCGCCGGGTACGACCGTGGTCCCGGGGCCGGTCTCGTCGAGCGCGCCCCGCAGCACCGCGTGCGGCACGCGGCCGTCGAGCACGTGGGCCCTGCGCACACCACCGCGGACGGCCCGCAGGCAGCCTTCCATCTTGGGCAGCATTCCGCTCGCCAGCCCCGGCAGCAGTTCCTGCAGGGCGTCGGCGGTCACCCGCTCGATCACCTCGGAGCTCTCCGGCCAGTTCGCGTAGAGCCCTTCCACATCGGTGAGTATCACCAGCCGCTCGGCGTCGAGGGCGACCGCCAGGGCCGACGCCGCCAGATCGGCGTTGACGTTGTAGACGTGCCCGCCCTCGCCGCGAGCGACGGGAGAGACCACGGGGATGTGTCCCTGGCCCAGGAGGGTGCGCAGCATGCCCGGGTTCACGTCGACGACGTCGCCGACGAGTCCGATGTCCACGGGCCGGCCGGCCACCCATGCCGGCCGCCGGACCGCCGTCATGGTGTGCGCGTCCTCGCCCGTCATGCCGACGGCGAAGGGGCCATGGGCGTTGATGTGGCCCACGAGCTCCCGCTGGACCCCGCCCGTCAGCACCATGCGCACCACCTGCATGGTCTCCGGCGTGGTCACCCGCAGGCCGGCCTCGAAACGCGTCTCCAGACCGAGGCGCTCCAGCATCGCGTTTATCTGCGGCCCGCCCCCGTGCACGACCACGGGGCGCAGCCCCGCGCGCCACAGCTCCACCACGTCGCGTGCGAAGGAGCGTTGGAGGTCCGCGTCCACCATGGCGTTGCCGCCGAACTTGACGACGACCACGTCCATGGGTCAGCTGCCTCCGTCGATGACACAGGATCCCTGGGCGGTCCCAGGGAAGGTAACTTAGCCTAACCTAAGAAACCTTGGGGGGCGCGTCCTTGCGGTCGGGCGGCGCGGGGGCGCAGGGCTCCGCGGTGGGGGACTGAGCGGGCCGTCCGTCGACCGCGGTTGCGCCGCCGTCGGCGCGGCCCGGAATCATGGGTGCCAGGGCGCCGCACCACGAACACGGCCCCTGTGACACGACCGAGAGGATTCCGTGGCCGACCCCAGGAGCTACATCATCGAGTCATTGGACACAGGTCTGCGTCTGATGCGTCTCTTCCTCACCCACGACACCCTGTCGGTCACCGACGCCGCCAGAGAGCTGGAAGTGGCCCGCTCCACCGCGCACCGGGTGCTCAGTACTCTCGAGTCGCGAGGCTTCGCCACCCGTGACACCTCGGGCCGCGGCTACTCCGCAGGACCCGAACTGGTCGCCCTGGGCCGCCCGGCCGGTTACGACCCCGGGGTCCGGGCGCGGTTGCAGGTGGTGCTGGACGCGGCCGCCGCCGCCACCGGGGAGACGATCAGTACGGCCGCCCTGATCGGCGACCAGGTGATCATCACGGATGGCCGGGAATCACCGCACCCCGTGCGTGCCGTCCTGGAGACCGGCCGCGCCCACCCCGCACACGCCACATCGGCGGGCAAGGTGCTCCTCGCCCAGCTGACCACCGAACAGGTCTGCGCCCTCTACCCGGAGGAGCGGCTTCCCGGCGTCGCCGGCCGGACTCCGATCTCCCGTGACGCCCTGCTCGCCGAGCTGGCCGGTATCCGCGTCCTCGGACGTGCCGACAGTGCCGGGGAGTGGGTGCCGGGGATGAACGCGGTCGCCGTGCTGCTGGCGGGCAGCAGCTGGCGCGACCGGCTCGCGCTGATGGCGTCCATGCCGGCGGACCGCGGCGGCGAACCGGAGCTGGCGCGGCACGCCCTGGAGCTGCGGCGTGCGGCGGGGCTGCTGCCGCCACCGCCCTGCTGACCCGGCCGCCTTCCGGGGCGCGAACTGACGGAAGGCGGCGACCCGTTCGTCTTGCGCAAGAATCTGAAAGACCTTGCAGAAATCCTTGACGGCGGCACGGGCCGGGCGGCAGGCTCCGACACGTTCCCCCCACGGCAGCCTGGCGCGTGGCTGTCTTCGAGGGCACAGCTGTGCCCTGTCGTCGAAGGAGCCGCACATGCAGCACCGATTCCGCCTGATCGGCGGAACGCTGGCCGGAGTGATGACCGTCGCCGGTCTCACCCTGCTCGCCCCCTGGCAGTCGCAGGCGACACCGCCCGGCGAGAAGACCGTCACCGTCACCATGTTCGAACGGCCGTACGCGGATGTGGCGTCCGCCTGCACCGACCAGCTCGGCCCCGCCGGTTACGGCTACGTACAGGTGTCACCTGCCACCGAGCACATCCAGGGTGACCAGTGGTGGACCTCGTACCAACCGGTCAGCTACAGGATCGCGGGCCGTCTGGGAGACCGCGACGCGTTCGCCGCCATGGTGGAGGCCTGTCACACCGCCGGGGTCGAGGTCGTCGCCGACGCCGTCGTCAATCACATGGCCGCCGGGGCCGGGACGGGCACGGGAGGAACGGCCTACACGAAGTACGGCTACCCCGGCTACTTCGAGGATGGCGACTTCCACGCCTGCCGTACCGCCATCAAGGACTACACCAGCCGCAGCGACGTGCAGAGCTGCGAACTGGTGGGCCTGTCCGACCTCGACACCGGCAAGGAGGAGGTCCGCTCCGCCATCGCCGCGTACCTCGACCACCTGCGGTCGATGGGTGTCGACGGCTTCCGCGTCGACGCGGCGAAGCACATGGCGGCCGACGACGTCGCAGCCATCAAGGCGAAGATGAGCGATCCCGGATTCTGGGTCTCCGAGGTCATCCACGGCGGCGGGGAAGCCGTGCAGCCCGAGGAGTACGCCGGAATCGGCGACGTCGACGAATTCCGTTACGGAGGCCACCTCAAGAGCGCCTTCCAGGGAGGCGGCATCGCCCAGTTGAAGTCCGTCGCCGAAGGCAAGCTGAGCAGCGACTCCGCCCGTACGTTCGTCGACAACTGGGACACCGAGCGCAACGGCTCGACGCTGACCTACAAGGACGGCGCCGTCTACACCCTCGCCAACGTCTTCATGCTCGCCTCACCGTACGGTTCACCGAACGTCTACTCCGGATACGAGTGGTCGGACAAGGACGCCGGCCCGCCGAGCGGCGGCGACGGCTGGACGGACACCCACACCCAGCAGGCCGTCACCGGCATGGTCGGCTTCCGCAACGAGGTGGGTTCCGCCGAGCGGACCGACTGGTGGGACAACGGCGGCAGCGCGATCGCGTTCGGCCGCGGGGACAAGGGGTTCGTCGCTCTCAACAACGCGGACGGCGCCCTGGAGAAGACCTTCACGACCTCTCTGCCCGGCGGCACGTACTGCAACGTCGCCGCCGCCTCGCCCGCCGACTGCGACGGCAACACCGTCACGGTCGGCGACGACGGCACCGTCCGGGCGACGGTGCCGGCCCGCGGGGCGCTGGCGCTGCACACCGGAGCCCAGGCGGGCTGACCTGGCGCATCAAGGACCGGCGACGCGCAGGACGGAGCACGCTCCGTCCTGCGCGTCGCGGGCCGAACGACACCACCATGAGCAGACCCCCCGAAGCGAGAGGCACGACCACCCACATGCACCAGCAGACCGACGTTCTCGTCCTGGGCGGCGCCGGCGTGGACACCATCGTCCATGTCCCCGAACTCCCGCTCCCCTTCGCGGACAGTTACATGATCCGGCCGGCCATCGAGACCCGCGCGGGACAGAGCGGAGACTTCGTCGCCCTCGGTCTGCACGCCCTCGGCCTGCGTACCCACCACCTCGACGTCATCGGCGACGACCACGAGGGAGACCTGGTCCGCGCCCTCCACCGGGACCGGGGCATCCCGCTCACCGAGGCACCCCTGCCGGGCGGAACCAAACGCGCCGTCAACCTCGTCGGCCCGGACGGACGGCGGCTCTCCCTGTACGACGCCGCCCGCTCGCAGGAATCGGACCGGTTCGAGGAGGCGACGGTCCGTGAACTCGTCGCCGCGGCCCGCCACGCCCACGTCGTCATCACGCATCCGTGCGTCTTCACGCTGCCGGTGCTCCGCGAGGCCGGGGTGAGCGTCTCGACCGATCTGCACAACTGGGACGGCGCCGACACCTACCACGAGCCGTTCGCCCTCCAGGCGGACCACGTGTTCCTGTCCACCACCGCCCTGACCGACCCGGAGCGCACCATGCGTGACATCGCCGGCCGGGGCAGGGCCCGGACCGTGGTCGCGACCGCAGGGGCCGACGGGTCGTACCTGCTGTACGACGGCGAGTTGACGCACACCCCCGCCGTCACTCCGCCCGCTCCGGTGGTGGACTCCAACGGCGCCGGTGACGCCTTCGCCTCCGGGTTCCTCCTCGGCCTGCTGAACGGCGAACACCCCCGGCGCTGCGCCCTGTACGGGACCGTGGCCGGCGCCCACGCCTGCACCGTCCCCTCGACGCGCACCGAGGCCATCGGCCTGGAGGAGCTTCTCGCCCGGGTCGCCGAGGTGGAGAGGGCCGGCGGGGCGGGCGACCGGAAGATCACGGGAGCGACCACGCCGGCAGCCACTTCGACGCCGACGGCGCTCCCCGGCGGTCTCAGGTGAGGAACGGGCGCACCAGGTCAAGGAGTGCCCCGGGCCGGTGCAGCGGAATCATGTGACCGCAGTCGTCGACGACATGACCGGTGAGATCGTCGGCGACCGGGCGCAACTGCTGTTCCAGCGCACGCCCCACCGGCCGGGCGCCGACGGCCATGGTGGGCACCGACAGCCGTCCGGCCTCCACGGCCTCCCGGATCTGCGCGCCGCTCGTGGGCATGGCGCGGTAGTGGGCGAACGCGCACCGCAGGGCCTCGGGGCCGGTGTACGCGCTGACGAAGGCGTCCCGGATCTCCGGCGCGATCCCTGCGCCCAGGGTGCCCTGATCGAGGAACCAGTCGATGTACGCGGCCTCGTTGCCCGGCAGTACGGTCTCCCCGAGGCCCGGCGCCGAGTGGAAGCCGAACCACCACGGCGCCCCTCCCGCCAGGAACCCCTCCGCACCGGGGAGCGGGCCCAGCAGCGACTCCATGAGCACCAGCCGCCTGACGCGCTCGGGGCTGCGCATGGCCATCAGGAAGGCGGGCGGGGTGCCGGCGTCGATACCGATCACGGCCGCGGACCTCTCGCCGCACGCGTCCAGGAGCGCCAGGAAGTCCCCGGCGAGAGTCCCGGCGTCGTAACCGTCAGCGGCGCGCGAACTCGCCCCGAGGCCCCGGAGGTCGGGGGCGATCACCCGGTGCTGTCCGGCGAGGCCGCCCATCACGTCGGTCCACAGCCGCCACGTGTGGGGGAACCCGTGGAGCAGCAGGACGGCGGGCCCCGAGCCGGCGGTCGCCACATTGAGTTCCACGCCGTTGACGGAGACACGACGCAGTTCGGTTCCCGGCACCGGGCCGGGCTGTGTGGGGTTCTGAGCGACGGGCACGGTGGCTCTCCCTTGGTTACCAATGGTGACAACAGAACGATAGGTAACTACGCTGGAGCAGCCAAGACCGCACTTTCATCCCAGGTGGTGAGCTCCAGGTGACCCCTCGGACCACGCGTCCGCCCGTAGGCGCCCGCGGAGATCTGTTCGACCCGCTGTGCCCGACCCGTCGGCTTCTCGACCGGATCGGCGGCAAGTGGACCTCGATGGCCGTCAAGGTGCTCGCGGAGGCATCCCCTGATGAGGTGCGCTTCGCCGAGCTGCAGCGGCGCATGGCCGGCGTCTCGCAGAAGATGCTCTCTGTCACGCTGCAGGCCCTCTGCCGTGACGGCCTCGTCAGTCGGCGGGTGGAGTCCAGCGTTCCGCCACGCGTGTACTACGGCCTGACCGACCTCGGCCAGTCACTGGAGGCCCCCCTGGCCGCTGTCCGTCAGTGGGCCGAGGAACACATGGCCGAGATCGACCGGGCCCAGCAGCTGGCGGACGAGTGCGCCGCCGATTCCTGAGGAGCGGCCCGCCGCGGTCACCGCTGCCCGGTGCACGGCCGGAAGGAGCGGTGACGGAGGATGGATGGATCCTCCTCCGGATCCTCCTTCGGATCCCCGACACCTGGAGACACGTGTGGCCGGTCGTACCCTTTCCCCGCTCTTCCGTCGCAGGCACGCGGCCTCCGTTGTGGCAAGGGCCCTTGTCTCCGCCCTCGGAGCGTGTGTGCTGATGGGATGCTCCGCCGCCGGCGGCTCACCCACCGGCGCCGGATCCGGGCAGCTGACAGAGGCCGCCGACGTGGTCCTGCCGACCGCCGGCATGGAGTTCGATTATCAGATCGGCGGGGGCTACACGCCTTCCGACGGGGTGCGGGCGGTATCGCGCGACCGTGAGGACGAGCCGGCCCCCGGCCTGTACAACGTCTGCTACGTCAACGCCTTCCAGACGCAGCCCGGCGCGCTGGAGTGGTGGCAGGACACGCACCCCGACCTGCTGCTGCGTGACGACGACGGAGAACCGGTCATCGACGAGGGCTGGGACGAGGTGCTTCTGGACACCTCGACGGAGGCCAGGCGGGCCGAGCTCGCGGAGATCGTCGGCACCTGGATCGACGGCTGCGCGGAAAGCGGCTTCCAGGCGGTGGAGCCGGACAACCTCGACTCCTTCGAGCGCTCGAAGGGCAAGCTGACGGCGGATCACAACGCCGCCTTCGCCGAAGCGCTGGCGGCGCGGGCGCACAGCGCCGGCCTCGCGATCGGGCAGAAGAACACCACCGACCTGCTCGACCGGCACGACGCGATCGGCTTCGACTTCGCGGTGACGGAGGAATGCGCCCAGTTCGGCGAATGCGGTGCCTACGCCGACGCGTACGACGACCGTGTCTTCGCGATCGAGTACGAGGGCGAGGGTGATGTGAGCTTCGACGAGAGCTGCTCGGTGTGGGCCGACAGGGTCTCCCTCGTCCTGCGTGACCTCGATGTGCTCCCCGCGGGGGAGAAGGGGCACGTCTACCGGACCTGCTGAGCGCCGGGCGAACGGCGGGCGGCCGGGCGGAGAGACCGTCCGCAGCGGACGGGCCGCCCGCTGTCAGCCGGTCGCCGGGCGGCCCGCGGCGCGGGCCCACAGGTAGAGCGGGACCTGGAGCGGGAGCCGGCCGTAGGCGAGAGCCCGCGCCGGAGCCGGGCGGTCGCGCCAGTCGTACGCCATCCGGACGTTGGCGGGGAACACGCCGACGAAGAGGAGCGCGGAGGCACGGGCGCTGAGGCGCCGGGTGCGAGGCACGGCCAGCCCCGCCGCCAGGACCAGCTCCACGGCTCCACTGGCCCGGGTCCAGCTCCTGGGCCTTCCGGGCAGGGCTCGCGGCACGATCGCGTCGAACGGCTCGGGAACGGCGAAGTGCGCGACCCCGGCCGCGGCCAGGAGGCCGGCGAGCAGCAGGGGCGACGGGGTGCGGGAGGCGCGTGCCATGAGGGCTCCTGAGGCTGTCCGGCGGCAGGACCCGAAGGTTACTCCACGGTAAGGGCCGCCGGGCCGGGCAGGCCCCGCCAGGCGATGGCCGACGAGCCGGCCCGGTGCTCAGAAGTCCACCGGCTCGCGGATGAGCGGGCAGGTCATGCAGTGCCCGCCTCCCCGGCCGCGGCCCAGCTCCCCACCGACGATGGTGATGACCTCGACCCCCGCAGCCCTCAGCAGATCGTTGGTCTGGGTGTTGCGGTCGTAGGTGAAGACGACACCCGGTTCGAGCGCGACGGCGTTGTTGCCGCTGTCCCACTGCTGGCGCTCGGAGGCGTACACGTCGCCGCCCGTCCCGATCACCCGCAGGGCGGGCAGGCCCAGGCTCCTGGCGACCACATCGGTGAACGGACGCGATCCCTCGTCGATGACCTCGACGCCGGGTGCGCGGTCGCTCGGCCGGAGGGAGAAGGTGTGGACCGCGTCCATGATCTTCGGATAGACGGTGACGATGTCGCGGTCGGCGAAGGTGAAGACGGTGTCCAGGTGCATGGCCGCCCTCAGTTTCGGCATGGCGGCCACCACGACGTGCTCGGCGGCCCCTTGGCTGAACAGGGAGGCCGCGACCTGGGTGATCGCCTGTCGTGAGGTGCGTTCGCTCATGCCCATGAGGACGACACCGTTACCGACGGGCATGATGTCACCGCCCTCGAAGGTGGCCCGGCCCCAGTCGACCTCGGGATCGCCCCACCAGACCTCGGCACCCGAGAAGTCCGGGTGGAAGCGGTAGACCGCCTTCATCAGCAGCGTCTCGTCGTGACGCGCGGGCCAGTACAGGGGGTTGAGCGTCACCCCTCCGTACAGCCAGCAGGTGGTGTCGCGGGTGTAGAGGGTGTTCGGCAGCGGCGGCATCAGGTACTCGCGTGCCCCGGCCGACTCCCGGGCCAGCGCGAGGTAGCCGGACCGGTACGCGTCGGGCAGGTCCGCCGTGGCCATGCCGCCGATCAGATACTCCGCGAGCCCGTGCGGCTCCAGTGACTCCAGGAAGGCGCGGGTCGGGTCGACGAGCCCCGGGCCGACCTCGTTCGCGGTGATCTTGCGGTCGAGCAGCCACGCCTTGGCCGCGGGGTCCGAGAGTGTCGCGGCCAGCAGGTCGTGCAGCTCCACCACCTCGACGCCGGCCTGCTGGAGCTTGCCGACGAAGTCGGCGTGGTCACGCTGTGCGTTGTCCACCCACATCACGTCGTCGAACAGCAGGTCGTCGGCGTTGCTCGGGGTGAGCCGGCGGTGCGCGAGGCCAGGTGCGCAGACCAGCACCTTGCGCAGCCTGCCGACCTCGGAATGGACGCCGTGCGCGAGGCCGGGGTCCACGGCGGAAGTGTTCGTCATGGGGGCTGCCTTTCGGTCGGGGGCCACTGTGCCCGCTCGTGGAGACCGGGCAGGTGCGGGAAGGACGGGGCGGGGCCTTTCAGAGGCTGATCCAGCCGGAGGCCAGTGCGGCCACACCGATCACGGCCCCGGCGACCGAGACCGCGCAGATGACGAGCTCGGCGGGGGAGAAGACCCGGCGGCCCTGTTCCCTGCGGGCCATCGCGAACAGGATCGTGGCGGGGGCGTAGACGATGAACGAGACCAGGACGAATTTCAGCCCGGCCGCGAACAGGAGGAAGGCGGTGTAGAGCGTCGCCACGATGCTCACGACCAGGTAGCGCCTCTGGCTCGAACCCTTGGTCAGGTCGTCCGGGCGCACCATGATCTTGACGGCGAACGCGGCGGCGAGGAGGAACGGGATCAGGGACAGAGCACTGGTCAGATCGAGGGCGAAGTTGAACGCGTCGTCCGAGAAGAGGGTGATGATCAGGACGACCTGGGACAGCAGGGTCGTCATCAGCAGCGCCGGCACCGGCACGTCGGCGGGGTTGGAGCGGCGCAGGAAGCGCGGCATGTCGTCGTCCTTGGCGGCGACGAAGAGGACTTCGGCGGCCATCAGGGTCCAGGCGAGATAGGCGCCGAGCACGGACACGATCAGGCCCACGCTCACGAAGACCTGCCCCCAGGTCCCGACCGCCTCCTCCAGGACCGCTGCCATGGACGGCTGGCGGAGCTCGGCGATGTCGGCCATCGGCAAGATGCCGTACGACACGATGGTGACGGACGCGAAGACGGCGAAGACGCTGAGGAACCCCAGGACGGTGGCCCGCCCGATGTCCTCCCGGCGCTTCGCGTGACGCGAGTAGACGCTGGCACCCTCCACCCCGAGGAAGACGAACACCGTGGCCAGCATGGTGCCGCGCACCTGGTCGAACAGGGAGCCCGCGTAGTCCGCTCCGCCGAAGTTGTCGGCGAAGACCTTCGCGTCGAAGAAGAACAGGGCGAGGATGACGAAGACGATGATCGGGACCACCTTGGCCACGGTCACCACCCTGTTGATGGCCGCGGCCTCCTTCACACCCCGGCGGATGAGGAGGTAGAAGGCCCACAGACCGGCGGTGGACACGATGACGGCCGGCACGGTGTCGCCGTCGCCCAGGGCCGGCCAGACGGCTCCGATCGTCGACGTGATCAGCACCCAGTACGTCACGTTGCCGACGCAGGCACTGGCCCAGTAGCCGAAGGCGGAGAAGAAGCCGAGGTACTCGCCGAATCCCGCCTTGGCGTAGGCGTAGACACCGGCGTCGAGGTCCGGGCGGCGCACGGCCAGCGTCTGGAAGACGAACGCGAGCATCAGCATGCCCGTGCCGGCGATCGCCCAGGCGATCAGCGCCCCGGCGACACCCGTCTCCTGCGCGAAGCGTGACGGGAGGGAGAACACCCCGGCGCCCACCATCGAGCCCACCACCATGGTGGTGAGCGTGAGCAGCGTCATCTTCACCGCGGTGGTGGGGCCTTCGGGGACGTCGGTCCCTGTTCGGGAGCTGGTCATCTTGTCCCCTCATGTGGTGCAGATACGAGGGAACTTTAACGGCAAACAGGACCTTACGCCCGATAAGGTGCCTGGCTGACGGCGGGTCGGGCGGCGCGGCCGGGCGGCCCGGCGTTCGCGCGGTACGACATGGCTGACGGCGTATCAGGCGATGGCGGCGGCCGGCCGGGCCTCGTGCGACGACGTCACACCGGCGTGACCGGCAGCGCGGCGCCAGGCCGAGTCGCGCAGCAGCCGGAGACCGTTCAGCCCCACGATGACGGTGGAGCCCTCGTGCCCCAGGACGCCCAGCGGGAGCGGCAGATGGCCGACGAGATCCCAGATGACCAGGCCGGAGATGAACACTCCGGCGATGACCAGATTCTGCGTGACGAGTCGGCGGGTCGCCCGGGACAGCGCCACCACCGTGGGCACGGTCGCCAGTTCGTCACGGATGATGACGGCGTCCGCCGTCTCCAGTGCGAGGTCGGAGCCCGCGCGCCCCATCGCGATTCCGACGTGGGCGGCGGCCAGCGCGGGCGCGTCGTTGACGCCGTCGCCCACGACCAGCACCTTGCGCCCGGCCCGCTCCAGCTCTCGGACGGCCGCAGCCTTGTCCTGGGGGAGCAGCCCCGCACGGACATCGGTGATGCCGGCCTCGGCGGCCAGCCGGGCGGCGGAGCGCGGATGGTCACCGGTCAGCAGCACCGGGGAGTTGTCGGTCAGCCGGGCCAGAGCGGCGACCGTCGCGGAGGCGTCGCTCCGGATACGGTCGGCGATCCCGAGCGCGCCGACCGGCAGACCGTCACGCAGGACGAGCACCGCCGTGCATCCCGTCTCCTCCAGGGCGGCGGCCGAGGCGGCAGCGCCGGCCGCCTCGGGCGCGGAGGAGCCGCGCAGGAGGCGGGCGGGGGAGCCGGCCGCGATCCGGTGTCCGCCGACTTCGGCCTCGACGCCGGTCCCCGGTGCCGACGTGAAGTCCGAGGCGGCGGGCAGGGGCAGCCGGCGCTCCTGGGCGGCGTTCACGACGGCCCGGGCCAGTGGGTGCTCGCTGGGATGCTCGGCCGCGGCGGCCAGGGTCAGCAGCGCGTCCGCGGTCAGCCCGGACCCGGGCAGCGGATGGACGCCGGTTACACGCGGATTGCCTTCCGTGAGGGTGCCGGTCTTGTCCAGGGCCACCGCGTCGCTCTGCCCGAGGCGCTCCATGACGACGGCGGACTTGACCAGGACGCCGTGGCGCCCCGCGTTGGCCATGGCGGAGAGCAGGGGCGGCATGGTCGCCAGGACCACGGCGCAGGGGGAGGCCACGATCATGAACGTCATGGCGCGCAGCAGACTGCCCGTCACGTCGTCGCCGAATGCGAGGGGTACGAGGAAGACGGCCAGGGTGGCGGCCACCATGCCGAGCGAGTAGCGCTGCTCGACCTTCTCGATGAACAGCTGGGTGGGGGCCTTCGTCCGGGACGCCTCCTCGGTCATCGCCACGATCCGTGCGATCACCGATTCGGACGCGTCCCGCTCGACGGCGACCTTCAGCGTGCCCGTGCCGTTCAGCGTCCCGGCGAACACCTCGTCCCCGGGCTCCTTCGCGGTGGGCAGCGGCTCGCCGGTGATCGTGGCCTGGTCCACCTCGCTCGCCCCGTCGATGACCCGCCCGTCGGCCCCGACGCGCTCCCCGGGCCGGATCCGGATGACGTCGCCGACCACGAGTTCCTCCGTGGCGACGCTCTCCTCGCCACCGTCACCGGTGACGCGGGAGGCGGTGGCCGGAGCCAGGTCCAGGAGTCCTCGGACCGCGTCCTGGGTGCGTGCGGTGGCCAGGGCCTCCAGCGCACCGGAGGTCGCGAAGATGACGATCAGCAGGGCCCCGTCCATCACCTGTCCGATCGAGGCGGCTCCGAGCGCGGCCACGATCATCAGGAGGTCCACGTCCAGGACCTTCTCCCGCAGCTCCCGCAGTCCCGACAGGGCCGGCTCCCACCCGCCCGCGGCGTACACCAGGGCGTACAGCGGGCCCCATGTCCAGCCCGGGGCGCCGGAGTGCTCCAGGGGGAGCGCGAGCAGGAAGAGCACCAGGGCCGCCCCTGCCCAGCGGGCCTCGGTCAGTGCGAGGACGCGGGTGCGGCGCCGGGGGACCGCGCCGACGCGGGCGACGGCGTCCCGTGAGGGGCGCGGGAGGACATCAGCGGGCATGACGGAACGACCCCTCATGGGCGGCGGAACGACGACGTCCTCACCGTACAGGAATATATGAACAGGTCTTCATGTGTCGTCCGTAGAATGGTCGGCATGGGCCACGGACGCGACGAGCAGACGACCGCCACCACCCGCGAGCGCCTGGACGCCGTAGGGGCGGCGGGTGTCGCCGCGACGCTCCAGGCGCTGGCGACCCCCTCCCGGCTGCGCATCCTGGCGCGTCTCCAGGAAGGCCCCTGCGCCGTCGGTGATCTCGCCGAGGCGGTGGAGATGGAACCTTCCGCCTGCTCCCACCAGCTCCGTCTCCTGCGGAACCTCGGACTGGTCGCCGGCGAGCGCCAGGGGCGCTCCATCGTGTACGCGCTGTACGACCACCACGTCGCCGAACTCCTCGACCAGGCCCTCTACCACGTCGAACACCTGCGTCTCGGACTCCGTGACGCGCCCGCCGAGATCGCCGCCGCGTCGCGCCGCTGAGCACACGACGGCTTCCTGTGCCGAGCGTGCGGCCGCCTCGCGGCGCCTGCCGTGCGGCGGCGGGAATCCCGGCGCGCCGAGGGTGTTGAACCAAGCGTGAGCTCTTCCATCGCATCGACCCGGTTCTCCTTCCTCGACCGTTCCCGCACCCGTGAGGGGTACGACGCCGCGCAGGCGCTGCGGGACACCGTCACTCTGGCGGGCACCGCGGAGGCCCTCGGCTACCACCGGTTCTGGGTGTCCGAGCACCACAGCGTGCCCGGCGTGGCCGGCTCGGCGCCGACCGTGCTGGCAGCCGCCGTGGCCGCCGCGACCTCGGCCATCAGGGTGGGCACCGGTGGTGTGATGCTCCCGAACCATCAGCCCCTCGTCGTGGCCGAGCAGTTCGGGGTGCTCGCGTCGCTCTTCCCCGGCCGCATCGACATGGGGCTCGGTCGTTCGGTCGGGTTCACCGACGGCATCCGCAGGGCCCTCGGCCGGGACAAGGAGGACGCCGGCGCCTTCGCCGCGCAGCTGGCCGAGCTCCTCGGCTGGCTGGACGGCACGCAGCAGACCCACCCCCACGTGCACGCCCTCCCCGCCGAGGGGCTGCGCGTGCCTCCGTACGTCCTGGCCACCGGCGAAGGTGCCGCCATCGCCGCGGCGGCCGGTCTGCCCCTCGTCGTCGGCGACCTCCGCGGCCGCGACAGACTGGTGAGAGCGGTCGAGGACTACCGCGCCGGCTTCCGCCCTTCCGGGTGGGCCCCGGAGCCCTATGTGATCGTGGCGGGCACCGTCGCGGTCGCCGGGACCGAGGAGGAGGCGCGGCGGCTCCTGGTCCCGGAGGCCTGGTCCATGGCGTACTCCCGTACGCACGGCTCCTTCCCACCCTTGGCTCCGGCCGAGCGGATCGAGGCGCTGGCCATGACGGACAAGGAGCGGGGCCTGTTCGAGAGCGGACTGCGCGGCCACCTGGCGGGCACCGAGGAGACCGTGGCCGCCGGACTGGACCTGGTGATCAAGGAGACCGGTGCGGACGAGGTGCTGGTGACCACGAGCACCTACGACCGCGAGGCGCTGACGGACTCGATGCGGCGCCTCGCACGGATCGCGGGGCTGGGCTGAGCGTCAGCCGCCGACGGGGTGGCCGAACAGGACGTCGTAACCCGGGGGCAGTTGCAGCAGTACACGCTGGAGCAGTTCCTCACCGGCGGCATCGGCCACCACGCTGAGCACGGCGCTCGTGTCCCAGGCCGCCGTCTGCTCGTTGGCGCCCTCGATCCAGGCGGAGACCGCCCGCACGAACCGCTCGGAACTCAGCGGCTCGGCGGCCTGCAGCGGGTTCAGGAGGATGAGCGCGAACGTCTCCGGCAGCCTGGCCGCCAGCTCGTTGCGCTCCTCCCCGACCAGATGGGCCCCCAGCAGGGCCAGCACCACGCGGGACGCCCGCTCCGCCTCCAGTCCCGACGGATAATCGCCGCGTTCCTGGACGGCTTCCAGGAACGGCTGCCACCTCATGTACGTCACCGGTTCCCCTTCGCGGAGCGCGGGCGGAGAGCGGGGTGGGGGAGGGGAAGCCCGTGCCCCGCCCTCCGCGTATCCACCGCATGTCACCTCATTTCCGGTCTTAACATGAGCCCCCGGTGACGGCAAGCGGTGCCTGGCGCCGCACCTGCGGGAGCCGCGGAACCGGCCTACTCCATGGGGTAGATGTCCCCGCTCGCCATGCCGCTGACCTGCACGCTCCGGGATTTGAGCCGGTGCGCCTCGTCCTGGAGGCGCCGGCGCTCCGCGGGATCGGTGGCCTGCTCGGCGGCCCTGACGAGATCCTCGGCCCGGCCGCGCATCTGCTGGAGACGGCTCCGTACGTCCTCTGAATCGCTCATGATCACTCCCTGGCACTGGGCGGAGCGGACTCCTCCACCGAACCAGGCACCCGGGGGTGCGCGCATCTCAGCGGGGGCGCCGGAAGCGCGGAGTGACCGTGCGGGCAGTGCGCTACTCGAACCGGGAGACGTCCCCGGCTCCCCGGCGTACGACCTCCAGCTCGCCCCCGGAGAAGTCGATGACGGTGGTCGGCTCGGTGCCGCAGTCGCCGGAGTCCAGCACGATGTCCACGACGTGGTCGAGGCGTTCCTTGATCTCCCAGCCCTGCGTCAGCGGCTCCTCCTCGTCCGGCAGGAGCAGCGTGCTGGAGAGCAGCGGCTCCCCCAGCTCCTCCAGGAGCGCCTGCGTGACGGTGTGATCCGGGATCCGGACACCGACGGTCTTCTTCTTGGGGTGCAGCAACTGCCGCGGCACCTCCTTGGTGGCGGGGAGGATGAAGGTGTAACTCCCGGGCGTCGCCGCCTTGATCGTGCGGAAGACGTCGTTGTCGACCTGGACGAACTGGCCGAGCTGCGCGAAGTTCTGGCACACCAGGGTGAAGTGGTGGCGGTCGTCGAGGTTCCGGATCGACCGGATGCGGTCGATCCCGTCGCGGCTGCCCAACTGGCAGCCGAGGGCGTAACACGAATCGGTCGGATAGGCGACGAGGGCGCCGGACCGGATGCTCTCGGCCACGTTGGTGATGGTGCGGCGCTGGGGGTTCTCGGGGTGCACGTCGAAGTACTTGGCCATCCGGCGAGTCTACGGCCTCGGGGCGCACGCGTTCCGTTTACGGACTGCGGGGCGCAGGGGCGAACGGCCGCGCCCCCGGCGCCCGTCGAAGGGACGCCAGGGGCGCGGAGAGGTTCGCCGGCTGTCAGGCTCCGGAGGCGTCCAGCATGGCGGCACGCTCGACGACCTTGATGCGCTCACGGCCCTGTTCGGCGCCGAGGGCCTGCTCGTGGGCGTCCAGGCGGTGCCAGCCCTCCTTGGTGGTGTACCGGACGCCGCGCTGCTCCAGGAAGTCGACGATCGCGTCGGGCCCGGGCTGCGCGGGGGCGGGCAGCCGCCCGGCGGCGTGGTCCTCCAGCAGGCAGGCCACGGTCTCGTTGGCGTCGCCCTTGGTGTGCCCGATCAGGCCGATCGGACCACGCTTGATCCACCCGGTGACGTAGACGGAGGGCATCGGCTCCCCGCCCGCCAGTACGCGTCCGGCCGCGTGCGGGACGGTGCCGGAGGCCACGTCGAAGGGCAGCTTCGGCAGCTCCTCCGAGTAGTAGCCGACCGCGCGGTAGACGCTCTGCACGTCCCAGTCCGTGTGGCGGCCCGTGCCCTTCACGTTGCCCGTGCCGTCCAGCTCCGTGCGCTCGGTGCGCAGGGCGACGACGCGGCCGTCCTCGCCGACGACCTCCACCGGGGACTCGAAGAAGTGCAGGAACAGCTTGTGGGGGCGGTCGCCCACGTCCCGGATCGCCCAGTTCTCCAGCGTGGAGGCGACCATGTTGGCCTGCTTGTTCTCCCGACGGGTGGCGATCGAACCCTCGTCGTAGTCGATGTCCTCGGGGTTGACGATGACCTCGATGTTCGGCGAGTGGTCCAGCTCGCGCAGCTCCATCGGGCTGAACTTCGCCTGAGCGGGCCCGCGACGTCCGAAGACGTGCACCTCGAGCGCCTTGTTCGCCTTGAGCCCGTCGTAGACGTTCGCGGGGATCTCGGTCGGGAGCAGCTCGTCCGCCGTCTTCGCGAGGATGCGCGCGACGTCCAGGGCCACGTTGCCGACACCGAGCACGGCGACCTTCTCGGCCTCCAGCGGCCAGGTGCGCGGGACCTCGGGGTGCCCGTCGTACCAGGCGACGAAGTCGGCGGCACCGTAGGAACCGTCCAACTCGATCCCGGGTATGTCGAGGGCACGGTCGGCGTCGGCCCCGGTGGAGAAGATCACGGCGTCGTAGAAGGAGCGCAGATCGTCCAGGCCGATGTCGCCGGGGTAGTCGACGTTGCCGAACAGCCGCAGCTGCGGCTTGTCCAGGACCTGGTGCAGCGCCTTGACGATGCCCTTGATCCGGGGGTGGTCCGGAGCCACTCCGTACCGGATCAGGCCGAAGGGCGCGGGCATGCGCTCGAACAGGTCGATCGATACGCCCGGCTCCTGGGCGGCCTCGGACTTGAGAAGCGCGTCCGCTGCGTAGATTCCGGCGGGACCGGCTCCGACGATGGCGACGCGGACGGGGCGTGTCATGGAGTGATGTTCCTTAGGGCGGGCGAGCACGGGCAGAGTGCAGCGGGGTAAGGCTTGGCTTACTCCGCTGCCCCCACGGTACGGCCTGCCCCCGCAAGCCCCTGGGTCGGGGCGAGTGCATATTTCGGGAATAAGCGGACGTATCAACATCAAGAGGCCCGGATTCTGTGAGCGGATCCTTCCTCCGCCGTCTCACGGGGTTCCACAGAATGAGACGGCAGCCGACGGGCGGGCTGTACGCCGGTGTCCCTGCGCGCCGCTGATCCTCGGCGGAGCCATGATGGGCACACGACCACAGCACTCCGACGAGAGGACACGTGTCATGCCGATCGAGGGCGAGTACGAGCCGAGCCCGACGACGTGGGTCCGTGAGCAGGTCGAGCTCATCGAGAGCTCCGGCGGCACGCAGGGGACCACCTTGCGCGGCAGGCCCGTCATCCTCCTGACCACGCTCGGCGCCAAGAGCGGCAAGCTCCGCAAGACCCCGCTCATGCGGGTCGAGCACGACGGGGAGTACGCCGTGGTCGCCTCCTTGGGCGGCGCGCCCAAGCACCCCGTCTGGTACTACAACGTGCAGGCCCACCCGGAGGTGGAGCTGCAGGACGGGACCGTGAAGCAGGAGATGACCGCCCGCGAGGTCACGGGGGAGGAGAAGGCCCTGTGGTGGGGCCGCGCCGTCGAGGCGTTCCCCGACTACGCCGACTACCAGACCAAGACCGACCGGGAGATCCCGGTCTTCGTGCTCTCCCCGGCGGGCAGGAGCTGAGACGCCGGACGGCGAGCGGGCCGGCGGACCCGTGCGCCGGGGCGGGATGATCCGGACCCGGGCCGGCCGCGGGGCCGCGGTCCTGCCCACGGCCCACGCCGGGCACCCGCCACCCGGGCGCCGAGGTCCGGCCCGGACCCCGCGCACACCTTCCGCCGAACGGCCGAGCACGCCGAGCGACCGCTGCGCGGCCCCGGATCCAATGGACAGGTGACCGCGCCCCCCGACGACTGCCTCGCGCGCAATGAGTGGATCTGCGGCGCCTACCTCACCAGCCGTCGCGAGATTCTCATGGACGCGACGCTCCAGCACCTCCAGCTGACGGCCGTGTCCCTGCTGCTCGGACTCGTGATCGCGCTACCGCTCGCCCTGGCCGCCCGCCACCGCCGCTGGGCGGCCGGGCCCGTGCTCGGCGTGACCACCGTCCTGTACACGATTCCCTCGCTCGCGATGTTCTCGCTGCTGCTCCCCGTGTACGGACTCTCCGCCGCGCTCGTGGTCGCCGGCCTCGTCCTCTACTCGCTGACCCTCCTCGTGCGGAACATCCTCGCCGGACTGCGCGCCGTCCCCGAAGAGACCCGGCAGGCGGCGCGCGGCATGGGCTACGGCCCCCTGAGGCTCCTCCTCACCGTCGAGCTCCCGCTCGCCCTGCCCGCGGCCATGGCCGGGCTACGGATCGCCGCCGTCTCCGCCGTCTCGCTCGTCACGGTCGGCGCCATCGTCGGATTCGGCGGACTGGGCAACCTCATCTACTCCGGCATGAACACCTACTTCAAGGCCCAGGTGCTCACCGCCTCGGTCCTCTGCGTCGTCATCGCCGTCGCCGCGGACCTCCTGCTCCTCGGGGCGCAGAGGCTGCTGACGCCCCTGGACCAGGAGGACCCCGTGAACACCCTGGCGGACGCCTGGTCCTGGCTCACCACATCCGCCCACTGGTCCGGCCCCGACGGCATCTGGAACCGGCTGGGCGAACACCTCTTCCTCACCGTCGTCTGCCTGCTGATCAGCTGTGCCCTCGCCCTGCCGGTGGCCCTCTGGCTCGGCCACATCGGCAAGGGCGGCGCTCTGGCCGTCAACCTGTCCAACATCGGACGCGCGGTACCCACCTTCGCCGTTCTCGTCCTCCTGCTGCTCACCCCGGTCGGCCGGTGGGACCAGGGGCCGACCATCATCGCCCTCGTCCTGTTCTCGGTCCCCCCGCTCCTCACCAACGCCTATGTGGGCATGCGTGAGGTCGACCCCGACGTCGTACGGGCGGCGCGCGGCATGGGGATGACCGGCCGGCAGATGCTGCGGCAGGTGGAGCTGCCGCTCGCCCTGCCGCTCGTCCTCACCGGTGTGCGCGTCGCCGCCGTGCAGCTCGTCGCCACCGCCACCCTCGCGGCGCTCGTCGGCGGCGGCGGGCTCGGCCGGATCATCACGGCCGGGTTCAACCTGGCCTCCACACCGCAGGTCGTCGCCGGAGCCGTCCTCGTCGCCGTCTTCGCCCTGCTCGTCGAGGGGCTCTTCGAGGCGGGACTGAGGCTGGCGCCCCACCGCGACCGTGGACGGAAGGCGGCATGAGGAGGCTGCGGGGAGCCGCCCGCCTGCTGCCGGCGCTCCTCCTCGCCGCCGCCTGCACCACGGGGCCCAGCCTGGAGAGCCAGGGCGACGTCACCGCGCCGCCCGGCGACAGCAAGCACCTGACCATCGGCTCCGCGGGCTTCACCGAGAGCGACCTGCTCGCCCAGATGTACGCGCTGCTGCTGGACCGGGCCGGCTACTCCACGCGCATCATCTCCGTCACCAACCGGGAGATCTACGAACCGGCCCTGGAGAGCGGCCAGATCGACGTCGTACCCGAATACGCCGCCACATTCGCCGACTGGCTCAACGCCAAGGCACATGGAGCCGACGCGGCACCGGTCGGCTCACCCGACCTGGACACGACCATGAAGGCCCTGCGCCTCCTGGCCGGGCCCCGCGGTCTCACCGTCCTCGAACCCGGCCGCGCCGTCGACCAGAACGCCTTCGCGGTCGCCGAGCCCTATGCCGAGAAGCACCGTCTGAAGACGCTCGGCGACCTCGGCAGGAACGGTCTGCCCGTCCGTCTGGCGGCCGGGGACGAATGCGTGCAGCGCCCCTACTGCGCCCCCGGCCTGAAGAAGACGTACGGCATCGACATCACCGCCGTCGACCCCAAGGGCGTCGGCACCACCCAGGCGAAACAGGCGGTCCAGCGCGGCCAGGACCAGATGGTGCTGACCACCACGACCGACGCCACCCTCGACGACTTCGGCCTCGTCCTGCTGGCCGACGACAAGCACCTGCAGAACGCCGACCACCTCGTCCCCGTCGTGAACCGCGCGAGGGCGGGCGGCGCCGGGGTGCGTGACGCCCTGGAAAGGCTCAACACCGCGCTGACGACCGCCGACCTGGCCCGGATGAACGAACAGGTCGACAGCTGGCGCCGGCTTCCGGAGGACGTCGCCCGGACCTACCTCGAGTCCCGGGAGCTGATCCCGACGAGCTGAGTGCCGGGCGGCGGCTTCCGGACACGGGGAGCACGTCCGGCGGCCGGTCTCAGGCCGGCACAGCGGGCTGTCGCGGGACCTCAGGCGCCCACCCGGGCGCACCGCCGTGCAGCGCGCCGTAGTACGGATCGCCCGGACCGATCTCGCCCGCCCGTACGGTGGCCCCGGTGAAGGCCGCCTTGTAGAGGGCGGCGACCAGCTCCAGGCTCTTCCGCCCGTCCGCGCCACTGCTCCGAGGCCTGCGCCCGGCCCGCAGGTCCTCCAGCAGCCCCTTGAGCTGTGCCTCGTGCGAGCTGGGCACATCGGGTCCGAAGTCCCGCCAGACGTCCGCCGCTTCGGGAGTCACTCCAGGAGCGGGTGTGATCCGCCAGTCCGCGTTCCGGTGCCCGTACAGGTGAGTGAGTTCGACCGTCGCGCGCTCGCAGTCGATCCGGATCCTGCTGACCTCGTCCGGACTGAGCACGCTGTTCACGACGGTGGCCACCGCACCGTTCTCGAAGCGGACGAGCGCGGTGGAGACGTCCTCCGTCTCCACGTCGTGCACGAGCCGCCCCGCCATCGCGCGGATCTCCGTCCACGGGCCCAGCAGATCGAGCAGCAGGTCCATCTGATGGATGCCGTGCCCCATCGTGGGCCCACCGCCCTCGCTGCTCCAGCTGCCCCGCCACGGAACGGCGTAGTACGCCTCGTCCCTGTACCAGGTCGTCTGGCAGTGAGCCACCAGCGGCCGTCCCATGGCCCGACCGGCGAGCAGCTCCCGCACGTGCCGGGCGCCCGAGCCGAAGCGGTGCTGGAACACGATCGCCGCGTACGGGCCGGCACCACCGGCGCCCTCCGCCGCCTCCATCGCGTCGAAGTCCTCCAACGACGGACACGGCGGCTTCTCGCACCACACCCACGACCCGGCGCGCAGCGCCGCCACCGTCTGGTCGCGGTGGAACCGGGGCGGGGTGGCGAGCGTGACCAGGTCCGGGCGCTGCTCGGCCAGCATCCGGTCGAGGTCGGTGTACGGGTGGACGATCCCCGCGTCACCGCAGAACGCCTCGACCGCGGCCGCGTCGACATCGACCGCGGCGACGATCTCCAACGGCTGACCGGCGGCGAGCGCGGTCAGCGCGGGCAGATGGCTGCCCCGCGCGATCGCGCCCGTCCCGACGATCGCGACCCGCACCGGCTCGCGGTGCGAAGGATTGCTGGTCGTGACAAACACCCCTTCAGGCGGAGAAGGGCGCCCACTCGGTAGTAAGCGCTTTCCACCCGGGAACCTAGGCTCCGCCCGCGGGGCGGGTCAAGAGGCGCGGGCCGCGTCCTTCCGTCAGGCCTTCAGCAGCCGCGGGAGGCGCGTGAGCTGAACGGCGTGCTGGAACGGGCCGCCACCCTCGTGATCGTTGAAGTGGTACACCTCGATCTCCTTCGTGGCGTGCGCGTACGCGTTGAACGCGGCGAACACCGTGGACGGCGGGCAGGTCAGGTCCTCCATGGCCACGGAGAACAGGGCGGGTGCCCGCCCGCGTGCGGCGAAGTGGACCCCGTCGAAGTAGGCCAGGGTCCTGGCCGTCTGCTCGGCCCGGCCCCGGTGCGTCTTGAGGTAGTCGCCGATCTCGCGGTAGGGCTTGCGGTCGGTCATCCGGGTCGCCCGGGGGAAGTCGCAGAGGAACGGCACGTCCGGGGCGACGGCCGCCAGGTCCGGCACCAGCCCGCCGACGGCGAGGGCCAGGCCGCCGCCCTGGCTCGCGCCGACCACCGCGGTGCGTGACGCGTCGGCCAGCGGATGCGAGCGGGCCGCCTCCACCGCGCGTACGGCGTCCGTGATCACCCTGCGGTAGTAGTACGTGGCCGGGTCCTCGATGCCCTGGGTCATGAACCCGGGCAGGGACGGGCCGGAGCCCACCGGGTCGGCGGTGTCGCCCGGGGCCCAGCCGCTGCCCTGGCCCCGGGTGTCCATCACGAAGTGGGCCATGCCGGCCGAGGCCCACAGCAGATGGGTGTGGGGCAGGCTCCGGCCCCCGCCGTACCCGATGAACTCCACGACCACGGGCAGGGGTTCGGTGGTCCCGGCCGGTATGACGAACCATCCCTTGACGGGGTGGCCGCCGAAACCGGCGAACGTGACGTCGTAGACCTCGACCGTGACGAGGCCGAGACCGGCCCGCAGCTCGAAGCGTGCGTCCAGATCGTGGGTTCTCGCCTCGTCGAGCGTGGCCGACCAGAACGCGTCGAAGTCCTCGGGCTCCACCGACCGGCTGCGGTAGGCGTGCAGTTCATCGAGAGGAAGATCGAACAGGGCCATGGGGGACCGCCTCATGTCGTGAGGGTGAATGAATGGTCACACCGTACGACGGTCGGCCCGAACGTCAACACGCTCTCGAATGGTGGGAAAAGGCGTTGCCCGTGCTGCGGGCTCCTGCGAGGCTTCCGGCATGTCCGATACGGAACCACGCGGTTCGCACCAGGTGGCCGCACTCTTCTCGGGCGGGCGCCTGACGGCGATCCCCCGGAAGCCCGCCCGGCGCGAGCAGTTGCTGGTGCACCTCGCGCACACGCTCTTCGAGCGGGACCGCGTATACACCGAACGCGAGGTCAACGACGCCCTGCTCACGGTGCACGAGGACTGCTCGGCTCTGCGCCGCCACCTCGTGGTGGCCGGCCTGCTGGAGCGGCCCCGCGACGGCAGCAGCTACCGCCGGGGCCGGTAGCCGACGGGCCCTGCTCCGCGTGGGCGGAACGTGGCCGGGCGGGCGCACGGCGCCGGCCCGGCCCGATCGTTCCACGGCCCGGGCGGGCCTGGTGCGGGTCAGTTGAGCGTGTCGGGGTCCGGGCCCGTGCGCATGCCACGGTCGAGGCCCGCGATCGCGTCCATGTCGGCGGCCGACAGCTCGAAGTCGAAGACGTCGATGTTCTGCCGGATGCGTGCGGGCGTGACCGACTTGGGGATCACGACGTTGCCGAGCTGGAGGTGCCAGCGCAGGACCACCTGGGCCGGCGTTTTCCCGTGGCGTTCGGCGAGGGAGACGATCGCCTCGTCCTTCAGCAGAGCCCCCTGCGCCAGCGGGCTCCAGGCCTCGGTGGCGATCCCGTACTCCGCGTGCACGGCCCGCAGTTCGGTCTGCTGGAGCCCGGGGTGCAGCTCGATCTGGTTGACCGCGGGGATCAGCGAGCTCTCCTCGCGGAGGCGGCGCAGGTGTGCGGGCTGGAAGTTGGAGACGCCCGCGGCGCGGATCCGGCCGTCGGCCAGCAGCTTCTCCAGGGCGCGCCAGGTCTCGACGTAGAGGCCGCGCGCCGGGGTGGGCCAGTGGATGAGGTACAGGTCCACATGATCGAGGCCCAGCGCGGCCAGACTCGTGTCGAAGGCGGCGAGCGCGGCGTCGTACCCCTGGTCCGCGTTCCAGAGCTTCGTCGTCACGAACAGCTCCTCGCGGGCGAGCCCGGACTCGGCCAGGGCGCGGCCCACACCGGCCTCGTTGCCGTAGACGGCCGCGGTGTCGATGGAGCGGTAGCCGGCCTCCAGTGCCGCGGAGACCGCGGCGGTGGTCTCGTCGTCGGGGACCTGGAAGACGCCGAAGCCGAGCTGGGGGATCGGGACGCCGTTGTTGAGGGTGACGGTGGGGACCGTGCTCATGGTGGGGCCTCTCGTGATGTCGGACCGAGCCGACCTGCGTACGATGGTTACTGGCGTAGACAATAATTGCATACGCGGGTTAATGGCAAGCGCCGGTAAATCGGGCGGTGCTCGTCAGGCGTCCGCGGCGGGATTTCAGGCATCCGCGATCGAGTCGAACCGCACCTGGTCGCGCCCCACCCCCTGTGCGTCCGCGTCCACCGACCTGCGCAGCGCCTCATGGAGCTTCGCCGGGGTCAGGACGCCGAGGAACCTCGCCCCGTCCAGCACCGCGATCCATCCGGCGTCGTGCTGCAGCATCTCGCTGAACGCCTGTTTCAGCGGGGACCCGACAGGCACCCAGGCGTCCATGCGCCGCGCCAGGCCGCCTACGGTGTCGCTCCCGCCCGCACCCCGCAGGGCGTCCGCCGCCACCCAGCCGTGCAACTCCCCGCCGCCGTTCAGGACGACGGCCCAGCGAGCGCCCAGCGCGTCCAGTCGCTCGGCGGCGGTATGCGCGGGTTCATCCGTGCGGGCGACCGGAGGCTCCTCCAGGTCCTCGGGCTCGACCGCGGTGACCGACAGCCGCTTCAGACCGCGGTCGGAGCCCACGAACCTCGCCACGTACGGCGAAGCGGGGGTCCCGAGCACGGCCCCCGGGCTGTCGTACTGCTCGATGCGCCCCTCGCCGTACACCGCGATCCTGTCGCCCATCCGCACCGCCTCCTCGATGTCGTGCGTCACGAGCAGCACGGTCTTCCTCACCCTCGACTGGAGGTTGAGGAATTCGCTCTGCAGGCGCTCGCGCACCACCGGGTCAACGGCTCCGAACGGCTCGTCCATCAACAGCACCGGCGGGTCCGCGGCCAGGGCCCGCGCCACCCCCACCCGCTGGCGCTGGCCGCCGGAGAGCTGGGCCGGATAGCGCGGGCCGTAGGTCCTCGGGTCGAGCCCCACCAGATCCAGCAGCTCGGCGGCGCGCTCCCGCGCCCTGGCGCGCTTCCAGCCGACCAGGGCGGGGACGGTCGCCGTGTTGTCCAGCACGGTCCGGTGCGGGAAGAGGCCCACCTGCTGGATCACATAGCCGATCCGGCGGCGCAGCCGCACCGGGTCGATCGTCGAGATGTCCTCCCCGCCCACCAGGATCCGGCCGGATGTCGGCTCGATCAGCCGGTTCACCATCATCATCGTGGTCGTCTTCCCGCAGCCGGAAGGCCCGACGAGCGTGACCAGCTCCCCCTCGCCCACTTCGAAGGACAGGCCGTCCACAGCGGTCGTGCCGTCCGGGTAGACCTTGCTGACCTGCTCGAACCGGATCATGAGTGCACGGTAGAAGCCACCGGGGCGGGCCGCACACGGGCCGCGACCGACCGGGGCACGGTGGTGTGCTGAACTGTCCGGGAAACACCGGATACAGGAGTTCCCTTGAACAGCTACCGCCAGCCCGGCATCGTCCTCACCGACCGACGCTTCACGGTCCCGCTCGACCACGACGATCCCGGCGGCGAGACCATCGAGATCTTCGCCCGTGAAGCCGTGGCGAGCGGGAAGGCCGCCGACCGTCTGCCGTGGCTGGTCTACCTGGAAGGCGGCCCCGGCTTCGGCGCCCGCCGCTTCGTGGGCACGGAGGCCTGGCTGGGACGGGCCGTGCGGGAGTTCCGGGTGCTGCTCCTGGACCAGCGCGGGACCGGTCTCTCCACCCCGGCCAACCGGCAGACGCTGCCGAAGCGCGGCGGCGCCCGCGAACAGGCCGACCACCTCGCCCACTTCCGCGCCGACAGCATCGTCCGCGACTGCGAACTGATCCGGCCGAGGCTCACGGGCGGCGCGCCCTGGACCGTCCTGGGGCAGTCCTTCGGCGGTTTCTGCGCCGTCCGTTACCTGTCGGCCGCCCCGGAGGGGCTCGAGGCCGTCCTCATCACCGGCGGCCTGCCCTCGCTGGACGCACACGCCGACGACGTCTACCGGGCCGCCTATCCGCGGATCGAGCGCAAGGTGGCTGCGCACTACGCCCGCTACCCGCAGGACGTCGCCCGCGCCCGCTCGATCGCCGCGTACCTCGCCGAGCACCGCCCGGACAGCGCCGGGCACACGCTGACACCCGAGGGATTCCAGTCCCTCGGCATCATGCTGGGCGGCGGCAACGGCAGCCACCAGCTGCACTACCTCCTGGAGAACGCTTTCGTCGAAGGCCCGCACGGCACCGAGCTGTCCGACGCCTTCCAGGAGGCCATGCGCACCGCCACCTCGTTCGCCGGCCACCCGCTGTACGCCCTCATGCACGAGGCGATCTACGGTCAGGGCGCGCGGCCCACCGACTGGGCCGCCGAACGCGTCCGTGCCGAGTTCCCTCAGTTCGACGCCGCCGCGGCACTGGCGGGCGACGGCCCCGTGCTCTTCACCGGTGAGAGCATCCACCCCTGGCACTTCGACGTCGATCCCGCGCTGCGCCCCCTGCGCGAGACCGCGGAGCTCCTCGCCGCCCGTACCGACTGGCCCGTCCTGTACGACGCGGAGCGGCTCGCGGCCAACGAGGTCCCGGTGGCCGCGGCCGTCTACCACGACGACATGTACGTGGACACCGGCCACGCGCTCCGCACCGCGTCCTCGATCCGCGGCCTGCGCACGTGGGTGACCAGCGAGTACGAGCACGACGGCGTGCGCGCGGGCGGTCCCCGCGTTCTGGACCGGCTGCTCGCCCTCGTCCGGGGCGAGGCCGACCGCTAGCGCCTTCCGTTCGGATCAGTCCTGATCCGAACGGAAGGCCCCAGGGGCCGGCGGTCACCCCTGCAGGGCGTCCAGCGTGGCGTCCAGGCCGGCCGCCGAGTGCGGCGCGCGGTTGTACGGGAGCTTCGAGAGGGCGGCGGCCATGCCGCAGGTGTTGCTCACCGCGGAGTAGACGAGTCCGGCGCCGATGCCCGCCGACAGCCACCGCGCAGCCGGGAAACGGCGGCCCGCGAGGAGGCCGGCCACGACCAGCGAACCGGCGGCGAGGCGCACCTGGCGCTCCATCGGCCAGGTCGTCCGGGCGCCCACCGGACGGTCGAGCCCGTGCCCCTCACCCTCCCAGGCTGACGTCCCGCCGGTCAGGGTCGCCGCGTAGATGTCCGCGTCGGCGAGGATCTCGCACGCCCTGGTGGACCGCACTCCGGAGGCGCACACCACCAGCAGGGATCCACGGGCGGAGGCCGACTTCACGGCGGGAACCGCCTCGGTGAGCCGGTCGAGCGGGATGTTCAGAGCGCCGGGCACGTGCCCGGAGGCGTACTCACCGGGGGCCCGGACGTCGATGACGGTGAACTCCTCCAGCCGGGCTGCGGCCTCGGTGGGGGAGAGGGAGGCGGGGCTGATCACGAGCGGGGTTCCTTTCGATCGCCGGAGCGGGGGCGGTGCGGGGTCCTGCTCACCCCGGCGCCCGAACGCCAATAATACCCCCGTGGGTATTTCCTCCGGCTCTGCGCGGCTGGTCGTACGGCGCGTCCGGCCGGAGCGGCTCCCTGCTCCCTGCCCCGAACCGCTTCCGCAATGCACGCATCCGTCACCTTCCGCTGGATAACCTGCCGGGTATGACGGAGCAGCTGGAACCCATGCCCGCGGACTGGCACCGCGCCCTGGCCGTGGTGGCCCACCCGGACGACCTGGAGTACGGCTGCGCCGCCGCCGTGGCCGGCTGGACCGACGAGGGGCGGGAGGTCACCTATCTCCTGGCGACCCGCGGAGAGGCCGGGATCGACACGATCGCCCCGGCTGAGTGCGGTCCGCTGCGCGAGCGGGAACAGCGCGAGAGCGCCGCCGCCGTCGGTGTCGCCGCCGTGGAGTTCCTCGACCACCGGGACGGCGTCATCGAGTACGGCGCCGCGCTGCGACGGGACATCACCGCGGCCATCCGCCGTCACCGGCCCGAGCTGCTCATCACCCTCAACCACAGGGACACCTGGGGTGGCGTCGCCTGGAACACCCCGGACCACCGTGCGGTCGGCCGGGCCGCCCTGGACGCCGCGGGCGACGCGGGAAACCGCTGGATCTTCCCGGAACTGGGTGACCAGGGACTGGAGCCGTGGGACGGGGTGCGCTGGGTCGCCGTGGCGGGCACCGGCCGGCCCACCCACGCCGTGGACGCCGCGCCGGGATTCGAGCGCTCCGTCCGGTCGCTGCTGGCCCACCGTACGTACATCGAGGTGCTGACGGACGAGGACCCGGAGGCGTACTGCCGTACGTTCCTCACGGGCACCACGGAAGCGGCTGCCGAGCGATTCGGGGGCCGGCCGGCCGTCGCCTTCGAACTGTTCGGGCGCTGACCCGCCCGGCCCCGCCGCCACGAGTACGGGTGTCCGATTGACAAACGAGATTGCTGATTCTGCAATGGGCGCATGAATGCACAGAACGAGGGTGACCGCGAGCTCGACGCCGTACTCACCGGGGTGGGTCCACGGCTGAGGCGGCTGCGCAAGGACCGTGGCGTCACGCTCACGGGGCTCTCCGAGGTCACCGGAATCTCCGTCTCCACCCTGTCCAGGCTCGAATCCGGGGGCCGGCGCCCCAGTCTGGAGCTGCTGCTCCCCATCGCCCGGGCCCACGAGGTGCCGCTCGACGATCTCGTCGGGGCGCCCCCGGTCGGTGATCCGAGAGTCAAGGCGAAACCGATCGTGCACGGCACGAAGACGTCCCTGCCGCTCACCGCCCGGCCGGGGGGCCTCCAGGCCTACAAGGTCATCCAGGAGGCGCCGTGCACGGAGGCCCCCGAGCAGCGCACGCACGAGGGGTACGAGTGGCTGTACGTGCTCAACGGCAGGCTGCGCCTCAAGCTCGCCGAGCACGACCTGGTCCTGGCCCCCGGTGAGGCCGCCGAGTTCGACACCAGGCTCCCGCACTGGTTCGGCCCGGCCGGCGACGAGCCGGTCGAATTCCTCAGCCTGTTCGGGCCGCAGGGGGAGCGGATGCATGTGAGGGCCAAGCCGAAGCGGTCGTGAACGGGTCCGGGCCGGGGGCCGCGAGGTGTTCCCAGACGGGCAAGCGACCGCTTAGTATGCGGCGGAGCAGTGGTAATGCCGACAGTGTTGTGGAGGCCCCTCATGCAGGCATGGCGAGTGCACCGGAACGGCGAGCCGAGCGAGGTGATGGAGCTCGAGGAGACGGACCGGCCGACCCCCGGGGACGGGCAGGTGCTGCTCGAGGTGCGAGCGGCGAACATCAACTTCCCCGACGCGCTGCTCTGCCGCGGCCAGTACCAGGTCAGGCCCCCGCTCCCCTTCACCCCTGGGGTGGAGATCTGCGGCGGGACGGAGGACGGACGGCGCGTGCTCGCCACCCCCGCGCTTCCCCGGGGCGGTTTCGCCGAGTACGTCGTCGCGGACGAGGCGTCCCTGCTGCCGGCTCCCGACGCCCTGGACGACGCGGAGGCCGCCGCCCTGCACATCGGCTACCAGACCGGCTGGTTCGGGCTGCACCGCCGCGCCCGTCTGCAGGCCGGTGAGACGCTGCTGGTGCACGCGGCCGCAGGCGGGGTCGGAAGCGCCGCCGTCCAGCTCGGCAAGGCCGCCGGCGCCACCGTCATCGGGGTCGTCGGCGGGCCCGAGAAGGCCCGGATCGCCCGTGAGCTGGGCTGCGACCTGGTCATCGACCGCCGGAGCGAGGACATCGTCGCGGCGGTGAAGGAGGCCACGGGCGGGCGCGGCGCGGACGTCGTATACGACCCGGTCGGCGGGGACGCCTACGCCAAGTCCGTCAAGTGCATCGCCTTCGAAGGCCGTGTCGTCGTCGTCGGCTTCGCGAGCGGCACCATCCCCTCGCCCGGCCTCAACCACGCCCTGGTGAAGAACTACTCGATCGCCGGACTCCACTGGGGCCTGTACAACACCAAGGACCCCGCAGCCGTCCGCGCCTGCCACGACGAGCTCGTCAAGCTCGCGGCGCAGGGCGTCATCAAGCCGCTGATCAGCGAGCGCGTCCCCATGGCCGACGCGGCGCGGGCTGTCCAGCGGGTCGCCGACGGCACCAGCACCGGCCGCATCGTCGTCCTGCCGTCAGGAGGCACCCGTTGAGCACCGCCATCGACGCGGCACAGATCCGCCGCCTCACCCAGGAGCTGCTGGCGGCCCACCCGCCGGCCACCACCGACCGCACCGACTTCCTCAAGGCGCGCTTCGACGCCGGCCTGGCCTGGGTGCACTACCCCGCCGGGCTCGGGGGCCTCGACGCGCCACGCTCCCTGCAGCCCGTCGTAGACGCCGAGCTCGCCGCCGCGGGCGCCCCCGACAACGATCCCCGCCGCATCGGCATCGGCCTCGGCATGGCCGCTCCGACGGTCCTCGAATACGGCACCGAGGAGCAGAAGCAGCGCTTCCTGCGCCCGCTGTGGGTCGGGGAGGAGGTGTGGTGCCAGCTCTTCAGTGAGCCAGGAGCCGGATCCGACCTCGCGGCGCTCGGCACCCGCGCGGTCCGTGACGGCGAGGACTGGGTGGTCGACGGGCAGAAGGTCTGGACGTCCAGCGCCCATGTGGCCCGCTGGGCGATCCTGATCGCCCGCACCGACCCGGACGTACCGAAGCACCGCGGGATCAGCTACTTCATCTGCGACATGACCGACCCGGGCGTCGAGGTGCGGCCCCTGCGCCAGATCACCGGCGAGGCCGAGTTCAACGAGGTCTTCCTCACCGGTGTACGCATCCCGGACAGCAGGCGTCTCGGCCCGGTCGGCGCCGGCTGGAAGGTCGCCCAGACCACCCTGATGAACGAGCGCGTGTCCATCGGCGGAGCCCGTATCCCCCGCGAGGGCGGCATGATCGGCACCGTCGCGAAGACCTGGCGCGAGCAGCCCGCCCTGCGCACCCACGACCTCCACCAGCGGCTGCTCACCCTGTGGGTCGAGGCCGAGGTCGCCAGGCTCACCGGTGAACGGCTGCGTCAGCAGCTCGTCGCAGGACAGCCCGGGCCGGAAGGCTCCGGCATGAAGCTCGCGTTCGCCCGCCTCAACCAGGAGATCAGCGGACTCGAGGTCGAACTCCTCGGTGACGACGGCCTGTTGTACAGCGACTGGACCATGCGCCGTCCTGACCTGGTCGACTTCACCGGACGCGACGCCGGCTACCGCTATCTGCGGGCCAAGGGCAACTCCATCGAGGGCGGCACGAGCGAGGTCCTCCTCAACATCGTCGCCGAGCGTGTCCTCGGGCTGCCCGTCGAACCGCGTAACGACAAGGACGTCGCCTGGAAGGATCTTGCCCGATGACCGCACGGACCGAAGCCGCCCACACACCCGACCTGCTCTACTCAGAAGCCGAGGAGGACCTGCGGTCGGCCGTGCGCTCGCTGCTCGCCGACCGGGCCGACGCGCCGACGGTGATCGCCGGGACCGAGTCCGACACGCCGTACGACCTGCGGCTCTGGGAATCGCTCGCCGCGGGGATCGGGGCAGCCGGGCTGCTGGTACCGGAGAAACTGGGCGGCCAGGGTGCCACCCATCGGGAGGCCGCCGTCGTCCTGGAGGAACTCGGCCGCAGCGCCGCCCCGGCGCCGTATCTGACGAGCGCCGTCGTCGCGACCGAGATCCTCCTCGCGCTGGGTGCCGAGGACGGCCCGGCCGCCGGACTCCTCGGCGAGCTGGCGTCGGGCAGCAGGATCGCCGTGCTCGCCCTGCCGTTCGCCACGGCCCCCTCCGACGGGGCCGCCGCGATGACCGGCACCCTGAAGCGGACCGTGACCGGCGTCGCGGAGGCTGCGGCGGCCGACGTGCTGCTGGTCCCCACCGCGGAGGGCCTGTACGCCGTGGAGACCGGCGCGGACGGCGTCGCCGTCCAGCCGCTCGTCCCGCTCGACCTGACCCGCCCGCTCGCCACGGTCACCCTGACCGGGGCCACCGGGACCCTGCTCGCGGAGGCGGGCCCCGCGGCCGCCGCCGTGGGCAAGGGCCTGCTCGCCGGTGCGGGGCTGCTCGCCTCCGAGCAGCTCGGACTGGCCGAATGGTGCCTGACCGAGACCGTCCGGCACACCCGCGAACGTCACCAGTTCAACAGGCCGGTGGGCTCGTTCCAGTCGCTCAAGCACCGGATGGCCCAGCTCTGGCTGGAGGTCGTCTCCGCGCGCGCGGCCGCCCGCAACGCAGCGGACGCGCTGGCGACCGGCAGCCCGGACACGCCGCTCGCGGTGGCCGTGGCGCAGGCCTACTGCTCCAAGGTCGCGGTACACGCCGCGGAGGAATGCGTACAGCTGCACGGCGGCATCGGGATGACCTGGGAGCACCCCGCCCACCTCTATCTGAAGAGGGCCAAGGCCGACTCGATCGCGTACGGAACCGCAGGACGCCACCGTGAGGCCGTAGCCGGTCTGGTGGAGCTTCCGGCTCCCTGAGCCGACGACGGGCGGGGGCGCGTGAGCACACGTGCCCCCGCCCTGTCATGCCCTGCGGATCGACCGGAGCGGTGAGCAGGGGGAACAGCAGACGCAGCGCAACCGACGTGCGGACGAAGGGCGTTCCAACTCTTGGCAGGTGCCTGCTATCGGTTGCTCCACGCCTCCATAATCGTCGCGTCCCCCCCCGCCCGCTCTGCCCGCCCGACCGCTTCAGGGAGACCCCATGGCACACCTGACCCGTCGCAGAGTCGTCACCACCGCCCTCGCCACCGCAGCCGCGGGCGCGTTCGTCCCCGCCCAGACAGCGGCCGCCGCGCCCGCCCGCCCCCGGGGGCCCCGCCCGCTGGCCCGGGCCCACGCCCACAACGACTACCTGCACCCGCGCCCCCTCCACGACGCGCTCGCGCACGGCTTCACGAGTGTCGAGGCGGACATCTTCCTCGTCGACGGTGAACTGCTCGTCGCACACGAGGCCGAGAGCCTCGACCCCGCACGCACCCTCGTCTCGCTCTACCTCGACCCGCTGCTCGCCCGGGTCCGCGCCAACCACGGCACCGTCCACGCGGGACACCCCGCCCCGCTGCAGCTGCTGATCGACATAAAGACCGACGGCGCGGCCGCCTACCTCCGACTCGACCGGGTACTGCGCCGCTACCGCCCGATCCTCACCCGCTCCGTGCACGGCCGGGTCCGCACCGGCGCCGTCACACCCGTCATCTCGGGGGACCGGGCCGCCCGTGTCCCGATGGAGCGGCAGACCACGCGGTACGCCTTCTACGACGGCCGCCCGGAGGACCTCGGCACCGCCGCTCCCGCCTCCTTCATCCCGCTCATCAGCGGCAACTGGGCGACGAACTTCAGCTGGCAGGGGACCGGGCCCTTCCCGGCCGCCGAGCGTGACAGGCTGTCCACCTTCGTCGCATCGGCCCACGCGAACGGTCAACGGGTCCGCTTCTGGGGCACTCCCGACCTCGCGGGCCCGGCGCGCGACGCCGTCTGGGCCGAGCTCGTCGCGGCGGGCGTCGACCACCTCAACACCGACGACCTGGCAGGGCTGGAAGCCTTCCTCCGCCGGCAGGAGGCCGTCGGCCGCCGAAGCGGCTGACCGTCACCGACAGACGTATCCGGTCACCGTGCGTCAACACCCGTTCGGCGGACACGCCGGTTGGCCGAACGGCCCCTCCGCTGCGCCACACTGGCGGCCGAATGCCGCAAATCCGGCGCGGCGGAGGAGGTTGGCCATGGCCATTTCGATCTCAGTGGTGCTGCTTCTGCTGGTCCTCGCAGCGATCTTCCTGCGCAACGGCGGGCTCAAGCTGTCGCACGCGATCGTCTGCGCACTGCTCGGCTTCCTGCTGGCCAGTACGAGCATGGCTCCCACGATCCATGAAGGGATCACCGCCACCGCGAACGTGGTCAGCGGCCTGAAACCCTGATTCCACACGCACCGCCCGGGTGCGGGAGAATGTCGGCCCGATCGCGGCACAGCGCCGCACGGGACCCGACCGGGGCGGTACCGTCGTCCGAGGGCCCCTGCGCGCGCTTCGTCGACATGGCTTGGACCTGACCGATCCTCGCCACGTACCTGGAGAACGCATCCATGTCATTCCCGCCCCCCGGCCGGCACTCGGGCGCAGCCCACCACGAGTACTGCAACAACGCCCTGTGCTGCCGCTGCCAGCAGCGCCAATGGACGACGAAACTCGGCGACGAGCGCCTCTGCGGACCGTGCGCCGCCTGCTGCCGCGACTGCGGCCGCGCCCCCGCGCCCCATCTGGACGGGCTCGACGACGGACTCTGCGCCGAGTGCAGGGGCCTCTGCGGCCGCTGCCAGCGCGTCCTGCCCGCCGAAGGCATCTGCACCTGCCGAAAGTGGCGCGAACGTGCGGCAGGCGATCCGGTCACCTACATCCTTCAGGCACTCCCGCAACCGCTGGTCCAGGCGCTCGGCCACCGCCACCCCCGTACGGTGCACGACCTGATCCATCAGGAGCTCGCCCGGCGCACCCCGGACCAGCTCCTGGAGCGGCTCGAACGCAGGTGGAACGTCCGCTGGTCCCACGCCCTCCACGAGAAGGACGAGGACGGCCGCCGCCGCTGGGCACCGCAGGAGATCGCCGAGGCGCTCGTGAGCCCGGGGCGCTGCGCGAATCCGCAGTGCGAGGACGGATATCTGATCACCACCGACACGCCGTGCGGCCAGTGCCTCCGCCCCACCCACCGCTTCGTCACGTCGGTCGCCGACCGGACGGCCACCTCGGAACACGCCCGCGCGACCGCCGCGCAGATCCGGCGTGCGCTTCTCGAAGGCCGCTCCGTCAAGCCGGGCAAACGGCGGCCGGCCGGCTGAGCCCGCTCAGCCCTTGTCCAGCGCGCCCCGCACCAGCGCCGCGGCGAGCACGGCCGGGGCCTCGTCCTTCGCCAGCCGGACGATCCCGTCCGGCGTGCTGGGCAGGCCGAGCCGTTCCGCTCCCTGGAGCGCCTTCGCGTCCAGGTAGGGCGAGGCCTCGGGCCACACCGTTTGCACCTCGCGCACGAAGATGTCGGCGCCCGCCGGCCCTATGCCGGGAAAGCGGCGGAGCCCGGACCGCAGGGCCTCCATGTCGCCGTCGGCCTTCCGGCGCAGCCGCCGCAGGTCACCGCCGTACTCGTCGAGAAGGAGCTGGGCACCGTCCCCCAGCTGGGTCGCCGTCCGTTCGTCGTACCGCCGGTAGCCGCCCTCGCCGAGCGCGTCGACGCGCTCCTGCCAGGTGGCGTCGGCCATACGGCGCGGAGTCCGCAGCCGGTGCGAGAAGAGTGCCTGCGCCGAGGCCACCGCCACCTGCGCGCGGATGCGCGCGCTCAGCAGATGGCTCAGGACGAGCAGCTGGTACAAGGGCTGGGGGGTGTCACGCAGCCGGATGCCCGCCTCGGTGGCGTACGTGGTGCCGTGCCGTTCCAGCAGTTCCTCCAGGGTCCGGCGGGCACTCACGTGAACCCGAAGATCCGCGCGATGAAGTAACCGGCCACGACGAGTGAGCCGAGCAGTACCACGGCGGCCCAGAGGACCGGGTGCTCCCAGATCCCTCCGTCGGCGCGTTCGACGTGCGCTTCGCTTATGCAGCCCTCGGCCGGAGGGGTCTCCGTGGGGGGCGTGAGTGAGATAGCCATGTATCCACCTTCTCTCCGGGCGCCCGTCCCCGCGAGGCCGGTGCCGATGGGGTCACGCGTACGTCCGTACGGAGTCCGACCGGCCCCCGAAGCGCTGCGGTGGCGTGGAACGGGGCACCGTCAAGGAATGCCTGCAGTTTCCACGCCCGAGCCCGTCGTCAAACTCGTCCAGCGCACCACCGAACCGGCCGCGGCCCAGACACTGCGGTCGACGGCGGCTGCCGTCATCGCCTTCGCCGTGGCCCAGACCGTGCTGCCCGAACCCCACCCCGCGCCGCTCACCGCCCCTCTGACCGCCCTCCTCGTGGTGCAGGTGACGCTCTACGCCACACTCACCACCGGGATCCGGCGTGTGAACGCCGTCGTCGTCGGGGTCCTGATCGCCAGCGGGTTCAGCTCCCTGGTGGGCCTCAGCTGGTGGACCCTGGGCCTGACCATCTTCACCTCCCTGCTGATCGGGCGGCTGGTACGGGTCAACGAGTTCGTGCCCGAGGTGGCCATCAGCGCGATGCTGGTCCTCGGCGTCGCGCAGGTCGCGGACACAGCATGGGAGCGCGTTCTGGAGACGCTGATCGGCGCCGGCGTCGGCCTGCTCTTCAACCTCCTGCTGGCCCCGCCCGTCTGGGTCGAGTCGGCGGGCTCCTCCATCGGCGGTCTGGGGGAGCGGATGGGAAAGATGTTCCGGGCCCTCGGTGACGAGATCGGCGGCAACCACCCCGTTCGGGAAGCCGCCGCCCGGCTCCACGAGGCCCGCCGCCTGGACCACGACATCGTGGAGGTCGACGCGTCCCTGCGGCAGGCCGAGGAGAGCCTGATGCTCAACCCGCGCGTCAAGCAGGGGCTGCTCTACCGCGTCGTCCTGAGGACCGGGCTCGATACACTGGAGATCTGCGCCGTGGTGCTGCGCGTCCTGACCCGCACGCTGACCGACCTCGCCAAGGCGCGCACCGACGAGGCGCTCTTCCCGGAGGACGTGGCCACGGACCTCAGGGAACTCTTCGGGCACATGTCCGACGCCATCGAGGGGTTCGCGCTCATGATCACCACGCCGATGGCCGAGAGCGGCGAGGAGGCCGAGGAACGGCTGGCCGACGCCCTCGCCCGGAGCCGCACGACACGCGACCGCGTGGCGGATCTGCTGCTCGAAGACGTCCAGGAACATCCGAGGCAGTGGCAGCTGCACGGCGCACTGCTCGCGGAGGTCGACCGCATCCTCGACGAACTCGACATCGACAAGCGGACGGAGCGTCTGGCCGAGGAACTGGACCGGCGTTCTGCGGAGGCCCACGAGCGCCACCCCCGCCTGCGCGAGGCATCACGCCGACTGCGCGGGGTGAAGCGGACGCGCCTGCGGGCCGGGGAGTGAGGGGCGTCAGTCCGCCGGCCGTCGCGCCTCCCCGTCGGGCCGCACCCGGCGCCGGTGGCTGGTGTCGCACCACGGATACATCCGGCTGCGCCGGCACATGCAGAGGGCCACGACGAAACGGTCGGAGGCAGCCACACTGCCGTCCGGGCAGGTGACCTCCACCGGCCCCTCGACCAGAAGAGGGCCCTCGGCGCCGAGGGTGATCCGGCACGGGCGTTCAGGCTCGTTCGGCACGGATGACCACCAGTTCCTCTGCCGTCTCCGCCTCGTCCATCAGCCCCGTCGCCCGGAGCCACCGCAGCCTGGAGCGCAGCACGGGCCCGAGGGGCACCAGGGCGCGGTGGCTGACATGAGCCCGCATCCCCGCATCGGAAAGGCGCTGGAGGGTCACTTCGCTGTCGCACAGGCCGGAGTGCACGAGCATGAGGCGCCCGCCGGGGCGCAGCGCCGCCGGGACCGTCTCGCAGATCCTGTCCAACACGGCGCGGCCGTCGCGCCCTGCCTCCCAGGCCCGCGCCGCACCGCGCCCGGGAAGCTGCCCCAGGGGGGACGGCACATAGGGCGGATTGCAGATCACCAGGTCGTAGGACCGGCCGGGCAGGGCCGAGAGCAGATCGCTGCGCCGCACGGTGATGTGCCGACGGTGCAGCAGCGCGTTCAGCCGGGCCGTCGCCACGGCCCGCCACTCGACGTCCACGGCCGTCACCCGCGCTCCCCGCCGGGCCGCGTGCAGGGCGAGGGCGCCGCTGCCGGTCCCGACATCCAGGACCTCGGTGCCCGGGCCGATGTCCTCCCGGTTCAGTGCTGCCATGAGCAGGAGAGTGTCGTGCTGGGGCGCGTACACCCCGGGGAGGGTCATCAAACGGGTGTTACGGGTGTCCTCGGCCATGTCTGCTGACATCTGCGACTCCATTCGGTGCTTCGCCGGCGGGATGCGGACCAGGGCGGTGGTTCAGGCCTGCCAGTCCGCGAGCAGCCGGTCGCCGAGCCGGTCCTCGAGGAATGAGGTGGCGGTGATGCCGAACGCGATGTCGGCCGCCAGTCCGGGTTCGTCCTCGAGCAGACCGCCGATCACCTCGCGGCGCACCACCTGCTCGTGCACCGCGTCCGCTTCGACGTGCTCGGTGTAGAAGAACTCCGCCGCGGGGCCCGCGCCCGTGCGCTTCATCGCGTCGGCGAGGCGCCGGGACGCGGGGGACGAGGTGATCTCGACAGCGGCGAAGTGGCCCACCAGGGCACCGCGCAGCCGGCGGTGCAGGCCGAAGAGCGACATGACGTTCACCAGGGCCAGCATGGGCGCGCAGCCCTCGTCCAGATAACGGCCGTACGCCGTGTCGAGGCCCAGATCCGTCATGAGGCCGGCGAACAGCGATGCGTGGACGCGGTCGGCGCGCCCGGCGCCGAACTCGTCGTACTCGATCGCCGCCATACCCGCCTTCGCCCGTCCACTGAGCCGGGGCAGCACCCAGGCGTGCGGGTCGGCCTCCTTGAGGTGGTACAGCGAACGCTGCAGCGCGTACGCGCGCAGATGGCGCAGCTCACCCCGGTCCTGGAGGAACCACGAGACGCCGGAGCCACGGACCGGTTCGACGAGGAGACCGTCCAGGACCTCGTCCAGCCCCGCGTCCACCGGGGCGTCGCGCCGGAGAGCCGTCAGGAAGCGGTCCTCCAGAGCCGCGCGTACGGCGAGCAGGGGCGGATCCCACTCCATCTCGGGGCGCACGCCGCTGAACCCGCGGTAATGCAGCTCGTAGCAGACGTACAGAGCGAGCTGCAGGTCGTCGCCGTAGGGTTCGGCAGCCCCGGCGGTGGCCGGGTCCGGCAGAACGCCGTCGTCCCGCAGGTAGCCGATGACCCCTGCGGACAGCGCGCCGCGTCCTCGTGGAAGTGAAGGTCCTGTGCGTTGACGTGACATGGTTTTCCTCCTGCCCCGGCAAGCCCCGGAGTCACACGGACAACCGTGATCGACTGTACGCCGAACGTCCCCGACCGGCCTGTCCGCAGGGACGCGGCCGTCGGCGGCGCCCTATGTCCGCGCTGTCCAGTCCAGGAGCCGTTCCATCGGCCAGGTGGTGATCACGCGGTCCACGGGTACTCCACACTCTTCCGCCCGCGCGCACCCGTAGACCTGCCAGTCCAGCTGCCCCGGGGCGTGCGCGTCGGTGTCGATCGAGAGGAGGGCACCCGACGCGACCGCCCGCCGGAGCAAATCACGCGGGGGATCGAGCCGCTCCGGGCGGCAGTTGATCTCCACAGCCGTCCCGGCCTCGGCACACGCCGCGAAGACCCGGTCCGCGTCGAACTCCGATTGCGGACGCTTCTTCCCGCCGAGGAGCCGGCCCGTACAGTGCCCCAGGATGTCCGCGTGCGGATTGCGTACGGCGGCGAGCATCCGCTCCGTCATCGCGCCCGCGTCCATGCGCAGCTTCGAATGGACCGACACCACCACCACGTCGAGCCGCGCCAGCACGTCCGGGTCCTGGTCCAGCGAGCCGTCGTCGAGGATGTCGCACTCGATCCCGGTGAGCAGACGAAAGGGCGCCCACCGCTCGTTGAGCTCCGCCACCACGGACAACTGATCGAGGAGGCGCTCGGTCGAGAGCCCGTTGGCCACGGTCAGCCTGGGGGAGTGGTCCGTGAGCACGGCCCACTCATGGCCCAGCCCGGCCGCCGTGCGGCCCATCTCCGCGATCGGCCTTCCCCCGTCGGACCAGTCCGAGTGCAGATGGCAGTCCCCGCGAAGGGCCGCGAGGAGCGCCTCGCCGCCGGAGGCCAACGGTACGGAGGCCTCTTCCTCCAGCTCTTCGAGATACCCGGGCGTCGCCCCCTCCACCGCCTCACGGATCACCTTGGCCGTCTTCGGCCCGATGCCGCGCACCGTCTCCAGGGAACCGTGCGCCACCCGCTGGGCGACCTCCTCGCCGTCCATGGAACCGATCGCCTCCGCCGCCGTGCGGAAGGCCTTCACCCGGTACGTGGCCGCCTGGGACCGCTCCAGGAGGAACGCGATCCGCCGCAGCGCGTCAGCCGGATTCATCGTCAGGGCCGCGCGGTGTGATGAGGATGGCCGTGCGTACGGCGGGCTTCCTTCATCTCAGCCTCGTAGAGATGGCGCCGCCCGCCCACGAGCTCCCGTCGCACCCGCTCCTCGACCGCGACGAACGGCCGGTAGTAGGTGTCGTCGTACGCCTCCACGATCTGAAAGGTCCAGCAGCCGGGGATGACGTTACGGCCCAGGATCTCCCGCTCCACCAGGTCGGCCTGGTCCGCGTGACCACCCATCCGGAGCAGCTCGACCGCCCGGTCCAGCGTCAGATCCGCACCGCCCGTGAGCTGGTGGAAACCGTAGAGCTGCCCACGCGCGCGCTCCACCCCTTCCAATGCCTCCGTCAGCGCTCCGAGCGCCTCGACGGTCGTGTCGTCGGCTCCGGACGGCCGGACGTGCTCTTCCTCGGGCCCGTCGGGGCCAGGGCTCTCACTCATGCATACGACTGTGCACGCCTCCCGGGCGCTGCGTCCCGCCGGAACGGCGAAAGGGTGAGAGCTTCCCCGGCCGCCCCCGTCCGCCGAGGTGCGGCGCGACCGATTCTGATCAGACTGGATCTCATGGCAGAGAACCGTCGCGCCCGATCCGGGCCCACAACGAAAACGGCAGCCCCACGCTCCTCGTCCCGACGCGGCCCCGAGCACGCTGCCCGTGCTGCCTGCGAGAGCCTGGAAAGACTGATCTGCCACCCCGCTGAGGGGGTCTCGGCGGTGCGGCGCAACGACGACGGATGGTGTGTCGTCGTCGACGTGCTCGAAGTACCCCGCATCCCGGACACCACGAGCCTGCTGGCCTCCTACGAGGTGCAGATCGATGAGCGGGGCGAACTCATGGAGTACAGCAGGGTCCGCCGCTACCGGCGCGGCTCCGCCGACGAATGACCCGTTTCGCCTCTCACCCGGAAGGACGCTCCATGACCACGACCATGTACGCCGACGAAGTCGCCCCGTGCCCGCCGAGGGCCGGCACGCTCTACGACGTTCTGGAACTCATCCTCGACCGCGGCATGGTCATCGACGTGTTCATCCGGGTGTCGCTGGTCGGTATCGAGATCCTCAAGATAGACGCGCGCATCGTCGTCGCGAGTGTGGACACCTACCTGCGCTTCGCCGAGGCGTGCAACAGGCTCGATTTGGAGCGCGACTCCGGCAGCACCACCATCCCCGAGCTGCTCGGCGGACGTGCCGCCAAGTCCGTGGGCAAGCGCAAGGTGCGCAAGGCGGCGGAGTCCGTCGGCGACTCCGTCCGCAAGGCGGTGGGGAGCGGTGACGATGACGACGACGACAAGGAAGAGCGGCCGAGGAAGCGCCGTGCGCCCGCCCGCGACGGGTCGAGCCGACGCCAACGCGCGGAGGCGTGAGCCGTGACCGAGAGCCGCGTGTACGTGTACGCGATCATCCTGGCAGGAGCGGAGCTCCCGGCCGACGCGGCCGGCGTGGGCAGCCCTCCCGCCGGGCTGCGGCTGGTCGGTGACGGGCGTGTCACCGCGGTCGTGAGCGACGCCCCGGAGCAACTGCGCGCGCGTCGCCGGGACCTGATGGCGCACCAGGACCTTCTGCTGCGCCTCTCGGCCGGCGGCCCCGTGCTGCCCATGCGGTTCGGCGTGATCGCCCCGGACGAGGCATCCGTCCGAGCCCAGCTGGCCGGATCGGAGCGCGAGCACCTGGCGACCCTCCACCACCTCGACCGGAGCGTGGAGATCAACGTGAAGGCGCTACCCGCCCAGAATGCGCTCGCAGCTGTCGTCGCCGAGGAGAAGAACGTACGGCGCCTGCGCGACGAGGTCCGCCGCCGCCCCGGTTACGAGGCCAACGTCCGGCTCGGTGAGGCCGTGGCAACGGCGCTCTCCCGCAGAGCGGCCGAGGCTGGGAAGAAGCTCCTTCACCAGCTCACGCCCATGGCCCGCGAGGTGGCTCCGGGGCCCGAGGTCCACGGATGCGCGCTCAACGTGTCGTTTCTCGTCGACCGCGAGGAGAGCGACGCCTTCCGGGCAACGGCGCAGCGGTTCGCCGACGCGCACAGGGAGCGCGTCGAGCTACGCGTCGCGGGTCCGCTGCCCTGCTACAGCTTCGTCCCCTCCCGTGCTCCGCGGCCGACGGTCTCGAGGATCTGACATGGGACTGTTCACCGGCCTGATCCTGCTGCCCCTCGCGCCGGTCCGCGGCGTGATCTGGGTCGCCGAGAAGGTGAACGAAGCGGCCGACCGGGAGCTGCACGACCCGGGTGTGATCCGGGCCCAGCTCGCCGCGCTGAATCAGGAGCTGGAGGACGGCAACGTCGGCCTGGAGGAGTTCGAACGGGAAGAGGCGGAGCTGCTCGACCGGCTCTATGCCGGACAAGCCCGCCCCGCGCCGAACCATCGAAGGTGACTCACTCATGGAAGATCAGACAAAGGTGACGCTCGCCGCCGCAGTTGTGGGCGGATACGTACTCGGTCGCACGAAGAAGGGGCGCGTGGCGCTCTCCGTCGCGACCTATCTGGCAGGCAGGCGCTTCGGCCTGGAGCCGCGCCAGCTCGCCGCCGAAGGCATGCGCCGGCTGGGCGAGATGCCGCAGTTCGCCGACCTGCAGGACCAGTTGAAGGGCGAAGTCCTCGACTCCGGCAGGAAGGCACTGACAGCGGCGGCCGACAGGGGCATGAACTCACTGGCCGATGCCCTCAGTGACCGGACGGCACGCCTGGGGAAGTCCGGCGACGAGGACGAGGAAGAGGACGAGGACACGTACGAGGGCGAGTACGACGAGGACGAGCCTGAGGACGAGGAGTACGAGGACGAGGAAGAGCAGCCGGAGGAGGACGAAGAGGAAGAAGAACCGGAACAGGACGACGAAGAACAGGACGACGAAGAAGAAGACGACGAAGAAGAAGACGAAGACGAAGAAGAACCGGAAGAGGAGGAGCAGCCGGAGGAGCAGAGGCCGAGCCCTCGCAGAAGCAGGTCCTCCGATGAGGCAGCCGACAAGAAGGCGGCGAAGAAGCCCGCCGCGAAGAAGGCTGCCGCCGAGAAGACACCGGTGAAGAAGCCCGCAGCGAAGAAGTCCGCACCGGCCAAGAAGTCCGCACCGGCCAAGAAGACCGCTGCGAAGAAGCCGGCAGCGAAGAAGGCGGCACCGGCCAAGAAGAAGGCGGCGGCCAAGAAGTCGGCACCGGCGAAGAAGTCCGCAGCCGGAAGAGCGCCTGCCAAGAAGTCGGCTCCGGCCAAGAAGTCCGCGGCCAAGAAGAGCGCTTCAGGCAAGAAGGCGACGTCATCGAAGCGAACCGCGTCCCAGCGCGGCGCACGGCGGAGGTAGGCAGCTATGGCCAGGACGGACAAGGACGAGCCCGAGTCGGAAACCTCGGGCATGGACCGCCTTCGCGAGGAGCTCTCGAACTTCGTCGGCGCACAGACCGGGAAGCTCGCGCAGAAGGCCGGTGACAAGCTGACGGGTCTCACCGGGCAGCTCACCGATATCGCCGAGAACGGCGGCTCACTGCCGTCGATCGCCTCTCGCGTCATGCAGGGCGATTCCCCGGTGAAGGCCTTCGTCTCGGAGAAGGCAGGGGACGTCAAGGACAAGGTCGTGGACAAGGCCAAGGACGCGTTCGGAGGCGGGAAGGGCAAGAGCCAGTCCGGCGGGGGTAAATCGATGAACATCATCGAGGTCCTCGACGTGGGGGTGCCGCTGCGGGACGCGTACGACTACTGGACGCGTTACGACAAGTTCGGCAGCTTCACCAAGGGCGTTCAGAGCGTCTCGATGGACGAGGAAATGTCGAGCGACTGGAAGGTCAAGATCGGCCCTTCCTCGCGCGGATTCAAGGCGACGGTCCAGGAGCAGATCCCTGACGATCGCATCGTGTGGACCTCCGAGGGGGCCAAGGGCTCCACACGCGGGTGTGTCAGCTTCCACGAACTGGCGCCGAGCCTTACCCGGATCGTTCTCGTGATCGAGTACTACCCCTCGGGATTCTTCGAGAAGACCGGCAACCTGTGGCGCGTGCAGGGCCGGCGCATGCGACTCGACTTCAAGCACTTCCAGCGATTCGTCACGCTCACCGACGAGGAGCCCGAGGGCTGGCGCGGCGAGATCCGCGACGGGGAAGTCGTCATGACGCACGAAGAGGCCGAGGAGAAGGAGGAAGCCGAGAACGGGGAGTCCGAGGACTCGGAGGACGACGAGGGCCCCGAGGAGGACGAGGAGGGCCCCGAGGAGGACGAGGAGGGAGAAGGGGGAGAAGAGGAGGACGAGGAGGAGCCCGAGGAGGAGTACGAGGACGACGAGGAACCCGAGGACGAGGGCGAGGACGAGGAAGAAGAAGACGAAGACGAGGAGCCCGAAGAAGAGGAAGAAGAGGAACCTGCCCCCAGGCGACGCGGACGGAGGGCGTCGAGGTGACCGAGCTCGACGTCGGACGGGAGGCGTACCCCGTTCCGGGGCCGCCGAACACCAACCTCGCGGACATCCTCGAACGCGTCCTCGACAAGGGCATCGTCATCGCGGGTGACATCAAGATCGACCTTCTCGACATCGAATTGCTCACCATCAGGCTTCGCCTCTTCGTGGCCTCCGTCGATACCGCGAAGAAGGCCGGTATCGACTGGTGGGAGACGGATCCCGCGCTGAGTTCGCGCGCTGCCCGCGACTCCCTCCTGGACGAGAACCGCGAACTGCGCGAGCGTCTGGAAGCGCTCGAGTCGAAGACGGACGAGACGTCGGACAACTGACGAGCAGGGAGAGTCGAACCACATGACGGAGCGGGGTTCCGAACAGGCTTCGGACAGAAGCGCCCTCTACGTATTCGCGGTGTGCGACACACCGGATCCGGCGGCGTTCGCGGATCTGCCGGGGGTCGAGGCCGGCGGACCACTGCGCCTGCTGCGTTTCGGCGAACTGACCGCGGTCGTCCAGACCGTCCGCGCCGCCGATTTCACGGACGAGGTGTGGCAGACCCGTCTGTCGGACCGGGAGGAGCTGGAGCGATACGCCCGCGCGCACCACGACGTGGTGTCCGCAGCCGCCGCGTCGTCCCCCACCGTCCCGCTCCCGCTCGCCACCCTGTACCACGGCGAGGACCGGGCCCGGCAGGCCCTCATCGGCGAGACCGCCCGCTTCAGCACCGCTCTGGAGCGCACGGCGGGCCACTCCGAATGGGGAGTCAAGGTCTACGCGGCCGATTCCCCGGCCCCCGGCCCGAGCCCCGTTCCGCTCCGGCCGGAGACGCCGGCGACACGTGTCCGCCCGGCGCCCGGGGCCGGTCTGGCCTATCTGGAACGCAAGCGCGGAGTGCAGGCCCGGCGCGAACAGCGGCATGAGGACGCGCTCCGGCTCGCCGAAACGGTGGATGCTGCCTTCGGGAACCTGGCCGCCGCGGGGCGCCGTCTGCGGCTGCACGCTCCCGACCTCGCGGGAAAGGGACGCGTCCAGGTCCTCAATGCCACGTACCTTGTGGCGGAGCACCGCGGAGCCGAGCTCCAGGAGCTCACCCGGACACTGAGGGACGCGACCGGGGCCGGGATCGACATCTCCGGTCCCTGGGTGCCGTACTCCTTCGTCGGTGAGGTGTAGGGATGGACCGCGAGGTGGTGCCCTGGGACAACCCCGAGCCATTGAGCGGCCCCATCGGGGTGCCGCTGGTCGATCTGCTGGACAGGGTACTGGCGACGGGCGTGGTGATCAGCGGTGACCTGGTGATCGCGATCGCGGACGTCCCGCTCGTGCGGCTGTCGCTCCACGCCCTGCTCTCGTCCGTCAATGAACGCGTTCCGGCTCCCTGGGCGGACGGAGGCCCACTGTGACCACTTCACGACTCGACGTCGACTCGGACCAGTTGGGGCGCGATCTCGTCGCCCTCGTGCTGACGGTGGTGGAACTGCTGCGTCAGCTGATGGAGCGGCAGGCCATCCGGCGAATCGATCAGGGGGACCTCACCGACGGCCAGGTGGACGAGATCGGCACCACCCTCATGCTGCTCGACCAGCGGATGGCGGAGCTCTGCGAACAGCACGGGGTACGTCCCGAAGACCTCAACCTGGACCTGGGCCCGCTGGGAACCCTGCTGCCCCGCGACTGACGCGCTCCTGCCACCCGCGCGGGCGGAACCCGGGTCGTTGGCAGAGGCAACTCAATGACCTTGTGTCTGGGCGTAGAGGCCACGAAGGCATATGCTCATATATGCGCACAATGTCCGCACGGGGCGTTCGTTCCGGAGGTAGTAATGATCATCATCGGAGCCATCCTTCTGATACTCGGCCTGGTGACGGGTGTCGGCGTCCTGTGGACCATCGGGATCATCCTGCTCGTGATCGGGCTCGCCCTGTGGCTCCTGGGTGCCGTGGGGCACGCGGTCGGAGGCCGCCGGCATTACTGGTGATGCGTCTCGGCATGTTTGAGGCGAAGGTGGCGGGGCAAAGCCCAAGTGGCGCGGGAGCGCTCCCACGCCGATGGATCCCCGCACCTCTCCTCGAACGTTCCGTCGAAATGGAGATCACACCATGATGTGTCATGACCGCGTCAATTTAGGCGGCTGGGTGCTGCGCCTGGGCGGTGTGTTCGCCGCCGCCCTTCTCTGCCTCCTCCCATGGACGGGCACCGCGAGCGCCCACGGCTCCGTCGTCGACCCGGCCTCCCGCAACTACGGCTGCTGGCTGCGCTGGGGTGACGACTTCCAGAACCCGGCCATGGAGCAGGAAGACCCCATGTGCTGGCAGGCGTGGCAGGCCGACCCGAACGCCATGTGGAACTGGAACGGGCTGTACCGCAACGGGTCCGGCGGCAATTTCCCGGCAGCCGTGCCCGACGGTCAGCTGTGTAGCGGCGGCCGGGCGGAGAGTGGTCGGTACAACTCCCTCGACACCGTGGGGGCGTGGAAGACCACCGACATCACCGGTGACTTCACCGTGAAGCTGTACGACCAGGCCAGTCACGGGGCCGACTACTTCCAGGTGTACGTCACCCGGCAGGGTTTCGACCCGGCCGCGGAGGCGCTGGGCTGGGGTGACCTGCAACTGGTCGCGGAGACGGGCAGCTACGCCCCCAGTCAGAACTACGAGATCCCCGTGAGCACCTCAGGTCTCAGCGGTCGCCATGTGGTCTACACGATCTGGCAGGCGTCGCACATGGACCAGACGTACTTCCTCTGCAGCGACGTGAACTTCACCTGACCTGGACCACCGTGCTCCGGCCCCGGCCCCGTCGGCCGTTCCTGGCCGACGGGGTCATCGGGCCACCGCGTGTCCGAGCGTGTGTACGTCCGTCAGGTGATCGATTGGCGGTCCGGTCCGTGCCGTCCTAACGTCGATGAGTGAACGTTTCCGTTCTCCCCTGACTTGTTTGGCGTCTAGTGCTATGACCGGATCGCAAGCGAAGTCTGCGCCTGCCGCCGGATCCCCGGAGCGGGGCCACGGCAACGGGATCGCGCTGCTCGTCATCGCCTCCTGCCAGCTGATGGTGGTCCTCGACGTCACCATCGTGAACATCGCCCTGCCGCACATCCAGTCCTCCCTCGGTTTCTCGACCGAGAGCCTGTCGTGGGTGATCAACGCCTACACCCTGACCTTCGGCGGGCTGCTTCTGCTCGGTGGGCGGCTGGGCGACATCCTCGGGCGCCGCAGGGTCTTCATCTTCGGTGTGCTGCTCTTCGTGGTGGCCTCGCTGCTGGGCGGCCTCTCGCAGGATTCCTGGCAACTGCTCGCGGCGCGTGCCCTGCAGGGGGTCGGCGGGGCGATCGCCTCACCGACCGCGCTCTCCCTCATCACCACGACCTTTCCCGAAGGACCCGAGCGGAACCGGGCGTTCGGTGTCTTCGCCGCGGTGTCGGCGGGCGGAAGCGCGATCGGTCTGCTCGCCGGCGGCCTGCTGGTCGAGTGGCTCGACTGGCGCTGGGTGCTCTTCGTCAACATACCCATCGGCCTGCTGATCGCCCTCGGAACGCCCCGGCACATCAAGGAGTCCGAGCGGCACCCCGGTCACTTCGACCTCCTCGGGGCGCTCACCTCGACCCTGGGCATGGTGCTGCTCGTCTACGGCTTCATCCGGGCCTCCGAGGACGGCTGGAGCGACAGCCTGACCATCGCCTCCTTCGGCGCCGCCGTGGTCTTCCTGCTGGTCTTCCTGGCCGTCGAGCGCCGGTCGAGGCAGCCCATCACACCCCTGCGCATGTTCGGCGACCGCAACCGCTCCGGTGCCTACGCCATGATGCTGAGCCTGGCCGCCGCCATGTTCGGCATGTTCTTCTTCCTGACCCTCTTCGTCCAGAACATCCTCGACTTCAGCCCGTTGCGCGCCGGGCTGGCCTTCCTGCCCGTGAGCGCGATCATCGCCATCAGCGCCGGTCTCGCCTCGCGGCTGCTGCCCCGGTGGGGCCCCAAGCCCTTCATGGTGACGGGCGCGATCCTGGCCGCGGTGGGACTTGCCTGGCTCACGCAGACCGATGTCCACAGCACCTACCTGGGCAGCATCCTCGGCCCCATCCTGGTCTTCGGATTCGGTATGGGCATGCAGTTCGTGTCGCTGACGCTGATGGCGGTCTCGGGTGTGGCGCCCAGAGAAGCGGGGGCCGCGTCCGGAGTTCTCAACGCGACCCAGCAGGTCGGCGGTTCGCTGGGGCTGTCCATCCTGGTCACGGTCTTCGGTACGGCCAGCCGCAACGAGGCGACGGATCAGATACCCCGTTTCCTGGCCGAGGCGACCCCCGCGCAGCAACTCGAGTTCCGTCGGACAGGTGAGCTTCCCGCGCCGTGGGGTGACCAGGTCCTGGCCTCCGGTGTGTCCAGCGCGTTCATCGCCGCCGCCGTCTTCTCCGTCGTCGCCGCGCTGGTGGCCCTGCTGGTCATCCAGGTCCGGTCCTCCGACCTGGAACGCCTGCGGGGCGGAGGCGCGACGGGCCCGCCCGGGACCGAGCAGGACGCTCCGGAGCCGGTCGAGGGCGGAGGGGGAGCGGATCCGGGCCGCGCCGGCGATGCGCGCGACGCCGGAGTTCCGACACGGGAACGAGACGGAGGCGAAGGTTCCCCTCCACTTGGATAGGGTGCCGTTCGCCATCAGTGTCCTTCGGGGGAGATTCAAGTAGATGAGTGGTCAGCAGCAGGACCGGGGCAACGGCTCCCAGATCTTCCAGCCACTGGCGGGGGACGACCCGGCCACGATCGCCGGATACCGGATCGCGGCCAAGCTCGGCGCGGGCGGGATGGGCAAGGTCTATCTGTCGTACACGCCCGGCGGGCGGCCCGTGGCGATCAAGGTGATCCGCCCGGAATTCGGCGAGGACGCGGAATTCAGGCGTCGCTTCGCCCAGGAAGTGCAGTCCGCGCAGCGGGTGCAGGGCCTCTTCACCGCGCCCGTGATCGACGCCGACACCGAGGGCACGCAGCCGTGGCTCGCGACCGCGTACGTGCCCGGCCCCTCCCTAGCCGACGCGGTCGCCGCGCACGGCGCACTGCCCGTACAGGCGGTGCTCCTGCTGATCGCGGGCATGGCGGAGGCCCTCCATGTCATCCACGGCGCGGGCATCGTCCACCGCGACCTCAAACCTCCAACGTGCTGCTCGCCGCCGACGGTCCCCGGGTCATCGACTTCGGCATCGCCTACGCGGCCGACGCGACCTCTCTCACCGGCAGCGGGGTGACCATCGGCACGCCGTCGTTCATGGCACCCGAACAGGCCGCCGGGCGCAAGGTGACCCCGGCCACCGACATCTTCGCCCTCGGCCAGGTGGCGGCGTACGCGGCGACGGGCGCCCCGGCCTTCGGTGAGGGGACCTCGCACGGAGTGCTCTACCGGATCGTGCACGAGGAACCGGACCTCACCGGGGTCCCGGAGCGGCTCACGGAGCTCGTCACCCGTTGCCTCACCAAGGACCCCGCGGGCAGACCGTCGATCGCCGAGATCATCGAACTGTGCCGCACCGCGAACGCGGAGACGGTCCTGCGCCGTCCCGAGGACTGGCTTCCCGCGCCGGTGGCCGCCGACATCACCGTGCGCGCGGCCGCTCCCGCTCCTGTCCAGACCCCACCGCCCCCGGCCACCGCCCCGGGAGCGGCGTACTCTCCCACCGCGCCCGCCTCCCCGGCACCGGTCACGCGGGCCCCGGCCACACCGCCCCCGGGTTTCGGGCCGCCCCAGCCGTACCCGCCCCACCAGCCGCAACACCCCACGCAGCCGTCCGGCGCGCCGGGCCACGCCTACGCACCCACCCAGCGCCCCTCGCCTTCGCAGCCGTATCCCGGGCCCGGGCAGCCCGCGCCCGCCCCCGTGAACCAGGCCGCCGCGCCGAAGAAGGGCACGGGCAGGCGCGCCCTGTTCATCGCTCTCGCGGCCGCACTGGTCTTCGGTATCGCGGGCGGTGGCACGGCCTACCTGCTGAGCAAGGACGACGAGAAGCAGACGCAGGGCGGGAGTTCGCCCCAGGACGGGCAGAAGGAGACGTCGAGCGGGACGCCGGCCCCGGACGCGAAGCCCGCGGACACCCCGGACGACGACGCGGAGGAGAAGCCGGCCCCCGAGCCCGTCGAATACAACGGCATCAACCTCACCGCCGGCTACCACCTGACCCTCGCGGACGAGGACGTACGGCCCCAGGAAGGCGAGGACGCCGGGTACGAACTCTCCTACGACACGGGCGGATACCTCGACGCGGAGAGCACCGACGGGAAGCTGGTGCTGCTCGACCCGTCCCAGGAGGGTTCGCTCGAGGCATGCCGGGCGGACACCAGGTTCACCGAGAACATCGACACCGAGAAGCTGTCGAAGGGCCGTCAGGTCTGTGTGTTCACGGGCAGCGGCCACATCGGTCTCGTGACGGTGCAGGGCTTCTCGGCAGAGGACTCACCGAGCAAGTACATGACCCTGGACCTGACGGTCTGGCGCAACGCGGGCGTCTGACGGGCCGTACCACCTTCCGGCGGGCGGCGGGGCGTTCGAGGCCTCGCCGCCCGCCTTCGGCCGAGGCGGGCGTCAGGCCAGATTCACGAGACGGATGTAGCGCACCCAGTCCCAGAGATCCCCGGGGTCCGTGTGGTCGCTGCCGGGCACCTCGTGATGGCCGATGATGTGCGCGCGGTCCTTGGGCAGGCCGTAGCGGTCGCAGATGTCAGCCGTGAGCCTCGCCGACCGCTCGTACATCGTGTGGGTGAAGTACGACGGCTGGTCGACCCAGCCCTCGTGCTCGATGCCGATACTGCGTGTGTTGTAGTCCCAGTTCCCCGCGTGCCAGGCGACGTCCCGCTCCCGTACGCACTGGGCCACGAGCCCGTCCCCCGAGCGCACCACGTAATGGGCGGAGACCTCGCTGCGCGGGTTCTGGAAGATGCCGATCGTCTCGGTGAACGTCTGCTGGGCGACGTGGATGATGACGCGGTCGACGGAGTACTCCGAAGGTCGGCTCGCCACCGTGTAGTTGGACGTGGACGCCGGAGCCCACTGGGCGCCGGGGTAATCCGTGTCCGCCGTCGGCACGGCCGCGGCGCGGGCCGAGGCCGGAAGGAGCGCCGCGGTGGCCGTCACCGCGGCGCTCTGAAGAATCCGTCTGCGCTGCATCGGTGCTCCTGTGCGATGGACGTGTGTCCGGTCTACGGCACAACACGTCCTGCCCCACCCGTACGGTTCCGCCCCGGGGAAGGACCGTACGCGTCGGGTCACATCGGCAACGCGCGTTCCGCCCTCAGGCGCCGGGCCGCACCCCGGCGAGGGCGGCCGCGGGATCGTCCTCCGCCGGGCCTGCCGGGACCCACCTGCCGCGCTCCTCGGCGTACGGCCACCAGCGCCCGTCGGGTCCGAGCCGCAGCTGCGCTCCGGCACCGACCGCCGTCCAGCGGTTGTCGGCGGCACGGAGCTGCGGGCCCTCGCCCTCCTCCCACGCGGAGGCGAGCTGCGCTCGGGCTCGCGCGAGTTCGTCGGGGCCCGGCAGCCACTCCCCGTCGCACACCGCCAGCGCGGCCGCCCCGCCGTACCGCCAGGCCCGTACCGCGGCGTCGAGACCGGCAGGCCCGCGTCCGGCCACCGCGCCGAGACGGGCCGCGAGGCGGGCGTCGGGCCGGCCGTCGGCAGCCAGCCGCACGGCGTCCTGCTCCGGCGTCAGCACGGCCGCCAGAGGCTGCCGTCCGTGTCCCGCCGTCAGCGCCTCCGCGAGCATCGCGAACGCCCGCACGGCGCTGTCCGCCGCCAGGAACTCCAGAGCCGAGGGGTCGACGCCTTCCGCCGGATCCGTCTCCGTGTCCAGCGACGGCGGCACTCCCGGCTCCGCCGGCAGGGGCGGGGGAGGGGGCAGCGGCGGCAGGATGTCCCGCGCCGCGTACGCCTCGTCGGCGCGCACCCCGCGCGACGCCGGACCGCTCGCCGGGCTTCCGGCCGACGACTCGTCAGCCGTCCCAGGAACAGCACGGGCCGCGCTGCGCACCTGCAATTCGTCGAGCAGCCACCGCTCGTCGCGCCCCCGCAACAGCAGCAGCACGAAGGGGTCCTGGTCGAGCAGCCGCGCCACCTGGTAACACAGGGCGCCCGTATGCGGACAGTGGTCCCAGGCCTCGCAGCTGCACTCCGGCTCCAGGTCACCGATGCCCGGCAGCAGTTCGAGACCGGCGGCGGCCGCGTCCTCCACCAGGTGCGGCGGCATCTCGCGGTCGAGCAGGGCGGCGATGTGGCCCGACCGCTCGGACGCCATGTCCAGGAACCTGTCCCACTCCTCCTCGGTCAGCTCCTGGAGCAGCACATCACTGCGGTACGCCGTCGAGTCGCGGTCCTGCACGACCGCTGTGATCCGTCCGGGACGGACGGAAACCGCGCCGACCCTGCCCTCCCGGGCCAGCCGGCGCCCCTTCTTGAGCTGCTGACCGTCGAGTGCGGTGTCCTCCAACGCCTTCAGCCACGCCCGCCCCCACCAGGAAGAGGCGAATCCCCGGCCCTGTGCGGGCGGCAGCGCGGCGAACGTGCGCTCCGGCTCGTAACCCTCGTTCATCGTGCGCCCCCTCGCAGCCCGACCAGTTCGGCCAGCTCCGCATCGCTCAGTTCCGTCAACGCGGCCTCGCCGCTACCGAGTACGGCGTCCGCGAGCCCCTGCTTCCGTGCCAGCATGGCGGCGATCCGGTCCTCCACGGTGCCCTCGGCGATCAGCCGGTGCACCTGCACCGGCTGGGTCTGCCCGATCCGGTACGCGCGGTCGGTGGCCTGCGCCTCCACGGCCGGATTCCACCAGCGGTCGAAGTGCACGACATGACCGGCCCGGGTGAGGTTGAGCCCCGTACCCGCCGCCTTGAGCGACAGCAGGAAGACCGGAACCTCACCTGCCTGGAACCGGTTCACCATGACCTCCCGCTCGGCAACCGGCGTGCCCCCGTGCAGGAACTGGGTGGGGATCCCGCGCGCCGCCAGATGCTGTTCCAGGAGCCGGGCCATCCGGACGTACTGGGTGAACACCAGCACCCCGGCGCCTTCGGCCAGGATCGTGTCGAGCAGTTCGTCCAGCAGCTCCACCTTCCCCGAGCGGTCCACGATCCGCGGCTGTTCCTCCTTGAGGTACTGCGCCGGGTGGTTGCAGATCTGCTTGAGCGCCGTCAGCAGCTTCATGACCAGCCCGCGCCGGGCGAAGCCGTCCGCGCCGGAGATCTCCTGGAGCGTCTCGCGTACCACCGCCTCGTACAGGCCGGCCTGTTCCGCCGTGAGCGACACGGCGCGGTCGGTCTCCGTCTTCGGGGGAAGCTCCGGAGCGATTCCGGGGTCGGACTTGCGGCGCCGCAGCAGGAACGGGCGGACCAGTGAGGCGAGCCGCTCGGCCGCGGCGGGGTCGTTGCCTCCCTCCACCGCGCTCGCGTAGCGGGTGCGGAAGGTGCCGAGCCGCCCGAGCAGCCCGGGAGTCGTCCAGTCGAGGATGGCCCACAGCTCGGAGAGGTTGTTCTCCACCGGTGTGCCGGTGAGGGCGACACGGGCCCGCCCGCCGACGGCGCGCAGCTGCCTCGCCGTCGCGGAGTGCGGGTTCTTGACGTGCTGCGCCTCGTCGGCGACGACGATGCCCCAGGACGTCTGCGCCAGGCGGGCGGCGTCGAGGCGCATGGTGCCATAGGTGGTGAGGACGAACTCGCCGTCCACCAGGTCTTCCAGCGACCGCGACCCGCCGTGGAAACGACGCACCGGTGTCCCCGGGGCGAACTTCTCGATCTCCCGCTGCCAGTTGCCCATCAGGGAGGTGGGGCACACCACGAGCGTCGGCCCGGCAGCGGACTCGACGCCCTGACGGTGCAGATGCAGGGCGATCAGTGTGATGGTCTTGCCGAGTCCCATGTCGTCGGCGAGGCAGCAGCCGAGGCCGAGTGAGGTCATGGTGTGCAGCCAGTTGAGGCCGCGAAGCTGGTAGTCGCGCAGACTCGCGTCGAGTGCCTCCGGCTGTCCGACCGCCCGGCGGTCCTCCGACTCGGGGTCGGCGATTCTCTCACGGAGCTGCTCGAGCCAGCCCGTCGCCGCCACTTCCACCCGGTGCCCGTCGACATCGGTGGTTCCCGTCAGCACGGCCCCCAGCGCGTCGATGGGGGTGACCTTGCGGTCATGGGTCCCGCGGGCCCTGCGGGCGTCCTCCGGATCGATCAGCACCCACTGGTCACGCAGTCTGACCAGTGGCCTGCCCGACTCCGCCAGCTGGTCGAGCTCCGCGCGGCTCAGGTTCCTGCCACCCAGCGCGAACCGCCAGTCGAACGCCAGGAGGGCGTCGGCCGACAGGAAGGACGGGGTGTCCCCTCCCGTGCGCGCGGTCGCCCCTGCGTCGTCGTCCTGCGGCCCGATCACCGCTCGCGCCGTGAGCTTCCTCGACAGCCCTCTGGGCCAGTGCACCTGGACACCCGTCGCGGCGAGCGCCCTGGCCGCCGGGCCCAGCAGTTCGGAGATCTCCTCGTCGGCAGGCTCGACCGCGTCCGGAACCGCGGCCGACAGGAGGGGCGCCAGCGGGGGCCAGGCACGGGCGGCGCGCCGCAGGGCGAGCAGGGCGTCCATGCGGGCGCGCGGACCGAACAGGGCGGCGGCGGGGGACCGGTCCGCCCACACGTCGGCCGCGTCGGCGACGCGGGCGGGGTCCTGGACGCTGTGGATCTGCAGGACCGCGCGGAACGAGGGTGCGCCGGCGCCGGCCCCCTCCAAGCCCTCCGCGTCGACATCGTCGCCGAGTCCCGAGACCTCGACACGGAGTGAGAGCCGCACGCCCGCGTCGTGACCGGCCGCGACGTCGGCCGCCCACGGCCGGAGCGCCGGCAGATGCTGTGCCTCCCGCGCGGCGAACGCCGGTGCGCCCGTGGCCGGTCCGGCCGCCGGGGTACGTGGGAGTCCGTCCACCACCGCGTCGAGGAACGACCGCAGGAGCGACTCCGGTTCGGCGAGCATCACGGGTTCGGCCGCGGGGTCGAGGGGCACCGCATGAGCCGCGGGCGGCATGGAAGCCGCCAGCACCCGGATCCGCTCCAGATCGCCGGCCGTCAGCGGGCCGGCCCGCCAGGCATCGTGGTCGGTGGGGCTCAGGCCGGGCAGCAGCAGTCCGCGCGCCGCGAGTTGGAGAGCGAGGACTCCGGCGGCGCCCCAGAACGCCGCGGAAGGGGAGGAGAGAGAGCCCGCCCGCGCCCGTGTCAGGACCGGCAGGGCGTCCCGCACGGGCATGGTCAACGCCGGGACCGCACAAGGGCGGAGGTCGCCTCCGACGACCGTCAGTTCCGCCGGACTCCCTGCTTCACCGGGAGGGGTGCTACCGTCCGCATTCCAGAACGCGATCAGGCCGGTACGGGCCGGATCCGCGGGGAGGAAGACTGCGGAGCAGCGGGACAGTTCAGAGATCTCGTTGAGCGTTGCCGCAGGGAGCCTGTGCACAGCGATGTCAGATTCCTCAAATTTGACTAGTGAGCCCGGGGTTCGCCGAGGGTACTCCACCCACGGCCCGTTCCGGGAGAAATGCCCAGTGATCCACCTCACTCATTTCTGCCTTCTGAAGCTTGGGGTACAGCTCGCGTCACCACCGGGCAGGGGGATTCCCCCCGTATGACCGGGGTGATGGCGCCATGGCTGCCGCAGGCCCGCTCTCCGTACGTTTGACGAGGTCAGCGCAGATGCCCAGAAACCGGAGACGTCATGCCCCAGGCGGTAGCAGCCACCGTTGCGCAACACATAGGCGACGGATCGGAGGGTCCGGCGGTCCCGCCGGCCACCGGAAGTGATTTCGCACCGCTCCTGAAGACCGTCAAGGGGCAGGGGCTCCTGGAACGGCGCACGGGCTGGTACGCGGCGGGGATCGCCGCCAACCTGGTCGCGCTAGGAGCCGTGATCACCGGCATGGTGCTCCTCGGCGACACCTGGTGGAACCTGCTCCTCGCCCTGCCGCTGGCCGTCCTGTGGACCCGCACGGCGTTCTTCGGGCACGACGCGGGCCATGCCCAGATAACCGGCGACCGCAAGGCCGGCCGGATCGTCGGTCTCGTCCACGCCAATCTGTTCCTCGGAATGAACGAGGCGTGGTGGAACGACAAGCACGTACGCCACCACGCCAACCCCAACCACATAGACAAGGATCCCGACGTCGGGGTGGGCGCCCTGGTGTGGACCCAGAAGCAGGCCGCCCAGCGCGAGGGTTTCGCCCGCTGGCTCACCCGCAACCAGGCGCGGCTCTTCTTCCCGATGCTGCTTCTCGAAGGCATCGCCCTCAAGATCTACGGCTTCCAGTTCCTGAGGCGGCAGCCCGCCCGTGAGCGCGCACTGTCCGGCCTTCTGCTGACCGGTCACCTCGCGCTGTACGCAACGCTGCTCCTGACCGTCATGTCCCCGGGCAAGGCCGTCGTCTTCGCCCTGGTGCACCATGCTCTGTTCGGTCTCCACCTGGGCATGGCCTTCGCGCCGAACCACAAGGGCATGGAGATGCCGGACCCTGACGGTGACCGCTGGGGGCACCTTCAGCGCCAGGTCCTCACCTCGCGGAACGTGAAGGGCGCCGTCCTCACCGACTGGTTCCTCGGCGGCCTCAACTACCAGATCGAGCACCACCTCTTCCCGAGCATGCCCCGCCCCCATCTGCGCCTCGCCCAGCCGCTGGTGAAGGCACACTGCGCCTCCATCGGGATGCCGTACGCGGAGACCGGCATCATCGAGTCGTACCGGCAGGCGCTGGAGCACATGCATGAGGTCGGCGAGCCGCTCCGGTAGACCGTCGCGGTGCTCGTGCCGCGAGACCGGAACCGACGGAGCCTCGCAGGCGTTCTCCCATCAGGAGCGGCCAGGGCCGCGGAGGAGGCACAGATCATGTCGAACGGCGCGAAGATCGCCATCGGGGGAGTCGTCGCAGCAGTCGTCCTGATTCCGTTCATCGGATTCTGGTGGTCGCTGCTGGTCCTCATCGGCGTACCCACGATCGGATACCTGATGCTCGACCCGTCGCAGCGGCGCAGGCTCCGCAGGATCAGCCGTAAGGAGATCGGGCGTTGAACGGCACGGTCACCGCGGTCAGCAGCAACGGCGAGTACTCCTTCACCAAGCCGAACAGGCCCGGCGTCACGCTTCTCGCCGGACTCGGTGTGAAGGGCGACGTCCACGCCGGGGTCACGGTGAAACACCGCTCGCGGGTCGCCCAGGACCCGACGCAGCCCAATCTGCGTCAGGTCCACCTCATCCACGAGGAGCTCTTCGCCGAGCTCAGGGACGCGGGATTCGAGGTCGGCCCGGGCGACCTGGGGGAGAACATCACCACCAGCGGAATCGATCTCCTCTCGCTTCCCGTGGGCACGCTGCTCCACCTCGGCGGCGAAGCCGTCGTCGAGGTGACCGGCCTGCGCAATCCCTGCCTCCAGATCGACAACTTCCAGGACGGACTGCTCAAGCAGGTCGTCGGCCGCGCGGACGACGGCACCGTCGTCCGCAAGGCCGGAATCATGGGCGTCGTCACGACGGGCGGAGTCGTACGGCCCGGTGACGCGGTCGAGGCGGAGCTGCCCGTCGGGCCGCATCGTTCCCTGGAGCGTGTGTAGTACACACGGGTCGAGCCTGGCGCGGCACGGGTCAGGACGGCCGGACGGCCAGTTCGTCGAGCGACTTCAGCAGGCCCGGCAGCTCCGGGCCGCGGCCGACCGGAATGATCTCGCCCGGCTCCTCGTCCAGCAGGACGAACGCGATGTCGTCGGTCCTGGCCACCAGGGACCACCCGGGGCCGTCGGCCCGCAGCGTCCGGGCCCCGCCAGGGGCGAACGCGGAGCGGATCCGGCCGGGCGGAGGCGGGGACCCGACATACGCCCGGGCCGCTGCGAGTGCCCTGCGTACGCCGGGGTGCTGACCGGAAGCGGCGGGCTCCGCCGTGCTTCTCGCCTCCCCGGCCGAGGGCTCTCCGGCGGGGGCTTCGGTGCCGGGAGCTTCTCCGGCGGGGGCTTCGGGAGCTTCCCCGGCCGGGGCCGCACCGTCCGGCCCGGGCTCCTCGGACCGTTCGAACGCGGTCTCGTCGTCCATCTGCTCGCGCCACGAGGCCCACTGCAGGGCGATCTCGTCCGCGCCGAGACGCCGCTGCGGAGCCCCCCAGACCTCGGTGTCCGGCGGCGTCAGCGGCGCCGGCCCCTCATCGTCCGGGCCGGGCAGCGGATCATGAGGCTCGGGGACGCCGGGCGCGGAGACCGCCAGTGCGAGCGGCCACCCCGGAAGCGCGCAGACCACCGAACGGTCGTCGGGGGAGAGGTCGTACTCCATCCCGCAGTCCCACGAGGCGATGGCGACAGCCACCAGCGAGACGTCCTCGACGACCACCGTCCACCGGGCACCGGCACTGTCCTGGCCGAGCACGAGGCCGTACCCCTCGGCGTACGGCTCGAGACCGAGTGCGGCGCACGCCGCCACGTAGTCGTCGCCGAGCACGCTGGGGAACTGTGCGGGCGTCAACAGCACAGCGGTCAGCACAAACAGCGCGTCGTCGTCGGCGACCGTGTCGTCCGTCGCAGCCACAGCACCCACCTCGTCCCTGATCGCTTGGTCCGTCGGCGCACCTTAACTACTCGGTAACCCTGTCGTCGAGGCCCTGACAAGCGATAACGGCCACGTACCCGGAGCGCGCCACCGGTCACCGGGACACGCCGCAGCCCCCCTCATGCCGTGGCGCCGGCCCGCCCGGCGCACGTAGGGTTGTGGCTCCGGCCGACGAGGGGGACAGCATGGTGGAGCGGTTCGAACGGCTGAAGGAGATCCAGCGGCTGGACCCGGAACGGGACTTCCTGCAGATCTACCGGCTCACCGTGTCCTACGAGTTCCCCTGGGACATCACCCGCGCTCTCGAACTCGCCCTGTACCGCACGTACGCCGTCCCCAGCATCGGCCGGCTGCTGGCGGAGACGGGGGAACTGACGGAACGTTCACAGAAGAGGTACGACGACACCGCACTTCTTCTCGACGCCGTCGTCGAGCACGGTTTCGACAGCGAGGAGGGCCGGACGGCCGTCCGCCGGATCAACCGGATGCACCGCAGCTACGACATCAGCAACGACGACATGCGCTACGTGCTGTGCACCTTCGTCGTCACCCCCAAACGCTGGCTCGACACGTACGGCTGGCGCAGGCTGTCCGGCCACGAACTGCGGGCCTTCGCCGCGTACTACCGCACACTCGGCGCCCGGATGGGCATCCAGGACGTGCCGCAGACGTACGAGGACTTCGAGAGCGCCCTGGACTCGTACGAGGAGGCGCACTTCGGCTGGGACGAGGGCGCACGCGCGGTCTCCGACGCCACCCTTGCCCTGATGGGCTCCTGGTACCCGCGCCCGCTCGCCCCCGTGGTCCGCAGAGCCAGCCTGGCTCTGCTCGACGACTCGCTGCTCCGGGCGTTCCGGTACGAGCGGCCGGGCCCCCTCGTCCGGGGGCTGACCCGTGGGGCCCTGCGTCTGAGGGCCCGCGCCGTACGGCTCATGCCGCCGCGGTCGGCCCCTCACTACGCCCGCCAGAACCCGGAGATCAGGGGGTATCCGCAGGGCTACGAGGTGGCCGGGCTGGGCACGTTCCCCACACCGGGCGTGCGCGGCTGCCCCGTGCCGCACGGACGGCCCTCGGACGGACCCGCCGAGTAACCGGAAGCACGCCCGACGCGACGGCGGGGCCGACAGTACCCGGAAGGGATCGCTCAGCCGGTCCGAACGGCCAGTGCCAGGAACCGGCTCTCCTCGTCGGTGTAGGAGTCCAGCCGCCAGCCCGCGTTCGCCAGCAAGGGCGTGAGGCGGCGCTCAGCCCTGAGATCGTCGTCCGAAAGGGCCCGGCCGTGCCGTGCCGCCAGCGCGGCCCGGCCTACCGGGTGGAACAGCGCGAGCCCGCCACCGGGACGCACCACCCGCGCCAGCTCCGAGAGCCCTTGGGCGGGGTGCGGGAGATGCGAGACCAGCCCGGCGGCGAAGACGGCGTCGAGGGACCCGGCGCGCAGTGGGAGCCGCGCGGCGTCGGCCAGCAGCAGGGCGCCGCTCGCGGCCCTTCCCGCCCGCCGGGCCGCATCCAGCATCGCGGGCGTCAGGTCGGCCCCGAGGACCGTCCCACCGGGCCCGACCGCCGCGCGCAGCGCCGCCAGCGCGCGCCCCGTACCGCACCCCGCGTCGAGCACGGCGCCGCCGGGACGCAGACCGAGCTCCCCGACGGCGGCGGCGAAGGCCGGCCCGTCGTGGGGGAAACGGCTGTCCCAGTCCGCTGCCCGCGCGGAGAAGAAGTCCTGCACGTGTGTCCGGTCGTCGCCCATATGGACATGATCGCGCAGCCCGCACCCGGGCGGAACCGCGCGAAGCGGTGCGCACGTGCGAACGTTGCCTGATCGTTCGGGACCCGACGCAGCCAGGTCCTCGTGCACCGTCAGCTCGCACTCCTCGAGGGCATGGAGCGCCGCACCGACGACCCGGGCGAACTCGGTGACCTGTTCCGCCTCGACCACCTCACCACTCGCATGAGACGGCACGCCGAAAGCCTGATCATCCTCTCCGGTGCCGCACCGGGGCGCGCCTGGCGGACGCCCGTGCCGCTGACCGACGTCGTCCGCGCGGCGGTCTCGGAGATCGAGGACTACGCACGTGTGGAGGTGCGTGCGCTGCCCGACGCCGGCGTGAAGGGCACGGCAGTGGCCGACCTCACCCATCTGCTGGCCGAACTCGTGGAGAACACGGCCCAGTTCTCGCCACCGCACACCAAGGTGCGGATCAGCGGAGAACCCGTCGGCAACGGTTACGCCCTGGAGAGCGAGGACCGCGGGCTCGGCATGGGCAAGGAACCGCTCGACGAGGCGAACCGCCGCATCGAACAGTCCGAGGCGCTCGACCTCTTCGACAGCGACCGGCTCGGCCTCTTCGTGGTGAGCAGGCTCTCCGCCCGTCAGGGCGTCAAGGTCAAGCTGCGCACCTCGCCGTACGGGGGTACGACCGCCGTGGTCCTGCTGCCGACCGCGCTGCTCAGGAGCGGACTCCCGGAGGGCTCGCCGGCCTGCCCGGCGGGCGACGCGGCCCGGACGACGACGGTGGCCAGGGACGACGACGGCTCCGGGCCCGGAGGGCTCGCCCCGCACCCCGCCGCCCGGCCCCGCCCCACCGTGTTCCCCGCACCGGCCGCCGTGCCCGCCCTGGAGCGGGGCACGACCGCGGTGAGTGCCGGGCCCGGGCCGGCCCCGGTGACCACATTGCACTGGCGCCCTCGCTCCACCGAGGAGGACGGCGAGCTGCCCCGGCGCGTCCGCCAGGCCAGCCTCGTACCCCAACTGCGTGAGCAGCCGAAACCGGAGGAGTGCGAGCCGCACCCCGAGGGAGGGCCCACGGTGGGGTGCACCCCCGAACAGGCCCGTGACCGCATGACCGCCTACCGGGACGGGTGGGCCCGCGGGGGCGGCAGCGCGCCGGGGCGCGGCCCTTCGGGCCGATCCGCACCCGTATCCCCGTTCCGTCGGCACACCGAAGGAGAGCACACATGATGGTGAACGAGAGGCCGGGACTGGCCTCCCGCGGTTCAGGCGAACTCGACTGGCTGCTCGGCGATCTCGTCGCGCGGGTCGCCGAGACCCGGCACGCGGTCGTCCTGAGCGACGACGGACTGGCGGTCGGCGCCTCCCTGGCGCTGAGCCGTGAGGACGCGGAACACCTCGCGGCCGTGGCCTCCGGCTTCAACAGCCTGGCCAAGAACACGGGACGGCACTTCGGTGCCGGGGGTGCGCGTCAGACGATGGTCGAGATGGACGACGGCTTCCTGTTCGTCGCCGCCGCCGGGGAGGGCTCCTGCCTCACCGTCCTCAGCACGGCGTTCGCGGACGTCGGCCTCGTGGCGTACGAGATGGCGCGTCTGGTGAAGCGGGTGGGCGAACACGGGCCGGGCGGACGGTGGCGCGAAGCAACGCCCCCGCGGCCGGGAGGCGCTTGCCCGCAGGAGGCCCGTACGCAAGGCTTGTGCGACAGGCGGGGGAACGGATGAACGGGGAGGACGAACACATGGCGCTGGACCGGGGACTTGACTGGCTCCTTGACGATCTCACCAGCAGGGTGGAGCACATCCAGCACGCGCTGGTGCTGTCGAACGACGGGCTGGTGACCGGGGCCAGCACAAGCCTGGCCCGGGAGGACGCGGAGCACCTCGCGGCGGTCTCGTCCGGGCTGCAGAGCCTGGCCCGTGGGTCGGGGCGTCACTTCGGTGCGGGAAGAGCACGCCAGACCATGGTGGAGTTCGACGAGGCGCTGCTGTTCGTGACGGCGGCCGGGGACGGCAGCTGCCTGTGCGTACTGACGGCCGCCGAGGCAGATGTCGGCCAGGTCGCCTATGAGATGACCCTGTTGGTGAATCGGGTGGGCGAGCACCTGGGTGTGACGGCCCGGTAGGGCGGCCCGGCAGGCATCGAGACGCCCGGGCTACCTCTGACCTGCACTTTCTGTGGACATCCAGGAGTTGTCCACAGGCTCTGCGGGTATTTTCTCCCCGCGCTACCGTGGTCACAGAGAGTATTCGACCTCACGGGGGAGGACGGCCATGACCGTTACGGAAGCCACCCGCAAGCACGGCGACGCGACGGCGCCCAGGTGCCTGTCCGTTGGACGCGCGGCTCAGGAACTGACCTTGAAGCGCGGCGAATTCGATATCGCCGTCCATCTGGGACTGATCCGTGCGGAGCCGACCACGACCGGGGCGAGGCTCAGGATCCGTCAGCAGGAGATCGACCGGCTGCGCGGGCTGCCGGGGTTTCCCGGCTCGCTCCGGGACCGGGTGCGTACGGCGGGCACGGCGGAAGGTGCCACGCTTCTCGGAATCAGTCCCGTGCGCTTCACCGGACTGGCCCGCATCGGGTGCGTCTCCCCGGTCGCGTTCTACCTGAACCGCTACCGCGCGGTGGTCTGGCTCTATCTGGTGGACGAGCTCCTCGCCTTCGCCGCGAGAGAGCCCGGCCTGATCGGCGGGAAGAGCCCGGTGGGCATGCGGGCGATGCTGGAGGGCGGCACCGACTGGCGTGCGCGCAACTGGCGTTCACGGCGGATCGACCGCCTCCTGAGCCGCGCCGAGGACCCCTGGACGCGCGCGGCCCTGCATGCCTCCGCCCTGGACCCCGTCCAGCTCGCGGAGGTGGTCGAGGACCCCTACGAGCGGGCATACCTGGCGCGTATGAAGCCGGAATCCGCCTTCGGACGCCCGGGGTCCGTGTCCGGGAGGGAGGAAATGACGAAGCTGATGCTGGCGGATGACCCGGACGAGATCCTCTGGCGCCGGGTGAATCTGACGCTGGAGCTGGAACAGGCGCGTTCATCGCGCCCCGCGCCGCGACCCGGATACGACCCCGTGATCGGCCCGGCTCCGATCTGCCCCGCTCCGATCCGCCAGGCTTCGGGAAGGCCCGCTTCGGGGCGGCTGGTGACCGCACGGCCGGCCCCGGGCCGCCCAGGACCGGTCTTCGGGCATCGCGGCCCGGCAGCCCGCCGCCCTGGCAGGAGTTCCGGCGCCGGGCGAGGGCTGCTCGTCAGGCTGGGGCTGCGCAGGCCTGGGGGCGTTGATCGATAAATTGATTGCGCGGGGTGTTCCGCCCAGGCATCTTGGCCTCCATGCTGATCAGGGAAGCCACCGACAAGGACTGGCCCGCCATCTGGCCGTTCTTCCGTGCCATCGTCGTCGCGGGCGAGACTTTCACCTACCCTGCGGACCTCGTCGAGGACGTCGCCCAGGGATGGTGGCTCCTCCCGGAGCCGGGACGCACGGTGGTCGCGGTCGATGACGCCGGGACCGTCCTCGGCACGGCCAAGATGAACAGGAACCACATGGGCAACGGCTCGCACATCGCCAGTGCCAGCTACATGGTCGCCCCTGAACACTCCCGCCAGGGCGTGGGCAGGGCTCTCTGCGAGTACACGGTGGACTGGGCGCGGGCGGCGGGGTATCGGGCCATGCAGTTCAACGCCGTGGTGGAGACGAACGTCCACGCGGTCCGCCTGTACCGCTCGCTCGGGTTCGAGGTCACCGGGACCCTGCCCGAGGGGTTCAACCACCCCACGCACGGCTATGTGGGGCTGCACATCATGCACAAGCTCCTCTGAGATCACCCTCACGGCCCGCCGGGACGACGGTGAGCGCAACGGCTTCCGGCCATCCTGTGGTGTCCGGCATGTCACAAGTGGCGGTGGTCTGGGCGCGGTTGGCGTACAGCTGAGGCATGGGGCGGGTGCGACCGCTGGGACGGGGAGCACTACTGTGCGCCCCACCGCCATCCCAGCGGTGAACTCAGATGGAGGAAGAATCCATGACCATACCCAGGAGATCGTGGCGCGGCGCGGGAGCATTCGCGGCCGCCGCGGTAGTCGGCCTGGCCGGCGGAGTCCTCTCCGCAGGGCCGGCCGCAGCTCACACCCCCACCTGGGCCGTGACCTGCTCCGAAGTGACGCTCAACCTGACGGCCTACTCGGCCAAGGCCACCAACGAGGTGACCGTCTCCGTCGTGGGCGGGGACGATCTGCTTGCCACGACCCAGTTCGGCCGCGACTTCAGCACGAAGACGCCGCTCCAGCTCCCGGAGCACGACAAGGAGCTGACTGTCCGCCTCGTCGTCAAGGCCGGCGACGACGCCAGGTACTCCGTGAACGACACGAAGACCGCTCCGGTGTGTGAGGACGACGCCCCGTCGCCCACCCCGACCGAGGCGACGCCTTCGGAAACTCCGAGCACGGAGCCGCCGGCCTCGGAGACCCCCGAGCCGAGTGCGACGCCGAGCGAGACCGCCAGTGAGGCCGCACCTGCCCCTGCCGAGCCGAGCCCCAGCGCGCCGGACCTGGCCGAGACCGGTTCGTCCTCCGCCACGCCCGTCATCGGCGGAGCCGCTGTCGCGGTCCTGCTCGCCGGGGGCGGCATCCTCTGGTCCGTCCGTAAGCGCCGCAGCGCGCAGCACTGACGCCCTGGGCATCCCGGCACGGCGGTGGCGGAACACCGGCGGACCGGCCGGGGGCGCACCGCGACGACTCCGTCGCGGTGCGCCCCCGAGGCATTCCCTCAGGAGTCCCACCGCCGTGCCGCTCGCCGCTCCGTGGCCGCGCCACCGGTTGCACAGCCGGAGAATCCGGAGAATCAGGAGGGGGGACCGATCTCACACCAGACGGCCTTGCCTTCCCCGCGGGGCTCGATGCCCCAGCGTTCGGCGACCGCGTCGAGCAGCAGCAGACCGCGTCCCGAGGTCGAGGTCTCGCCCGGAGTGCGCCGCCGCGGCCAGACACTGGAGCGGTCCTGGACCGACAGCCTGATGCGCCGTACGGGTTCCGGCAGGACCTCCAGCGTCAGTACCGCCCCGCCTTCCGTATGCAGCAGCACATTGACCAGTAGTTCCCCGGTGACCAGCTCCGCGTCGTCGGCCAGCCCGGCGAGCTCCCAGTCCGTGAGCGCCTGACGGACGATGGAACGGGCCTCCGACAGCCCCTGGGGATCCGCCTGATGGATGTACTGATGCAGCCGGGGCGCACGCGGAGACCCGAGATCCGGGCTGCGCCGCAGGACGAGCAGTGCCACGTCGTCCCCCGAACCCCAACGCTCCCACAGCCGGTCCGACAGATGGTCGGCCAGCGCCTCGGCGCCGTCGGGCCCGTCGCTCACCTCGTGGATCAGCGCCGCGACCCCCGTGTCGACATCGGCGCCCGGTTCCTCGACCAGACCGTCCGTGTACAGGACGAGAGTCTCGCCCGGCACCAGGTCGAGGCGCGTCTCCGGATACTCCTCGTCCCGGAAATCCGTGGAGATCCCCAGAGGAAGACCCCCGCGCACCTGGGGGACACCGACCCGCCCTCGGTATGTCTGATCAGCGGCCCGAAGTGCCCGGCGCGCGCCACGCGCACCGCGCCCGTGGCGAGGTCGGCCTGGGCGTACGTCGATGTCGCGAACCGGTCGGTGTCCAGCTCGGAGAGGAAGCGGGAGGCCCGCGCGAGTACGGTCGCCGGGGGATGCCCCTCCGCGGCGTACGCGCGCAGGGCGATACGCAGCTGGCCCATGATCGCCGCCGCATGCGTGTCGTGTCCCTGGACATCGCCCACCACGACGCCGATACGGCCTCTGGGCAGGGTGATCACGTCGTACCAGTCGCCGCCGACCTCGCGTCCGCTCCACGCCGCGTGGTAGCGGACCGCGATCTCGCCCCCCTCGATCTCCTGGATCCGGCGCGGAAGCATGGCCGACTGGAGCCCGGTGGCGAATTCGCGCTCCTCGTCGAAGAGGATCGCCCGCTGCAGGGACTGGGCCACGATGGCGGCCAGCCCCAGGCACAGGATCCGCTCGTCCGCGTTGAATACCGTGCGTTCCCGGTAGAAGAGGGCGAGCCCGCCCAGCGAGCGGGCCTGAGCGATCAGTGGAAGGTAGGCGACGGCCTGGAAGTTCAGCTCCCCGATGTGCGGCTCGAGCGCCGGGTAGCGCCGGATCAGTGATCCGAGCGAGGTGATGAACCGGGGGCGCCCGCTGAGGATCGTGTCCCCGAGCGGCAGCGCGGCGTCGAGCTGTCCGGACCCCAGCCCTTCGAGAACCTCCACCGAGTCGCCGCTCAGCGCGATGATCTTGAGTGCGGAGTTCTCCACCAGCCCGAGCGCCAGACCGTCCGCCCCGATCCCGACCAGGCCGCCCGGGCCCGTGAGCGCGGCGGTGACGTCGTCCACGGTCACCGCACGTGACATCGCGGCGGTGGTGCGCTCGACGATGCTCGTCTGGCGGCGGCGCCGCTTTTCCAGATCCAGCACGAAGGCCGAATGGGTGACCTCGGCCGTCGCATCGCGCACCACACCGATGACACGGTGTGCCCGGCCGTCCTCGGTCCTCAGGATCCGCGCCTGGACATGCGTCCACTGGCGCGCCCCGTCCTTCAGAGGCACCTGGAAGTGGACGCTGTAGGAGCTGCTCCCGCCGGAGATCGCCTCATGGATCGCCGCGTCCAGGCGCGCGCTCTCCGTCGGGTCCAGCTGCTCGAGCACCGCCCCCGGCCGCGCCTCGAAGGTCGCGGGATCCAGACCGAAGACCAGCAGCCCCGCATCGTCGATGTCCAGTGTCCGGGCGTCAAGATCCCATTCGAAGCTGCCCGTCCGGTTCATGGCGAGGCGCTCCGCCGTCCCGGTCCCACCGGTGCTGCGCCGGTCGATCCGGAGCCGCGACGTCGTGTCGTCGTCTGCTCGCCGTGAAGAGTCGGTCATACCTGCTCCGGAGGTCGTCCGGCGGGGCTGCTGGACATCGCGGCCCGTTGATCTCAATTGTCGAGCCCGTGATGCCGGAGTGCCACAGCGGTCGCACGGGTGACCCGGCGCCGGGGCCCCGCCCCGTGCATCGCAGAATGGCACGCTAGAGATCGTCCACGGCTGAGCGGAGCGCACACATGAACGACGACGAGCCCGTCCTGCTGCACACCGAGGGCCACGTCCTGCACATCACCCTCAACCGCCCCCGGGCGCTGAACGCGCTCACCCACACCATGGTGCGCATCGTCGACGAGGCGCTGGTCCTGGCGGCGGACGACGACGCGGTCACCGCCGTCGTGATCGACGGCGCCGGCGGCAGGGGCCTCTGCGCCGGCGGCGACATCCGGTCGATCTACGAGGACGCCCGCGCGGGCCGACGCGCGTCCGTGGACTTCTGGCGTGACGAGTACCGCCTCAACGCCCGGATCGCCGGGTTCCCCAAACCGTACGTGGCGCTCATGGACGGCATCGTGATGGGCGGAGGGGTGGGCGTATCGGCCCATGGCGACGTGCGTGTCGTCACCGAGCGTTCACGCGTCGCCATGCCCGAGACCGGGATCGGTTTCGTCCCCGATGTCGGGGGCACCTATCTGCTGGCCTGCGCGCCGGGCGAACTCGGTACCCACCTCGCTCTCACCGGCCGGGCAGTCGGCGCCGCCGACGCCATCCTGTGCGGGCTGGCCGACCACTTCGTCCCGTCGGACCGCCTCGCCGGCCTCACCACCGCGCTCGCCGCGAGCACGACACCCGGCGAGGTTACGGAGACAGTGCTGCGGTTCGCGGCCGACGCGCCGGAAGGGGAGCTGACCGCTCACCGCGCGTGGATCGACGCCTGCTATGCGGCCGACACCGTCGAGGAGATCATCGGCCGGCTGGCCGACAGCGGACTGCCCGCCGCGAAGGAGACCGCGGACACCCTCCTCGCCGCCTCACCCACCGCGCTCAAGGTCACGCTCGCCGCCGTGCGGCGAGCCAGGCGGCTCAGCGGTCTCGAAGCCGCCCTCGACCAGGAGTTCCGCGTCTCCTGCCGGGCCTTCGAAGGGCATGACCTGATGGAGGGCGTACGCGCCCGCATCATCGACAAGGACCGCACCCCGCGATGGATCCCCGCACAGCCCCGCGAGGTCACCGACGCCGAGGTCGCCCGCCACTTCGAGCCGCTCGGCGACCAGGAACTGGGACTGGCCTCGACCTGACCGGCTTGGCGCGCGGGCCCGGCCGCCCGTGCACCGGGTCCCCTGGCTGCCCCACCAGGGGGCCCGCTCATACGCCTCCCGTCAGCCGGTGCGCCGCGCGGTCCCAGGCCCGCGGGTCTCCCCGCGGGGTGTAATGACGCAGTCCCTGCGTGCGCGCGACCAGCCCGCGCATGGCTGGGAGCCCGCCCACCAGCCCGTGCGCCCGCGCCTGGAACAGCACATTGCCGAGCGCGGTGGCCTCGGCGGGACCCGCCGTGACCGGCAGCCCGGTGGCGTCCGCGGTCCACTGGCACAGCAGCTCGTTGCGCGAACCCCCGCCCACCAGATGGATCCGTGTCAGCTCACGCCCCGCCAGCGCGGCCGCCTCGCGCAGCGTCCTGCGATGAGCCAGCGCCAGACTCTCCAGCACGCACCGCACATATCCGCCGGGGCTGCCCGGCGTCGCCTGCCCGGTCCGGGTGAGAGCCGAGTCGATCCGCGACGGCATGTCACCCGGCGCCAGGAACTCCGGATCATCCGGATCGATCACCGCGGCGAACGGCCTGGCTCGCGCCGCGTCCGCGAGGAGACCGGCGAGCCCCGTCGGCGTACCGTCGCGCTCCCACGTCCGACGGCACTCCTCCAGCAGCCACATGCCCATGATGTTGCGGAGATAGCGCACCGTGCCGTCCACACCGCGTTCATTGGTGAAATTGGCGGCCCTCGACTCCTCCGTCAGCACCGGCGCGTCCAGTTCGAGCCCGGCCAACGACCAGGTTCCGCACGACACATACGCGAACCCCGGTTCGGTGGCGGGGACAGCGGCCACAGCTGACGCCGTGTCGTGCGAGGCGACGGCCGTCACCGGTGTGTCCTCCGGCAGACCGGTGTACCCGGCCACGTGCGGAAGCAGGGTGCCCGCCCGCTCGCCCGGTTCGCGCAGGGCGGGAAAGAGGGAACGCTCCAGCCCCAGCCGCCCGATCAGCGCATCGGACCAGTCGCCGGTCCGCGCGTCGAACAGAGCGGTCGTCGACGCGTTCGTCACCTCTGCGCCCACCGTCCCCGTCAGCCAGTAGACCAGGAGATCAGGCATCAGCAGCAGTGTCCTGGCCGCCGGCCACTGGGCCGTCGAACGGTGGGCGGCCAGCTGGAAGACCGTGTTGAACGGCAGATGCTGCAGTCCGCCGACGCCGTACAGCTCCTGCGCGTCGAAACGCGCCATGAGATCCTCGGCGGCCTTCGTGTTACGCGCGTCGCGGTAGTGGAACGGCAGGCCGAGGAGTGATCCGTCCGAATCCAGCAGACCGTAGTCCACGGCCCAGGTGTCCACGCCCACCGAGGCCACGGGGCCGCTGAGCGCAGCCACGCGCAACCCGTCCAGCATGCCCTGGTACAGGGCGAGTACGTCCCAGTGCAGTCCGTCGGGGAGCCGGACCGGCGTGTTGGCGAAGCGGTGCGCCTCGGTCAGCTCCAGTGTGTCGGGGCCCACCCTGCCGGTGATCACCCGGCCGCTGGTGGCGCCCAGGTCCACCGCGGCGAACACCGGGTCGTGCCGTGAAGTCGCAGACATTGCAGATCTCATCCGATCCGGGCGGCGCCGCGCCCCGGGTGTGCACGGAACAGCGTCCGGGGCGCGGCGGGGAAGCACATGGTCAGCGCAGGAACGCCGCCGCGACACCGGCGTCGACGGGGATGTGGAGACCGGTGGTGTGGGTGAGGTCCCCACCGGTGAGGGCGAAGACCGCGTTGGCCACATGCTCGGGCAGCACCTCGCGCTTGAGGATCGTGCGCTGGGCGTAGAACTCGCCCAGCTTCTCCTCCTCGATGCCGTAGGTCGCCGCGCGCTGGGCACCCCAGCCGGCCGCGAAGATCCCGGAACCCCGCACCACCCCGTCCGGATTGACCCCGTTGACGCGGATGCCGTGCTCGCCGAGTTCGGCCGCCAGCAGGCGTACCTGGTGTGCCTGGTCGGCCTTGGTGGCCGAGTACGCGATGTTGTTCGGGCCCGCGAACACGGCGTTCTTGGACGCGATGTAGATGATGTCGCCGCCGAGATCCTGGGCCCGCATCACCCTCGCCGCCTCGCGGGACACCAGGAACGAACCGCGCGCCATGATGTCGTGCTGCAGATCCCAGTCCCGGGCCGTGGTCTCCAGCAGGGGCTTGGAGATGGAGATCCCCGCGTTGTTCACCACCAGGTCGACACCGCCGAAGGCCAGTGCGGCGGCCTTGAACGCCTCGGCGATCTGCTCCTCGGACGTGACGTCCACGGTCACCGCGACGGCCTTGTCCGGACCGCCGAGCTCCTCGGCGACAGCCGCCGCGTTCACGGTGTTCAGATCCGCGACGACGACACACGCGCCCTCCGCGACGAGGCGGTGCGCGACGGCCTTGCCGATGCCCGACCCCGCTCCGGTCACCAGCGCGACCCGCGTGGCCAGTGCCTTGGGCTTCGGCATCCGGCGGAGCTTGGCCTCCTCCAGCTCCCAGTACTCGATCCGGAACTTCTCGGACTCCTCGATCGGCGCGTACGCGGAGACGGCCTCGGCGCCCCGCATCACATTGATGGCGTTGAGGTAGAACTCCCCGGCGACCCGGGCGGTCTGCTTGTCCTTGCCGAACGAGAACATGCCGACACCGGGCACCAGCACGATCGCCGGGTCCGCTCCACGCATGGCGGGCGAGCCGGGCACCGCATGACGCTCGTAGTACGCGCGGTACGCCTCCCGGTACTCCCCGTGGAGCACCTCGAGCCGTGCCACCGCCTCCTCCAGTGGAGCGTCGGCAGGCAGATCGAGGACCAGCGGGCTGACCTTCGTACGGAGGAAGTGGTCCGGGCAGGAGGTGCCGAGAGCGGCGAGACGGGGGTGCTCGGCCCGGGAGAGGAAGTCCAGCACGGGCGCCGCGTCGGTGAAGTGCCCGACCTGAGGCCGGTCCTCGGACGCCAGCCCACGGATCACCGGAGCGAGGGCCGCGGCCCGTTCCCGGCGCGCCTCCTCCTCCAGGGCCTCCCTGCCGGGAAGTACGGGGCCGAACGGCTCGGCCTTGCCGTGCTCTTCGATGAATGCCTCGGCGGTCCGGATCATCCAGAGGGCGTTGCGCTCGCACTCCTCGGAGGTGTCCCCCCAGGCCGTGATGCCGTGACCACCCAGGATGACACCGACCGCCTGCGGATTGGCCTCCTTGACGGCCGCGATGTCGAGGCCCAGCTGGAAGCCGGGCCGGCGCCAGCCGACCCATGCGACCTTGTCACCGAAGCACTCCGCGGTCAGCTTCTCGCCGTCGGCGGCGCACGCCAGAGCGATGCCGGAGTCCGGGTGCAGATGGTCCACGTGCGCGGCCTCGACGAGCGCGTGCATTGCGGTGTCGATCGACGGGGCGGCGCCCCCCCTGCCGTGCAGGCAGTAGTCGAACGCGGAGACCATCTCGTCCTCGCGTTCCACCCCCGGGTACACCGCCCTGAGCGCCCGCACCCGGTCGAGCCGGAGCACTGCGAGACCTGCCTCGGTCAGCGTGCCGAGGTCACCGCCCGATCCCTTGACCCAGAGCAGCTCGGCCTCACCACCGGTGACCGGGTCGGTCTCCGTCGCCTTGGCCGAGGCGTTGCCACCGGCGTAGTTGGTGTTGCGGGGGTCGGAGCCGATCCGGTGGGCGCGCTCCAGGAGCGCGGCGACTTCGGCGTGCGTCGCGGACGTCATGAGGGTTCCTTCGCGAGAGGGTCGGGAGAGCGGGGCTGGGCTGGACACAGGCGGACGGGGGACGTGCTCAGGCGCCCCAGCCCGCCTGCTCACCACCGACGCGGTCGATGGCGATGCGTTCCTGGTTGCCGGAGGCGAGGTAGGCCGCGAACGGGTCGCGCGCCAGACCGAGCTCTTCCCGGACCTCGGCGAGCAGCGGCCGTACGTCCGTGTTGAACGCGTCCATCAGTACTCCGTTGGCGGCAAGGACATCACCGGAACGCTGCGCCTCCGTCAGCGCCTCCGCGTCGATCAGCAGTGCCTTCGCGGTCGCCTCCTGGACATTGGTGACCGAGCGGATGACGGCCGGGATCTTGGCCTCGATGTTGTGGCACTGGTCGAGCATGAAGTTGACGTTGGTCCGGGCATCGAGGCCGCCGTTCCCGACGACCTCGTGCATGATCCGGAACAGCTGGAACGGGTCGGCGGCGCCTGCCATCAGGTCGTCGTCCGCGTAGAAGCGGGAGTTGAAGTCGAAGGCGCCGAGCTTTCCCTCGCGCAGCAGGAACGCGACGATGAACTCGATGTTCGTGCCCGGCGCGTGATGGCCGGTGTCGACGACGACCTGGGCCTTCGGCCCGAGCTTCAGGCAGTGGGCGTACGAGGTCCCCCAGTCCGGGACGTCGGTGGTGTAGAACGCGGGTTCGAAGAGCTTGTACTCCAGCAGCATCCGCTGGTCGTCGCCGAGCCGGTCGTACACCTCGGCGAGCGCTTCGGCCAGGCGGTCCTGGCGGCCCGTGATGTCGTCCTGGCCGGGGTAGTTGGTGCCGTCCGAGAACCACAGTTTGAGGTCGGGGGACCCGGTGGCGTCCATGATGTCGACACATTCGAGCAGGTGGTCGGTGGCCTTGCGGCGGACCTTCGGGTCCGGGTGCGTGACGGAGCCCAGCTTGAAGTCGTCGTCCTGGAAGACGTTGGAGTTGATCGCGCCGATCCGCAGCCCGAGCTCCTCGGCGTGCCGGGTCAGCGCCGTGTAGTCCTCCACCCTGTCCCACGGGATGTGCAGCGACACCTTCGGGGCGACCCCCGTGTAGCTGTGCACCTGGGCCGCGTCCGCAAGCTTCTCGAACGGGTCGCGCGGGACACCGGGCTGGGCGAAGACCTTGAAACGGGTTCCGGAGTTGCCGTAACCCCAGGAGGGCGTCTCGATGACCTGGGACTTCAGAGCTGCCTTGACGGCCGACACATCAGACATGAACACCTCGTAAGCAGAGTCATCCGGCGACCGGAAAGGATCGGGGATGTGAATCGTTTCATCCGGAACGTACGCTAGGTTTGAGCAGGGAACTAGTCAAGCGGCCGGTCCGGATTCTTCGGAGGTTGAATCAATTCATCGTGATGGGGTGCGGCGCTCGAAGCATTGGGCGGATCCGGCGCGGCGGGGCCTGCTCGACGTCTGTGGAGAGCGTGGTCGATCGCCCGGACGGCCGGCGGACGGGGGCTTCCCCGGAGCCGCCGGTCGCGGACTGCCCGCCGCGGCGGGCGCCCCGGAGGACGCCCGGCCCCGTGTTCGGCCGGCCCTCCGCTCGGGGCACACCTACCGCGGCCTGGACACCGTCAGCGACCGGAACCCGTCAAGCTCGGCTGGAGCTTCCGCACAAGAGCGAAAAACCGGTCCTCGTTCCCTGCGAGGCCCGCGCTGCGCAGGGCTTCGTCGGCCTCCTCGATCGGGGAGGCGAGCAGCGGCATGTACAGAGGGGCGTCGGCCGGGTCGGCGAGCGCGGCGCGCGTGGCAGCCAGTAAACGGACATACGCCTGGGCCGCGGCGATTTCGGCTTCGTGCATCTCAGCATCTCCCGGTCAGAAGGTGTCGGACCGTCAAGCATCCCTCATGGGTCTGACAACGCTCTCGCGCCCGCTGCGGAGAGGCGTCAGGACCGGGTGGCGACCGGTGGTTCGACGTCGAGGAAGCGCCGTCTGCGCGGCCCGCGGTAGAGCAGGGCCGTCCACCCCAGCCGTCGCAGCACGGTGGCGCAGCCGGCCAGCGCCTCCTCTTCGTCGTGCGCCGCGCCGCTTCCCGGCGGCCCGGCCCACTCGACGCGCACCGAGCCGGACGTCTCGCCCTCGCTCACGCGGTAACCCACGGCCGACCGTTCACCGGACGGGCCGACCGCCGACGCTGGTATGCCTGCGGCCTCCAGCGCCAACGCCACGGCCCGCAGGGGCCGGTGCACCTCCCAGGGGGCCGGCACACCTTCGGGGTCCGCCGACCCCGCACCGGTCAGCCGCCTGATCTGAAGCAGACCCTCGAAGGCGGTCCGCACTTCCCCGGCGCGCCCGCCCGGGGTCCCGCCGGCCTCGGGGCCGTCGCCCGTGGCGGGCTCGAACCCTCTCTCCTGTCCCTGCGACGCGCTCATGTCCTGTCCCCTCGCCGGTGCCGAGCCCTGTCGCCAAGTGTGCGGCCGTGCACCGACAGAGCACCCGCCGCCGGAACCGCGTACGCCCGTAAGCTTGACGGAAACCGCTCACCGGAGGAAGCAGGCACGTGCCCGACGACGATCCGACAGCCGCACCCGTCACCGAACGCGCCGCCCTGCGCGCGGACTGCGCGAACTGCTTCGGCCTCTGCTGCGTCGCGCTGACGCTCACCGCATCGGCGGACTTCGCGATCAACAAGGAGGCGGGTACTCCCTGCCCCAACCTGGCGGACGACTTCCGCTGCGGCATACACACCCGGCTGCGGCCCGAAGGCTTTTCCGGCTGCACCGTGTACGACTGCTTCGGTGCGGGCCAGAAGGTGTCCCAGGAGACCTACGCCGGCCGGGACTGGCGGACGGCCGCGGACACCGCCCGGCAGATGTTCCAGGTTTTCCCGGTGATGAGGCAGCTCCACGAACTGCTCTGGTACCTCACCGAAGCGCTCACTCTGCCCGCCGCCGCGACGCTGTACGGGGATCTCCGTGAAGCGCTCGCCACGACCGACCGCCTCACCCGACTGCCCGCCGAAGAGCTCGCAGACCTGGACGTGTCCGCACACAGGGAGGGAGTGGCGGCCCTGCTCCTGCGCGCCGGAGAGCTCGAACGCGCCACGGTCCCCGGACGCGAGAAGCGCAGCCGGCGAGGTGCCGATCTCATCGGCGCCCGGCTCAGGGGTGCCGATCTGCGCGGCGCCGAACTGAGAGGGGCGTACCTCATCGCAGCCGACCTGCGTGGAGCCGACCTCCGCCGAGCGGAGGTCATCGGCGCCGACTTCCGGGACGCCGACCTCTCCGACGCCGACCTCAGCGGCGCCCTCTTCCTCACGCAGGCACAGCTGAACGCGGCGCGGGGCAACGCCGCCACGAAACTCCCGGCCTCCCTGACCAGGCCTTCCCACTGGCCGGCGAGCGGTTCCGGGACCGCCCCGGCCCCCCGGGCCGGCCGGCGGCCCCGTCGCCGTTCGTGAGGGAGCCCCGGCCCTGGTGCGTGAGCACAGGTTTACGCGGGCGGAAGCAGGTCACAGACTTCTGACGAGGTCGTCGAGCGGCGCCGGTACCTCTCCGGGGCCGAGCGGCTCCACCAGGAGGCGGCCGTACCGGATCTTGCGGCCCTTCTTCGTGCCCAGGAAACGCCGCAACTGCTGCTCCCGTGGCCGGCCGTGCTGTGCGGGCTGCTGCAAGAAGGTCTGCCAAGCCCGCAGATCGCCCTCCGCCCGGATGACCTCCTCGACCCGCGCCGTCCCCAGCGCGCGGATGAGCTCGTCCTCCAGGTCTGCCACGCACACGAAGAAGCCCCCGTGCGGAGCCCGTGCCCGCCGCAGCCCGCGGTCGTAGAAGGGCTGCTCCCGCTCGTCGCACAGTCCCCGCAGGCGCAGACCGAGACCGGGCGGCCCGAGAAGCCCCGCGTAGCGGCCGACGCTCATGGCCCCGCCCATCGGCACGACGCACACCCCTTCGGCGGCGAGGTCCCGGCCACGTCGTGCGGCCAGTGCTTCGACTGCCGCGAGATCGCTCGGTCCTTCCAGCAGCACTGCCGTCCGCAGCCCCAGTCGGGCCGCCAGGCCGCTCGCCGGTTCACCGGGCCCGCCGGCGGCCCAGTCGCTGACCGCGTCCCGGAATGCGCGCATGTCCGTCATGGAGCGAGTCTGCACGTCGCCTGCCGGGTACCGCACCGGATATTGGACCCCGGACGGCAGGCATGGCATCCCCGTCACCGAGGCCGCGCCCGCCGCGACAGACGGTCAGGCGAGCATACCGGCGCGGAGCTTGCTCAGCGTGCGCGTGAGGAGACGGGAGACGTGCATCTGGGAGACGTCCAGTTCGGCGCCTATCTGTGACTGCGTCATCTCCTGCCCGAAGCGCATCTCGATGATGCGGCGCTCGCGCTCGTCGAGTTCCCCGATGAGCGGGGCCAGGGCGTGCAGGTTCTCCACCGTCTCCATGGCCGAGTCCGGCTCGCCCAGGATGTCGGCGAACGTGCGCGACGCCTTGCCCGTGGTCTCGCCGCCGTCGGTCGGCAGGTCCAGGGAGCCCGCGGTGTAGCCGTTCGAGGCGATGATGCCCTCGATGACCTCGTCCTCGGTGAGGTCCATGAAGTCGGCCAGCTCCTTGGCCGTGGGGTCACGGTCCAGGTGTGTGGAGAGTTCGTCCTTCGCCTTCGCCAGATCGACGCGGAGTTCCTGCAGACGCCGGGGGACATGGACGGCCCAGGTGGTGTCCCGGAAGAAGCGCTTGATCTCGCCGACGATGTAAGGGACGGCGAAGGTGGCGAACTCGACCTCCCGGGAGAGCTCGAACCGGTCGATGGCCTTGATGAGGCCGATCGTGCCGACCTGGGTGATGTCCTCCATGTCGCCACTGCCCCGGTTGCGGAAGCGCCGCGCGGCGAACCGGACCAGGGAGATGTTCATCTCGATGAGGGTGTTGCGGGCGTACTGGTATTCGTGCGTGCCCTCCTCGAGGACCCGCAACTGCTCGAAGAACAGGGTCGACAGAGCGCGGGCGTCCTTCGGGGCCACCTTGCCCGCGTCCTCGATCCAGGGCAGCTCACCGACGCGCCCCGGCGTAGCCTCCGGAGCCGACGCCTCGTCAGTCGTTACGGTCCCGGCAGTCTTTTGAGGAATCACTGCGTTCCCACCCTCCTGGTTCTGAGCGCACTTCGTGACCAGCCCCTGCCCCGCTCCGGAGGGCCTATGCCCGAGGAACACGAATTTTCTTGCTGCGTGGAAACAGTTGTCCCTGGACATCGTAAGATGAGCACGCCGGCCACCGGTGCGACCTCCAGGGCGCGCCGCGCTGGATCGGGTACAGGACCCGTACGCTGGAGGCCGACGGCCGGGGCCCACAGGCGGTCCGGGTTTCGGCGCAGCACGACGAGAAACAGGAACACGTGGACAGATTCGCTGCCGTCGAGCGGGAGCTGCGTAAGGCCGCACCCCATCTGCTCCTCGACGTCGTCACGGCGGCTCTGCGGGAGCAGTGCGACGTACAGAGTGTGGAACTGCGGCTCGCCGACTACGGTATGGCCACGCTCCAGGTGGTGTCCGAGGCGCCGCTCGCCGAACCGGTGCCGATCCATGACAGCCCGCAGGGGCGGGCCTTCGGGGCCCAGGAACCGTACGTGGAGCCCCTGACCACGCCTGGGCCGACGACCGCGCACCTGCCTGTGACCGTCCGGGGCGACCGGCTCGGTGTCCTCACCGTCACGGCGCCGGAGAGCAGTTGCACGCCGACGGGCCTGGCGGGGATGCAGCAGATCTGCGAAGCGCTCGGCCACGAGATCCTGGTCGCCGAGCGGGACACCGATCTCTACCTGCTGGCCCGCCGCGCCACCCGGCTGACGCTGGCCGCCGAGATGCAGTGGCAGCTGCTGCCCGGCCGTTCCGTCCTCCGCCCCGAATTCGCGCTGGGCGCCCATCTGGAGCCCGCGTACGCGATCTTCGGCGACAACTTCGACTGGTCGGTGTCCGCCCATCACCTCACGCTCACCGTCACCAACGGCATGGGCAAGGGGATGGAGGCGGCCCTGCTGACCAACCTCGTCGTCAACGCGCTGCGCAACGCCCGGCGCGCCGGCCTCGACCTCCCGGGCCAGGCCAGCCTCGCCGACCAGGCCGTCTACGCGCAGTACCGCGGCGCGCTGCACGCGTCGGTCCTGCTGCTCCGCTTCGACCTGGCGACGGGGGAGGTGGAGGCCGTGGACGCGGGGTCCCCCCGGATGTGGCGGCTCAGGGGACGCGCCGTCGAGTCCCTCGACTTCGACGCGCAGCTCCCGCTGGGCATGTTCGAGGAGACGGAGTACGTCGCGGAGCACCTGCGCGTGGAACCGGGCGACCGGCTGCTGATCGGCAGTGACGGAGTCTACGACAGCGCGTCGGCGGCGGGGGAGCGCTACGGACAGCGTGCCCTCGCGCGCTCGCTGTCCGCGCACCGCTTCCTGCCGTCCGAGCAGGTGCCGCTGGCGGTGATCCGTGATCTGCGGGACTACCGAGGGGCCACACCGCTCGACGACGACGCCCTCGTGGTCTGCCTGGACTGGTTCGGCCGGCAGTCCGGCGCAGGTGACGCGCCCGCGTGACCGGCGCGTTCGGCCCGGAGAGCGGTCGGCCGGTCTCTACCCGGTCGACCGCAGGGGTCTCGCACTGCCGCTGTCCTGCCCCGAGGCCGCGTTGCGGAAGGCCCTGAGCCCTTCGAGGAGCGAACGCCGCGCCTTGGCCGGCATGGCGTCGATCGTGGACATCAGCACCTCCTCCCTGCGCGTACGCAGGTCGACGAGGTACGCCTTGCCGTGGCTGGTCAGCCGGAGCTCCAGCTCCCGTCGGCTCACCGGGCTGGGGGCGCGCTCCACGAACCCCGTGGCCTGCAGGCGGTCGCACAGCCTGCTGACCGAGGGGGACGCCGATCCCAGGGCTTCGGCGAGCATCCGCAGATTGATGCCCTCCTCGCGGTCCAGCGTGTACAGCACGCGAAGCTGGGAAGGAGAGACCGGGCCGGTCGGCGCGGCCTCACGTCCGTGCTCCCAGAGGACCTCGAGGAGTTCGACGAACTCGGAACCCTCACGGGCCGCATCCCGGGACCGCTGGTCGGCTTCGGGGTTCAGGCCCATATTGATGACACTCCGATCCGGCATTGCTTCACTCGTCCGTCTGGCCACCGGACCGAGCAGACGAGCCGGGCATTCGATGCGCTCGTATGGAAAGCCAGGAGAAAAGGTTCAGGGACACGCGCGTGGCCCTGAATATCGTACCCCTGTCTGCCGCAAACCTCGGAGGTTGCCACCGGTACCCCCAATAGTTTCCTCACGACAACAGTTGTCATAGGGTACGGTTCTGTGGTTGACATCCGATCTCTGCGATCTTCAGCGGGCCGTCACCGCTCCCGCCTACGGTGGCGGTCCGCTCACGGCCTGGAGTACTGACACCCATGACGCACAGCCAGACCCTCGAGCTCACCGTCCGGTATCCGGCGGAGAGCGTGGCAGTCCTCACCGTCGCCGGGGAGATCGACGTGGACAGTGCTCCGGCCTTGCGGACCAGGGCCATGGAGCTGATCAGACAGGGGACACCTCATGTGGTGCTCGATCTGGAGCCCGTCGAGTTCTGCGACTCCTCCGGCCTCAACACCATGATCGGTATCCTCCGGTACGCGAAGGACCGGCACGGTTCGCTGTGCCTGGCCGCCGCGCCCTCACACCTCGTGAGGCTGCTGGACATCACGGGCGTCGGTGTTCTCATACCCACGGTCCTCACCACGGGCGAGGCGCTGACCCGCATCGTAATGCCCGGCGAAGCACCCTGAGAGCCGCCGCCTAACTGCGTCGGCACGTGCGCCCGGTGGGCTCCCACCGGACGGCGCCGACGTCTCACCCCTGGCGCGGACCGTCCTCCACGAGGCCGGGCTGCGCCACGTCCCCCTGCTCCATCGCGGCCTTGAGGCGCTCCAGCGTCGTACGGATGTTTCCGCGCTGGAACTCGGCGAACGTGTGCCCCCGCGTCGCCACCCGGTCGAAGGCGTTGGCGAGGAAGTCGGGCCACGCCCGCCGGTTGTCGGTCCAGGTCTCGGTGACCCGGGTGGAGCCGTCGACCGCTTCGAAGCGGTACTCCCACAGCGCGATCGCACCCGGCAGCCGCGGACGCCGCACCCCGATCGCGTGCACACGGAAGGCGAACCGCTCGCCCGGATCGGCGGCCGTCACCGTGCACCTGGTCGTCCAGCGGAAGGACCCGCGCTTGTTGCGGCCCTCGAAGACCATGCCGACATGAGCTCCCCGTCGGTCCCCGAGCACCCGGGCGCCACGGTTCTCCGGACTCCACCGCCCCATCGCCGTGGGATCGCTCAGCTGTTCGTACACGGCCGACGGTGACGCACGGATCAGGATGCTGTCCGACACGGACATGGTGCGGGGCATGAGAGGTACTCCCAATCCTCGGCGGGCCGGGTCGTCTCACCCGAACCGGACGGATCATCTGCGAACGCTTGGAGACGCTGGTTCGTTGGACAGTGTGGCGTACACGCAACAGCGTCCAGGACACCGGACCCGAGGAGCCCGCACATGCCGAGCCCGAGCGAACCCGGCACCACCCGCACCGTCGTCGCCGGCGACCGGACGCATCTGGTGGAGCAGCTCATGGAGCGGTTCTCCCATGTGCCGAGAGAGGCCGTCCTCAAGGAGGATCTGCTGCGCGGCGGCATGGCGTTCGACGACCCCGCGCTCAGCGACAACGAGCACGGGGACAACGAGCACGGGGACATCAGACCCAAGTCGTACTTCATCTTCTCCTTCGACCACAGCACCCTGCCCGAGCTGGGAGCCGCCGCCCTGCGCAGGCCGCCCGAGGAGATCGTGCTCACCGGCGGCCCTTACGACCTCCGCCGTATGGTGGTGTCGGTGCGGGTCAACCCCGCCCTCTCCGTACCGCGTGGCAGCCGGACCCGACGGGGTCCTGGGGCTCTATCGACTCCGCGGATGTCTTCGGCGCGCGCAACGTGATCCCCAACTTCGTCGCGGGCGTGGAGATGGCCGAGCCCTTCGGCTTCACGACCGTCGACGGGGCCAGCGCCTCGACCACCGAGGGTCTCCGCTTCTTCATGTCGCCCGGCATCACTCCGCGCTTCACCACCTGGTGCCCGGAGCCCACGACACCCTTGGGGAAGACCAACCCCGACGGCGCGCCGCTCGAATACCACATCAGACTGCTCGACGCCTACCGCTCGACCATGGAGGAGTACGGCCTGTCCTCCCCGCCCGGATAGGGTCCCGCGGGTGCCGGGCGGGCCGTGTTCTCGGTCAGCTCGTTCATGGACAGCGTGCCCCCGGGAGTTGATCCGGCGCCCGCGCCCCCTCCCCGGCCCGCGCAGGCGGGTGACGTGGCGAGAACAGGCTGGCGGTGATGTCAGGCCCGCCACTCGGCGGTGCGTTCCGGGGAGGCGTCCGCCAGCGCCGTCGTGATGGCGTCGGCGTCGCCCCGATGACCGTAGACGGGTGTTCCCGGCTGCTGGCGCCACGACTCGTCGAGGCCGCCCGCGTCCACGGTGTCGAAGCCCAGCTGGTCGATCAGGTCCCGGACCGCCTGCTTGGCCGCAGGATCGTCGCCGGCCACGGGAAGGGCCTGCCGGCCGGGCGTGCCCTGGGGTCGTCCCTTGTCGAGGATGTCCTGGGCGTATGTGCCGTTGAACGCCTTGACGACCGGGTGGCCGATCTGCTTCTCGGTCCACCGGCTCTCCGTCAGCCCGTCCTCGATGGCCGCGATGCGTCCGTCACGCTGCTGCGGGTAGTAGTTGCCCGTGTCGATGACGGCGACATCGTCGGTCGCTCCGTCGAGGAGGCCCGCGGGCAGGTCCGGCACCGACTTGAGCGGAACGGTGACCACGACGATCCGTGCTCCCCGCGCCGCCTCCGCCGCCGTGACCGCTGTGGCACCTGTTTCCTCGGCGAGGTCCTTGAGCGTCTCGGGCCCCCGGGAATTCGCGACGGACACGTCGTGTCCGAGTGCGGTGAGACGCCGGGTGAGGTTGCCGCCGATGTTGCCTGCCCCGATGATGCCGATCTTCATGAAAATCCGACCTTCCGATGCGGAGTGCGTGGAGTGAAAGGGTCTCGCCGGTTCACCAACCCAGGGGGCGCTGACGCTATTCCGGATGTGCCGAATCGGTTCAGCACGCGGGTGACGGATGAGAGCGCTCCGGATGGGCACGTATGGGAGAGAGAAACGGAACCACAATGCCCCACTTGGAGGTGGTGCCCGTGCTGCACGGCGTAGATGTCAGCGCGTTTCAGACGGACTACGACACGGACGGCTCGGACTTCGTCTTCGTCAAGTCGACCGAGGGCCGCTCCTATGTCAATCCGAGGCTGAAGAGCCAGGTGAAACGCGCCCGGGATGCCGATTGTGTCGTCGGCTTCTACCACTTCCTCTGGCCCGGAAACGCCAAGGAGCAGGCGGACTACTTCCTCGACAGGACACCGGAGAAGGAGGGCGACCTCCTCGCCGTCGACTGGGAACAGACAGGGGAGGGCACACGCGCGAGCAGCGCGGACAAGGACCGTTTCATCCGGGAGGTGAAGAGGCTGAGGCCCCGTCACCGTGTGCTCCTGTACTGCAACCGCTCCTTCTGGATCAACCACGACACGAGCTCGTACACCGGCGACGGACTCTGGATCGCCGACTACGGCAAGGCGGCCGCCCCACGGATCGAAGCGGAGTGGCGCATCCATCAGTACACCGACGACCCGCTCGACAAGAACGTCGCCGACTTCCCCTCACGCAAGGCCATGCGCGACTGGGCCACGGTCTGAGAGCGAACCGCCCTCCCGGAGACGGGGACGCGTTCGTCAACACGCTGTTCGTGGCCATCGGCCAGTGGAGTGTCCTTTGCCAGCCACTGGGGGAGTGCGCACGGAGATGACCTGCGGTACCCCCGCGGGGAGTCCATCCTGGTCGCCGAGTCCGCAATCGGCCGTCGACCGAAGGAGTGCCGCAGTGACGACGAGGGGCCCCGCAGTATCGGCGGAAGCCGATCCCGCCTACCAGGACGAACTGCCTGTCCGGCGTCGGCAGCCGGGGAACGTGGTCATCAGATGGCTGACCAGCACCGACCACAAGACGATCGGCACGCTCTACCTGAGCACGTCGTTCATGTTCTTCCTCCTCGGAGGCATCCTGGCGCTCGTCATGCGTGCCGAGTTGGCCCGTCCCGGCACCCAGATCGTGTCCAACGAGCAGTACAATCAGGCTTTCACGATGCACGGCACGATCATGCTGCTGATGTTCGCGACGCCGCTGTTCGCCGGATTCACGAACTGGATCATGCCGCTGCAGATCGGCGCACCCGACGTGGCGTTCCCACGTCTCAACATGCTGGCCTACTGGCTGTACCTCTTCGGCTCACTGATCGCCGTGGCCGGCTTCCTCACCCCGCAGGGCGCCGCCGACTTCGGCTGGTTCGCCTACACCCCGTTGTCGGACGTGGTCCGCTCACCGGGCCCCGGCGCCGACTTGTGGGTCATGGGTCTGGCCCTGTCAGGCTTCGGCACCATCGTCGGCTCGGTCAACTTCATCACCACGATCGTGTGCATGCGCGCCCCAGGCATGACGATGTTCCGCATGCCGATCTTCGTGTGGAACGTCCTGCTCACCAGTGTTCTGGTGCTGCTGGCCTTCCCTGTTCTGGCCGCCGCGTTGCTGGCCCTCATGGCGGACAGGAAATTCGGCGCACACGTCTTCGATCCCGCCAACGGCGGCGCACTGCTGTGGCAGCACCTCTTCTGGTTCTTCGGCCATCCGGAGGTGTACATCATCGCCCTGCCGTTCTTCGGAATCGTCACCGAGATCATTCCGGTGTTCAGCCGCAAACCGATCTTCGGTTACGTCGGCCTGATCGCTGCGACGATCGCCATCGCCGGCCTTTCGGTGACGGTGTGGGCGCACCACATGTATGTGACGGGCGGCGTGCTGTTGCCATTCTTCTCCTTCATGACATTCCTCATCGCGGTACCGACCGGTGTGAAGTTCTTCAACTGGATCGGCACGATGTGGAAGGGGTCGCTGTCCTTCGAGACCCCGATGCTCTGGGCGGTCGGGTTTCTGGTCACCTTCCTCTTCGGTGGATTGACCGGTGTGCTCCTGGCCTCGCCGCCGCTGGACTTCCACGTCTCCGACTCGTACTTCGTCGTCGCGCACTTCCACTACGTCGTCTTCGGCACCGTGGTCTTCGCGATGTTCGCCGGCTTCCACTTCTGGTGGCCGAAGTTCACCGGCAAGATGCTGGACGAGCGGCTCGGGAAGATGACCTTCTGGACGCTGTTCATCGGCTTCCACGGCACCTTCCTGGTGCAGCACTGGCTCGGTGCCGAGGGCATGCCGCGTCGCTACGCGGACTACCTCGCCGCCGACGGCTTCACCGCACTCAACGCGGTCTCGACGATCGCCTCGTTCGTGCTCGGACTGTCGATGCTCCCGTTCCTGTACAACGTCTGGAAGACAGCGAAGTACGGCAAGAAGGTCGAGGTCGACGACCCCTGGGGCTACGGCCGTTCGCTCGAATGGGCGACGTCGTGCCCGCCCCCGCGGCACAACTTCCTGACGCTTCCGCGGATCCGTTCCGAATCTCCGGCGTTCGACCTGCACTATCCCGCGATCCGCGCCCTCGAGGACGCGGCGAACCGCCCTCACGAGTCGGTCACCGTGGCTCCCGGGGACAAGCAGGCCTAGACCCCCGGGGCGAGGCGCCGAGGAGAGGAGGACCGCGTGAAGCCGGACAAGGAGAGTGCCCGGGGCCTGGCCCAGGTGGAGGGCTACCTGCTCTGGAACGCCGAGGTCGAGGAGGCCCGCCGACAGGCCCGCCGCTTCACCGACGCGCTGCCCTGGCTCACCACCGCCCAGCGCGAGGACGTCGAGCACGTCTACGTGGCGGACAGGATCGAGGCCTGCCGGGACACGCTCACAAGGATCGCAGGCCGTGCCCACGAACTCCGGGGTGAGTACACCGCGCGCTACGAACGGCTCAGGGCCCGCTGCGTGGCGCTGTCCGTCCTGGCTGTCGGCACGGTGGGCGGCACCTGCACAGCCCTGACGCTGATCGGCCGCTGACCCCGGCCCCGGGTGCCTGTGCCCGTGATCCAGGCACCCGGGGTCAGTGGCGCAGCAGGCAGAACGGGTGTCCGGCCGGATCCGCGAACACACGCCAGCCACGTGTGTCACCCCCGTCATCCAGCAGCGTGGCCCCCAGTGCGAGCACCTGCTCCTGGGCACGGTCCAGATCCGGGACACCGAAGTCCAGGTGAAACTGCTGTGGGTGAGCCGGGTCCGGCCACCTCGGAGGCAGGTATTCCTCGACCCGCTGGAAGCAGAAGACGAGCCCGGCCGGAGTGTGCACCGTCGCCCAGTCCTCGCCCAGGGCCCACCGCTTGTCGGGCCGGTCGGCCTCCCCGCCCGACACGGCCGCGTAGAACCGGGCCAGGCGCGCCGGATCGGGACAGTCCATCACCACACACTGCAGTTCAGCGATCATGCGCAGCATTCTAGGAACGTGTTCACCGGGCCGGGACCGCCCATGCCCGGTCGAGATCGGAGAGGTGGGCGGCGAGCAGTTCGGAGTGGGGTGAGGGCAGTTCGTCGGCCGGGTGCTCCAACTGCACCGCACACGCCGTCGTGGTGTCGATGAGCCTTTCCAGCGCACCGGCCACACCCTCGGACCCGGCCGCGTGCCGGGCCGCCGGAGGGAGTTCGGCTGCCGACAGCTCGATCGCCGCACGGGCCGCCGCCAGCGACCGATAGGCATCCCGGCGTAGTGCCGTCCTGCCGGCGTGGTCCTCCCGGGCCTCCGTGACGTGCCCCAGATAACGGTGCGCCGCCTCCACCGCCGTGCCGAGAGCGGCCCGTACGGCGTGGCCACGCCGGCCCGGCAGCGGGAGATGCCCGACGAGCAGCACCGTCGCGCAGGCGAGAAGCGACTCCACCACGCGCCCCCACGAGGCAGGCGGTTCACCTCCCAGCACGACGAGGGACAGCACGAGGACGGTGACCACGGCCGTCTGCAAGGCGAAGTGCCGGGTGGCCACAGGAAGCAGCGCGCCGCAGAGCGCGACCGCCACGACCGGAGGGTACGGACCTGACGCCAGCAGGACCGCGCCACCGAAGACCGCGGCGCCCACGACCGTACCCACGGCCCGGCACACCACGCGCGACACCAGCGGTCCGAGATCGGGCTTGACGAGGAACACCGTCGTGGCGGGCAGCCAGTACCAGTGGTCGTGGTGCAGCCACTGCGCCACGACCGTGCTCGTCGCGCAGCACACGGCGACCCGTAGACCGTACTCACGGCCGGCCGCACTCCACGCGCCGCGCAGGACGGACGCGTACGAGCGTGCTCCGGGCCTGCCCGGCGGCGCGCCGGCGGGGCGGTCGAAGGCCGCCGCGGCCCGCAGCAGGGCTTCGTCCAGGGCCCGAAGCCCTGCATCCGTACGGGCCGGAGCCGCCAACGGCCCGCAGGGGCCGCCGGTCCGCACCGCGGCCGCCAGCCTGCGGGGACCCTCCACGATCCTGTCCGGCACCGGGGCCCCGGCCCACGCCAGCGCGGTCACCGCCTCGGCCAGCGGAAACGCCGCCGCATACCGGGCGTGCAGCCGGCGCTCCGCCGCGGAGCTCGCGTAACGCCGCAGCCGTGGCCCGGACAGAGCGTCCTGCGCCTGGTCGAGCGCGGCACTCAACGCTGCGCGCCCCGCGCGGGCCCGCGGGCCGCCTGTGGCCTTCAGGAGTCCCGCCACAGCCTCGTACACCGCGGCGACCGCCTCCCGCTCCCCGTCGAGACGGTACGGCCCCCTGCCGATGCTGCCCGGCGACGGAAGGACCAGCCGGAGCAGGAGGAGCCATCCGGCACCGGCGAGGAACAGCAGAGCGCGCACCGGGCCGGGCTCGGGCGACGGCATGCCGGCCCCGATCACGACCGCGACCAGCACCTGTGTGCCGCACGCGGACGCGACGGGCCCCGTGGAGCTGACCGCTCCCGCGACCAGACCCAGCAGCCCGAACAGGAGCGGCAGAACCACCAGGGACCGGCCACCGCCGACAGCCGCCGTGATCACCGTGCCGAGCAGCAGACCCGCCGCCCCCGCCAGGGCGGGGAATCCGAGTCGGGCGACGGAGGAGCGGCGGCTGCCGGGCCGGTCGTTGATGCCGGCCAGCATCGCGCCGAGAGCGGCGGGGACCCCGGCGGTCGGCCGTTCCGCGAGGACCGACACGAGCAACGGCAGGGCGGCCAGCGCCCCGCGCAGTACCGCGTTCCACGGCACCGGTCCGCGCTGGGCCCGCAGCACATGGGCGAGCCAAGGGGGAAGCCGGCCGGCTGGAAGAAAAAGGCGTGGGCACCGTGCTCCTGTCCGCGTGGGAGGGCGAGATCGCCTGCGGACGCCGTCGGCCTGGGCTCGTGTCCAGCCTAGATCCCTTACATGGAGAGCGTGCTACCTGCCCGTTTCCGTGACGTGACGCCGCTCGGGACCAGGAGTGTCAGAGGGCGGCACCGAAGTTCTGGGTCCACACGGGGCCGCCGGACGATTCCTCCCTGCCGATCCCGATCTCCTTGAAGGCGCAGTTGAGGATGTTCGCCCGGTGGCCGGAGCTGTTCATCCAGGAGTCCATCACCGCCGCGGCGGTCGGCTGGCCCTTCGCGATGTTCTCGCCGTACGTGCTCCACCGGTACCCGGCGGCGGTGATGCGCGCCCCGGGGTCCGTGCCGTCCGGAGAGGTGTGGGAGAAGTAGTCCCGTGCCACCATGTCCGCCGAATGACGTGAAGCGGCCTTCGCCAGCAGGCTGTTGCCGCTCACCGGCGCACACCCTTCCTTCGCTCGCTCGCTGTTGACCAGGGCGATGACCTCATCGGCCACCGACGGGGCCGACGAGGCCTTCGGCGCGGGGGCCGGAGCCGGCTCGGAGGAGGGAGTGCGCGGCCTCTGCGTCTTCTCGGGAGTGGGGGTGGCGCTCCGGCTCCTGGACGCGGACGGGGACGTGGTCGCCGAAGGCGACGGCGACGCCGATGAGGACGAGGGGGCGGGGGAGGAGGGCGACGACGACGGCGTCGTCACGGATGCCGAGGGACCGGTGAGCGGAGTTACGGCGGTCGCCGGGCCCTCACCCTCGTCGTCCGCATGGAGATGGACGACGGCGCCTCCGCCTCCCAGTACCGCGACCGCGGCCAGACCGGCGAGGACCGTGGTGCGCCGGCGCCGTCTCACGCCGTCCCGCCGGCGCTCGGCACGCCCCGGCCCCGACGCGACGGCTGCCGCGGGCAGGAACGCCGTCGGCGCGAACTCCGCCGCCCGGCCGCCCGCGGACGCCGCCACGGGGACCAGGGCCAGGCCCACCAGCAGACCCTCCGCCGGGACCAGCCCCGACCTGTGCCCGGCGCACACCGTGCACTCCCGCGCGTGGCGTGCCAGGCGCTTGCGCCACAGCGCGGACGGCACCCCGTCCCAGTGGGCCGTCAGGTCTTCGAGGAGGACACAGCGCGGATCCGCCGCCAGAGCGCGTACCACCACGCGGGAGGCCTCCAGCCGCTCCTTCATCCGCTGGACACGCACTGCTGTGTGCTGGGGGGACAGGTCGAGGGCGCTCGCGACCTCCGCCCTGGACAGCTCCCCGGCCGTCTCCAGCCACCAGAGCGACACCAGCTCGCGGTCGTCGTCGTCGAGCCACCTCGTGGCCTCGGCGGCCTCCCGGCGCTGGCCCGTGAGACCGAGCCGGACGATCGTCAGCTCGACGAAGTCGGCGGCGGGGTCGACGACGTCGTACGCGTCGTCCATCCGGTCCGCGGATATCTCCCCGGTCCCGCGCGCACGCCAGTGCCCGCGTATCTCGTTCATGGTGATGGCCACGAACCAGGACCGGAAGCTCTTCGGGGTACGCAGTGAGGGCAGGCCGCGCAGCATGCGCAGCACGCTGTCCTGGACCACGTCGTCGACGTCCGCGTGCCCGTTCAGCGCCCGGCCGACGATGTTGTAGACCAACGGCAGGTAGGAGGCGACGAGCCGGTCCTGCGCCTCGGGGTCGCCCTTCTGCGCGGCCTTGATCAGCGCCGTCTCGCCTGCCTCGCCCATGCTGTGCTCACTCTTCCGGGATCCTGTTCCGTCACTTCCCACACTCGGGAGACGCCGTGCGGCGGGGACGATAACAGGAATCCGGTCAGGTGCTCGATATCCGCTCCGGGATCCGTACACACCGCGTGCCCGGCCCGGTGACGGAGCGAACCGTCCCCGGGCCGGGCACCGGGATGCGGGCCGGACGGCGAGCCCGGCACGCTGCCGTCAGGAGCGGGGCGGGTTGTCCTGGTCGCGGTCGGCGCCGAACTGCTGCTTCAGCTTGTCCTGGCCGGTGTCGACATGCTTGCCGTACTTGCCCTGCGTCCGGTCGTCGATCATGTCTCCGGCCTTGTCGACGCCCTTTCCGGCCTGGTCCTCGTGGCCCTTCAGCATCTTCTTGATCTTGTCCAGCGCGGACATGGCGGATCCTCCTCGTGTCGGCTTCCCCCACTCGTCAAGCGTCACCGCACATCGCCGGGCCCGCATCCGCGAATGCCGCCGGACGGGCCTGAGGGCCGTCCGACGTGTGAAGGGCGGCTGGGCGGGCAGATACCGGGTTACCAGGAGGAGGTGGTGGGCCGTGGGCCGCATCCAGATCGTCCGCCGTCCGCAGCCCCCCACGGGGCCGCCCCCGCTCGATCTGCGAACACCGTCCGGACGGCCCCTGCCGTACTGACCCCGGAGCCGTGCCCGGACGGGCACCCGTCGCCATCGCGGTGTGTGAGGCTTGGACATGAGCGTGCACCGACAGCCACCGGCCGACCGGCTCAGGACCGATGTGCCGCACTCGGCCCGCGTCTGGAACTACCTGCTCGGAGGCAAGGACAACTACCCCGCGGACGCCGAGGCGGGGGAGACGATCCTCGCGGCCTACCCGGACATCGCGGGCATCGCGCGTGACCAGCGGGCCTTCCTCGCCCGCGCCGTCCGATTCCTCGCCGGGGAGGCAGGGATCCGGCAGTTCCTCGACATCGGGACGGGTCTGCCCACGGCCGACAACACCCACGAGGTGGCGCAGCGGACAGCGCCCGAGTCCCGGATCGTGTACGTCGACAACGACCCGCTCGTGCTGACGCACGCCCGCGCGCTCCTGACCAGCACCCCGGAGGGAGCGTGTGCGTATGTCGACGCGGATGTGCGCGACACCGGCCGGATCATCGAGGAGTCCGCCCGCACCCTCGATCTCAGCCGCCCCGTCGGGCTGACCCTGCTGGGCATCATGGGGCAGCTGCCCGACGAGGAGGACCCGTGGGCGCTGGTCCGCCGTCTGGCCGAGGAGCTCGCTCCCGGAAGCTACGTGGCCCTCGCGGACGGCACAGACACCAGCGGGACGATGAACCGCGCGGTCGAGGCGTACAACGCGCATGCGCCGAACCCCTACCACCTCCGCGGCCCGGACAGGATCGCCGCGTTCCTCGACGGGCTGGAGCTGGTCGAACCGGGCGTCGTCAGGACGGCGCACTGGCGTCCCGACCCCGGTCCGGACGGGCCGGTCGCACCCCCGAGCCCCGCAGTGAGCGGTGTGGGACGCAAGCCCTGAGCCCGGGGCGGGCGGAGCGTAAGCTCCGGAGACATGATCGACCATTCGGCGTACGCCCCGTCCGCCCGCCGGACGAACTGGGCGGGCAACATCACCTTCGGTGCGGAGCGGCTGCACACACCCACCTCCGTGGCCGGACTCCAGGATCTCGTGTCCGCGGGGACGGCCGTCCGCGCGCTGGGCACCGGGCACTCCTTCAACACTGTCGCCGACACCGACGGCGCCCTGATATCCGTCGCGGGCCTGCCCCGCTCCATCGAGATCGACCGGGAGGCCCGTACCGCGACGGTGAGCGCCGGCCTGCGGTTCGGGGAGCTGACCGGGACCCTGCACCGCAACGGCTTCGCCCTGCACAACCTCGGCTCGCTGCCCCATATCTCCGTGGCGGGAGCATGCGCCACGGGGACCCATGGTTCGGGCGTGGGGAACCGTTCCCTGCCGGGCGCCGTCAGGGCGCTCGAGCTCGTCACCGCCGACGGCGGCATCCTGTCGCTGGAGCGGGGTGACGCGGACTTCGACGGCGCGGTGGTCTCCCTGGGCGCACTCGGAGTGGTGACCCGGCTGACCCTGGACCTCGTGCCCGCGTTCGACATCCAGCAGTGGGTGTACGAGGGACTTCCGCAGGAGCAGCTGCTCGGCCGGTTCGACGAGGTGATGTCCGAGGCGTACAGCGTGAGCCTCTTCACCGGCTGGCACGGCGGCCCGATCGATCAGGTGTGGCTCAAGCGGCGTGTCGGCGACGACGGCCCCCGCACCGCACCGTCCCGGTGGCTCGGCGCGACGCTCGCGCAGGGGGCGAGGCACCCGGTCCCCGGTGTGGCGGCGGAACACTGCACCGAGCAGCAGGGCGTCCCGGGCCCCTGGCACGCCAGGCTCCCTCACTTCCGGCTGGAATTCACGCCGAGCAACGGGGAGGAACTCCAGTCGGAGTACTTCGTCGCCCGGCATGACGCGGTGGCGGCCTACGAGGCTCTCGACCGGATCCGGCAGCAGTTCGCGCCGCTCCTCCAGATCGGTGAGATCCGCACGGTGGCGGCCGACGACCTGTGGCTGAGCCCGGCACAGGGGAGGGACTCCGTGGCGTTCCACTTCACCTGGGTGCCCGACACCGCCGCTGTCACGCCCGTCCTCGGAGCCATCGAGGAGGCCCTCGCCCCCTTCGGGGCCAGGCCGCACTGGGGCAAGGTCTTCACCACCCCGCCGGCGGCGCTCCGCGAGCTGTACGGTCACTACGCCGACTTCGAGCGGCTGACCGAGCGGCTCGACCCCTCCGGTACGTTCCGCAACGACTTCCTGGCGGACCACTTCCCCCGTACCACCTGAGGGCCGCGCCTCGCGCGTCCGGGTCAGGCCCGTCCAGCGGTCCTGATCCGGGTGCGGGGTCCTACCTCAGGTCGGACGGCGGTCCGCCGGGCCGGCGCCCGGTCGACGGACCCGGTGCGAGCTCCTCCACGAGTGCGGCCAGCTCCTCGCAGGCGAGCTCCGTCTCGTGGCGGATGTTGTTGTGCTCGGTCACGATCGCCGCGAGCAGCAATGCCGTGAGCGCCACACAGCCGTTGAGGACGCAGAGGTTCAGCATGACCTCGAGCACCGAGTGACCGGCGAACGGTCCGATCCCCTCGGTTCCGGCGATGATCGTCATGACGGACATGAGCAGAGCACAGGGGGCACTGCCGGCCAGCTGGAAGCGGAGCGCCGCCCAGACGAGCACCGGGAAGAGGAGGTAGATCATGGACAGCGAGCTTCTGGTCGCTACGGTCGAAGCCACCGCGGTGACCACGGCGAGCGCAACGGTCTCCGCCCACCGGTCGTCCGTCCTGGGCAGGCGTGCCTTGCGCAGGACGAGCAGCAGAGGCGTGACCATGAGTACGCCCATCGCGTCACCCGCCCACCAGGCGGACCAGACCGGCCAGAACTGAGAGGCGGACAGCCCTCCGCTCAGCAGCTGGACCCCGCTGCCCGTGGTGGCGCTGATGAGCATGCCGCCCAGGGCTCCCAGAAAGACGAGGGCGAGACCGTCGCGCAGGCGGTCCAGTTCCGTCCGGAACCCCACCGCGCGCAGGGCCAGGAAGGAGCCCAGCGGGGCCAGAGCGCTGCCCGCGGTGACGGCGAGGCCCCAGAAGGTGAACCCGTCGCTCATGGAGATGACGGTGAGGAGAGCCCCGAGGGCGATCCCGGGCCAGATCCGTGGTCCCAGGTACAGCAGTGCGGCGAGGGCGATTCCGGAGGGCGGCCACAGGGGGGTGACGACCGACCCTTCCACCTCGATCTCTCTGAGGAGGCCGAGCCGTGCGGACGCGTAGTAAGCGGTCGCGATGCCCAGCATCTGCAGAACGATCACGGCTCGGCGTCGGGTCTTCTCGCTGGGGATCACGCATCTCATAAGACACCGCCCCTGACGGCGGGCCGTTGTGACACGCACGGGCGTGGGACCCGCTCACCCGGGGCCCGGGGAGGGGCGGTCGTGGCGCAGCACGAGCACGGCCGCGTCGTCCTCATGGCCCGTGAACACCGCGGCCTGGAGTACCCGGTCCGCCAGTTCCTCGGCGTCGGCGCCGACGTGGGCGCTCACCAGGCGCCTGATCCCGTCCAGGCCGTCGTCGATCGACAGCGAGGGCCCTTCGACGACTCCGTCGGTGAGCAGGACGAAAACCCCGTCGACGTCCAGGTCGCGTCGGGTGACAGGGTAGTGCTGGCGCAGCGCGATGCCGAGCGGGAGGCCGCCGGCGTCGGCTGTGATGCCCGAGCGTCCGTCGGATGTCGCCCACACGGATGCGACATGGCCCGCGCGGGCACTGCGGAGCTCCCGCGTCTCCGGGTCCAGCCGGAGGAACGAGCAGGTGGCGAAGAGCGCCGAATCCATCGAAAGGATCAGATCGTTGGTGCGGCCCATCACCTCACCGGGATCGGCTGCCGAACTGGCGATGGCGCGCATGGCTATGCGGATCTGCCCCATGAAGGCCGCGGCTTCCACGTCGTGCCCCTGGACATCGCCGATGGCGAGGCCGAGCGACCCGTCCGGCAGGAGGAAGCCGTCGTACCAGTCGCCGCCGATGTCCAGCCCGTCCCGAGCGGGGGCATACCGAGCCGCCGTCTGCAGTCCCGGGAAGACAGGCAGCGTCGCGGGCAGCATCTTGCGCTGCAGGGCCTGGGCCAGCTCGACGCGGGCCTGATGCAGCTCCACCTCTTCCCGCGCACGGGCGGTGAGGTGCTGCAATGTGCTGAGCAGGTCCTCGGCGCTCGCCGACCGGGGAGTTCGACGCCGGTTCATGGGCCGCTCCGCGTTGCGATAGTTCCTGCATCCTATTTCGGCGTCGGAACTCCTGCGAGCGCTGGTGCGGCCCCGCCCCGGACGCCCCGGACCCGGTCAGCCGGCCCGGCCGAGGGAGGCGGTGAGCCGCCCCAGGGTCGCCTGCAGGGCCAGCACCTCCTGGACCGACATGCCGGTGGCCTTGAGGATCGAACGGGGGACGGGCAGCGCGCGCTCGCGCAGGTCCGTCCCGGCGCCGGTGAGGTGGACCGTGACCGACCGCTCGTCCTGCGGGCTGCGCTCCCGCCTGACGAGACCGGCTGATTCCAGCCTCTTCAGCAGGGGCGACAGCGTGCCGGAGTCCAGGTGCAGCCGCTCACCGATGGTTTTGACCGGCAGCGGGCCGTGTTCCCAGAGAACCATCAGGGCCAGGTACTGCGGGTAGGTGAGGCCGAGGTCCTTGAGCGCTTCCCGGTAGACGCCACCGAAGGCGCGGGAGGCCGCCTGCAGCGAGAAGCAGACCTGGTGGTCCAGCTTGAGGAGTTCCGTGTCCGGCAGATCGGCCAGTCCGGGTGCGGGGGTCGGTGATGGCGTCATGAGTCAAGGGTAGCTTGCCGTTCGCCATTAAGTTGTGCGCAATTGAATTGCGTGTAATTCTTACGGGGTGGCCGGACCTCGGCCACCGTCGTACGAGAGAAGGTCACCCCATGGACGCGCTGTACACCGCTGCCGCCACCGCCAACGGCCGTGAAGGCCGGGCGGTGAGCTCCGACGGACAGATCGACCTCGCGCTCGCCCTGCCGCCGGCCCTCGGGGGCAACGGCGCGGGCACCAACCCCGAGCAGCTCTTCGCCGCCGGATATGCCGCGTGCTTCGCCAGCGCGATGAGCTCGGTCGCCCGTGAGATGAAGGTCGACACCCAGGACGTCTCCGTGACGGCCGAGGTCTCGATCGGCAAGGACGATTCGGGCTTCGGGCTCGCGGTCGTCATGCGCGTCGAGCTGCCTGAGGCGCTCGAGGGGGAGACCGGCCGGCGCCTGGTCGAGGCGACGCACGCGTACTGCCCCTACTCCAAGGCCACACGCGGCAACATCGACGTCGAACTCGTCATCGAATAGTGGAACAGGTCTCTCCGCCCGTCATCGGGCGGGGAGACCTGTCGAGCAGGGGCGGCAGGAGTCGAACCTGCGGCATCCGGTTTTGGAGACCGGCGCTCTGGCCTCTGAGCTACACCCCTTCGGAGTGATCAGCGTCGCAGCCGCTCCCCGCAGCGGACAACCGGTTTTACGGTGGCCGGGGGCCGTTCCCGGGGTCCGCCCCCCGACGCCCGGAGGCGAACGCGTACACTCGGCTCCCGTTTCCGCTGATTGGCGGGCATAACCGATCGATAGGCAGTTCACGTGAGTTTCGCAGAGGCATCCGACGCACCGATCTACGCCGGTCTGGTGGAGGAGCAGGGCGACGTTCCGGCCGAGGTGCGGCGGGTGGCCGAGGAGACGCTGCTCGAGGTCGAGAGCGCGCTCGACTTCAGCGCGGTGCGTGCTCCGGCCGCCGCCCGCTGAGTCCGGCCCGGACCACGCCGGGCCACGGCGGACCCGGTCCGGATCAAGCGGGATCTCCGTGGGCAGGATCATCTCCGTCGACCCCTGGATCCTCACCCCCCGGAGCCCGCGTGACCATCAGCCTGCACCGCTCGGCAACCGTCCTGTTCCAGGGCGACAGCATCACCGACGCGGGACGGCTGGTGGAACGGGACTGCCCCCTGGGCAACGGCTACGCCCGGACGGCCGCCGAACATGTGCGGTCCGCGCTTCCGGGCAGCGACATCACGTTCGTCAACCGGGGCGTCGCAGGCGACTGCGTCTCGGATCTGCGCGCCCGCTGGCGTGAGGACGCCCTGGACCTCGAGCCGAACGTGGTGTCGGTCCTGATCGGCGTGAACGAGACCTACCGCCGCTACTTCTACGGCACGGTCACCCCGGTGAGCGTGTTCGAGCACGACTACCGCGCCATCCTCACCCAGGTCCGGGAGGAGTCGGACGCCCAGCTGATCCTCATCGAGCCCTTCCTCGTGCCGGTACAGGAGGAGCAGTGGGCCTGGCGAGACGACCTCGACCCGAGGATTCAGGCGGTCCGCAGGCTGTCCGAGGAGTTCGACGCCACGCTGCTGGCGGCGGACGGCCTGCTCAACCAGGCGGCGCGCGCCGCCGGCGGCGCCGAGTGCATCGCGGGTGACGGGGTCCACCCGACCCCGCTCGGGCATTCGGTCCTGGCGGCGGCCTGGACGGCACTGGCAGGGCTGTAGCCCGCCGGGGGCCGGAGGACCGGAACCCTGGCCCAGACGGTCTTGCCCGCCCCGGGGGACCGCGACCAGCCCCAGCAAGTGCTCAGCGCGTCGACGATGCGCAGACCCCGGCCGCGCTCGAAGGACTCGGCCTCCGGGCGCAGTACGGGCACTTCGGGGCTGGAATCGTTGACCGCGCAGACCAGCGTCCCGTCCTGGCACGCGAGGCCGAGCCGGGCCGTCGACCGCTCGTCGGGCAGCAGTCCGTGGCAGACGGCGTTGCTCGCCAACTCGCCCGCGACGAGGGTGACCTCATCGGCGCAGGAGCCCAGGCCCCATTGGTGGAGAGCTTCGCGGACGAACGCACGCGCCAGCCGCAGGCTCTCCGCGTCCGCCCCCAGGCCACGCGTGGCGAACCCCGGGGCCCCGATACCGAGGTCCCGCGCCAGCTCCTCGTGCGGGTCCGCGCCGCTCGCCGCAAAACCGGGCACGGGCGCTGCCGCTCCGTGACGCCGTGTGTTCTCCGCGTGCATGAGCGCTGACAACCCTCCGTCGAAGCCCGGCGCAATGGTGCCGTCGGGGCCGGATGACCACTAGTATCCTCGCCGTCCGCACCCGCTGTGCAATTGCATCCGGAATTGCACTCGGGGGTGTGAGCCAGGGACACCTGTTCACCCGGCGCGGACCCTGGTGACACACCAGGACGTGTCAGCGCAACGAAAAGGACGGACCGCATGCAGCACATCGACAACGGCGTTCCCGCCAACTCCCTGACCGGCGTGGAGTGGAAGAAGAGCCATCACAGCAATCCCAGCGGGAACTGTGTCGAGATGGCGCTGCTGCCCGGTGGAGCGGTGGCCGTACGCAACTCCCGGCACCCCGAAGGGCCCGCCCTCGTGTACACGGGAGACGAGGTACGAGCGTTCCTCGCGGGCGTCAGGGACGGCGACTTCGACACCATGACGGGCTGAGTCCGCGTCAGCGCGGGCTGAAATATTACGGCACTCTCGCAATCGGCCGGGCCATGGCGGGGCTCCTGATGGCAGACTGGCATCACGACGCCCGTCCTCAGGAGTCCGCATGCCCGGCAACGAACAGCTTCAGCCGTCACGGAGGCCGACGCTCACCCCGGCGACGGGGGCGAGTCCCACGGCTCTGCGCCTGGTGCTGGGCGCGCAGTTGCGGCGGATGCGCGGCGAGGCCGGCATCACCCCTGAGGTCGCCGCGGAACGGATCCGGTGCTCGACGGCGAAGATCAGCCGGATGGAGACCGGGCACTCCCCTTGCAAGGAGCGCGACGCCGCCGACCTCCTCACGCTCTACGGTGTGACCGACCCAGCCATGACGGCCGAGTTCATCGACCTGGTTCGCAGGGCCGGACAGCGCGGATGGTGGCGCAACTACGCCGACGTGCTGCCGGACTGGTTCGAGCCCCTGGTCGGTCTGGAGGAGGCCGCCGCGTCGATCCGTACGTACGAGGGGCATTACATTCCGGGGCTGCTGCAGACCGCCGACTACGCCTATGCCGTGGTGCGTTCCGGTCACGCTCTCGAATCGGAGGAGATCACCCGCCGCCGGGTCGAGCTGAGGCTCAGGCGGCAGCAGTTGCTGCAGCGGCGGGATGCGCCGAAGCTCTGGGTGCTGCTGGACGAGGCCGTGCTGATGCGTCCGACGGGCGGCACCCGGGTGATGCGCGAACAGCTCGCGCATCTGCTGGAGATGACGGAGCTTCCTCACGTCATCGTGCAGGTCGCCCCTTTCGACGTGACCGCCCATACGTCTCCGGGCAACGGCATCACCTATCTGCGGTTCGCGGTGGACGGGCTCCCCGACGTCGCGTACATCGAACACCTGACCAACGCCACGTCCGTGAACAAGCCGGAGAGCACGGACGAGTACCGCTGGATCCTGGACTCGCTCAGCGCCCAGTCGCCGAGCCCGGCCGAGAGCAAGGACCTCCTGAGGCTGGCCCTCGAGCGCTACACCTCCGGCGGCCGGCTAACCGGCAGCGGTCCGGCTGGGTGACCCCCCTCCCACGGGGGCTCAGCCGGTCAGGGCCTCGGTGATCTGCCGGGTCGTCTGCGCGGCAACCCGTGGATCGGACGCGGCGTACGAGGTGTAGGCGTTCAGGGCGGTGGTCAGGGCCCATCCGCGTCCCCGTGCCCAGGTGGCGTCGTCCACGCCGAGCGCCGTCCGGAAGGCAGCGGTAGATCACGTGGTCCGACCCGGCCGGGTCGAGCACCTCGAGAGGCAGACGCGTCCCCTGCGGGAACTGCGTGTCGACCAGTCGCCTGGCGAGCGCGGCGTCGATCGGCGGTGGATGCCCGAGGTGTGCCCGGTCACTGCGGCCGGCTTCTGCGGCCGGCCCGGGCCGTGCGGCCAGGCAGGCGGGCGTGACGGCGCGGCACGGACCGGTGGTGGTCCCGAGGCCGGTCCCACCGCAGCGGGGAGACGCCGAGCGCCGGCCTCGTCAGCACCGATCCCTCACCACTTGCGGCCGACGCCGCCGAACTCGATCCACTCCTGCGTCTCCTGCTTCGGCGCCAGATCCGAATCGGGACGCCACGTCGACACCTCCACCAGCCCGGGGTCCAGCACCTCCAGGCCCTCCAGGAACCCGTGCACATCGGCCTCGCGGCGCACCCGCCCCCACTGGTTGCCCGTGCTCTCCGCCATGAAGTCCGTGACGAAGTCACGGATGGCCTTGTCCTCACTCACGAGCTGACACACCACCAGGAAACTTCCCGGAGCGAGACGGTCCGCCACCCGGCGTACCAGGCCCGCGGGATCGTCCTGGTCGGGAATGCAGTGCATCACCGACACGAACAGCGCGGCCACCGGCTCGTCGAGGTCGATGAGCCGGTTCACCTCCGGGTGGCCGAAGATCCCCTCGGTGTCCCGCATGTCCGCCTGGATGACCGCGGTCCTGTCGTTCTCCTCGAGTATCGCCTTGCCGTGCGCGAGGACGATGGGGTCGTTGTCGATGTAGACGATCCTGGCCTCGGGGTCCACGAGCTGGGCGACCTGATGGACGTTGTCCTGGGTCGGCAGGCCGGATCCGTGGTCGATGAACTGGCGAATTCCGTACTCGGATGCCAGGTGGTGCACGACACGCCTCAGGAACCTCCGGTTGTTCACCGCCAAGACCTTGGTGCTCGGAACGTGCACCAGCAGTTGTTCGGATGCCACCCGGTCCGCAGGGTAGTTGTCCTTGCCACCCAGGTAGTAGTCGTACATCCGTGCGACGCTCGGCACGTTCACGTCGATGTTCTTCGGAATGGAGGTGTCCCCGTTGTTCATCCAGCCCTCGCGGTTCTCGGAGAGAGAATTCGATGTCCGTGAGGGGTCATGCTAAGGATCTCGCCGGATGGCTGACAGCCCTCGGGGGAGTGAGGCAAGGCCGCAGGGTTTCGAATCAGCCATATGAGGTCCGGGGGAGAGGGGCACATCCCAGGAGCCGGACCCGCGGGTACAGCCACTTGGGCGCGGCGGTACGTCAAGTCTTGCTGCTCGACGGTCTATTGTCGCATTCTGTCGATGGGCGGAACCCGTGCGTGAGTCACACGGAGGGCCGTTCCAATGCGGCCGGAAATCGACGCCGACCCGGTCCGCCGGTCTCCTCCGGGGCCGTCCGGAACAGGTGCCCGGGACCGCGTCGAAGGGGCGCCGCCCGCGCCCGGCGGTCTATCGTGAGAGCCATGTCCGCCCCTGAGCTGATCCGCATCGTCTCGCGCGACTCCCCCATGGCCCTGGCCCAGGTCGAGCGTGTCCGGGCCGAACTCGCGGCCCGTAATCCCTGCATGGTCACCGAGGTCGTCCCCGTCAGGACGACGGGTGACAAATGGATGGGCGATCTCTCGATGGTCGAGGGGAAGGGAGCCTTCACCAAAGAGGTCGACGCCGCCCTGCTCGCCGGGGAGGCAGACCTGGCCGTCCACTGCGTCAAGGACATCCCGGCCGACCGCCCCCTGCCCGCCGGCACGACGTTCGCCGCGTTCCTCGAGCGCGACGACATCCGCGACGCCCTCGTACACCCGGACGGGCTCACGCTCGACCAACTCCCGGACGGCACGCGTGTCGGCACCTCGTCCGTCCGCCGGACCGCGCAACTTGCGGCGTCCCACCCCCACTTGGATTGCGTTCCGTTCCGCGGCAACGCCAACCGGCGGCTCGCGAAACTCGCCGCCGGAGAGGCCGACGCCCTGCTCCTGGCCGTCGCGGGCCTCCGCCGCATCGGCCGCCCCGACGTGATCAGCGACATCCTCGCACCGGAGACGATGTGCCCGCCCATCGGCGCGGGCGTCCTGGCCCTGCAGTGCCGCGAGGACGACACCGCGGCGATCGATGCCGTCAGCGCGCTCAACCACCCGGGGACCTACCGGGAGATCACGGCCGAGCGCATGTTCCTCCATGTCCTGCAGGGGCATTGCAACTCCCCGATCGCGGGGTACGCCACGGCTCACCGCAACGGAGATCTCTCACTGCGCGCCTGCGTGTTCACTCCCGACGGCAAGACCGTCCTCAACGCACACGAGTGGGCAGGACCTCTCGACCCCGCCACCCTCGGCACCTCCGTGGCAGTCTCCCTGCTGCGCCAAGGCGCACGCGAGCTGATCGACACCATCGCCCACTGAACCCGCGTGTCCCGGGCACGGCCCGGCGGTGGGGCGAGAGAACCGATCCCCTCGCACCGTCCGCGTAGGGTCGTGACCATGGTGTACGTACTGAGCAGCAGGGTATTGCTGAGGCCCGGCGACCCGGAGGCCTCCCGCGACTTCTACGGGCGGACCCTCGGGCTCCCCGTCTACAGAGAGTTCGGCACCGGACCGGACCGCGGAACGGTGTATTTCCTCGGCGGGGGCTTCCTCGAGGTGTCGGGCCGTTCCGAGACACCTCCGACCGAGTCGCTGCGGCTCTGGATGCAGGTCGCTGACTGCGCGGCGGCACACGAGGAGGTGGCGGCCCGCGGGGCGGTCGTCCTGCGCCCGCCTCTCCAGGAGCCCTGGGGGCTGATCGAGATGTGGATCGCCGACCCGGACGGCCACCGCATCGTGCTGACCGAGGTACCCGCCGACCACCCCCTCCGCTACCGCCCCTGACCGCCGTGAGGGCGGCTGTCCCTGACGCGGCTGTCCTCAGGCGAAGGCGGTGAGGGCGACACGGGCCGCCTGCGCGACGAGCGCGTCCTGCGGTTCGGCGTCGCGGGCGTCGCCACGGGTCAGCACGGCGAGGACGACGGGAGTGGACTCCGGCGGCCAGAGGACGGCGATGTCGTTACGGGTGCCGTAGCCGCCCGTGCCGGTCTTGTCGGCCACCACCCAGCCGTCCGGAGCGCCGGCGCGGATGAGTGCGTCGCCGGTGGTGTTCCGCTTGAGCCAGTCGGTCAGTACGGCCCGCCTCTCCGTGCCCAGAGCACCCCCCAGCACGTAGGCCCGCAGATCGGCGGCAAGGGCACGAGGAGTGCTGGTGTCACGGGGATCGCCGGGCGCGGCCTCGCTGAGATCGGGTTCGTAGCGGTCGCACCGGGTGGTGCGGTCGCCGAGAGCGAGGAGGGCGTCCCGCAGCCCACGGGGGCCACCGAGCTCGTGGAAGAGGAGATTGGCCGCGGCGTTGTCGCTGTAGCGGACGGCTGCGTCGCACAGTTCGCGCAGGGTCAGCCCCGTGTCCACGTGCCGCTCGGTGACCGGGGAGTTGGCGACGAGATCGCCGGGGCCGTACCGCACGCGCCGTTCGAGCCGCTTGAGTGTGTACCTGTCCAGCAATGCCCCCGCGAGCAGCGCCTTGCAGGTCGAGGCGTAGGCGAAACGCTCGTCCGGCCGGTGTGTGACGGACAGACCGCTACCGGTGTCGATCGCGTACACGCCCACCCGGGCGCCGAACTTCCGTTCCAGTTCCTGGAACGCGGGCTCCGTCCTGTGTGCTGCCCCGTCGGATCGCGAGGGCGCTGTCGCGGAGGGCGCCGGTGGAGCGGCAGCCGGCGGTGATGTGCCGCACCCGCAGAGGGGAAGGGCTGCGAGGCCGGTCAGTGCGGAGAGCGCGGCACGGCGGGGGAGTGGGGTGGGCACGAGGGCGGCGACTTCCTGACTCCGAGGGGGCTGGCGGGCAACCGTCCGCGGGCCGCCCCGGATGACGCGGGCGTCCGGGGCGCAAGGTCGCAGCCGACAGCGTTCTGGCGCTCCAGAGTAGGGCGGGCGCTTCCGTTCGCCACCGGTATGCCGTCCGTGTCGTGTTCCGCTGCGGCCTGATCAGCAGGCGCAGCCGTGTCATGGCGGACGTTCTACGCGAACAGCAACTGTGCCAGGATGCGCGCATGTCTGGTCGCGCACTGAGCTTCGGAGCAACGGCACAAGCGTACGAACGGTTCAGGCCGGGATACTCACCAGATCTGTTCGAGAGAGTGGCGGCCTATGCGGGGCAGCCGCTGCGGACCGCCCTCGAAATCGGTGCCGGGACGGGAAAAGCGACGCGCCTGTTCGCTCGACACGGGGTCGAGGTCACCGCGACCGAGCCGGACGCGGCCATGCTCGCCGAGTTGCGCAAGCATGTGCCGGCGAGCGTCAGGACGGTTCGCTCCGCGTTCGAGGAGCTTCGACCCGACAGGACGTACGAGCTTGTCTATGCGGCAGCCGCGTTGCACTGGACGAATCCGGAGGGCCGGTGGCCGCGTGTGGCGGCGCTGCTGGAGCCGGGTGCGGTGTTCGCCTCGTTCGGCGGGCCGATCCAGCCGGCCGATCCGGCTGTGGAGGAAGCCGTGCGAGCGGCACGGGCGCCGTTCCTGGAGAGTGACGCGGTCCCGTCACCGGACGGCACCCCGGCAGGTCATGCCATGCAGTGGCCAGGCACCGAGCTTCAACGGGCCCCGTGGTTCACCGACGTACAGCAGTCCGTGATCGAACGACGCTTGACCATGAGCGCTTCCGACTACGTAGGCCAGCTCTCGACCATCTCGGCCTATCTCGTCCTGCCGGCCGCGGAGCAGCAGCAGGTGTTCAGCAGGATCATGCGCGTCCTGCCGGAGACGGTCGAGGTCGCCGCCGACATCACCGTTCACCTCGCACGCCGGCGCCAGGAGGCGTAGCCCCTCGGTGGCCGCTGTCTCCGCGCTCTCGCGGGCCGGCAGCGCGACCGGGCGGGTACTCCGCCGAGGATCATGTGGGGCATGATGAGGCCATGCGAACGCGACCTGTGCTCATCTACGACGGAGACTGCGCTTTCTGTACCTCCTCCGTGATGTTCGCCGAACGGCATATCCGGCCCAGTTGTGAGATCACTCCCTGGCAGTTCGCGGATCTCGAATCCCTCGGCTCGACCCGGGAGCGGGCAGAGTACGAACTGTTGTGGATCACGCCCCCCGGAGTGATCCACGGTGGCGCGCAGGCAGTCGCCAAGATGCTGCTGAACGCGGGGAGCGGCTGGGCTGTGATGGGGGCGCTGCTTACCCTGCCTCCCCTCCGCTGGATCGCGCACGGTGTCTACCGGCTCGTCGCGAACAACCGCGAGCGGATGCCGGGCGGGACGCCTGCCTGCGCCCTTCCCGCAGACCGTCGGCCGCGCAACGGGACACCCGCTTCGGACTCCGTGCGCTGACCCTCGGACTCCGTGCGCTGAGCGCCCGGCAAGTCCTGCCGGAGCTGTCCCGAGGGCGCGTCGACGCCCGTTCCGCGCCCGCGAAGAGAGATCCGCCGACGCGCCCGTGCGACGTCCGGCCTGTCCGTCCGGCGGCGGTTGCCTGCTGCCGGACGGATCAGGGCGTGGCGCTCTCCGTTCGGGCAGGCCCGCCGCCCGGCCGGTTCAGAGCTGGAATTCTGCCGGGGACAGTCCCAACGCCGTGCATGCCTCTCGGAGAATCATGTGCTCGGCCTGCGAGAAGTTGCCGTCGGAGCCGGCGATGACGATGCCCGTCTGGAGCACGGCCCTCGCCTCGGTCGGCTTCTTGGCGGTCTTCACGATCTCCTGCATGGCATCGGCCTTGCCCTGCTGGAAGTTGAGCGTGAGCTGGTCCACATGCTTGTTGAAGCGCTGGCGCAACTGCTCCGGCGGGAAGTTCTGCAGGACATCGTTCCCCAGGATCATCGACTCCACGTGCTGACGCTCCGCAGGATCGACATGCCCGTCGGCGGCCGCGACGAGTGCGCACATCGCCATGCTCGCGTCCCGGTAGCCACCGCTCTTGAGCTCCGTCTTGAGGGAAGCCAGCTGCGACTTCAGCGTGCTGACCAACTGGGCGCGCGAACCACCACCGGATCCCTGCCCGCCGCTTCGTCCGGGCGTCGACCCGCGCGCTCCCTGGGACTGCTGCAGATTCTTGGCCTGATTCTTGAGTTGGTCCCACACTGCCATCGAGGTCACCTCGGTCTTCGTCTGAGTTGTCGGTCACGAGCCCGTGCGCTCACTCGGTCAAACGGCCGGTCACGGGTAAAGGTTCCGCAAAATGGCGAATCGGTCGGGGCGCGGCCGCCACCGAGGGGGCGGCGATGAAGCGCGCCCTGTCGGAGAGGGCTGCGGACGCCCGCATCCTCGCCTCCTCCGATGAGATCGGCGCGGCCTCGCGGTTCCGCGTACTGCCCTGGCGAGAGCCACCGGCTGCTCACCGACGCGGATACCTCCGGTACCCCTCCGTGGATGCGGTGCAACCATCCGTACTGATCGGGAGTCACATCAAGTGGGAGTAAAGCGCTCCCAGGGACACAAGGGGGAAATATGAGAATCGTACGCAATGTCGCGGCTGTCGGAGCTGTCGCCGCGCTGGCGGTGGGCGGCACGGTCGCGCTGAGCACGACGGCGTCCGCCGCACCGAACGTCACACCGCAGGGTGTCTGCGGCAAGGCCTACAAGACCGTGAACTCCGCGCCCGTCGGCTCGCTGGGCACCGTCTACCTGACGTACAACTCCTCCAACGGCCAGAACTGTGTCGCGACCATCCGGACCAACCCGGGGACGGCCAAGGCCATGTCCGCGTACATCTACGTCCCCGCCACCGACGAGTGGGCCGGGGACGACGGCAACTTCACGTCGTACGCGGGACCGGGCTACGTGTACGGCAAGGGCTACTGCGTGAGCTGGGGCGGTCACATCGACAACGTGTACGTGTCGGTGGAGAACTCCAACTGCGCCGCACGCAAGGAGCAGCGGGTCACAGAGATCCGCTGACCCCGACTCGTGAAGACGGGGTGCGGGTCCGTGCCCCGAGCGACGGCGGGCCCGGCAGGGACCATCTGCCGGGCCCGCCCACGCGTGTGACGACAGGGTCCTTCAGGCCGCGCACCGGCCGGCGTGCAGAGGCGTGCCGCCGGCCAGTTCCTCCGGATCCAGCGCCAGCGACGCCGCCGCGGTGGCGCCGACGTCCGCCAGACTGTGTGCGTCCGGAAGCAGTTCGACCCCTTCCGTGCCGGGCCGGTGGATCAGGACCGGCACATACTCCCGGGTGTGGTGCGCGTGGCCGATCGTGGGGTCGTTGCCGTGGTCGCCGGTCACGATCAGCCGGTCGCCGGGCTCCGCCAGCAGCGCCGCCAGACCGGCGAGCCCGGCGTCCACCTGCTCCAGCAGACGCCCGTACCGTTCGGCGTCCTGCTGATGCCCTGCCAGATCCGTCTCCTGCACATTGGCCACCACGAGCGCGTCGCCTCCCGCGCGTACGGCTTCCAGAGTGCGGGACAGGACCTCGTCGGTGGCCACGGCCGGATGACGTCCCGCCGTCTCGCACACCAAAATGTCGGCGGCCTTCCCCACCAGCGTGACGGGAATGCCGGACCGGGCCGCGAGGTCGGGAAGCTGGCGGGTGTGATCGAGCGGTGCGCCCAGGTGCTGCACCTGTAGGCCGCCGTTGCGGTAGAAGCCGGTGGCCGGGGTGTCGAGCCCGACCGTCCCCCCGCCGCCGGGGCGGACGAAGGAGGGGAGAGGGCCGTCCGCATGCCCCCCGACCGCGATGACGCGTGCCACCGGAGCGACGGAGCGCACCGTACGGGCGATGGCGAGGATCCCGCCGGGCCCGTCGAAGGAGGAGTCGTCGAGGCTGCCGGACGTGTTCCAGTTGATCCCGGGATCGGCCTCGAGGTTGTCATGGACCAGAACGACTCCGTCGACGAGGAGCAGGGGTTTCCCTTCGACGGTTTCCGCCCGGTGGCCGGCGGCCCGGAGCGCGCGGGTCACCTCGTCGAGATGATCGGCGAGCCGTGCCACCGTCACCCGGCTGAAGTCGGCTCCCATCATGGTCTGGTGGCCCGCGAAGGTGTCCGCGCCCGGATAGCCGAGCGCCGCCCTGCCTGCGGCGACCGGCAGACGGGTTCGGCGTGCCAGGTCGGCGTGGGGGTGGACCAGGCCGAGCCCCAGGGCCCCGAGCACCGGCAGACGCAGAGGCCGGCCGAAGGCGGTGCGCGCGTGGTCGAGGACGTGCCCGCAGGTGTCGGCGGCGAGATCGCCCGGGCGCAGGGCACCCGCGTCGGGCATGGCGCCGACCCCGAACCCGTCGATGACGACGATGACGGTCTTGGCCATGGATTGCTCCTTACTGCAGGGCGCGGCCCTGGGCGTCGTACAGGCCGTTCAGCCGAGGGGAGCCGGACGCGACTCCTGAGACGACGGCGACGGTCGAACGGGTGACGAAGATCTGGGTGCGGAAGGCGAAGAGCACGGTGTCACCGAGGCGGACGCCGGCCCCGTCGGCGGGTGCGTCGAGCAGCCGGTAGTAGTCGATGTTCTCGGGCGGAGCGGTCTGCACGCCCAGCCGTGTGCCGGTACGGGGCAGGAGAGCGCCGCGGATGTGGGAGCGGGCGTAGAAGCCGCCTCCGAACACCGCCGGGCGTCCGTCGTCGAGCGTGTGGGCGACCTCGCTGACGTACACGTACGCGGGCTTCTCCGGCTGCCCCGGATCGACGGCGTGCAGAGGGGTGGTGCCGGTGAGGGCGTGGCCCGGTTCGCCGTGGGTGGCGCCCAGTTCGGCGAGCAGCGGGAGCGAGGCCATCGAGGTGGCGCTGGGGGCGCTGAGCCTGAGGCCGTGGTGTCCCCGTGAGGCGAGGAGTTCGCGGGCCTCGAGGGCCAGGCCGAAGTTGGGCGTGGCGGCCGGCCGGCCCGTAGACGGATCGCACAGGACACAGGGGAAGGCGGTGACGCCCCCGATCCGGATGCCGTCCAGGGCCTCGGCGGCCTTCGCGAAGTCATCCAGCCGGGCGAGCGGGACGCCGCCCTCCTGGCCGGGGTGGACGAAGCCGTCGGCGCCCTCGATCCGGATCAGGACGTCCTGGACGAAGCCCAGTTCGCGCGCCGCTTCGGAAACGGCACGGGCGTTGTCCAGGTCGAAGACGGTGACGGTCTCGGGGCGCCGGGCCAGCACCTCGGGCAAGGCACGCCGGGGAATCTGGACGAGGTGCCCGACGTTTCCGGGGCGTGCTCCGGCAGCCAGCAGGGTACGGGCCTCGGCCGGGTCGATGGCCGCGGAGCGGGGGATGTGGCGGGCGACGGCCCGGATGAGTTCGGGGTTACGGCCGAGCTGCTTGACGACGAACCAGAGCCCGACGCCGAGGCGTCCGGCCTCGGCCGCCAGCAAGGCGGCGTTCGCCTCGACGGCGTCCAGGTCCATGACGTACGTGTCCGGGGGGATCGCGCCCTCCCGGTGCAGAGCGGCCGCGGCGTCGACGAGCCCGGGGTTACGTGTGAGCAGGGTGTCGAGAAACACGGTCAGTCGTCCTTCGGGTCGTCCAGGGCGGCGAGCGAACTCCGCAGGATGCCGACGACGAGGTCCGCGCCCGCCCGCATCGGGTTGACGCGTACGGTCCAGTCGGCCAGCCCGGGGGAGTCGTCCAGCGACGAGCTGGACATGCGGTAGAAGAGAGGGGCGATCTCGTACCGGGAGTTGGAGCCCACGGGATACGGGGCGGCTCCGAAGCGGGCGGCGACCGAGGGCAGCTGCCGGGCGACGGGCCGGTCGAGTCGGACGAGCAGGCAGCGGTCCTGGGCGTTGGCGATGCGGACCTCGGCCACACCGTCCACCTCTCCGGCCGCCAGTCGTTCCGCGACCTCGGCACCCACGCGCGACTGCACGGACCACATGACGGGCACGTGGGTGAGGGCACGCAGCGCGTCGAGTGCCTGGTGGCCCTGGACCTGCCCGCCGCCGGAGTAGTTGTCACGGCGGATGTGCGCGACGAGGTCCCGGGCGCCGACGACCAGGCCGACACCCTCGGGCCCGTGCAGCTTGAAGAGCGAGAAGCAGGAGGCGTCGGCGCCCAGTTCCACTCCGGCCGCCGGGGTGCGCATGACGGCGTAGTTGTCGTCGACGACCGTGCGGACCCCGGCCGCCCGGCATGCCGCGAGGACCTCGGCGGGATCGTAGGAATCGGCGAGCCGTTGCCTGGTGTGCTGGACGTACGCCCACCGGACCCGTCCGGACGTGAGCGCCTCGTGGAGGGCGGACGCGTCGTTGTAGTCCACTTCGACCGTCCGCACCCCGATGCTCCGCAGGGTGACCTCGGTGGTGCGGTAGACCGGCGCCCGGTGGATGAGCAGCGGGTCTCCGGCCCGGACGGCGGCATTGAGGGCGGCCCGGATCGCGCCGGTACCCGCGCCCTGCACGAAGGCGGCGTCCTCGGCCCCGAAGAAGTCCGCGAGCACCGCCTCGACACGTGCGGTGGTGCGGGGACGCCCGAGTCCGGGGACGACTCCGGCGTCCGACGAGAAGAGCTGATCGCCCTCGAAGTGGGCGGCGGTGGCCTCCAGCAGCCGGAACTGCATCGCCACGGCGTCGTCCAGGGGGACGGTCGCCAGTGGGAAGGTAGGGGGGAGTGCGGGGCTCATGTCAGTTGTCCTCCTCGCTCGCGCCGGTCAGGAAGCGCAGCGGATTGCGGCGGGTCAGCAGGTCGACCAGGGCGTCGTCGGCACCCGCCGCCCGGAGCCGGGGCAGAAAACTCGAGAAGAGATGGCCGTAGCCCTGGCCTCCCTCCTCCACGAGGTAGCCGTGGCGGGAGATGTCACAGCTGAGCAGGACCCGGTCGGCGTGCCCGGCCTCCAGCAGGCCGAGCAGCAGCGCGAGCCGGTCCCGGTCACTCCGGTACGACGACTTGCCCACGGTGTCGAAGGCGACGTACGCCCCTCGCGCCGCGAGCTCCCGGTGGACGCCCGGATCATCGAGCAGATCCTGGTGACCGACACTGATCCGGTCTGCGGGCAGGCCCTCACCGGTGAGGATCTCCACCTGGGCGAGCCCGCCCCGTCCGAGCTGCGCGTGCGTGGCGAGGGAGAGGCCCGTGGCGAGCGCGGCCCGCGCGCCCGCGCGGAGCACCTTGGCCTCGGGAGCAGTCGGTACGTCGCCATGGCTGCCGATCTCACCGAGGACACCGGGCCGGACACCGGTCGCGTCGATGCCGTCCTCGATCTCTCGGACGAGGACGTCGGTCAGCTGATCCACGGTGCTGGCCTCGATCTCCGGCGTGTGGAACGGCTCGTAGTACCAGCCGGTCGAGGCGACGACGGCGACCTGGGAGTCCCGCGAGATCCTGGTCAGGGCACCGACGTCGCGGCCCATGCCCCGGCAGGTCAGCTCGATGACGAGCGAGAGCCCGCACTCCTTCCGCAGGGCGGTGAGTTCAGCGGTCACGGCCCCCGCGTGGCGCTCCGGACGGAGGACGGCCGCGCCGTCGCCCTGACGGTCCAGGTCGAGGGCCAGGTGCTCGTGGGCCAGGGCGGGACCGCGCACGGAAGCGGCGGACAGCTCTCCGGTGACGGTGCGCAGGGTGCGGGGTGCGGGGCGGTTCATCGTGCAGCCTTCTTTCGCGTACGGGCCGGTCCTGTCCGTGAAGTGGTCAGCCCTTCAGCGGCGTGAACAGGTCGAGCCAGTACAGGATGTTGAGGAGAATCCCGCCGACGATCACGGCCGCCGGAGCGGCGGCCATCCTCACCACCGGCCGGCCCATCGCCTCGTTGAGCAGGTAGAGACCGCCGACGACGAGGATGCCGAGCCCGCCCCCCATGGCGTTCGCGGCCATCAGCGAACCGAACAGGATCGCGAGCTGGAGGGCGTCCCCGATGGCGCTGCGCAGATGTTCGGAGGAGTCCCGGACGCTGGGCAGCTTGCCGAGGAGCCTGCCGATCCAGGAGAGCGCCAGCACCTCGGAGGCGAACACGAGTGCACCGACCACTGCTGCCACGAAAGGGTTCGGCATGAGATAGCCGATCGGATACACCAGCGTGAATCCGGCGATCCCGTAGGCCCCGGAGGCCAGCGCGGTCGTCGCGATCAGCGGAATGAAGCCGAACACCCGGTAGAAGTCGACCTGAGCGGCCTCGGAGTACTGCCCCTTCGCGATCAGGAAGCTGGTCGCCTCGCCACCGCCGAATATGTGCATCTGCGCGAGCACACAGACCCCGGCCCCGAGCACCATGAACAGCGGCAGATACCTCCGCAGACGTGCGGCGCTGGCGCTGAAGAGCGACGCCATCGGGTCGTCCTGAGGGACGTCCTCCACGACAACCGACGTCCGGTCGGCCCGGCGCTGCCTGACGTCCTTGGAGACGGCCAGCCCGATGAGCATCAGCACACCGGCCGCCATGGCCAGCGCTCCGGCGAACATGTTCGGCCACAGCTTCATGGTCATGACGACGAGGACCAGTTCGAGGACTCCGGCGACACCGCCCCACTTGCGGCCGAACTGCTTGGTGATGGCGAGCACCGGGAACAGGGTGAAGAGGAACAGGATCGGCGTCGACATCTGCTGCATCGCGGTCAGGAAGTCGACGGGGAGATCGTGGGCCACGTTGTTGGCGCCGTTCAGCCCGAATACGACGACGGCCCCCCAGGCGGCACCCAGGACCGGAGCGAGCCATTTCCTGGGCGACAGCATCCCGAGGATGTCGGTGGGCAGGAACACCAGCCACGGATTCAGGACACCGGTGGACAGCGCCATCGGGGCACCGAGCCCGAAGATGAAGCCCGCGGAGAGACCGAAGGAGACAGCGGTCGTCGCGCTGCGGGTGGTGCGTCCCTGGATGAAGTCGAGAAGGAAGGGACGTACCCCGTCGTTGAAGACGGCCAGGGCCATGTGCGAGATGTAGGCCGTCAGCGCGCAGAGGGCGATCACGGTCAGTTGCTGGGCGAGTGTGAAGTCGAGGCTGGTACCGGCGGCGAGTGTGGTGCTCACGAGTCACTCCTTGGTGCCCGGGATGATGCGAAGAGGCTGACGTCAGCCGCGGGCAGCGATGGCGCGTGCCATGAGGGGGGCGATGGCGTCGATCTGGTCCATCGAGAAGCCGAAGACCTTCTTGCCGTCGTCGAGCAGAGCGGCGATCTCCTCCTCGGTGGGCACGCTCCGCCCGAAGGTGTGGCATGCCGCGCTGCCCATGAGACCGACGAGCACGCCCAACGAGGCGCCCGCTCCCGTGTGACACGTGCCCAGGTAGTAGTCGGCCTGCCCCATCCGGAGTTTCATAGCGGCGTCCATGTCGCTGGAGGGGATGATGTCGAGGGCGTCGATACCGAGCCCGCCGATGGCCTGGGTGACCTCGACCTTGCCGACTCCACCCGTGAGGATCTTCGTCATCACTGCTCTTCTCTCTGTAGCGGTTGGTTGCGGAACAAGAGGTCCGGTCAGCCGGCCGAGGCCGGTCCGGACGGGGGCCGCTGAGCCAGGACGGCCAGGTGCATGCCGAGGAAGTTGACCTCGGAGTCGGGGAGCGCGGCCCCCAGCTGCCTCTCGGCACGGGCCGAGACGGCGCGGGCGCGGGCCACAGCGTCGGGATGCCCGGCGAGCTCTGCGGCGATCTGTTCGTCGGTGAGGAACTGCTCGACCGGCTCACCGTCCAGGAGCCGGCCGAGGGCCATCATCAGGTGGCTGGTGAGCATCCCGGCCGTCGCTTCGGTGACGGTCAGGCCCTCGGACTCCAGGGAGGTCAGCTCGGCAGTGACGAAATCAGCCACCTCGGGCCTGACCTGACCGCCCTCGCGGAAGAGCTGGAGCCGCAGTGCGAGCTGGTCGTCCATCATGATCCTCCTAAATCAACAGTAACCAGGATTCTGTATTTTGAGGACGGCCGACGCTCCGGAGAATTGAGACACCGGTCACCCCGCCCTTCGCCGGTCAGTACGAAGGCACGCGCTCCCCTCTCAGAACCTCACCCTGCAGTCGCTTCACCAGGGGCAGGTCGAGCGACGCGCGGACCGCGGCCAGCGCCTGCGCCCCGTCCGTCCGGCAGATCACAGCGGCACTGGAGTTGCGCAGCGCCAGCTCACGGGTGACCTCGTCCCCGAGCGGAAGTACTTCGACACCGGGACCGATCCGGTCCCGCGCCTCGTCGAGATTCCATACGGTCGCGTCCACCTCGTCGCGCGAGAACAGGTCGGGCAGCTGCATGTACGAGGTCTCCCGCCACACGATGTCCTCCCGGCCTGCGAAGACGCGCTCCACGAGCATCCGCAGATCCTCCGAGGTGTGGTCGATGGCGACCCGAAGGCCTGACGCCTCCAGGTCGGCGCCCCGCCGCACGAGCATGCCGTGCGCGCCGACGTAGGTGGCCGGTCCGAGGTCGGCGACCAGCTCCACCGGGTGTTCCGCGGTCAGCCGGTCGGCGGCGAAACGCGACAGCACGACCAGGTCGACCTTGCCTTCCAGCAACGCCGCGGTCCGGGCGCCGGCGCCCCGCATGAACGTGACCGCGAACGGCGCACCCGCCTCCTCGAAGGCGCCCCGCAGCCCGGTCGCCAGACCCTCGTACCGCCGCGAGTAGGGGAGTGGCATGGCGGCGAGCAGGGTGCCGAGGCCCGACAGCCGCCACAGGATGGTGCGATCGGACCGGACCAGGAACGTGCCGAGATGGCCGCGGGCGGTGGTTGAGATGGCTCCCGACTGCTCCAGCAGCTGGAGGGCCGCCTGGACGGTGCCGTTGCCGCAGCCCAACTGCTCCGCGAAGTCCTTCACCCTGGGCAGGCGGGTGTCCGGCTCGTGACGCAGGAGCACGGCGGCGAGCTGCCGGGCGGCGAGGCCGTTACGGGTGAGGAAGCGGGCGTCCAGGTCGTTCACAAATCAAACAGTAAACAGGATTCTGGATATTGACAAGGAGCGTCTGTGAGCTGATCCATTCGCCCCGCTGCGGTGGTGAGGGCGCGGAGGTGGCAGGAGCATGAGCTCGGAGATCCGCCTGCGGGAGAGCGTGCGCTCGGCGCCGCGGCGTACCAGGGACAGCGAAGAGGAGTTGTTGGCTGTGACAGACGTAGCGAACTCAGGTGCCGGCCGCGAGGACGACCGCCCGGTACTCACGAACCGGCAAGGTCACTCCGTCTACGACAACCAGAACCAGCGGACGGTGGGTGCCAGGGGCCCGGCCACCCTGGAGAACTACCAGTTCCTGGAGAAGATCAGCCACTTCGACCGGGAACGCATCCCCGAGCGCGTCGTACACGCGCGGGGCGTGACGACGTACGGATACTTCGAGGCGTACGGCAAGTGGGGCGACGAGCCCATCTCCCGCTACACGCGGGCCAAGCTCTTCCAGACGGAGGGCAAGCGCACCGATGTGGCGGTCCGCTTCTCGACGGTCATCGGCGGACGTGACTCCTCCGAGGCGGCGCGGGACCCACGCGGTTTCGCGGTGAAGTTCTACACCGAGGACGGCAACTGGGACCTCGTCGGCAACAACCTCGGTGTCTTCTTCATCCGGGACGCGATCAAGTTCCCGGACGTCATCCACGCGCTGAAGCCTGACCCCGTCTCCCACGAGCAGAAGCCGGGCCGGATCTTCGACTTCATGTCGCAGACTCCTGAGAGCATGCACATGCTCGTCAACCTCTTCAGCCCGCGCGGCATCCCCGCCGACTACCGCCACATGCAGGGCTTCGGCGTCAACACGTACAAGTGGGTGAACGCCGAGGGGGAGTCCGTGCTGGTCAAATACCACTGGCTTCCCAAGCAGGGTGTACGCAGCATGACCGCCGAGGACGCGGCGAACGTACAGGCCCAGGAGCTGGGGCACGCCACGAAGGATCTGTACGAGGCCATCGGGCGCGGGGACTACCCCGAGTGGGAACTGGTGGTCCAGATGATGTCGGACGACGAGCACCCCGAGCTGGACTTCGACCCTCTGGACGACACGAAGACCTGGCCCGAGCAGGACTTCCCGCCGAAGCCCGTCGGCCGGATGGTGCTGAACCGGACGCCGGACAACTACTTCGCCGACAACGAGCAGGCGTCGTTCGGCACGGGCGTGCTCGTCGACGGACTGGACTTCTCCGACGACAAGATGCTCGTCGGAAGGACCTTCTCCTACAGCGACACCCAGCGCTACAGGGTGGGCCCGAACTATCTGCAGTTGCCGGTCAACCAGGCCAAGAACGCGCACGTGGCCACCAACCAGCGCGACGGGCTGATGGCGTACGACAACGGCCACCAGGGGGAGAACCCCGAAGTGAACTACGAGCCCTCCATCACCGGCGGCCTGCGCGAAGGGCAGTACCCGACGCACGACGAGCAGGGACCCGAGATCCGGGGCCGGCTCACCCGCAAGCGGATTCCCCGGACGAACGACTACCTGCAGGCCGGCCAGCGGTACCAGCTCCTGGAGGACTGGGAGCGGGACGACCTGGTGGCGAACTTCATCGACATGCTCTCGCAGTGCGACCGGCCGGTGCAGGAACGGATGGTCTGGCACTTCCTCCTCGTCGAGAACGACCTGGGGCTGCGGGTCGGGAAAGGCCTCGGAATCGGTCCCGAGGACGTCGCGGGGCTGAAACCGCTGGCGAGCCAGGACCTTTCGGACGACGAGCGCAAGCGCCTCGCCAATCTCGGCAAGAATCCACCGCGCGAGGTGGAAGGCCTGACGATGACACACTGTGTGCCCGACGAGCGGCATGTCGTCAGCCGCTGAGCCGACGGACGGAAGGTGTGGCTGTGCGCCTGTTGCTGACATCGGACACGCACGTGCCCAAGCGGGCCAGGGAACTGCCCGCTCCCCTTCTCGGGGCGCTGGACGCGGCCGATGTCGTCGTCCACGCGGGTGACTGGGTGGACGCGGCGACTCTGGACCTCTTCGAGTCCCGCGCGCGGCGCCTCGTGGGAGTGTTCGGCAACAACGACGGGCCGGAGCTGAGAACCCGGCTGGACGAGGTGGCGCGCGCGGAGCTCGACGGGCTCCGCCTCGGTGTCGTCCATGAGACAGGAACGTCGCAGGGCCGCGAACGACGCTGCGCGGCCCGCTTCCCCGATCTCGACGTCCTGGTGTTCGGCCACAGCCATATCCCGTGGGACACCGTCGCGCCCGGTGGACTGCGACTCCTCAACCCGGGTTCGCCGACCGACCGGCGTCGGCAGCCCTCGTGCACCTACATGACGGCCCAGGTGGCGGGGGGCGAGCTCGTCGATGTACGCCTCCATCACCTCCCGCCGCGTACCTGACGTACAACTCGCCGGTCCCGCGGCGCGGGGCAGGCCGGGGCCGCTCGCCGCCCCTGCCCCTCGGCGGGCTTCTCCTGCGGCCCTCCGCCCGTGACGTTCCTCCGCAACGGCTACGCCCCGGCCGGCCTCATGGGGCCGACCGGGGCGCAGGACCGGCTTCACCGCCCGCGGGCGCGTCGGCCGAGTGAGACCCGGAGGTCAGGAGCCGCTGCCGACCTCCTTGTTCACCGCGGCCGGAGAGTCGTACTCCTTGTCGGGGATGCCGCCGAGCGCGTCCATGATGTTCTGGTCGGCCCCGTGCCGCTGCGCCTGGTCGATGATTTCCTGCTTCGGGGCCGGGTAGTTCACGCCGCCGAGGCACTTCTGCAGTTCGATGGGGTTCACGGTCATGGACGGATGCGTAGCCTGCCGGCCGGAGGCCGACACCGGCTTCCAGATATCTCACGACAATGGAGCACGGGCCGGTACGCGCAGTTGTCGCGTGACCGGTACGGCTGTCCGGGCAGCCGTACCGCCCAGTTCCTGGCCCCGGGCGACACGGCCTTGAGGGGCCGCCCGGCGTGCGCCTACCGGAATCCGGTGGCTCCAGTCCGGTTTCCGCCGCCGAGAGCCCACGCCTCGATGTCCCCGTAGTGGATCGGCCCACGGCTACGGCCGGCGTTGCTGCCGACCAGATGCAGACGTTCGGCAGGCCAGGGACTGCCGGTGAACCCGGCGAACACTTCAGCGATCTCTGCCGCCGAGGTCCGGTCTCCCCGGCGGGCACGGGCCAATGTCAGATGGGGGCGAAGAGGCCGGTCCTCGAAGGCGACTCCCGCCCCCTTCACCGCCGTACGCACATCGGCGGCGAGCCGACGCAGTTCGTCGAGGTCCCCGTCGAGGTCCCCGTCGATGCCGCTCCACAGCACCCGGTCGTCGAAGGTGCCGCTGCCGTGCAGCGCCAGGCGGGGCGGCCGGCGGTCCGCCGCGAGGAGAGCGAGCGGCCGGCGCAGGAGCGGAACGGTCTCGACCGGAAGTTCCCCGAGGAAGGCCAGGGTGATGTGCCAGTCCTCGATGCGGTTCCATCGCATGTGAGGGTGCGTGTCATACGCCGGACGCAGCTCCCGGGCCAGCTCCTCCTTCGCGTGGTCGGGCGGGGCGAGGGCGATGAACACACGCACGGTCGTCGGCTGGGTCTGTTCGTTCACACAGATCTTCGTACAGCATCCGCTCGGCCGGGCTCCGGACCGGGGGGCGACGGAGCCGACCGATCGAAGCCGGCCCCGGGAGCCTTCATGTGCACGATGCGCCCCGCCACCGGACCGGGGTACCCCGTTCGGTGACGCGAGGTCCGGCGGCGGTGACCCCCGGAGGCGGTGCGTCGTTGAGTCGCTGATCGATATCGCACGGCGAACCGGGAGCACAGATGGTGACAGCTCGGCGGAGGTGCTCCCGGGCGGGTGTCGCGCTCCGGTGCGGCGCCGCGACGTTCGTTCTCGTCCTGACCGGCTGCGGTGGCGGCGGTGGTGTCGGGAGCGACGCGAAACCGCCCGCGGACACGCCCACGACAGCCATGCCCGCCGCACCGGTGCCCGAGACCGCACGCTCCTCCTCGCCGAGCGGTACGGCTGACGGGGCGGCCGAGGCCGAGGCACTGGAGACGTACGGCCTGATGTGGACGGAGCAGGTCACGGCGTACCGGGCTGCCTCGGCCGACGGGACGGACCTGAAGCGGTACACCTCGCCAGACGTGTGGGCCGCGTTCGAGGCGGACCTGGCCCGCATGAAGAAGGAGCGTACGGCTATGCGCGGCGACCTCCGTCACGAGCCGGAAGCCACCGTGCTCGCCGGTGCCCAGCCGCCCACGGTGACGGTGAAGGACTGCGTGGACGGATCGGACTGGCAGACCCTCGACACGACGACCGGCTGGCGGATCCCGCCCCCGCCGGGCCGGCCGGTCAGGTACGCCGTCACGGCGAAGTTGGAGCGGGCGGACGGGGAGCGGTGGACGGTCACCGAATACACCCCCCACCGGACCAGCCCGTGCCAGGGCCTGTCAGGCGATTGATCACCCAGCCGTGCGCCCCGGGGCGCAACGGCCTTGCCACGACGTGAGGAGACCGGCGGAGCCCTCAGCCGCCTGCGGCCTTCGACTCGGCGCGGTCGGCCACCGGAACGTCCAGGGGGCGGGCGAGCCCCACCACACCCTCGTCGAGACGCTGCAGGTGACGCAGCACCCGGAAGGTCACCGTCCCCGACGGCTGGGTGCCGGACCCGTCGTCCCGCAGCGTGGAGGCGATGCTGGCACCGGACTCGACCTCGCCCCTGGCGCCCTCGTCCTCGACATGGGCGCCGAGCACCCCGATGTTGTGGGCGATCCGCTGCCCCGCCCGGTGGAGCCGCGGATCGGCCGCGACAGTCTTGCTGTGCGGCACGAGTTCCGCGGTCGCCGCCAGCGAACGGGCGTGGTACGCACACGTCTCCAGGAGCGCCACCAGATAGCGGACGGTCCGGCGGCGGCCACGCAGCGGAGTGATCGGATAGGTCAACGGGTTGGTGGAATCACGTAGTTCGTCCAGCGCCGTGTCCAGGCTGCGCGCCTTGCCGAGAAGATCGGACGCGGGTCCACCACTGAGCTGCTCCACCGCTGCGGACGCGACATCACCCAGCCGTTCCAGGACTGTGCCCAGCAGTTCGTCGGTACGGCGGTCGGTGCGCACCGGCAGCACCAGGACAGCGGCGATGACGCCGCACGCCGCTCCGATGGCGGTCTCCTCGATGCGCAGCACCAACACGTCGAAGCTGTACGAGTTCAGCAAGGTGTACAGCAGGCCCAGCATGGCCGTGACGAAGAAGGACATGACCGCGTACGACAGCGGGGCCGTGAAGAACATCGCGAAGATGAAGACAAGGACCAGCGCGAACGAGACCCACGTGTGGTCACCGACCAGCCCCGCCAGGGCGACACCCGCGACCGCGCCCAGCAGGGTGCCCAGGAGCCGCCGGTATCCCTTGACCAGGATCTCACCGGTGGAAGCGGTGTTGAGGAAGACCACCCAGCACGTGAGCACGGCCCAGTACCAACGCTGGGAGGAGAGGAACTCACCGCCGACCATGGCCAGCACCGAGCCCACCGACACCTGGAAGGCGGCCCTCGTGGTGGGACGCTGCAACCCGCCTCGGTCCTCCTCCCCTCGCGTCTCGGAGGAGGCCAGCGCGATGTCCTCCGCGTCGAACTCCTCGCGCGATCGGGTGGTGGCCGGAGAGTCGTCCGACTCGTCCTGGGGTCCGTCGAGCGCGAGTCGCAGCCCCAGGACGGACCGGGCGGCCTCACCGATGCCCCGGAAGGCGTCCTGGATGCCCGACGGCGCGGACGGAAGCCTCTCCTCGTCGCGGTAGCCGAGCAGCCTGTTACGGATGTGGGCCACCGCCGTGCCGCCGTCGCGCGCCGACGGACGGCTCACCAGGAGGTGAAGCGCCGTGAGGTCCCGGCGCAGGGCGATGGTCGCGTCGTCCTCAGCCGGCCTCCAGTCGCCGGTGAGCGGCACGGGTGCGTGCGGGAGATGCAGGGTCAGGGTGTCGGCACGCTCGACGCTGCGGGCGTTCAACAGCAGCATCCCCAGCCGTTCCGTGGCGATCTCGGCGTCCGCCACCCGGCGTTGCAGCAGCGCCGCCTTGTCCGCGTCCGAAGTCCCCTCCTCCAGGCGCCCCTGGATCATCAGAGCGGTCTCATGCAGCCGCGCGGTGCGCAGCCGCAGGTCGTCGAGCACCTTCTCCAACTGCTCCGGGCCGGCGTCGAGGAGCTCGATCTGCACGGAGACGAGCTGGGCCAGCCGCGTCCGGAACGCGTCGCGCAGCCGTGCCAGGACGCGTTGGGGCGTTTCCGGGACGACACCGAACCGAACCACCGCGCTGCAGCCGAATCCGATGGCAAGAGCCAGACACAGCTCCGGCAGGGCAGTCGTCGACGCACCGACGAACAGCGAGAGGAAGTAGACCTGGAAGCCGATGAGGCCGAGTGCCGTGGCACGCTCGCCGAACCGGCGGCAGTAGACGGCACCGAAGATGAGGGCGATGAAGAACAGGTCGCCCGCGACGACCTGCGAAGTCAGCAGCGCCCCCAGCGACATGGCGACGAGTGACACCGGCAGACCGAGGGCGAGTGTGACCGCCTGGTCGCGCACCAGCTTGTCCTTGACGGCGAAGGTGGCGGTCATCGCCGTCATCGCACCGGCGACCAAGTGGTTGACGCCGGTTCCCACCAGGGCCAGAACCACCAGAGTGAGGGCGATCGCCGAGACGGTCCGCAGCCCCGCCGTGAGTCGCAGCAGCCCCGGATCGGACGCCGCGAACCGATCCCACAACCTGGCCCCGCCCCGCCGCACTGCCCTCACCCTGCTCTTTCTCCGCTACCCGCCGTGGTCCCACGTGCCTTCAGCATTGCACGGCAGGGAACCCGAGGACGAACGGTCGTCCCTGTCCCCGGACTCGGCGCGCCCTGCGAACACCTTCGCCGCGGAAGGGCGATCGGGCAGCCGGCACACGAACGTGGTGAACCCGTCCGGTGACCGGCCCAGGCGATTCCGCGAGCCGTGAAAGCCCTACGGCATCCGGCGGTCGTACTGTCGAACCCGCTACCGAGGAGGACTGCTGATGCGAAGCGTGACGTATTCGATGAACGTCTCACTTGACGGCTACATCGTCGGGCCGGACGGCGACTTCGACTGGACGGGACCCGACGAGGAGGTCTTCCGCTTCTGGATCGACGACATCCGGGAGGTCGGCGTCCACCTGATGGGACGACGGCTGTACGAGACGATGCTGTACTGGGAGACCGCCGACGAGGACCCGTCGCTCGACGACTCGATGCTCGAATGGGCCGCGCTCTGGAATCCGCTTCCCAAGGTGGTGTTCTCCACCACACTGTCCGCGGTGCAGGGACATGCCCGCCTCGCCTCCGGCGGCCTGGCGCAGGAGATCGAACGGCTGCGGGCCGAGCCGGGGGAGGGCGACATCGCGATCGGCGGCGCGACCCTGGCCGCCGAGGCGGCCGCCTCGGGTCTGATCGACGAGTACCGGACCATGGTCCACCCGGTCCTCGTCGGCGGTGGCATTCCGTTCTTTCCCCGTAGCGGGCAACGGGTCGGCCTCGAGCTCATGGAGACCCGCACCTTCAGCTCGAAGGTCGTCTACCTCCGCTACCGCGTAGCTCGTCCGCAGAGCCCCGGGAATCCGTAGGAAGCACCGTCACGCCTGCCGCCCCCTCACTTCGAACGGGTTGAAGGCGCGGGCCAAATGATGCAGGGAGGGCTGTCACTCTCCAGGGGCGGAGGTTGACAGGCATGGCATCTGAGGAAGAGCTGTTCGCGTCGGTCGACGCGCGGTTGGAGGAAGGGCCCCCAGCTCCAGCCTCCGTCGGAGCGCGCCTCCGTCGGAGCGCGCCCGGCTCCGTGAGGCCGCCGGCATCACGCAGGCCCGGCTCGCGCAGGCCCTGAAGTAGACGACCCAGACCGTGAAGAACTGGGAGAACGGGCCTCGACCTCAACACCGCGTTCCTCGCGGCCGCCGCACGGCTGACGGTCGGTCTGTCGGGGCCCGACCACTTCCGCCACCCCCAGTTCGACCCGAAGATCCCCGGCTGCTGGTTCGTCGACCTCTCGCACATCGAGCTGGACCCACGCCTGCCCTCACCGTTCACACCGACCGTTGAACGGCCCACAGGCCCGGCCTGGTACCAAATCCACACCGTCGCCCCTCTCGAGGCGTTCCTGCGCCGCGAGACGGGTGCGTACCTCGACCCGTGGCACGACCGTCTGAAGACCGCCTACCTCGACACTCTCGCCGACCTCGGCGTCACCAAGGACCTCACCGACACCGAGTTCCTCACCGTGATGCAACATCACCAGCAGACCGACTCCGCACTGGCCGCCGTTCTCACCGCGGCGAAGGCGACCGTCAAGGGCGGCGTCGGCAAGCTCCGCGAGGGCCCCCAGGGCAAGCACTCCCGCGACGGCGAGAGGTGGCCGGCCCTCGAGCGTCCGACCTGGCGTCCCGACATCGGTGCCGCCGTGATCAGCAAGGCCCGGGTCAACATGCACCGCAAGCTGGTCAACATGGCCCGGATGACCGGGCTGTACCCGATCGCGGTGCTGTCCGACGGCGTCGTCTACCCCAGCCCGGGAGCCTCGCCACTGGACTTCCTGCCCTACCGCGCGTCCGGGAAGCCGCGGCCGGGAGGGTTCCGCCTCGGACCCAGCCCGGGCCTGGCCAAGCTCGAAGGAGTCCAGGAGATGGCCTGGGCGGTCGACCTGATGGAGAAGGGGCCCAACCCCGCGCGGCACATCAAGGGTGGCGACGCCGTCCTCGACGAGGGCGAGTGATGCCGTGGCCGACGCGGACATCACGCCCCGGCCCCGCCGAGTTCGCCCGGAGACTGTTCGACGCCCGTGACGCCGGCGCCGGCGACCAGCAGATGCGCGGCATCATCGCCGAAGGATTCAAGGAGACCTATTTCCAGGACGTCGGGAGCCGGGCCATGGGGATCTCGGACGTCGCCCTCAACGACATCGACTATCTCGACCTCGACTACTGACCAGAACATGCGACGGGTGTGGCAGCTCGCTTGCCTCCGCCTGCGGCCGGCCCGGACCCGGGCCGTACCCCGAGGCGTGCGATAGGTTGCCCGCCATGACCGGACTAGGACCCGTCGCCTGGCCACCCGCCCCCATAAGGACCGCACGGCTTGTGCTCCGCGAGTCCGAGGCCCGCGACCGCGCGGCGTTCATCGAGCTGTTCTCCTCGCCGGAGGTGCGCGTCTACCTCGGTGGCCCACGTCCGCGCGAAGAACTCGAACGCGCGGTGCCCGAGGTGCCCGGACAGCGCCCTGGCCTTTTCGTGGTCGACCTCGACGGAGCGATGATCGGGATGGTCGCGCTCGACAGGCGCGAGGCCGAACGTCCCGGGCATGTCCGTCCGGACGCCGGGGAAGCCGAGCTCGGTTACACCTTTCTGCCGGAAGCATGGGGTCATGGGTACGCCGTCGAGGCGTGCGCAGCGGCGCTCGACTGGCTCGCCGGCATACTCCCCGGCGAACCGGTGGTGCTCTGCACCCAGACCGCCAACGACCGCTCGATGCGCCTCGCGACCAAGCTGGGATTCACCGAGGTGGAGCGCTTCGAGGAGTACGGGGCCGAACAGTGGTTCGGCGTGCGGTCCTCGTTCCCTCCGTCCGGTTGAGGGCCGGGCCCTGAGTACTCGGGCGTCAGCACTCCGGCTCACGCACATCACGCAGCGGTGCGCCGAACCACCGGTTCAGCGCGGCTCGCAAACTGCTGACGTCGTCCGTCTCGTAACCGGTCCACGCGATGTGGCAGTCGGGCCGCAGCAGCAGCCCGGCCGCGTCCGTCCCCTCCGCCTTGCCGCTCACGACGTCCACCCGGTCGCGCCAAGGCCTCGCGGCCTCGGCGAAGCCCCCGCCGAGGTCCAGCAGCAACGGACGGCCGGTGGCCGTCAGCTCGGCCAGCCGACGGGTGCCCCCACCCGTGTGCACCTCGAGGTCGGGCGCGAAACCCTCGGTGGTCCCGGCGAGCAGGTGGGCGATGCGCTCGGTGCCTCCGGGTGAGGCGAGCAGCTCACCGAAGACGGACCGCAGAGCGGTGACCTCCGGCCCGGGACGCGTCAGCGCCGACTGCGCCAGGGTCGACGACACGACGCGTTCTGCGACAGGACGACGTTCCTGGTCATACGTGTCGAGGAGATCTTCGGGGGCCCACCCCCGCACCGTGGCGGCCAGCTTCCAACCGAGGTTGACCGCGTCCTGGAGTCCGAGGTTGAGGCCCGGACCGCCGATCGCCGAGTGCACGTGTGCCGCGTCACCCAGCAGCAGCACCCGGCCGTCCCGGTAGCGCTCGGCCAGCCGGGTGTTTCCGCCGACGAGACGGCGGAGCAGGTGCGGCCCGTCACCCTCGGGCGGCCTTACCGGGACAGGCGCGCCCAGCACCCGCTCGGCGCTCGCCAGCATCTCCTCGAAGGACATGGGCGTGCCGTGTTCGACCGGCGTGCCGGTTTCCGTGGTGTGGAGCAGGGGCGCACGGCCGGGCAGCAGCCCCCACACGATCGTGCCGCGCTCCGTGCGCACGTACAGCAGGGGCGGCAGGGTGCCGTAGCCGGGGACGATCAGACCGCCGTCCGCGTCCAGGTGCCCGTCCGCCACGGACACGTGCGCGGACCGGTTGACGAAGTCGTCGTCGGTCACACCGGGGAAGCCGATCCCCGACAGGCGCCGTACCAGGCTCCTTCCTCCGTCAGCTCCCACCAGGTAACGGGTGTCGAGATTCTCACCGTCTGCCAGGGTGACTTGGACGCGGTCGCCGGTCCGGTGCAGTCCGGCCACTTCCTGCCCCCGGCGGAGGACCACGCCGAGCTCCACAGCGCGTTCGGAGAGGACCTTCTCGATCTGTTCCTGGGGCGCCGGGAGCACGCTCACGGGGTTGTTCTCGAGGTCCGCGAGCTCCAGTGTGAACGCGCCGAACATGTAACGGGGCGCCGGCCGGGGCGGCTCGCCGGAGCCGCTGATGCGTGCGTACAGACCACGGCGGTCGAGCATGCGGACTATCTGACCGACCAGGCCGTTCGCCCGGGGCTCGGTCTTCGGCCCGTCGAGACGCTCGAGCACGACCGGACGCACTCCGGCCAACGCCAGCTCGCAGGCGAGCATCAGGCGTTCGGACCACCGCCGACGATGACTACGTCAAACATGGGGACCCTCCAGTTCAGGGCAGAGAAGGGCAGGGGACGGTAGGGGGCCGACCGGCTGCGGGGGGAAAGGTGAAGAGCTACGGGGTGGGGAGCCCGGCGGCCAACATGCCGAGAGCTCTGGGCAGCAGGACCTCCATCGGCTCCTGTGTACCGCCCTGCACGAACAGTTCGGTCGCGACGCTGTTGGCCGCCATGACGCTCGCGGCTGCCAGGCGGGGGTAGAGATCGGACACGGGATCGGTGCCCGTGCGGTCGGCGATCGCCGCGGCGAGCTCCTTTTCCGCGATCTTGCCCGCTCGCAGCATCTCGGCCTGCAGCACCGGCTCGGCCAGCATCACCCGCAGACCGGCGACCCAGTCGGCGGGCTCCTGCGGCGGCATCTCCCGCACTTCCGGGCCCGGCTCCAGCTGTCGCAGCGCGGCACGGGTGATCGCCTCCCACAAAGGCTCGTCGGACGGCCCCTCGCGCAGATCGGCAGCGACCCGCAAGGAGCGCTCGAGGTAGCGGAACGCGATCGCTTCGGCCTTGCTGGAGAAGTAGTTGTTGAACGTACGTGGAGAGACGCCCACCGCTCCGGCGATGTCCTCGACCTTGACCGCGTTCAACCCGCGCTCGACGGTCAGCCTGATCGCGGCCCAGCTCAGGGCTGCCCGCGTGGCTTCCTTCTTTCGCTCCCGAAGACCACTCATGTCAATCACGATAGCAAAACCTGCGTGCCGCGCAAGATTGCGGACCGCGCACAGAAAACGAGTGGCGTTCGGAGTCCGTCGGGCATCGGACGGCGGAGCCACCGCACGGCCGCCCGTACGCGGGCATCGGCCGGTCCGCGGCACAGGAGCGGCCCCCGATCGTGATCGGGGGCCGCTCTTCCTCACCTCTGCCTGCTGTTCATACCCGACGCAGCGCGGAGCGGCCCGCGTAGCGCGCCGCATCACCCAGTTCCTCTTCGATCCGGATGAGCTGGTTGTACTTCGCCGTGCGGTCCGAGCGGGAGAGCGAACCGGTCTTGATCTGACCGCATCCGGTCGCCACCGCCAGATCCGCGATGGTGGTGTCCTCCGTCTCGCCCGAGCGGTGCGACATGACGGCTGTCCAGCCCGCCTGGTGGGCCGTGTCCACCGCGGCCAGCGCCTCGGTCAGTGTCCCGATCTGATTGACCTTGACCAGGACCGAGTTGCCGACACCGGTGTGGATGCCCTCGCGCAGCAGCCTCTCGTCGGTGCAGAACACGTCGTCGCCGACGAGCTGGCAACGGCCGCCCACGCGGGCGGTCAGTTCGCGCCAGCCGTCCAGATCGTTCTCCGCCATCGGGTCCTCGATGGAGACGACCGGGTAGGCGTCGATGAGCCCGGCCAGGTAGTCGGCGTTCTCGGAGGGAGTGCGACGTACCCCCTCGCCCGCGTAGTCGTACACGCCGTCGCGGAAGAACTCCGACGACGCCGGGTCCATGAGCAGGCCGATGTCCGTGCCGGGGCGGTAACCGGTGCGCTCGATGGCGCTCATCACGAAGTCGAGCGCCTCCTCGGCGGTGCGCAGCGCGGGCGCGAAGCCACCCTCGTCGCCCACGGCCGTGGAGTGCCCGGCGGCCAGCAGATCGCGACGCAGGGTGTGGAAGACCTCGCTGCCCATGCGGACGGCCTCGGCGAAGGTGTCCGCGCCCACGGGGGCGATCATGAACTCCTGGAAATCCAGCGGATTGTCGGCGTGGGCGCCGCCGTTGACGATGTTCATCATCGGCAGAGGCAGGAGGGTGGCACCGGCGCCGCCGAGGTAACGGTAGAGGGGCAGGCGGTGGGCCGCCGCGGCAGCCTTCGCGGCGGCGAGGGAGACGCCGAGGATCGCGTTGGCGCCGAGCCTGGACTTCGTGGTGGTGCCGTCGAGAGCGACCAGGGCGGCGTCTAGGCCCGTCTGGTCCGCGCCGTCCCGGCCGCACACCGCCGCCGCGATCTCCCCGTTGACGTGGGCCACCGCTCGGTCGACCCCCTTGCCGTGCCAGCGCGTGGGGTCCCCGTCGCGCAGTTCCACGGCCTCCCGGGTGCCGGTGGAGGCGCCGGAGGGGACAGCCGCGCGCCCCAAGGCCCCACCCGCCAGGGCGACGTCGACCTCGACCGTGGGATTGCCCCGGCTGTCGATGACCCGACGGGCGGTGACGGTCTCGACGGTGGTGTCGGCGGATTCGACTGCTCTTACGGACATGGGAGTTCCTCCCCGTTGTCATGTGCCGTGGCCCCGGCTGCGACAGCGCTGGCGCTGAGCCCGACAAGGCAAACCCTACAGCAATGCTGCTCAGTTTGGCTGTACAGCACTGCTGTGCAGGTCAGTGCGTACAGCTGCGCTGACCAGCGGGGTAAAGTGCCCTATGCCCACCTCGGAAGCCGCCGCCGTCGCCGCCGAACTGCGCACGGCCATGGGCAAGCTCACCCGACGCGTCAAACACGAGGACCACATCCCGCTGGGCCAGGTCGCCGTGCTCGGCGTACTCGACCGCGAGGGTGCCATGACCACCAGTGACCTCGCCGCCGACCAGCGCGTGCGGCCCCAGTCGATGGCCCGGGCGGTGGGACTGCTCATGGAACAGGACCTGATCACGCGACGCGCGCATCCCACGGACGGCCGTAAGTCGCTGGTCGAGCTGTCGGACGCGGGCCGCGCGGCACTCGAAGCGGAGCGTGGCCGCAGAGCCGGGTGGCTCGCACAGGCCATCGAGGTCGAACTCACGGAAGAGGAGCGGGAGTTGTTGGCGCGGAGCGCGGCCCTCATGGAGCGGCTCGCCAGACGCTAGACGCCCGACACGCAACGTCCGCACACTCGTTCGCCGCAGGGGTCGGATGTCCGAGCACGTTCGGTACGAGGACTTCGGCCGGCGCACGGAGATCGGTGGGAGGTGTCCGAACGGCGTGTGGCCCCCACTCGGAGGCAGGGGCCACACGCCGTTTCACCGGGCGGAGGGGAAGTCTCCGGCCGGCGCGAGAAGAGCTCAGGCCTCCTGTCCGGCCCGTGCCATCTCGCGTACCCGGCCGCGGACGATGAACCAGCCGCCGACCAGCGCCGCCGCGATCAGCGGCAGGAACATCACGGTCGTCCGGCCGACTCCGCCGCCCCACCACATCAGGAAGGCCACGCAGCCGAGGAACAACAGGGTGACGATCTGGGTGTACGGGGCCCACGGCAGGCGGTAGGCCGGCCTCGTGACCCGGCCGTCCTGCGAGCGGTGCCAGAACACCAGGGAACAGAGCATGATCATGCCCCATGTCCCGAGGATCCCGATGGACGCGAAGTTCAGCACGATCTCGAAAGCCTGGCCGGGCACCACGTAGTTCAGCCCGACGCCCAGCACCCCGAAGCCCGCCGTCAGCAGAATGCCTCCGTAGGGGACCTGCCCCTTGTTCATCAGACCGGTGAAGCGGGGGGCGGAACCCGACAGTGCCATGGAGCGCAGGATGCGGCCGGTGGAGTAGAGGCCGGAGTTCAGGCTCGACAGTGCGGCGGTCAGCACGACCAGGTTCATCACACCGGCCGCACCGGGAACGCCGAGCTTGTCCATCACGGTGACGAACGGGCTCTGGTCCCCGGAGTAGGCGGTGTAGGGCAGCAGCAGCGCGAGCAGCACCACCGAGCCGACGTAGAACAGTCCGACCCGCCACATGATGGAGTTGATCGCACGGGGCATGATCTTCTCGGGATTCTCGGTCTCACCGGCCGCGACACCGCACAGCTCGACGGACGCGTAGGCGAAGACGACACCCTGGATCACGAGAAGCATCGGCAGCATGCCGACGGGGAAGACGCCGGTGTCCGAGACGGTGGACAGGCCCGGGGTGTGGCCGTCCACCGGATGCTGGGTGACGACCAGGAAGATGCCGACCAGCATGAAGGCGACGAGGGCCGCCACCTTGATGATCGCGAACCAGAACTCCATCTCGCCGAAGTACTTCACCGAGATGAGGTTGGCCGCGAGCACCACGGCGAGGGCGGTCAACGCGAGGATCCACTGAGGGACGTCACTGAACATGCCCCAGAAGTGGGCGTACGTCGCCGCCGCGGTGATGTCCGCGATCGCGGTGGTGGACCAGTTGAGGAAGTACAGCCAGCCGGCCGCGAAGGCGCCCTTCTCGCCCATGAACTCACGGGCGTAGGAGACGAAGGCGCCGGACGACGGGCGGTAGAGGACCAGCTCACCCAGCGCGCGTACGACGAAGAAGGCGAAGACACCGCAGACGGCGTAGGCGATGGCGAGCGAAGGGCCTGCGTCCGCCAGACGCCCTCCCGCGCCCAGGAAGAGCCCGGTGCCGATCGCTCCGCCGATGGCGATCATGTTGATGTGGCGGGATTTGAGGTCCTTGCTGTAACCGGCGTCGCCGGCGTCCACGTGGGGGGAGTTCGCCGGTGTCCCGGCGGCGGGCTGACCGGCTGCTGCGATGCTGCCGTCACTCATGGAAGGGGGTCGCCTTTGTGAGGGGAAGATGGCCGGTCCCGGCCGGGCCCGTGGGGGAGGCACCCGGCGATGGCTCGAAGGCGCATGATCAGGAACCCTGCGATTGTGGCAGCGCGCAGTACCTGACGAAAACAAATCTGAGGTATTCCAGAGGTTTCGGCGCAGTAAAGTCAGCGAAACCCGCCTGCGGGGGAGTGAGGGGAAACGAGCTCCGCATGGGCGCCCGCACTTCACGCAGGCTCTGTCGTCTCCTCGTCGACGGAGATGCCGAGCCGGGCGGCCACTGTGGTGAGGGCCGTTCCCAGCGGGAGCGCGATGCGGGTGACGGCGAGAGAGTCACCCCGGGTGGCGTCCTGGTTGACGATCAGTACCGGCTTCCCCGTCCGAGCCGCCTGACGGACGAACCTAAGGCCGGACATCACGGTCAGTGAGGAGCCGAGGACCAGCAGCGAGGCCGCCTCATGGACCATTTCCCGGCAGTGCTCGACGCGCCGAGGGGGCACGGACTCGCCGAAGAACACCACGTCCGGCTTGAGGACGCCGCCGCAGACCGTGCAGGGCACCACACGGAAGTCCCCGACCTGCTCGTCGGTGAGGTCCGCGTCACCGTCCGGGTTGATCGTCGAGGCAACCGGCCTGAACCCGGCATTGGCCGCCTCGAGCCGCCGGGCGAGCTCACTCCGCGGGCTGAAGGTACCGCAGGAGAGGCAGACCACCCGGTCCAGGCGTCCGTGGAGATCCACGACACCCTCGCTGCCGGCGGCCTGATGCAGGCTGTCGACGTTCTGGGTGATCACACCCGAGAGCCGGTCGTGCCTCCCGAAAGCGGCCACGGCCCGGTGCCCGGCGTTGGGGCGGGCGCGGCGGAACGTCCGCCAGCCGAGATGGCTGCGCGCCCAGTACCGGCGCCGGGCCTGGGCGCCGGCGGAGAATTCCTGGTAGGTCATCGGGGTGTGCCGGCTCAGGCTCCCGCCCTCGCCCCGGTAGTCGGGGATGCCCGACTCCGTGGAGATGCCCGCCCCGCTGAGCACCAGGACGCCGCCCTTGCTCAGCATGTCCGTGACCGGACCCAGATCCGTGGTGCCCGGCGGTAGGTCCTGGTCAGGGGTCCAGCTCAGAGTGGGGCGCATACGCATGCCCCCAGGGTACGGAACAGGCGCCGACCGCCCGCCGTCCCGCCCTCACCGCTGAGCCGCACGGTGCCGCCGCGACGGGCCGCACGTCGGAGCCGGTGCCCACCTTCGGGTCCATGGAACAGTCGGTACATCCCGGTCGAGTCACAGCCGCGCCGGCGGGGCAGCGCGACGCCGTGGGCCGCGACAGCCGGGGCATTCACGACCCGGACCGGCACGCGTGGTCGAACTCGTCGCTGTCGCCGGCCTGATCCCTCTCCCCCTTGGTCGGTCCCCGCTGGGCGAGTGCGCAGAGCCGCTCGATCGACTTGTCGGCATCGAGGGGAACAGTGAAGGAGCGGGAGCCCTCGACCATGGTGATCCGCTCTCCTGTGGAGTCCGGCGAGAGTGTGGTGTCGTAGTGCGCCCAGTAGCGGTACAGCACGGTTTTGCCCCGGGTGTCCCAGACCACTTGCTCGCCGGCCCGGGTGGTGGTGTGCAGTACATCGCCCTTCTCGTCCAGATTCCGGCCCAGTGCGAAGACGCCGTCATTGGTGAGCTTGTCGTCGTCCCACTCCTTGCGCTCGATGTTCCAGAGCCGGACGGATCCGTCGGCGTAGTGCACCGTGAGCCGCTTGCCGTCAGGAGAGACGAGAAGACCGCGGATCGCCTCGTCCTGCTCCTTCCGCTTGATCCACCGGGTGTACTCGCCGGTCTCGAAGTCCCACGTGCCGACCCCGTCGACGGTCCGCACGACCGCCTTGCGGGTGCCCGGCAGAACCCCGCCCCAGGTGCCCGCCGCCGCCATGGCCAGTGCAGGCTTCTCCTGCTGCGAGGGCCGGTACGTCATGCCGTCCTGCTCACCCGTGTCGAGGTTCCAGCGAGACATGTAGGACAGCCCCGAGATCACGGCGTACCCGTCGTCGGCGAATGTGGTGTTGATCCAGGACGGGGTGAGCCCGGTCAGCGGGTCGGGTCCCCGGGCGGTGAGATCAGGTGGGGACGGCAGCTCCAACACGTGTTCCACGGCCAGAGTGTGCGTGGTGCCGCCCCCGGACGGGCCTTCGGTCAGCCGCCAGACGAGCACGCTCCGCTGGTCCTCCGTCACGGTGAGCATGCGGGATCCATCAGGACTGAAAGCGGTGTAGAAGCGGGCCAGAGGCTCAGGTGACCTGGCGCGGCCCATCAGCTTGCGGGTCTTGAGATCCCAGATCTGCAGAGCGTCACCCTCGGCGCCGACCACCGCGAGGCGTCGGTGTTCCCCGTCCGCGGTGCGGAAGCCGCCGAGCAGAACGTTGACGTCGAAGGAGTCCGGGGGGCGGACCCGTACGGTGACGATGCTGCCGCCGACCCCGACGGCGGCCCGCAGGTCGTTCGGAGGACCGGCGAGAGCCACCGCCGGAAAGGCCCTCCCACGGGTGAGGTTGATGTCTTCCGGTGCGGTGGACGGCACGTCGAAGGTGCCCGGCCACCCTTTCTCCAGGTCGACGACGAGGAACCGCATGCGGCCGAGATCGCCGCCCATCCGGCCCACGGGCTTGACGAGATAGCGGCCCGTCGCGTCGAGCCGGGGAACGTGGAGCGGACACAACTGCACCGCCGTGCTGGTCTGGTAGGTCTGTGCCCGGCGCGGTTGTCGGCCGAGTCGCCACACTTCGAGAGCGCCCTCCGCGGTGCAGGTCACCAAGGTCCGGCCGTCACCGCTGACGGTCGCTGAAGCGGCAGCCCGCTCGCCCCAGGGGCGGCTCGGCTCACCCGTCGCTCCATCCCAGGCCAGCAGGCGGCCCGACGCCTCGTCCCGGTCCGCGCCGGCGGGCACGATACGGGCCACCACCGTGTCGCCCGCCCCGAACCACGCCTCGACCGCGTCCCAGCCCTTCGGCGGGGTGAGTGTCCGGCCGAGGCGACTGCCGTCGTCGGTACGCCACACCAGCACCCCCTCCCGGCGAATCGTCGCGAGGACCCGGTCCCCGCCAGGGTCGAACCGGAGGTCGCTCGCGGGGCGTGGATTCCTCCGGGCGTCCTCGGTGCCCCGGAGCGAGACGTACCGCACCTTCGCCTCGGGATCGAATGCCGCCTCGTCGGTGGCGCGTATCCCCAGGGAGATGACACCCCACCCACTCGAACGCGCCATGACACGGCCGTTCGACGAGACGGCGAAGCGCGCATTGTCGCCTGTACGCGTCCGCTGCCGCGGCTCCGGCCGTTCGGCATCCGCCTCGCGCAGGTCCAGCTGGACGACGTCGCCGCTGTCCAGCAGGGAGTACAACTGCTCACCCGATCCGGCCGAGAAGATGTCCTCGACGTCGGACCGGCCTTCCATGACGACGTTCTCCACGTCCTTCAGCCGCAGGTCCTGGGCCATCAGCGTCGAGCGGGCCGTCTGGCGGGGCTCGGTGTCGAAGGCCGCGACGGTGAACAGCGACGAGGCCGTGAGGGACACGCTGTCCAGCGCGGCAGCCTGCTGCGCCAACCGGTCGGAGGTGAGGCGCCGCTGCTCCGCCACCATGCCCCGATACAGGAACGACCCCACGATCAGTGCCAGGGAGGAGACGACGGCGACCATCGCGGTGAGCAGCCGCACCCGACGGGCGCGGGTCGCGCTCCGCTCGGCCTCCCGGCGTCTACGGTCGCGCAGTTCCGCGCTGCACCGGATGAAGGTGTGGTCGTCCGCCGTGAGTTCGTCCCCGCGCTCCGCGAGCCGCTGTTCGGCCAGGGCGAGGGCAGGATCCTCCAGCAGATGTCCATCGGGTCTGCCCTCCTGCCGCCAGCGCTGCCCGTCGTAGCGCAACGTGCCGAGCCACTCCAGGAAGGCACGGTTCTCGGCGAGCACCTCGGCCAGTGGCCGCCACTGTTCGATCAGCGCCTCGTGCGCCAGCTCCACCGTCTCGTGCCCCGTCTCGTCCACGCCGAGCACGAGGATGCGTGACTCGGCCAGCGCGCGGGCGATCGCCCACCGTTCCTCACCCGCATCGCGGCGGAGCAGCCGCGCCCGCAGTGGCGTCCTCCTCCCGGGTGGGATCCGTACCAGCGCACGCAACAGACTCTCCGCGGCCGGTGAGGGATGTGCCCCCTGCACCTCATGCCAGGCCGTGTCCGCCCGCTCGCCGAGTGCACGGCCGACGCCGCCGAGACGCTCGTAGGTGTCGAACCGGAGACGTCCGCCACGACGCTGCTCCCACAGCGACTCCAGAAGGAACCCGAGCAGCGGCAGCGCCCCCGGCCGTCCCACCGCGTCTTCGACGATCCGCGTCGCAAGACCGGCGCTGTATTCGACGCCCGGTATCCCCTCCAGCGGCCGCACGACCGCGTCGGCGAGCTCCTGCGCGGGCATCGGCCCCAGCTGGTGGGCGGGCGCCCCGCCGACGAGTCGGCCCAGCTCCGGATGGCTGAGCATCGCGTCCTGGAAATCGGAGCGAACCACCGTGAGGACGCATGTGTCCGGGCGCGCCGCGGCCTCCAGAAGAAGGCCGGCGGTCTCGCGCAGCTCGTCGTCCGGCAGCGTCAGCAGGGCTTCGGCCTGGTCGACGGCCACGACCACACGCCGCTGCCCGGCGTCCGCCGGCAGAGTCCGGACGGGCAGCCGTTGCCCGGACGCGGCGCGCAGCAGGACGACCTCGGCACCCTGTTCCCTGAGGCGCGGCAGGACGCCTGCCATGAGCACGGAGGACTTGCCGGATCCCGAGGGACCGGTCAGGGTGACGCAGCCCGTCGGCCCGTCGAGGACGCCCAGCAGCCCGAGCACCGCTGCGACATCGGCGTCCCTGCCGAAGAAGTGCCGGCTGTCATGTTCGGTGAACGGGTGCAGGCCCGGGAACGGGCACCGCGGGGCCAGCAGCCCGGCGAGCGCGGGAATCTGCTCGGTGACGGTGCGTGTCGGGATGCAGAAGTTCTGCCCGCGCGCCTTGGAGGCGGTCGCGGTGACGATGCCCACCACGCTGCCCGTCACCTTGTCCCACACGGCTGCCCCGCTGAAGCCCGGACGGATCGGGTCCGATGCGCCGTCCGGGGACATCTGCAGCCAGCCGACCCCGGTACGGCCCCGCAGCACGGCGGTGTGCCAGCCGCCTTCCGCCACGTCGTCCGGCAGCCCGAAGACGACGGCCTGGTGACCGAAGGCCGAGGGAGGATCGGCCATGACGACCGGCCGCGCACCGGTCAGGACAGTGCTGAGCAGCAGCACCGCGAGGTCTCCGCGGCCGTCCGGGTGCTCGGGCACCCAGTTCCGTATTTTCGCTGTGACGGCCTCCGCGCCACCTGGGGTGTGCAGCAGCCGGACGTCCAGCGTGGTCCGCGGCCGCTCGGAATGCCCGCGCGCCAGCCCGGCTGCGTCGGTCACGACATGGGCGCACGTCAGCACCAGTTGCGGGGCGATCAGTACGCCGACACCCGCGACGCCGGCCGGACCGGTGATCCGCACCGTGGCGGCGGTGAGCGATTCCTCGGCGATCTCGTCATGGGAGGGGGACCGCTCGGTCATGGCTCGGCGCTCTCCTTCAGCCGACCCGGCGTGAAGTACCCGACCAGCTCAGGGTGACCGTGAAATTCGCCTCGGTCCCTGTTGTCGCGATGACGACATCGGCACCCGCGGTGAGAGAGATGCCGAACTCCAGGCCGATGTCGTCCGGCGGGTTGTCCATCTGAGTGAAACGGGACACGAAGCTCTCCGCCACGGGCCGCACCGCGTCCAGCATCTGGTCGAGTGTGCGCGACGCCTGGACCGCGGCCCGTGCCCCGCGTCCGACCCGGGTCACCGCTTCCTCCGTCTCCCTGATCCGCACCAGGATCGGCTCCTCGCCCGGCCGCCCCGTCGGGACCTGCACCGTCACCTCGGCCATCGCTCGCGCACCCCTGTCCCCGCCGTCCGCTCGTACGACATGAGCTGACAGCACAAGAAGCAGGGAGTCAAGGCACGAAGCGGCAACTACGTCTGACATGTGGCCAGTTGGCGAAGAGTGGTAGCTGGGACCGGTCTCGGAGGCGGGCATCACGGAGGCTTCGGCGTCCGCGCGATCTCCTGATGGGGCGAGTGCTGCGCCCTTCCTTCACGTCCTCACGAGAGGGGGGCGCGGCCGACGAGTTCTTCCAGGACGTCTTCCATGGTCACGAACCCGAGGACGGTGCCCTCGTCGCCGGTGACGGCCGCCAGATGCGTGCCTGCGGCTCGCATCGCCGTCATGGTGTCGTCGAGCGGCGTGTCGATCTCGACCCGGACGATCGGGTGGAAGGAGCTGCGTGGGAAGGGCCGCGAGCGCTCGGTTAGGCCGAGGGCATCCTTGATGTGCAGATAGCCGAGTACTTCGTCGTCGGGGCCGGTCACAGGGAAGCGGGAGTAGCCGCTGGCGGCGGCAGTGCGCTCCAGCTGCCTGGGGGTGACCTGGTGATCCACGGTGACGGCGCTCTTCAGGGGCACCAGTACCTCCCCTACCGGGCGGGTGCCCAGCTCCAGTGCGTCCTGGAGGCGCTCGCCGTCTGCGGGCGTCAGGAGTCCGGCCTCGCTGGAGTCCTTGACGAGGCGGACGAGTTCGTCGTCGGTGAAGACGGAGGTGACCTCACCCTTGGGCTCCACCTTCAGCAGACGAAGGATGCCGTTGGCGAACGCGTTGATGCCGAAGATGACCGGCCGCAGCGCGCGTGTGAGGGCCACGAGCGGAGGGCCCAGCAGCAGGGCTGTCGGAGCCGGGGCTGCGAGGGCGATGTTCTTGGGGATCATCTCGCCGATCAGCATGTGCAGGTACGTCGCCGCCGTGAGCGCGATCACGAAGGCGATGGGGTGGATGAGTGCCTCGGGTACACCGGCCGCTTCGAACGGCGGCTCCAGCAGGTGGGCGATGGCCGGCTCAGCGACCGCGCCGAGGACCAGCGAGGAGATGGTGATGCCGAGCTGCGCTGTGGCCATGACGGCGGAGAGGTGCTGGAGGCCCCACAGGGTGGATCCGGCACGCGGGTTGCCCTTGAGGGCGGCGGGCTCGATCTGGCTGCGCCGTACGGAGATCAGGGCGAATTCGGCTCCGACGAAGAACGCGTTGGTCAGGAGCGTCAGCGCGCCGATCAACAACTGGATCGCGGTCATCGGGCTTCCTCCGTGCTCTGCGGGGCGGGGCCGGTGATGCGGACGCGGTCGGCGCGGTGGTGTTCGACATGGAGCACGTCGAACCGCCACCCGTCGGCCTCGACATGGTCCGTGGGCAGCGGGAGGCGCTCCAGCCGGGTCGCGATCAGCCCGGCCAGGGTCTCGTAGGGGCCCTCGGGGACGCCGAGACCGATCTCTTCGAGCTGGTCGACGCGGACGCTGCCGTCGGCCTCCCACACAGGACGGCCGTCGGGGGACGGATCCAGGCGAATCAGATCAGGCTGCTCGAGTGGGTCGTGCTCGTCGCGTACTTCACCGACGACTTCCTCGACGATGTCTTCCACCGTGGCGACACCCGCGGTACCTCCGTACTCGTCGATCACCACGGCCATGGTCCGGCTCACTCGAAGACGCCGCAGAAGACGGTCCACGGGCAGGGAGGCGGGCACCAGCAGTGGCTCCGTCGCCAGATCCGTCACTGACGTGTGGTCCCGCTCGACCTCGTCGAGGGCGAGCACGTCGCGGATGTGGACAGTGCCGAGGACCTCGTCCAGGCTGGCGCGGTAGACGGGGAACCTGGACAGGCCGGTGGCCAGGGAGAGGTTCGCGGCGTCCGTCGCGGTGGAGTGGACTTCCAGAGCCTGGACGTCCACGCGGGGGGTCATGACGTTCTCGGCGATCAGTTCACCCAGGTGCAGGGTCCGTACGAACAGTTCGACGGAGTCCTGCTCCATCGTGCCTTCCCGTGCGGAATGCTGGGCGAGGGCGACCAGCTCTTCCGGGCTGCGGGCGGAGGCCAGTTCTTCCTGGGGCTCCAGGCCGAAGCGCCGTACCGCACGGTTCGCGGTGTTGTTCAGATGCCGGATCAGAGGAGCGAAGACGGCGGTGAAGCCCCGCTGCGGGCCCGCTACGACCTTTGCCACGGCGAGCGGGCTGGAGATCGCCCAGTTCTTCGGGACCAGTTCCCCGATGACCATCAGGACGACGGTCGCCAGGGTGACGCCGAGCAGCGTCGCGACGGTGGAGACCGCCCCGTCCGGCAGGTCGGCGGCTTCGAGCGGTCCGCGCAGGAGGGCGGCGAGCGATGGTTCGGCGAGCATGCCGATGATCAGCGAGGTGACCGTGATACCCAGCTGCGCGCCGGACAACTGGAAGGTCAGCCGTTTGGCCGCCTTCAGGGCTCCGGCGGCGCCGCGCTCACCGGCTTCCGCCGCCTGTTCCAGCTCGCCGCGCTCGATGGTGGTCAGAGAGAACTCAGCCGCGACGAACACCGCACAGGCCAGCGTGAGGGCGAGGGCCAGGAGAAGCAGGAGTACTTCGGTCACCGTGCCCGCCTCGGCTCCTGGCTCGAAATCGGCAGGTGGGCAGGGGCATGGCTGCTACTGGGAGGTTCACCCATTGCGGTTCTGTCGCTCCTTCTCGGCTCGATGGATCGGGGGCCCGGTACGGCTGCAGGGAGATCAACTCGTCCGACCCCAATAGTAAAGGATTCGCAAAGTCGCCTTGTCGGGCGACCTGGCGACCCCTTGTGGGACTTCTTCTGGCCAATCCCGGCCAGGACCCCGGGAGTGCGGTCGGCGCGGGCTGTTCCGCCTCTATGCTCTACATGCCTGTAGAGCATACGAGGAGGGACCCGGAAGGGTTCCACCTCATACGGAAAATGAAGGAGTTGCACCGCGATGGTGTTCAAACGGCTGCTCGGGTCGCTCGGCGTCGGGGGCCCCTCGGTGGATACGGTCCTGGACCCGGGCCCGGCCCTGCCGGGCGGCAGTCTCGGAGGGCACGTCCTCCTGTCGGGCGGAAACGCAGGCTTCGACATCGAGCAGATCGCTCTGGAGCTGGTCGCGAGAGTGGAGGCGGAGCACCAGGACGGGGAGAGCGAGGGAGTCCTCGTCTTCGACCGGTTCACTCTCGGCGGCGGCTTCCGTCTTGCCGAGGACGAGCAGCGCAGCCTCCCCTTCTCCGTGACGTTGCCGTGGGAGACCCCGGCGACCGAGCTGCACGGCCAGCCTCTGGGTATCGTGCTGGGGCTGCGTACCGAGCTCCAGGTCACCGGAGCCAGGGACACGGGCGCCCTCGACCAGCTCACCGTACGGCCCCTGGCGGCCCAGGAGGCGATTCTGGAAGCCTTGGGGCAACTCGGCTTCGGCTTCAGGACGGCGGATCTGGAGTTCGGCCGCATCGGTGGAACCGCCCAGCAGTTGCCGTTCTACCAGGAGATCGAGCTCACGCCTCCCGCGCGATACGCGCACACCCTGAATGAGGTCGAGGTGACCTTCCTTGCCCATCCCGGGGGGATGGAGGTCGTTCTGGAGGCGGACAAACGCGGTGGCCTCCTCTCGGCCGGCCACGACGCGGTCACCCGCTTCACGGTCAGCCACCACGGCGTCGAGCACCACGACTGGAACACCGAGGTCGACGGCTGGATCCGCCGGCTCGTCGAGGACCGGTCCTCCCGCACGGCCCACGGTGCGCCCGGCCATGACGAACCGTACGGCGGCTACGCGCACGAGGAGGGCGATCACGGCCGGCACCACCAGGGCGATGACCACCACCGGTCCGGGCCTGGGGTGGGCACCGCCGTCGCCGCCGGAGCTGCAGGCCTGGCCGTCGGGGTCGTCGGCGGGATGGTGGCGGCCGAAGTCGTCGACGAGGTCGGTGACTTCTTCGAGGGAGACGAGGAGAGCGAAGAGGGCTGAGCCTCCCGGGTGATTCCCGGACCGCTGCGGGAACCACGGTGTCCGGGCCGTTCCGTACGGTCCGGACACCCCTTGCCTGGCCGTTGTCGCCCGGGGTCCTGACGGCGCTTCCGAAAGCAGCAGGGTCGCCCGGCTCGTCGCGGACCACGAGGTACCGCGACCGCGAGCGCCTGGCTTCATCTGTCGACGCTCCGGGCGGTGTCCCTGCTGGAAGGCAGCCCGGAACTTCTCGTCGATCCTGGCGTCCCCGGAACTCTTTCGCGGACGGGCTGAACGCGGTCAGCCGGTCTCCCGGGTGCGTGTCTGCCGGAGGTCGTCCTGGGCGACTGCCTTCTCCCACAGTCGGGTTACGCCCTCCGGCCCTATGTCGTCGAGCGGTACGAGGAAGTTCTCGGAGAGCGTTGCGGCGAACTCGTCCACGTCCCTGATGACCCATGAACTCCTGCCGTCGGCGCTGTACTGCCGCACCGTACGCGACAGCAGCAGCGACGTGGACCCGGCGACGGGCCGTGCGACGATCAGCGTGGTGACGTACGGCGATCCCGCAGCCGTGGAGAGCTCGTGCGAGCGGGCGGTGAAATCGGCAGGCTCGCGTGGCTGGAGGCGGAAGTCGTAGGAGGCGATCGTCGCGCCCGGGTGGTGATGGAAGCGCCAGGTGTCCGAGGCCAGTCGCTCCAGCCGGTAGGTGAACGCCCCTTGCCTGTAGGCGCCTTCGCGCAGCGGAAGCGGTTCTGTGAACCCGTCGCCGATACCGGCATCAGCAACCCATCGACTGCCGTCGAGGTCGATGACGAGCGCATTGTGGTTGCCCCACATCGCATCCCCATGAGCCTGGCGCATGACGCCGCTCTCCACCATCGACACCTCGAACCCGGCCAGGCGCAGCAACACGGCGAGGCCCGCGTTCTGTTCGTAGCAATAGCCGCCGCGCCGCCGCCGTACGAGCTTGTCGGTCAATGCGTCGGGATCGAGGCTGATCGGCCGGCCGAGCTGGATGTCGATGTTCTCGTACGGCACCATGCGCCGCCAGGACCGGTGCAAGGCGAAGAGTGTCTCTCGGTCGGGCGCCACGCGGCCTCGGTGCCCGATCCGGTGCAGCATCGCGTGAAGAGTCATCCCCGGACCCCTATCTGATAGACGAGCCGCCACTTAGATACACTATATGGAGGATGCTCGCTCACATATAGTGCTGTCGTGACACCTTCGACTTCCGGGCGCGAACTGCGAGCCGATGCCCGGCTCAACCGTGAACAGATCATCGAGGCGGCCCGGGTGCTGTTCGCCGAAAGAGGGCCTGACGTGCCGGCGGAAGAGGTGGCCCGCCGCGCCTGCGTCGGGACCGGCACCCTCTACCGCCGCTTCCCGGACCGGCAGGCTCTGATCAGCGCGGTGGCGTCGGACGGCCTTCACCGCGTGGTTGCCGTCGCTCGCACGGCAGAGGACGAAGAGCCCGATGCCTGGCGAGCGCTGACGCGGTTCGTGCATCAGGCAGGCGCCGAACTGCGGTTGGCGACCTGGTTGTCGGTCTGGTTCGCCAGCGCCTGGGCCGACCTCCAGCAGGACCCCGAGAACCGCCGGCTACGCAAGACCCTGCTGAAGATCATCGACCGACTCGTCCGGCGCGCCCAGGTGGACGGCGACATGCGTCCGGACGTGGACACCGGGGACCTCGCGTTGTTGATCGCCCTGCTGCTGCGGCCGATCCCCGGCCTGAGCGCCGAACTCACCCAGCGCAGCGCGGATCGCTCTCTGGTTCTCATGCTCGACAGTCTGCGACCCCGCGGCGATGCCCAGCAGTTGCCCGGCCAGGGGATCAGCACCGCCGATATCGATCCCGGCAACTACCAGACGCTCGCGTCCGAGGCGATCGCAGGCGGCGACGCGCCCGGGGACGGTCAGCCGCTGCGCAGCCAGGCTTCCGGCAATCCATCGGGTCAAGGATCAGGCGCTACGAAGTCCTGACGGTCCGGCTCCCGCCCCTGGGGGTCCTGCCGCCCAGCCCCGGGATCAGCACCACCGCCACCGCCAGGTGCATCAGAGCGAGGAAGACCCGGGTACCGCCGTCCATGCCGTCGCCGGTAAACGGCAGGAAGGACATGGCCAGTACGACACCGGCGGCCCCGGTCCAGAGGGCACGGGCGCGCCGCACTCCGAACCGCTCCAGAGCGGCCAGCAGTGCCCAGCCGGAGAGCGACGCGAGCAGTGCGGCGATCACCACGGGCACGGCGCCGATGTCCAGCGTCTGTTCGCCGTCGGTGATCCGCAGCCGGTGCCCCAGCACCGGGTCCGCGACCAGCCACACCAGGACGGGGGCCAGGACTGCCAGGGCCGTGACCCACAGGCGTCCTCTCCGCACGCTCACTTGGTGTCCCCCGAGAGTGCCCCGTGCAGGAAGACCTCCACCAGCTCCTGCGACGTGAGGTCGGGTTCGTCGTCCGTACGCGGCTGGGTGAAGAGCAGCCCGAAGAAGAGGGCCGCGATCTGCTCCGGCGGCCGGCGCAAGGCGGCCTTGTCGGGTTCCAGCAGGTCCGCGAGGGCCGCGCGGATACGGGTCGTCGACTCGTCACGGCCCGCGCCGCGTACCGTGCCGCGGTGCTTGCCGCCCCGATGCCCGAGCGAGCCGAGGATCGCGCCCATCCTGGACATGTGCGCCTGCAGCGCCTCGGCCGCCTCCGCGAGCCTGGCGGACAGCGGCTGGGATACGTCGATCGCGTCGAGCTCCCGGACCGCGTGCTCGGGGGAGAGCGCCTCGGCCACGCAAGCCTGCAGCAGTTCGTCCTTGTCGGCGAAGACCCGGAAGATCGTGCCCTCGCCGATGCCCGCGGCGCGGGCGACCTTCGCGGTTGTCACCGCGGCGCCGTACTCGGAGATCAGCGGGATCGCGGTCTGAATGATCATCTCGCGGCGCCGCTCCGGCGACATGGCGGGGGCGCGACGACGGGTGTTCTGGTTCTCCCCAGGTGCTCTCATGACCGCGAGTATACGGAGTGAGGGCTCACTCCGTCGATGAGTGAGCCCTCACTCCGCCTGTCCAGCCCCGCTCGCTGCTGGTCGGTGAGAGGCCCGCCAGGATCCTCGACCACGGCTGGCCTACTCGGCGTCCGCCTTCGCGTTGACGTTCTTCTCAAGGTTTTCGTTCATCTCGGAGTACGCCATCGACGCGTTGCTGTTGGTCGTGTCGTGAAGACGCATCAGGTACGTGTACATCACGGCCACGCACTTGTCGCGACTCCGGAATTCCGCGTTGTCGGTGAGCTCCAGGCGCTGGGAGATTTCCTTGATCTTCCCATCGGACGTGGTGTACAGCGGATGCCAGATGAGTTCGACGGCGGGATTGAGCTGCTGGATCAGGCGCAGTTGCGGGATCTCCTGCGCGATCAGGACGCTGTCGGGATTGTAGGCCCTCAGGAATACGTGTACGGGGCCTGTCGCGCGCTCCACGAATGCTGTGGAAAGGACGTTCCACAGCGGGGCCTGGAGCTTCCAGTTGGCGTGCAGCTCCAGCTGGTCCATGATCTTCCCGAGCCGGGAGAACTCCAGTGACGTGTGCCCCTTCCCGTGGGCGTAGATACTGACATCGAAGCCGCCCGACCACAGCGCCAAGGTGGGAGTGGTGATCTTCAGAGCATCGCCCACGAGGTTGACGAGCTCCCGGTACCAGGTGTTCGAGGACCGGATCTTGCGCCGCTCCGCGGAGTCGATCGACGCGTCGGCGGACTTCTGGTTCAGGTCCTCCTGTTCGGAGACCCCGCCCAGCAGCAGTTGCCAGGCGCTCTCGGTCACGTCTGCCGGGAACCCGCCCTGCTGCATCATCTTCTGGAATACGGACCACTCGGGATGGTCCTGCGCCTTGGCCGCGAAGTGATCCGTGGGCGCGTTGGCCGACGGCTTGCGGCGCTGCACCGTGTGCCCGTGCCCGGCGTTGTCGCCCACCGCCCGCTGGGCCGTGCGCTCGATCGCCGGCGCGGTCCCGGACATGACGCGCCGGGCGTTCTCCTCCGCGGCGACCTCGTACCGGTCGGAAGGGTCGGAGACCTTCAGCCCGTTGCCGTTGTCCGTACCCGGGACGGGGCCCTGCCGCTGCTGGACGACATGCGTGAGTTCGTGGGCGAGCGTATGGCTGTCGCCGCCGCCCTCGCCGATGACGATGTGGCTGCCGGAGGTGTAGGCGCGGGCGCCGATCTCCTGCGCCGACCTCTTCGCGGCCGCGTTGTCATGAATGCGTACGCCGCTGAAGTCGACGCCGCCGAACCGCGTCTCCATGTCCTGCAACTGCGGCCCGGGGAGGGGGCGGCCGGGCAGGCCCAATACGTCATGCGCGGCCAGCCGGCGCTGTACCGGAGCCTCTTCCTCCGGTAACGCCCCACCATGACCGCAGGATGCCCCATGAGCGTGCCGCTGCACCTGGAGCATGTGGGAGACCGCGGCATTGCCCACGGAACGCTGCAGTGCCATGACGGCCTCCGGCGACTGCCCGCCCGGCACCTGCCCGGCGAAGGCGGCCGCCGCCCCGGGGCCGCCAGGACCCGGCGCCATGACGGGCATACGCGACTCGCTTCCCTGCCGCTGCGCAGCGTTCACATCCTGCTTCCGCTCGTGCACCCACTCACTCCTTCGCTGGTTCGCGCCGCGTTCCGGCCCCCTGTCTAGGCGACACCGGTGGCGGGGGACAAGAGCTGGAAGGGCATACAGCGCGTTCTTGCGGGTACGCCCCATCACCCCGCTGGGCAATCCACGCCCCGGCCCCTGAGGCATGGCCTGGACGAGTGGGACCAGCCGGCACGCTGCGTCTTCTGCGCGAACCGGACGCCTCGGAGCCCACGAGGGCGACGGAGTCGAGGTGGAGTGAGCGTCAGGCAGCAAGGAGGTTGATCAGTGGGCATGTCCGGCCGTGATGCCCGCGGTGATGAGGTCGATGCCGGCAAGGAACTGTGCGCGATCGTCGTGGTCGAGTCCGTGGTCCGCGACCGCCCGGGTGAAGGGGTATTCCTGCGGGCTGAGCTGTTGCCATAGGGCCGTTACGGCGTCCATGTGGGCATCGCGGTCGGTTTCCGGGCCAAGGCTGGATGCGCGGGCAAGATTCGCGGCGTTCTGGCCGGCGGCGCCGAGGATGTAATGCATCAGGGCGGTGGTCGCGGTGAACCAGGTGCTCGCCGGCACACCCAGCGCGTACACCTGTTGACCGATGGCCTCGAAGATACGGGTCGTCACCGGACCGGTGGGGTTGTGGGAGATCTGGGCGGTGAGCTGAGCGGCCAGCCAGGGGTGCTCCTCGATCGCACGGAAGAGGCCTAGGGCGACGTCGTGGATCCGGCCCGGCGGCCCGGTCCCCGCCTCTTGGCTCAGCACATCGGCGAGGTTGTGGTCCGTGGCCGCGACGAGCAGTTCGCTCTTGCTCGCCACATGCCAGTAGATCGCGCCGGGACCGGTGGCCAGGTGCTCGCTCAGCGCCCGGAAGGTCAATCCGCTCTCGCCCGCCGTGTCCAGCAGGCCGATGGCGGCCTCGATGATCTGCTCGCGGCTCAGAGGGCTGGGGCGCCGCTCGGGCCTCTGACGTGTGCGTGGTGTCACGTCTCCATTTTGACATGCCTGGAATGCTGTTCCACACTCGTCATGGAACAGAATTCCATGAGGTCGGTCGGCGCCGGACGCCCGCCGGTGAAAGCAAGAGGAGAAGACGATGGCACTGCAGGACCAGCCCGCCTACCTCATCAAGATGCGCGCGAAGCCCGGCCTCGGCGACAAACTGTTCGCGCTGGCCACCGAGGGCATGGAGAAGTCAGGGTCTTCCGACCGGTTCATCATCGTCCGTGAGGACCATGACCCCGACGTGCTGTGGAACATGGAAGTGTTCCGCAGCCGTGAGGCGAAGGACACCTACGAGAACAGCCCCCTCGCCGATGAACTGCGCGATGAGATCATCGGCCTTCTCGCCGAGCCGCCCGTGCGGATCGGAGTCCACCCCTACTCCGCCCTGCCCGCCGGCCCGGCCTGAGAAGGGCGGGGGCCTGGCATCCCGGAAGGGGGCCGCGCCGGTCCCTCCGGACACATCCGCCGCCTGTCGTCGAACGGACCTACGCGACCTGCTGATGGGCCGGTGACGCCGGAGTGGCAAGCGCGACTGCTCGTTGTCCAGGCCCTGTCCGTTCGCGCCAAGGAACCCGACTGTCATGAACGAGCCACCCAACTGGACACCCGAGCCGGGGGGCCTGGAGCCGCCTCGCTCCCGGCGCCCACACACGGTGAACGTTCCGAAGCTCGGCCTTGCTGCTCCATACGCTCGTGTAACCAGGCTGCGGCCCGTTCACCTCGTCGGCCTTATGCCGCCTCGCGGCGGCACCGTGCGTATGCCTGCTCGCGTTAGCGGCAGGCGTCCGAGCACGCCGTGCATGCCTGCGCGCAGGTGGTGCACTCCTTGGATGCGGTGCCTCCTGGGGCGCCTGGGGGGCGCGATCCGGGTTCGGCTACCTGTGGAGCCTCGGCACCCGTCCAGCTGTCTCCCTTCCGTGCGTATGTGCCCGCTCGCTGTGAGGGGTGGGCCGGTGTTGTGTGGCGGTGTCAGTGGTAGGTGTGGATCACGGCGTGGCCTTTGCCGCGGCCGATCATCCATTTGTTGACCGGCGTCGTGATCAAGAAGGCGACAGCGAAGCCGCCCAGGAGGGCCGTCCAGAAGGGCGTGTCCGACAGGTGGGCGTCCATCGCCCCGGGGACCAGGGCGATGATGCCGTTGTCGACGAGTTCCATCACCGCGATCGAGACGGTGTCCGCGGCCAGGGAGACTTTGACCGCACTCTTCCAGCCCAGGCCGGCCCGCCGTACGGCGAAGAGGGTGAAGGAGTAGCCGAAGACGAACGCCAGGGCGATCGCCAGAATCATCGTCTGGACGTTGCCCCATATCAGGGTGGTACCGATGACCATGCCGAGGATCTCGCCGATGGCGCAGCCGGTCAGGCAGTGCAGCGTCGCCTTTGCCGCCGTCCCCCACGACGCGCTCTCGCGCCCGTGGCCCCCGTTTGCCTGGTGCGCGGCGTGGTCGTGAGCGGTGCCGGTGTGGTGTGTGTTGTGGTCCATGACCGTCAACCCCGTTACCGTCCGTCCGCTGTGACCCGCACCCCGCGGAACCATTGTATACCCTAGGGGGGTATATGTGTGAGCTCCGGACGGAGGGAGAGGGCGCGACGGGCCCATGGCCTGTGCCCACTCCCTCTCCGGGCGGGTCAGCTCTTGCCGAGCAGGCTGTTCATCGTGCCGATCTCGGTGGTCTGCGAGGTGACGATGGCATCCGCCATCGCCGTGGCCCCCGGGAAGGCGCCATCGGCCTTCTGCGTCTTCGCCATCGCCACCGCGCCTTCATGGTGCTTGATCATCATCTTCATGAAGGCGGTGTCGAACGCCTTGCCGGACATCTGCTTCAGGCTGTCCATCTCCTCGGCGGTCATCATGCCGCCGTCGGCGTCGTGCATCGAGTGGCCCATGGCGCCCGCGGCGGGAACCTGCTCACCCCAGGAGGTCAGCCAGCCCGACAGGGTCTTGATCTCCGGGTCCTGCGCCTTCTTGATCTCCTCGGCGAGCTTCTCGACCTCGGCGGACCCGGCCCTGTCGGACGCGAGGCCGGCCATCTCCACGGCCTGGCGGTGGTGGGGGATCATCCCCTGGGCGAACGCCACATCGGCGGCATTGTGGCGGCCCTGGGAGGCCGAGGGGGCCGGAGCGGACGAGGAGGCCGAGCCGTGAACGCCGTGTCCGCCGGACGTGCCGTGGTTCGATCCGCACGCGGTGAGCGCGAGAAGAGCGGCGCCTGTGGTGACGGCGAGGGCGGTTCGGCGGATGAGGTTCTTCTCCATGGTGGTGTGACTCCTTGATGCGCCGCCCTGAGCGGGGGGCGCCGATACGGAATGAGGACATGCCGGTGCGCGGCACCTCCTTGCCGGCCGAGCCAGGCGAGGAGCTGCCGTGTGGGCGGTCCTAGATCCGGAGGAGCTGCAGTTCGGCGAGGTCGGGCGGTGCCCGGCCGCTCTCGGGCGTGCCCGCCGTGCTGCCGGGCACCGCCACGGGCGAGGGCCCTGCGTCGAGTCCTGCGACTGGGGCGGGAGGTGCGTACGGTGCACCGATGCCGGTCGCCGCGCACGTGGCGTCCGCGTGATGATGCGTTCCGCCGTCGCTGTGCGAGCAGCCCTCGACCACCTGGTGGTCGGCCTTCTCGTGTGTCGGCGCCATGGCGTGGTGGCCGGCGGCCGCCGACGCGTTCGCGGGGACAGACCCCGGCCCGAGGCCGTGCATCGCCAGCAGGCCGGCAAGCACCGCCAGTACGAGCAGCAGGAAGCCGCGCCCGGCGGGGCGGCGACTCGACGGCTGCATCGTGCTGGCCATGCGGACAGCCTACGATCCTGCGGGCGCCACCGCGCGCCCCGTTCGCCGTGTGTGGTGGCCGGAGGGGGCAGCGGTGCCGGACTGGTCCGAGGCTGGCTCCGTGACGGGTTGTGCTCTGCCTTGGTTCAGTTCCTGTGGCGGTGTATCCGACGGGGCGGGTCCGGTGGCGAGAGTATCGGCGTGGCGCTTGTGCCGCTCACTCCGGGATGACTTCGGCGATGAGGCTTTCGACGAGGCTCTTGATCTCGTCGCGGATGGGACGGACGGCTTCGATGCCCTGGTGGGCGGGGTCGTCCAGTTGCCAGTCGAGGTAGCGCTTACCGGGGAAGACGGGGCAGGTGTCGCCACAGCCCATGGTGATGCAGATGTCGGACTCGCGTACGGCGTCGATGGTGAGGGTCTTCGGAGTCCCGGCGGTGATGTCGATGCCGACCTCGGCCATGGCTTCGACGGCGACCGGGTTGACGGCGGCACCGGGGTCGGTTCCGGCGGAGCGGACCTCGACGCGGTCGCCGGCAAGGTGGGCGAGCCAGGCGGCGGCCATCTGGGAGCGGCCGGCGTTGTGGACGCAGACGAACAGGACGGACGGCTTGCCGGAAGACTCGGCCATGATGATCGTTCTCTCTCGTCGCACGGCGGAACTCCACCGCCAATGACTACAGCCCCCGCTGATATCAGCGAGCGATGATGTGAGAGTATCAGCGCATGCTGACTTCAGTCGATCCTGATCTGATCCGGGTGCTGGGCGATCCGCTTCGCCTCCGGATCGTGACCCTGCTGGCGCGCGAGACGCTCTGCACGACGCACCTGGTGGAGGAGACCGGCGCGAAGCAGACCAACCTGTCCAACCACATGAAGGTCCTGCGCGAGGCAGGCGTGGTGGACACCGAGCCCTGCGGCCGCTTCACCTACTACAAGCTCAGGCCCGAGGTCCTCGCTGGGCTCTCGGAGCAGTTGGCCGCGCTGGCCGAGTCCGCCCGTACCGCTTCCGGGAACAAGAGGGCCTGCCCGTGACCCCCACCGAGCCCGCCATCTCTCCCGCTCCGGCCGGTGGTGGGGACGACTCGATCGTCAGGAAGCTTTCCACCCTGGACCGCTACCTCGCGGTGTGGATCCTGCTCGCCATGGCCGTCGGCCTCGGCCTGGGCCGTCTGGTCCCAGGGATGAACGACGCGTTGGCGAGGATCGAGATCGGCGGGATCTCCCTGCCGATCGCGCTCGGCCTGCTGGTCATGATGTACCCGGTACTGGCCAAGGTCCGTTACGACCGGCTCGACCGCGTGACCAGCGACCGCAAGCTGCTCATCTCCTCGCTGGTCATCAACTGGGTCGTCGGCCCTGCGGTGATGTTCGCCCTGGCGTGGGTCTTCCTGCCCGACCTGCCCGAGTACCGCACCGGCCTGATCATCGTGGGCCTTGCCCGCTGCATCGCCATGGTCATCATCTGGAACGACCTCGCCTGCGGCGACCGTGAAGCCGCGGCCGTCCTCGTCGCCCTGAACTCGGTCTTCCAGGTCTTCGCGTTCGGCCTGCTGGGCTGGTTCTACCTCGACCTGCTGCCCCGCTGGATGAACCTCGGCGACGGCCAGGGCCTGGACGTGTCCGTCTGGCACATCGCGCTGAACGTCGTCATCTTCCTCGGCATCCCCCTGCTCGCGGGGTTCCTCACCCGCCGCATCGGCGAGCAGAAGATGGGCCGCGGTGATTACGAGACGAAGTTCCTGCCGAGGGTCGGGCCTTGGGCGCTGTACGGCCTGCTGTTCACGATCGTCGTCCTGTTCGCGCTGCAGGGGAGGACGATTACCTCGCAGCCGCTGGACGTCGTGCGGATCGCGCTGCCACTGCTGGTCTACTTCGCGGTCATGTTCTTCGGCACGTTCCTTCTCGGCAGGGGGCTCGGCCTTGCGTACGACCGCACCACGACCCTGGCGTTCACTGCGGCGGGCAACAACTTCGAGCTGGCCATCGCGGTCGCCATCGCTACATTCGGCGTCACCTCGGGCCAGGCCCTGTCCGGTGTGGTCGGGCCGCTCATCGAGGTGCCCGTTCTGATCGGCCTGGTCTACGTCGCGCTCGCCTGGCGAAGGAAGTTCGCCGCCGGCGAGGTGACCACGGCCCGGTGACACGGCGGAGGGATGTGGCGGTCGGCGGCGGCATCCGAAACGTCCGTCGTCGCCCACGTGAGCACACCATGCACGGGGGCTCCGTCCGTCGCACCGCCGCAGCCGCCGACGGTGCGGCAGGTAACCGACTGGGTCACCTGACATCCCACGAACCTGACCGAGGCGGACCGGGCCGGTCCGAAGGAGGACCTGGCCCGCTGTCCCCGGACTGGACGCATCTGCCGGACACGTCCGCGTTTTCGTCGAGGTCCTCACCGACCGCCTCGACTCCACACTCGAACTGCGCTGTGCCCTCGACGCCGTACCGCCGGGCTCACTCAGGGGCAGCCACAACTGAGGCTGTGACTGGCATGCCTTTCGTCAGCCTGCTCATCCCTGCGGTGAGCGATTGCTCTGGTGGCTGGCGTGGCAGTCCTGGGGGATGCAGACCGTGTGGTCCAGTTGCAGGTCGTCGTGGTGTGGGCAGGTGATTGCGCTCTGTGCCGATCAGTGTGCCTGGCAGGCGCCGGGCGGGGGAGGGCGGCGTGAGGCTGTCGGACGAGCGCGGTCGCGCCCCGCGGCGAGGGCGAATCGGTCCGTGTTGTTGATGCTCGTCGGTGCGGGTGTTGGGCTGGGCCGCGTAAGCCGTCGACGGGTGCGGAACAAGCAAGGAGCCTTAGGGCTTGCCAGGAAACAAGTCGTGGCTTCCGGCTGCGGAGCTCGTTGTTCTGGTATGGGGAGACCGGAGGGGATCGAGGATGTCCTGGCTGCGAAGTTCCAGTTGTTGTTGCCGCATCTCGATGAACGTCAGCGTCGGCTGGCCATAGGGGCGGAAGCGCTGTCACTGGGGCACGGTGGGATCAGGCTGGTCGCCGCAGCGGCCCGGGGTTCGGGAGAGTACGGTCTTTCGCGGAGCGGGCGGACTGGACTCTGGCCACGTGCCGTCGGGGCGGATTGTCGACCTGGTGGTGGCCGGAAGAGGGCCGCGGACCTCAATTTGGGGGTTACGGCCGGCTCTGCTTGGGCTGGTCGAGCCCGACGAGCGGGGTGACCCGATGTCGCCGCTGCGCTGGATGACGAAGTCGACCCGGAAGCTGGCAGCGGAGCTCACCCGCCAGGGCCATCGAGTCTCCGCCGACACGGTCGCCTGCCTGCTGCGAGAAGAAGGCTTCAGCCTGCAGGCCAACGCCAAGACCATCGAAGGTGCCCAGCACCCCGACAGGGACGCCCAGTTCCGCTACCTCAACGAGCGGGCACGAGACCACAGGGACGCCGGGGACCCGGTGACCAGCGTGGACAGCAAGAAGAAGGAACTGATCGGCGACTACAAGAACGCCGGGCGCGAATGGCAGCCTGCAGGGCAGCCCGTGAGGGTGAAGACACACGACTTCCCCGGCCAGGCCGAGAAGGCCATTCCGTACGGAATCTACGACATGACGGCGAACACCGGCTGGGTCTGCATCGGCACCGATCACAACACGGCGGCGTTCGCCGTCGCCTCGATCCGCCGCTGGTGGCAGGCGGTCGGCCGGCACGACTACCCCCGCGCCCGCCGACTGCTGATCACCGCCGACGGTGGCGGCTCCAACGGCTACCGCATCCGCGGCTGGAAGACCCAGCTCGCCGACCTCGCCGCTGAGACCAGCCTTGAGGTCACGGAGTGTCACCTTCCGCCCGGCACCTCGAAGTGGAACAAGATTGAGCACCGGCTGTTCTCCCACATCACCATGAACTGGCGAGGCAGGCCCCTGACCAGCAACGAAGTCATGCTCCAGACCATCGCCGCGACCACCAGCCGCACCGGCCTCACCGTCCAGGCCGAACTCGACAGCGGCGAGTACCCCACTGGCATCCGCGTCAGCGACGACGAGATCGCCGCCCTGCCCATCACCCGCCAACGCTTCCACGGCGACTGGAACTACACCCTCCACCCCCAGCGCCCGACGAACACCGCGACCACCACCAGCACACAGGACGAGGCCCTAGCGGGCAGACCGGCCCGCCTGACGTGGCATTCGCTACAGGACCCAGAACTGACCGGGATGACCCGCCGGCAGCTCAACGAACTCATCGACGTGCTGACTCCAGCGATGGAAATTCAACGCGAGCAAGTGCTCCGCACCCGCAGAGGTCACGAACGCCTAGTGGCCCCTGGCACAGGAGCCAAACCCAAGCTCACCTCAGCTGACCGGATCCTGGCCACCGTGCTCCACCTGCGAAAACTCGCGACCATGGATCTCCTGGGCCAACTTTTCAACACCACCGCCATGACCATCAGCCGCGCAGCGAAAGACGTCCGCCCGCTCCTGGACGCCCACGGCATTCACATCCCTGCCTCGACCGCCCGCTTCCGCACACCGGCTGGCATCGCGAGATTCCTCAACCTCGACAAAAACAAGATCAAACCGACGTGTTGATTCCCGGCAAGCCCTTAGAACTCCTAACGAAATGATTTTTGAGGTGATTGGATCGCTCCGGGACTGATGATCCGGGGGTGCGGGGTGGCTCGCCCGAAGCCGTGGGAAGTCGATGACGAGTTGTGGGCGGTGATCGAGCCGCTGTTGCCCAAGGTCGGGCGCCGGACCCGGAACCCCGGGCGCAAGCGGCATCCGGACCGGCTCGTGTTCCAGGGCATCCTGTTCGTCCTGCACACCGGAATCGCCTGGGAACACCTCCCGCAGGAACTTGGCTTCGGCTCCGGCATGACCTGCTGGCGCCGAGTGGACCGAGGCCGAGGTGTGACCGCGACTGCACGAGGCCCTTCTCGCCAAGCTCCGCAGCGCGAACGTCCTGGACTTCTCACGGGCGGCCGTCGACGGCTCCCATATCCGCGCGTTAAAGGGGGCACCAAGACGGGACGAAGCCCTGTTGACCGGGGCAGGACGGGCAGCAAGCATCACCTGATCACCGACGCCACCGGCATCCCGCTCGCAGCCACCCTGACCGGCGGCAACCGCAACGACGTCACTCAGCTGATCCCACTTCTCCAGGCCGTGCCGTCCGTGCGGGGCAAGCGTGGCCGGCCCGGCGCCGCCCGGACGTGGTGCTGGGTGACCGCGGCTACGACCACGACAAGTACCGCCGCCTGGTCTGGGACCTCTGCGTGAAGCCGGTGATCGCCCGGCGCGGCACCGAGCACGGCTCGGGACTGGGCACCCAACGCTGGGTAGTGGAGCGCGCATTCGCCCACCTGCACTGGTTCCGCCGGCTGCGGATCCGCTGGGAGATCCGCGACGACATCGACGAAGCCTTCCTCACCCTCGGATGCGCACTCATGTGCTGGCGGCGACTGCGCGCTCTGGCGACCGATGTCGTGGGCTAGCTATCTGCCGCTAGCCGGTTAAGGACTTCCCTGGGGGTGAAGCTCCAGCCGACCAGACGCGGCCCACTCCAGTTGATGCCGATCGCGAGTCCGTCCCGGGCGGCATCGGGCAATACAAGATCGCACCAGGTGTCCAAGGGCATGGAATCGACGCGGAGCCCACGCGCCCAGATCGTCGCCGCCCTCTGAGCCCGGGGCGAGGTCGACCAGAAGGGAAAACTTCGCATGCCGTCTGCGGAGAGGTGAGTCGGGCTTCCGTCATCATCCCGGACAAGCCAGACCACTCTGTTTTCACGGACGTCTCGGAAGAATGCCGCCGCTTGCGAACCGCTCTGACTCATGGCCACCGAGCCTAGCGTTCCCAAAGACCCATTTCCCCTTTTCGATCCGGTCAACAACCGGGGCGATCGCGTCGCACATCCGCCGCGACAGCTCCTCGACGGACCTGGTCGCGCCGGGCCGCCGCTGATCCCCTGTTCCAGGACCTTGAGGTAGTTCACCAGCTGGGCGCCGGAGAGGGTGATCTCGACCAAGCCTCTCTCCCCGGAGGCACCGTTGAGGCTGCGGGGCTTGGCGTCCTCATGCGAGTCTCAGGCCGTGCGCTCCGGCGTCAAGGCCCTTCTCGCCCGGTAACGCCTCGACCGACTGCGCGGCGGCTTTGCCGTTGACACGCCCTCTACCGGGCCTATTTTCTCCGGCGACGCGTAAGAATTGATGATAACGAGGTAAGGGAAAATGAGATTACGAGAGCGATCCCCCAGGCCGGAAGCCCGGCAGTGGAGGGAGCATTAGCACGGAAAGAGTCATGACTTAGTCTTCTTGAATATGAAAAAGAGTCCGCCAATTAAGATCGTGGCCAATAATGATGGGGAGCGCCGCGCGAGAGTTTCCGTCCCCCACATCTCGGATGCCCATAAAGAGTAGGGCGGTGCCGGAACATAACGTTATGAACGCTGATCCGACTGTCGCGGCTTGACGCATTGATAACTCCTGTTTTGTGGGGGCGGGAAAGAACCTCCCGCCCCCTGCTCTCAATTAGCTGTACGCGGCTGTAGTCACCGCGGCGGCAGCCCCAGCCGCGACCGAGCATCCAGTCAATCCCGCACCAACCGGGACCCCAGAGCCGCAAAGGCCCCGGCGGCAGCGCCGCCATGCAATGGCTCTCCATGCCAATTCCTGCAAGCGCCGGGGAGGGTAGCTCCATCCATGCTTCATTGCACTTCTGCACCGTGATGAGGTAGAGGAGGATCAGGACGCACAGCACCGTGGCCAACCCTGCCCGGCGGCGTGCCGCCGATCACCGCCCGATTCTGTACCTGAGCCTCGCGGATGCTGCGGTCAAAGTCTTCCAGGTCTCGTTTGCCAGCTGCCCGACCACCGTCATCAACAACGTGATGGGGCCACCGACTCTGTCGGCGGCCCCATCACGAAGGATCGCGATCAGGGTTGCCCGCCCTTGCCCCTTTGAACAAAGAAGTAACCGGCGAGGCAAATGCAAGCGATAAGCGCCAGCAAGGCCCATCCTCCAGAGTTTCCCGAAATGATCAGAAATGCTGAGAACAGCACTCCGACGACGGCGAAGAACGTGGCGAACTGCACATACCGCCTTACAGTAGCTCGCTGCTCCAATGACCATCCAACATGAGGCACGATTTCTCCTTCTGAAATTCGGGGGGGCGAATGGTGGAAACGCCCTCCGCACGGATCCAGCGGGCGGTCAAGGCCGCGCAGCCACTTCCCCCTCGAGCAGGCCACCCTGAAGCGCGTCTACATGGCGATCATGTCCCTGGACCCCGCCAGCAAGGGCCAGGCCCTCTGGACCATGCGCTTGAAAACCGCACTGAACGCCTTTGACATTCCAGCGCCTAAGACGTCGACCGGCCTGCGGATTTTCAGCGTTTTTTGACATGGGTGAGTGCCGTTGAGGTAACTACGACCGCCGCAGCAACACAAAGCATCCAAAGCCACGCATGCGCAGCTTGCCAGCCTGCTTGCCAGGGGTACATGAAGACGATTGCGAGAGCCATGAGAAGGAGGACTGATCCGACCGCTCCTAAGACTTTCGTCGGTTTCATTATTCTCCCTGAGCGCTGGTGCCGCCCCTGTGAGGGCGGCACCAGGCAGTCTCCAGCTGTCAGCTTCCGGCCCCACGGAATACGGGCTGATGAGGCCGCTTGCCACACCTCCCAGGGTGGCTGATTCCGTGTCAGCGCCAATGGCTGCGGCTGTGCCACCTGCAGCGACCCCATCCCACAGCCCAGCTGTTACGGCTCCGGCGGCGACACAAGCTGCCCCGGCGGTCGCCCCGCAGGCCGCGCCCACGACGAGCGCCGCCGCGCCGATGCCCACCCCTGCTCCAGCAGTGACTGCAACACTCTTCCAGTCGAAGAGACCAGTGGGGTCGATGTTGTTGACGGGGTCGCCCGAGGCGTACAGGTAGGGATTTTCTTCCTGGCCGGAGGGATCGGGGCTGGTGAAGCGGCCGATGTTGGGGTCGTAGTAGCGGGCGGCGAAGTGGTGGAGGCCGGTGGGGTCCTGGTGGCCGCCTGCGAACCGGTAGGGCTGGGGCTCCGTTTCGCTGGTGGTGCTGCGGGTGACGCCTCGGGGGCTGTAGCCGTAGCTGTTGACTTTCGCGCCGGTCTCGTCGGCCATGGCGATAACCGAGCCAAGTGCGTCGGTCAGGTAGTAGTAGTTCTTCCCCCCGTGGGTCATGGAGTTCAGGGTGCCCCCGGGCTCCCGGTTGAATCCTGTGTCCACTCCGGCGGTCGACGTGCCGGCCAGGCCGATCGGGCCGTTGTGGAAGAACGTGTCACCGAGCTTGATCCGCTCGGACTGGTCCGTGGAGCCGTACTGCCCGGTGCATGTCTTCCCGGCGACGGTGACCGAGGTCATCTGGGAGTAGTCGGACCATTTCTCGCCGGTCCTGGTGCCCGCGGGGGTCGAGGCGCCGGCGGTTTCGTTGCCGATCTTGTTGTAGGACCAGTTCGCCGTCGAGCCGTTCTTCGCGGTGACCTGCTGGGCGTCGTTGATCGTGTACGTGGTGCCGCGCGGGCAGCCGGGGTCGACGCCCTGGGAGGTGAGGTTGCCGGCCAGGACAGACGGGATTGGTTGCCTTCAGCGTAGGTCCGCGATGCCGGTCACCCAGGGCCGCGAGCGCGGAGAGGGAGAACGCCCTCTTGAGCTGCTTGTCTCCCCTCCGGGACCGCCGCGGCTCGATGACCCCGAACTACGGGTCGCGGGGGTGAGGCCGGCGTAGGCGCCGAGGTGGCCGGTGGCAGGGAAGGCGCTGCCGGCGCCGACCTCGATCAGGAGCCGTGCTCCGGTCACGACGCCGACTCCTGGCATAGACCTCAGGACCTTCGCAAGAGACATCTGATGCAATTGATCTGTCAAGGCTGGCAGTCCGGGAAGTCTGTCGGTGGTGTGTGGCAGCATCCGCAGCATGGCGAGTACAGAAATAGGCCGCGGACTGGACTTGTTCCGCGAGGGCGACTTCCCCCTCTATACGCTGACCTTCGTGCGGGACCTGCCCCCTGCGGAGCTGCTTACCCGCATGGGGGTAGATCCGGAGACCCTTGCCCTTCGCGACGCCGTGGATCTGGCAGATGACTTGGGTGACGACCTCTTCGACGAGGAGGAACCCGTCGTCACCAGCGGCATCGATGGCTCGTGGGCGTGGGCATGGGAACAGGGCGGCGTGCACGGGCTCGATGAGAGGATCTTGAGTCCCGTCTCCGTGGGGACTGAGGCCGTCGTGCTCCACTACAACCAGAAGCCGATGCACTGGTTGAAGTACGCGGTAGGTGGCGAGATCATCGTCGACTTCCACACCCTCCAGGCGATCGAGCCGACCGGGCAGGACCCCGCAAGACTTCATGACGTTATGAGGCCCCTTGGGCTCATCCCCGGCCAGGTCGCGCCCCTGCACAGTGTCCTGGCACTGGTGGAAAACGCTTTTGGCATCCGGCTGAGGCAGCCGGACGACGAGCGTTGGAGCGGCAGGCTGCTTCCCCTGTCGGGCTGAAAGCCTCAAGCGGCGGCCCTCAGCGCAGGGTTTCCAGAGGTTGGGAAGGCTCTGCCTCGTCGTGGACGGTGCGCTTGGTGAGGCAGTGGTGGAGGCAGCCGAGCATGCGTCTCCACCAGGGCCTCGAAGATCTCCTGGACCAGTCGCTCGGCCGGCCTCAGGGCCTTCGGCCGTACCAGCCTGGCCAGGCGGCGTCGCCCGGTCTCGTTGATCTGGGCGGGTGACCCGAAGAGCTCCAGCAAGGTGAGGACGACCGGGTGCTGCAACCGCGGCCCCGGTACTCGCTCCAGGGGGCGGGGATCTGGGTCAGCAGGCCGTGGAGCCGGTTCGCGACTCGGGTGGCCTCGCCCGCCAGGTTGTCGTGGAACCCCACGACCGTCTCCAGTTCAGCGATCGTCTCGTCCGGCCTTGTCTGGGCGCCGGGCTGCGACCTGGGTTACGAAGAGCTGTTCCGGCTCGGGTAGGCCGGTACCCAAGCACCTCATGAGCGGTCCGTCGATGCCTCCGGGCGCGGTGACGCCACTCCCCGGATCGTCAACCGCAACAAGGGGGAGCCATGCCGGGCCCAAAGGCCGGAAGCGCCATTGCGAGCCACCGGAGACGCAACGGGAGGGCTGGGGTGGATGATGCGGGCGGGCCTCTCTGGTGGGGTGCGGGGGTCAGGTGAGGGTGAGGAGGGTGACGGCAGCCGCGGCGGTGCCCAGGCCGATCAGCTGCCCGCGGTGGATGCGTTCGGCAAGGACGTAGCGGGCGAGCAGGACGGTGCCGGCGGGGTAGAGGGCGGTGATCACGGCGACGACGGCCAGGTCGCCGCTGCGCGCGGCGAGGAGGAACAGCAGGTTCGCCACCGAGTCCAGCACGCCGGCCGCCGCCGAGATCGCGTACGCGGGCTTCTCCGGGCCCAGTCGCCGGTACATCGCTGCGGCGGCGGCCAGGGTGACGGCGGAGGACACGGCGCGGCCGATGACCAGCGGGCCGACGCCGCTGTCGGAGGGAGCCTGGTGCAGGAAGATCAGCTGCAGGGCGATGGCGGCTCCCGCGCCGAGAGCCGCCATAAGTGCGGGGCGGGACGGGCGAGCCGACTTCGCGCCGTGCCCGGCGCTGACCAGCACCACGGCTGCCAGTGCCAGCGGCAGGCCGGTCATCCCGGTCACTCCCAGGTGGTCGCCCTGTACCAGCCCCACACCGACCGGCAGCATCGCCGAGATCAGCGCGGTCACCGGTGACAGGATGTTCATCGGACCGATCGCGAGCGTGCGGTAGAGCAGGGCGAACGCGGCGGCCGACGCGACGCCGGACGCCGCACCCCAGGCGAGGGTGGCCGGGGCGAAGGAGGCTCCGAGGAAGGGCCACAGGAGCAGTTCGACGGTGAGTGAGGCCGGTGCGGCGATCATCACGGTGCGCAGGACATGGGCCTTGCGGGCACCGAGACCACCGAGGAAGTCGGCGCATCCGTAGGCCAGGGAACTGCCCAGGGCCAGCAGCAGAGCGATCACGGGTGGGACATCCCTTACCATCAATGGAACGACTACACCGTACAGTGCATCGACCGAATGGTGTCAACCAAACGACCGTACGATGCATTGCACTGAACCATTCCTGGAAGGGTGCCGAGATGGCCGAGACCGAGGCGGCACTGCGGACGCTCGCGCAAAACGTCCGCACAGCCCGTACCCGCGCCGGGCTCTCCCTGGACGAACTCTGCCGGCGCGCCAAGGTCAGCAAGGGCGCCCTGGCCGGGCTGGAGAAGGCCCAGGGCAACCCGAACTTCGCCACCCTGGTCCGTCTTGCCGACACCCTGGGCATCTCGGTGTCCGCCCTGATGGAAGGGCCGGCCGAAGGCCGCGTCCGGGTCGTGACGGCCGACGCCGTCATGCCCCTGTGGAAGGGCGAACACGGCAGCGAGGCCCGGCTCATGCTGACCACCGCGACACCAGCCCCGGTCGAGATCTGGCGCTGGAAACTCGAGCCCGGCGAGGAGTATCCCAGCCACCCCCACCAGGCCGGCGTCGCGGAGAGTGTCAGCGTCACCGCCGGACGGATGGTGCTCGTCGTCGACGGCACCGAGCACTCTGTCGAGGCCGGCCAGACAGCCGCCTTCGTCGGCGACACCGCCCACACCTACCGCGGCGCTGGCACCGATACCTGCCACCTGATCATGACCGTCCACCTACCGCCTGGTCCCGCCTGAGACCTGCGGCCCCCAGCAGTCCCCGCCAAGCCCCCAGCAGCCCGGCCCGAACCGCTTGCGAACCGAGGCTGGACGCGCCGCGCGCCCGGAGCGCCGGCCGACCGCGGCACGCGAGCCCTCCGACCAGCGCCCCGGACGGCGCTCGCGCACGACCAGAAAGGAAAGCCTGGACCGGGAGCCTCAAGCAGACCGACTGAGAGCTCCAGCCGGCCACCCGAGCGACACGGTACGCAGAGGCAGTTGACGTACCGCCCGAAGGCCAGTGCCCCAGGGGGCACACGTACGGCACCGCACGAGCCACGAGACGATCGAGCTGGACGTGCCGGGACGGCGGGACACGGCGTCTTTGCGGTCGGCGACGCTCGACTCGTCGAAGGCGGACGGTCCGCGCTCGGATCGGACGGTCAGCATCGAGGCATGTGCGGCGCCGTTCCCGAAGAGTGCACGCGCGAGGTTCCGTTCGGCGCTCGGGAGGACGGCGGGGCCGCTGTGCAGGGCGCTCCACGTGGGGTTCCACCACACCAGGGTCCAGTCCGCGGTGAACACCGCGATCGGTACGTCGCCCGGGGGCGCCGCGAGCAGTTGGAGGCCCGGGGGTATACGGGTGCTGACCGTCCCGTCCTGGTGTGGAAGGAGCCCGGCGCTTCCATACAGCTGGTCGCGGTCGGCGTGGGAGAACTGAGGGCCCCGGCGAGGGCGCCGATGACCTGGGCCGAGGGGTTCTTCGCGCGTCCCCGTTCGAGGAGCAGGACGTAGTCGACGGAGAGTGCGGCCAGCTGTGCGAGCTCCTTGCTGCGCAGTCCCGGGGGCACGACGGCCGTCCGTCATCGTGCGGCCGACGTCTGCCGGGGACAGTCGGTCGTGCCCGGCACGCAGGAGTGCCCCGAAATCGAAGCGGGAGCAAGCCATGGCCATTCTCGCTGCGCGGCGCCGGATGAGCCTGGGTACTGCCAGTCCTAGTGACGGGGAAGGCACTGGTTGCGGTGGCGCCACCGGCGAACGTGGAGATGCGCCCGAGCCGGGCGCCACAGGTTGACAGTTGAGGAGCCTTCCATGAAGCACACCATCGTGATGACGGGCGCGAGCCGCGGGATCGGCCGCGTCGCTGCGGAGCACATCCTGCGCCGGTCGCCGGACGTCCACCTCCTGGTCGTGGCCCGTGGCTCCTCCGGCGCGCAGCTCGCTGCGGAGCTCGGCGCGGGCGGGCACACGGTCTCGCATGTCCCGGCGGACCTCGGCTCGTTGGCCGACGTCAGCTCAGCCGCCGGCAAGATCCGCGACCGGCCCGACCGCGGTGACCTGCCACCGCTGCGCGGCTTCGTGGGCAACGCCGGCATGCAGTACACGAACGCGCTGACCGAGGGACCTGACGGGTTCGAGGCCACCTTCGCCGTCAACGTGCTCGCCAACCACCTGTTCGTCCGACTGTTCCAGGACCGCTTCATCACTCCCGCCCGGATCGGCGTCACCGTCAGTGACACCCACTCCGGCGACTTCACGCACAACATGGGCATGGTGCCCGGCCCGGTCTGGAAGTCGCCGGGCGTCCTGGCCCGCACGGGCGTCTTCACCAAGCGGGACACCGCGGTCGGCGGGCGTACCGCGTACTCGACGAGCAAGCTGGCCGCGATCCACCTGGTACACGAGTACGCGCGCCGGCTGCCGACCGGGATCGACGCCGTCGCCTACAACCCGGGGTTCGTCCCTGGCACCGGCCTCGCCCGTAACGCAGGGCCCGTCTCACGGTTCGCGATGCGCCGCATCATGCCGGTGATGACCCTCACCCCGTTCGCCACCAGCCGCAGTGCCGCGGGCCGCTACCTCGCCGACGTCGTCCTCGGCACGACCCGTGCGCCGACCGGCTCCTACGTCGACCGCAGCCGTGTGGACCGCTCGTCGCAGGAGTCCTACGACCCGCAGCGCGAAAGGGAGCTCCGGGAGGCCGCCGAGCGATTCACGGCGGCGCACGCAGCCAGGGCGGACGCGATCTCAGGCGACGGGACGAGCGGTTCACCCCGATAGATCGAGCAGCGACCGAGCGGCCCCGTGGAAGCAGTGAAACGCCCCCTGAGGATGAAGGTTGTCGAAGCCGTAGATCACGAACAGGGAACGAGTTCGCGTGTGTCATCCACCCTGATCGACGCCCTCGCACACCACCTCGAGGATGTCGACCGCCCATGTCCTCCTGCCGACCTGCGCACGCTGGCCCAAGTACTGGACGAGGCACTCGATCCGCTATCCACGTCGTGTCCAAGGCCGTCGATACCGCATCGACTTTTTGCTCGCACTGTGTCTGGTCGCGTCCTCGGTGGCGCAAAATCGGTGACCGCCGTCGCCAGTTTCGGCACTGACAGCAGCTCTGAACTGAGCGAATGACTTCGGTTCACCTCAACCATTCCGAGCACCACCACTTGGGACGCCCGATGGGCCGCCCTTATGGCGACGCCCTGGACGACGCCGTCGGCGCACGGCTCGGCCGCTACGCCACTGACCCCGTCGAGGAGCCCGGCGAGACCTGGGCGGACTCGCGGTGGATGGCAGAGCTGTGCGCGGCTCACGCACCGATGCCGACGGGGCCGTCCATCTGCTCGCCGCCACCCTGCTCTTGGGGCCGGTTGCGGGCAGCTCGGCCAGGGCTGCGACCATGCCGCAGGTGTTGGTCGCACCGGAGAAGACGAGTCCGGCGCCGATGGCCCCGGACAGCCAGTGCGCCGGCTTCCCGGCGAGACCGCCGAGGAAGCCGACGAGGGCCAGGGTGCCGGCGCGAGGCGGACCTGGCGGTCCATGGGCCAGGTCGCGCGGGGCGACGCCACCTGACCGGCGCCCACAGCATCCCCCTGACCCGCCTGGACGATGGTTCGCCTTTCTGAGCGGTTTCCCGCGATAGGATACCCGCGGGGGTATCGAGGAGGTTGGTGTGCAACTCGACATGAGTGCCGAGGAGCTGAAGTCGGCGCTGAACCGGCTGCGGCGAGCGCAGGGTCAGCTCGCGGGAGTGATCAAGATGATCGAGGAGGGCCGGGACTGCGAGGACGTCGTCACGCAGTTGTCGGCGGTCTCCAAGGCGCTGGACCGGGCCGGGTTCTCGATCATCGCGACCGGTCTGCAGCAGTGCATGACCAGTGAGGATCCCGAGGTGCGGGACTCCGCACAGATGCGGGCCCGGCTGGAGAAGCTGTTCCTTTCGCTGGCCTGACAGCTTTCGTCTCCCGTCGGGCCTGCCGAGGCGCGCCCCGGAATCCGCCGGGGTGTTGGCGGCAGGCCCCCACGGCTGTGTCGCAACAGGGTGCCGGTCACCATCACTGCGGTGACCCTAAGCAGCAGGGTGCCGAAGGCCCGCTGCAAGGCAGCCGGCTGACCTTCGCGGACAGCCGCTTGCTGTCCCATGCTCCCAGGACCGCCATCGCGATGAACGGCATGGTCAGGGCCCAGTCCAGGCTGACCTCGGTGGCCTGGCGGGCACTCTGAGTCGCGCCCTGCGGCGGGGCGTCGGATGCAGAGACCATGAGCGAGGAACGGTCGTCGTGGCATTCGGCAAGGTGGTGCCGGAATGCGGCATCGACGAGGGTGACTGCGGCGCGGGCCAACGATCTGGTCGTCGCCGCGCTCGTCCTGGACGGCCCGAATCCGCCGGCCCTCGCACGCCGGAGGTCTTCGTCATGTTCAAGACTTGCCGAGTGTCAACAACACTAGCTAAGGACGTGCTCGATGTGGTGGTCGAGGAGACGTTCGGCGGCTTCCGGGGTGCGGTAGCCGAGGGCGATGTCAACGCCGAGGCTGGTGGCGAGGGACCAGCAGATGTCGGCGTCGGTACGTTCCTCGCAGCGTGGCTTGCTGCCCCGCTCCGCCCGGGCTGCCGTGATGAGGCCGGCGGTGAAGGTGAGCAGCTCGTCGTCGCCCGGCGCCAGGACCCTGGCCATCGTCGGGTCGGAGACTGCCCGGCCCGCGGCCGCCAGCGCGAAGCGCATCAACCGCGTACTCTCCTGGGCCGGGCTGATGAGGGCGTACAGGCAGGTGCGGAGAATGGCCTCCGGACTGGTCGTGTCGGCGGCGGTGACCGCGTTCTCGATGGTGGCGTTGACGGCCCGTACGGCTCGGTCGAGGGAGTCGCGGATCAGGGCATGCATCGAGGCGTAGTAGTGCTGGATCTGGCCCATCGAGACGCCCGCCTCCTCGGCCACCTTACGCAGCGACACCTGCTCGATGCCGCCGCGCACGGCCAGCGACCAGACGGCCTCGACGAGACGCGTCCTGCGCGCTTCGTGATCCACGATCTTTGGCACGACGTCGCCGCCTTTCCTCGTTCACCATGCGACCGCATTGTAAAATCGGGCCCTACCTGTTTACAGTGCAAGTGCATGGTAAACCGTGATCAGGCCGAGGAGGACCCCATGAAGTATGGCTTCTACCAGGCGCTCGGTATGGCGCTGCTCGTCATCGGAGCCCAAGGTGCAATTCGCCAGCTCGCCGACCACGACAACGCAGGCCTGTTGGGCTGGCTGCCGGGAGGCTTCGCGGTGAACATCACCGTCTACGTACTGGCCGTCGTGATCGGCGCGGTCGTCGCAGGGCGGGCCCACAATGCTCGTAGGGCGACTGGCGACTGACACGGTGCGAGTGGATGGGGGACTGTTCGGCGGATCATGGGCGGACTCGTAGGCGGATTGCCGCGCGCACGCGGGTATGGGCGGCAGGCACTGGTGGATGCACGCCGCGCTCGATGATGGGTTGCCGGCAGCCTACGGGGAACGGGTGCGACGCAGACTCAGCGACTTGGCTCTCGGCATACACGGCGACGATCAAGGCGGTGCCGTGGCGGCGGTACTTGAGCTCGCGGCGGGGAACGGGCCCCGCCGGTGCGCTGTGGTCAGTCCAGGGACTTCTCCAGGCGGGTGCGGTAGTCGGCCTCGACGAGCACCGCCTCGTCGCGGTTGATGTTCTGGAGCTTGGGCACCTAGTTGTACTGGTCGGTGGCGAAAGCCTCTTGCGGCGTGCGCGGCAGCAGGGCAAGGGGTGCGACGTCCAGCTGCGGGAGCCTCTCGTTTCGTGCTCGCCGCGTTCGTCGCTGGCGACCGTCCGTGCGCTGGCCGGCACCGGCGAGGCCGAACGCTGCCTCTTCGGCATGGTCACGTCGCCCCCTCCTCCGCGGTGATCTACGCAGCCCCTGTCGCAGCCGGGCCGTCTGTTGCGGCATCGCCAGGCGCGTGAAGTTGCCGCCCGGGTTCTGCGGATGAGCTCGATCAGCCCCCGGGGTCAGCCCGTCGGCCAGAGCGGCAGATCTGCGTGTCTCACCCGGAACCCGCCCTTCGTGACAGGTGCGAAGGCGGCAGGCGCCATACAGGAACCCACCGAATCCATGTGCTCCTCAGCGCCGATCGTCCAATTCACCCCGCCGTCCCAGGAGAACCCCGCCCGGTCCCGCGGCTCCTTTCCCGGCTTGTCCAGGCCGCCGAGGTACACCCGGAACCTGTGGCTCTCGTGCTCGGCGGCCTGGGTGGCGAGGGCGGCGTATGCCTCGCGCTGATGTTGCCGGCGGACGGCGTCCACGGGGCCGCGGCGGGCAGCCCGCGCCGGTGCGCGGCCTGCAGCGTAGGCAGTTGCCGCCGCGAGGACAGCGGTGAGCGTGGTGATGAGCGCGGCTATACCGGCGGAATCCATGACAGGTGATCCTGCCAAGCCTCGACGCAGTCGACACGACACCTGGACCTGAACACTCGCGTTTACGGCCTCGGGTACAGCCGTTGGGCTCTGCGAATGAGCAAGGTCCGGTCGAATGACTCCTGCTGCCCCGGGCAGGCCGCGCAAGAGTTACTAGAAAACACCTGCCCCCCTGTCAACGGTGATCACGCTCTGCACCGATGAGAGGGCAGCCCCGGCCAGGGCGGAGGACCAGATACCAGGGCTCACTGATCGCCACGGAAGTGCTCACGAAGTTCGTCACGGCAGTCATTCTCGGCACCGACCTGGACTCGCGAGAAGCCCAGCACTGCATCGTTGCCTTCCTGATGGGTCTTGGCCAACTGCTTCTCGAGATCCGCTATGAGCTCGGCGCACTCTGCGCTGACGCGCATTTCGGTCTGCGGGCCCGATGACGAGGAGGCGTTCAGACCGGCAGTGACGCCAAGGCCGGCCGCGCACAGCACCGCCCAGGCGGCAACCCACGCGCGGCGGCTCATTCGTATCGGCTCAGGCATTCAGGCATCCTACGAGCGCCGTTGAGGCTGTCACCGAATCGCGGCTGCCGCTCAGCCACGGTCTCGTTGGCGCTCGGGGACCATTTGGGGCGAAGGACCGGACGTGGCCGGCCAGGGACGTCGAGTTTCAGGGCAGTTGGCCGGGACGGCCCTGAGCCGGAGCTGTTCGATCTCCGTCAGCGTTCTCGGGTCGGCCACCTCGTCACCACGCGGGGTGCCGGTGGCTGCGCAGTCACCGGCCGCGGTGACGTGCGCGTCTCCCTCCTGTCCTCGGCCACCCGCGGGCAGCTGAGCTTCACCGCCCTGCAACGCCGCGCGACCGCCGGCCGCAACGCCCGCGCCCTGGCCGCCGAGCTTTCCGCTCATTTTCACGTGGCCACGTGCGCACACCCGTGCCGGTGTTGGTGTTCCGCCGTTCCCGGGGAGGGCTGCCGGGCGGCCGTTCACCTCGTACCGGCTGGGCCGGGACTGTCGTGGAGGTTGTGCCTGTCGATCACGGATCCCGCGGTTGCGGGGGAGTGGCTGCGTGAGTGGACTGATGTCCCCACGTCGAAAACACCGTGGCCAGGGAGCTTGACGGACCGGTACCGGCCGCGCACACCCGGCCGGTACCGGTCCGTCAAGCTCCCTGGCGGGAACTCCGCCGAAGCGCTCATCGACGCTGTCGCCGGCTCCATGGACCGCCCCGAGGCCCTGCTGCTGGGCCGATACGACACGACCGGCCGCCTGCGGCTCGTGGACAGGACCGTCCGCTGAAGCCAGGACCGGCCCGCGAGCCGGCCGACCACCGCACCGCGGCCGGCCCCGACCACCCGTGGGCCGGCGTCCGCTTCACCACCCCCTTGGAGCAGCCACACCCTTGGAGCAGCCGCACCCCTGGAGCCGGTCCTGGTTGCCCCTGTCCTCGTCGCGCGGATCAGCGCCGCCGTGTCACAGGACCGCGGTGTGTGGCGCCACCCGCTGCGCTACGAACAGGTCCGCCAGGACGGCAACGCCGCCGAAGCCGGTCTTCCACGTTCGGCGGGAGGCAGTAGCTGCACGGTCGGGAGTGCACTACCGGGCGCACCGCCTGCCTTCGCCCCAACTCGTGCACCACATGAGAGTGTGAAGCTTTGCCGAGCGGCTCGGGCAGAGCGCTCCGGCGGGTCGCGTGACGCAGCGGGAGAGAGACCGGTGCCCGGGCGGGTGCAGCAGAGGACCACCGGAAGGTGACGGCGGTGCAAGATCCGCCGCTGGTGCTGCTGCTGCTGCTGGTGTTGTTGGTGGAGACGGTGTCGGTGGGTGGTGCACGTGACGGTCTGGGCCCGGAACGTTGTAGGGGCAGGCGCCGGACGGCCCCCCAGGTCGTTTCTTCCCGACCGGTTCAACCTCGAACAGCCCGCCCCCACCACACATACCGTGATCATCTCGCATGATCGCGAAGCGTCAGCGGGTCGCCACCGGGCCCTCGCGCGCGCTCGTGGTCAGCTTTGCTGACGCAAGTCCAGCATCGAAAAGACCTTGTCGTAGCGGTGTTCGCCGACGGCGACGAAGCCGGGCAGGCGCCCGTATTCGGTGAAGCCCAGCGACCGGTAGAGGTGCAGGGCATGGCCGTTGTCGCCACGGGTGTCCAGAGTGAGGACCTCGATACCCGCCTCCCGGGCGTCAGCGACCAAGGCAGCGGTCAGCGCCCGGCCGACGCCCCGGCCCTGGACAGCAGCATCTACCGCGATCTTCTCCAGATCGGCGTGTGGCCGATGGGTCGGTCGGGCGTAGCGCAGCCAGTATCCCAACCCGACAAGCCGACGGTCGAGGTAAGCGGCCCGCAAGGCCGCATCCCCGGCCTGCACCGCAGAGATGACGTGACCGAATAGTTCCGCCACCTCATCTCGCGAGGGCGGCTCGACCCAGCCCAGCGCAGCACCTCCACTGACCAGGTCCGCCAGGATCCGGTGGGCCGACTCCGTAAACCGGAACTCCAGCTCCGGATCTGCAGCCAGCCCCATGGCGTCAAGGATGGCGGGCTCACTGCTCACACCACTGGCCATGGCCGCATTCATGACCCGCAGCCTAGGCCAGCCCAAGACCCAACCAAAGCCCCACACCCCAGCCCGGCGGAAGCCGAGCCGTCACTGACCCATGTCCCTAGCCGACGCCGGTGCCGGCGCCCGGCAGCCCGTCATGGGCGCGCCCGGCCGTAGCGCGCTGCTCCATGGAGCGCTGCTCCGTGGAGCGGGGCGAAAGCCGCCGGTGGATCCCTGCCGCCAGGGCGACAGGCGCGGTGGGGCCGTGGGAGAGGAACAGCGAGGCTCGATGACTTCGCATTCCAGCAGCAACAGGAAACCCCGGGGCCGGCACCAGGTCGATCCGTGCATACAGCGGGGACCCGAAACGGCTGCTCACGGACTTGACGACGGGTTCGCCGCAGTCGAGTTCCGGCCCGGCCGCAGCGCTGAGCGTGATAGTTGCGGTGGCGAGCAGACTGTCCCGGACCGCAGCACCGGGCTCGAGGAGGGCGCTGCGCCGCACAGCGTGACTGGAGGTCCCGTCGAGGTAGATCAGCGAGAGCTCTCCGTACGCGTCGACAGCGTGCTGATATGCCTGGGTCATACTGTCCGGCCGCGTTCGAGGAGTGCCGTGGCGTGGCGACGGGCCCGCGTCCGCTCTGCCGTTTCGGGGCCGTAGCGCGCGGTGTCCTTGGCCGAGCAGGAGACGGACGGTTCGACGACGTACTCGCCCTGGGCGGGGCGGCCCAGTCCTGGCCCGCCCAGGTCCAGATGCTGGGCACGATCGGCACGCCCTCAGCGGCGAGGTCGGTCAGGTAGCGCTTGTCGCTGTCCCACCCCACCATGCAGTTGAGCAGTACCGACTCGTCCGCCGCCCGGCGGGCCCAGGCAAGGAACTCCTTGCTGCGCCTGGGACAGTCCCAGGGGGATTCGAGCAGGACGGCGGCGAACCGGCCCCAGCCGACAGGCTCGTCCCAGGGCAGCGTCACCGCCTGGAAGCCGACCCGGGCCAGAGCCGCGGCCAGGGAAGCCAAGCCGCCATCAGGCTCCTCCAGGACACGGGACTTCACCGAGGCGACCTGCATGTGCTGCATGGCTGGCTCTCCTCACACATGGCCGGTACCGGGCTGACCGGTGCGGCTGCACGTGACCCGGTCAGTAACGCCAGCGGGTGGCTTCGACGGTCTCGGCCCGGGTGCGGCCGGCGAAGAGACTTGCCTTGACCGACTGCGAATCAATCACCCCAGCCGTCGGCAGGACATCCCGCCCTGCCCTCTCCCGGACCTGCCCGCACAGCCGGTCATGGAACTCCCGGACCAGGCCGTGGTCGCGCCAGCGGCGGAAGAACGCACAGACCCGGTCCCACGGCGGGAAGTCGGCGGGCAACGCCCGCCACTTGATGCCGTTGTCCACGAGATGGCCGATCGCGTCCAGCATCGCCCGGTGACAGTACGCTTCCGGCTGCCCGCCATGGCCCCGCATCCAACCCGGCACCGGCAGCAGCGGCCGCACCAGCACCGACTCCGCGTCCCTCATGTCGCTCGGATACCGACGCTCTCGCAGGCGATTGTCGGCAGCGTTCCGAACCGGTGAGCCAGACAGTCACACTCCCGAGTGCCCGCGGTGGACTGCACGGGCATCGGCACGCAAGACTGCGACACCAGGGCCTCCTGATGCTCGGTGATTCGACACCAGCGAGCTGTTCAGGAGGCCCTCCTCTCATGCACCGAGCACCCGACGACCACCCAATCGAGACGGCCGTTCGATCACCAAGTCCCAAGAGCAGAAAGACAACAGTGCTTACGAGTCGGGATGTTCCGGCAGGGCGAGCCAGTCCGACCAGGAGATCTCACGGCCGAGGTAGCGCGGCTGCTCGAACGGCCAGTCAGCGGCGATCCACTGCGGCACCAGCGCGTCGAGGGCCTGCTCGACGTCGCTGCCCACCAGCTCGTCCACCACCCACCAGGAGATCTCGCCGTCCGCGCCGGCCCTCTCCGGTGGGTCGATGTAAACGCAGCCGAGCAGAGCTGTCTCCGCCGCGTCGAACAGCGCGTAGTTGAAGGACTGGTGTGTGGCGATCTCCTTCTCGTGCCGCAACAGGTCCGCCCGGTCGGCCTCGTAGGTCATGGTGGCCGCAGGCCAGCCCCAGGCCGGGCCGAAGATGGTCCACAGCCGCTCGCGCGAACCCATCACAGCCGGATAGTCGAGTGGAGTGTCCGCCTCCCGGATCGGCCGCAGGTGATGACCACCGTCCGGCAGCGGTATCAGGACAGGGTGGACGAAGTCTTCGGGAAGCCAGCTCATGGCGCCCGACCGTAACAGCACGCGGCCGTCCGCTCCCCTGAATTTCCGCCGGACCGCCAGGCCCCGGGCAGGGCCTGCGATCAACCGATCGAAACTCTCGTTCGATCGACGGACTCCATGATCGGTATGGCAACGGCTTCTGAGTGTGATGTCAGGGGTATGTGGTGGGATGGCCGGACTCTGGTGCCGTGACCTGCTGGGAGACCGCCTCCATGCCCGTGTACTCGTCTCTGACTCATGCCCTGGCCGCGGCCTTGGTCGAAGTCCTGTGGTTCATCGAGGGCAGTGAAGATGAGCAGATGGATCCGGACGACGCCGTCAAGGTCATGGAGGGTGTCGCCCACCTGGTCAGCGAGCTGTCGAGCGACCAACGGAGCGAACTGATCGGTCTGCTCGGGACGATGGCCGAAGCCGAGTCCGACCCCGCGCGGCGGGAGTTCCTGGAAGGGTTTTCGGCAGGCTTCGGTCTCCTTGGTGATGCGGTTTGACCTGTGCTTCACGTGTAGAGCAGGACGCGCTTGCGGAGGAGTGGAAGCCGGCCGCGCGGGCTTCAAGCTGTTACGCAAGCGGGTACTACTCGCCTGAGCTGGCTGGCCGAGCTCCGGCTATTTCAGCAGCCGAAAGCTGGGCTGCTGAGCCCAGGCTCTGAGAGGGCGGTTTGAGAGGTTGTGACCGCGACTTGCCCTGAAGGGCACTCCGCAGGGGTTGCTTCAGGTGCTGTCCGTTGCTGTTCGCTGGGGCAACGGGCGATAATCGGCCTGTGGACTGGTTGGAGCGAGCTCGAGCTGCGGAGCAACTTCAGGCTTGGGACGCAGCGATCGCGCTGGTAAGCGCCCATGCCGAGTGCTTTTCCGATGATCCGGACAGGCACGACAATCATCTGTGGCACATGGATCTGCTGGTCCGAGCGGAACGGATTCCAGAACTTACGGAGCTCGCCCTCAGGGATCGCCACGCACTTCGGAGGCTCAACAGGTCGCTTCGGGAGCGAGGCATGGAGTCCGCGCTGCGCGAGCGCGCCGAAGACGGTGACCGTGACGCCCTGTACGTCCTTGTCCGGCTGATGTGCGAGACGGAGCGGATGCATGAAGCCCTGAAACTGATCCAAGACATCGACCCGGAGAACAAGTACGCACACCAGATTGTGGCCAGTGATTGCTGGCCATAGGTGTCCGGCTGTGGCCTTCTCGCGAAGATGCCAGTGTCGACCTCGGTGAGGATGTCGAGCTTGACCAGGCGTTTCAGCTTGGTGCGCGTGCCTTCGACGTTCTTCGGCAGCAGCTCGTGGCCGAGGGCTTGGCAGACGTCCTTCGCCCGTTGTGGTCCGGTCGCGTGGTTGAAGGCGTCGAGGATGCGAGGGTAGTCCGGGTGCTGGGGCAGGTCCGGCGGGGCAGCGGGAAGCCGGTCGGCGAGGCTGGTGACGGTGGTGGGTGATCGCGAGATGCTCCAGATGGGTCTCGGCCTCCCGCAGCCGGTTCTGCAGGCCGTCGATCTGTTCACGGAGGTCGTCGGCCAGAACCCGGGCAGCTTGTTCCTGCAGTGCCAGGGCGTTGAGCAAGGGCTGGATGTTCATGCTGCGACCGCCTGTGCCTCGCGCCAGGTGGGCGTGTTCGTGCCGGTGAGCCGGCGGGTCATGACGTGGGTCATGGCCCAGTAGACGCGTGAGGCGGAGGAGGAGGGGGGTGTGCGTAGTCGCGGACCAGGCGCCGGTGCAGTATCACCCCGCGCGTGCGGGGATGGTCCCCGAGCCTGGTAAGGGGCACCGATGAACGACGCGTGCTTCCCGAGCGTGCGGGGATGGTCCCGCCGACGCTCCGTCCGGCGGCGGGCCGACCGGGGGGTTCACGCGCGTGCGGGGATGGTCCCGCCATGAGGTCGAGGTCGATGACGATGTCATCGTGCTCCCCGCGCGTGCGGGGATGGTCCCCCGACGATCCGCGCGGGCGGCATCCTGCGGGAGTGCTCCCCGGCGTCTTGGGCGGCCAGGGGGCGCCAGGCGGGGCCGTGGCCGTCGTGGCGGACCTGTCCGAACACGGCGTCGGCGAAGTGGATGCCGAAGCCGATCGTGTAGGGCTCTTCGAGTTCGGCGACGAGACGGCGGCGGTGGTCGGCGGAACGGGCAGGGTCGTGGTCGTAGACGCAGGACCATTCCGGGTGGTCCACCTGGATCGGTGAGTGCATGGAGTCGCCGAAGGCGATCAGGCGGGTCCCGCCTCCTGTGATGATGAATTCCGCATGCCCTGCGGTGTGGCCGGCGGTGATCCGGACCTGCACGCCGGGGAAGATCTCCTGTTCGCCCGTCACCGTACGGACGTGTGGTGCGAGGACGTCAAGGACCTCCTTGGGCGTGCCCGCGGCCTCCAGTTGTGCGCGCTGGTCCCACTCCGGCTCCGCCACCAGGTAGTCGGCCTCGGTGAACGTGGGCCGGTCGCCGTCCGGCGCGGGGCGCGTGGCCCAGCCGATGTGGTCAGGGTGCAGATGACTGAAGGCCACCGCTTCGATCTGTTCGGGCCCACGGCCGAGTTCGGCGAGGTTGTCCAGGAGCGCGCCTCCCTGCATGGTGCCGTTCGGTGTGTTCGGATCGGCCGGCAGGCGGTGCGGGCCGAACCCCGCATCGATCAGCAGCGCGCGCTCGCCGTGCTCCACCAGGAGGCCACCGAGACTCGCCACCAGGTGGCCGGAGGCGTCGAGGTACTCCGGGTGAGCCGCCCAGAACTCGTCGGTGGTGTCCGGCAGCCAGGCGCTCGGCCTCCCTTGTATCGCCCCGTCCGGTACGAAGGACACCTTCGTGTCGCCCAGCCATACCGTGCGAAGTCCCCCCGGCCGCCGGAGCCGCTCGTCCTGCTGGTCAGCCACTGAGTTGCGCACGGGAGCCCTCTCCTCGTTCGTCATTGCGTACCGAGTTGCCGCCGGCCTTGCGGCGGCGGTCACCTCACCATATGTATCAAGTTAGAAAGATTCAAGCTGTAATTATTATGGCTTGATGGACTTGCTAGGGTAGGGACCATGACGACACCGCCCAAAGCGCAGGCCATCGCCGAGCGGGAACTGTGCGGCCTGGTGAACGGGCTGGCCCAGCAGATCGCCGATCACGTACGCCAGCGTGCCGTCACGCTGGGCCTCACCGCCGCCCAGGCGACCGCGCTGCGGGAGATGACCGGGCCGATGACCATGCGTGACCTCGCCGAACGCATGAGCTGCGAACCCTCGAACGCCACCTTCGTCGTCGACAAACTCGAAAAGCAGGGCTTGGTCGAGCGTCACGCGCACCCCACCGACCGCCGTGCCAAGCACCTCGTCCTCACCATCGAGGGCAGCGAGTTGCGGGAACAGCTCCTCGAACTCCTCACCCAGGAGTCGCCTCTGGCGGCGCTCACCGCAGAGCAGCAAAGCGCCCTGCAGAGCCTGCTGGAGAAGACCGTCGCCGGTTCATAGGGCGACACCACTGGACCTGCGCAAAGTGCTGACGTCGCCCTTGTCGGCCCGGCTGCAGGTGACGCAGTAGAGCGGGGCCACCTCTTCACTCCTCCCGATTCATCCTGCGCTCTCGCCACGCCCACCTCAGGCCGGTGATGAGCGTGATGACGACGAGCACGATCGCGCCGATAGGCCAGAACGGAGTGGGGCGGTCTGCCGCCCAGTACAGGAGTTCCACACGCACCTCTTCCGCCGGTCGTGGGCCAGGCCCGTCAAGCCGCAGCCGTTTCTCGACGGATACCCGGCTTCGTCCACGCCACGGCAGAGAACGTCACATCAGGCCACCTGGTACGAGGCCATGTGAACGGACCCGACTTCCGCTGGCATCCCGGAACGCCCCCCCCACACAGACCTCCTGAGCACGCACATCTACTCGGCACCGGCCGGCGTCGCCAGGACACACAGCAGATGGACGTGCAGGTGCTCGGCCACGATCTGCGCGCACGGAGTACACGGGCCAGAAGTGCAGTGGAAGCGCAGCACCGCTGGCGCTTGACAGGATTACGACGTGTGGCCCGCAGGCAGTCGACATCGTGGGTAGCATGGATATGTAGCCGATCATCATTACGGCCGCCACCGGTCTGCTCGGCGCCGGTATCGGCAGCGCCGGCGTCCTTCTCAGCGAGTGGTGGCGAGCACGAACATCAGCCGACCAACATCGACGTGCGTCCGATCTCTGTCTTCGGGACGAACCCCGCGGCCGCCCCCAGCGCCTCCGCCCCGCATGACGGGGGAATTGCCGGGTGCGGCTGCGCGCCAGGCGTGAGGGCGCAGGCCGCACGTTTCCTCTCGTGAGTGTCCGGGCACCGGCAGATGGAGGGACTTACCACAGACAAGGCGCCCCGCTACGAATGATCCGTTGGGAGGCTTTCTCATGCTCAAGGCCATTGCGGACGTACTCAGGTCCATCGGCGGAGCCATCGCCACCGTGGTGACGCTCCCCTTCCGCGCGGTAGCCCGCCTCTTCGGCGGCGCGTCCGACACCGCCCACGGCCACCACTGACCCCCTACAGGCCACAATCCTCGCCGCGTCATGTGGCACCCGCCCAGGAGTCGGCGGCCCAGAGTTCAGCCCCGGGCCGCCGGCCCCTGCCGTGGGACGCCTTACTGCGGGGCACTCTAGGAGCGATGAGCCGCGACCTGGTGCAGGACCCAGGCAGGAGTGGCAGCGTCCCTAGCGCATCGGCTGACCGTCGCGAAGGAAACCGCCCGCGCCGCCCCGATGCGACACCGTGCCCAACTGGCGGCGGTTATAGCTGGCGCCCTCGACACCGGAGCGCCCCAGGCCGTCCCGGCCCTCCTGCACCGGGAGCGGTTCCAGAACGAGCTGGCTCCGCCCTTGCCCCCACCATCACGCGAGGGGGGACGGCCTGGGATGGCTTCAGGCGGCCCCGTACACCGTGTCCAAGAGTCCCTTGACGAAACCATCGAGGTCGTCGAGTCCGGCTGCAGCCTGGGTGGCAGGGGCATCGGACACCAGGTGCGGCAGCGCGGCATGCAGGGACAGGGTGACGGTTGCGGCGCGCTGCGGGGTGGTGGGCAGGCCGGCGCTCATCTGGGCCTGCTCGAAGTAGGCGAAGTCGTTTGCCGCGAAGACGTCAAGTGGCGCCGCGAGCCACGCGGTTCGTGTTGCCTCACGCTGCAGCTCCAGTAGAGCGCGCACGCGTGAGCGGCCGGGGCCCCTGGCGTGTTCCAGGAGTGTGCGCAGCAGGGCGGTCAGGCCGACCCGGTCGGTGGGCGTGGGTCTGGGAATGGCCCGGTACAGCTCGATGATCCGCTCCGTACTCGCCAGCAACAGCGCGTCTCTGGTGGGGAAGTAGTTCTTGGTGGTGCCCAGAGGCACACCTGCGGCCGCGTCGACGGCGCGGTGCGTCAAGCCCCGGCAGCCGGAGAGTGCCAGTACGTCGATGGCCGCGTCGCCCAGGCGATGGCGTCTTTCCAGATTCACGTATCCAAAAGTACCCCATCCGTGGTACCACAGATGTGGTACTTTCGGGATTGGGTGTCTAACGGGGGAGTGATTCTCATGGCTGTGGGTTATTTGGTGACCGTGTTGTTGGCCTCGCTGATCGCGGTGTTCTGCCTGGTCCGCATCCGCGGCCCGAGACCGCTCTTCTACGTCAGTTACCGGCTCGGGCTGGTCTTCAGCGAAATGCCGTTCCTTGTCCTTTACGCGCTGGTGGCATCGACAGCGCTGGCCTTCGCGCAGGGCGACATCGCCACCGCCGCCGACCGGGTGGCTGTCGGCCTGGCCGTGGTCGCCGCCGGCGCGCTTGTGGTCGTCGCCCGACGCGGGATGCGAACGGCGTCCGTGGTCAGGCTCGCCCTGCACGACGCGCTCGGGCCGGGCTCGGGTGTGCGCCGCCGCCCGCCGCTGGTGCGCATCTTGCTCCGGCCCTTCCTCCGCCGCCGCGGTGACGTCAAACGGGTGAGCAACATCAGCTACGGAGACGCGGGCGTCCGCAACCTTCTTGACGTCTACCACCACCGCGCGCGCCCCGAGGGCGGACCCGTACTGATCCACTTCCATGGCGGCCACTACGACCAGGGACGCAAGAACACCCAGTCGCTGCCTCTGCTCTACCGGCTGGCGAGCCAGGGCTGGGTCTGCATCAGCGCCAATTACCGCCTGCGGCCCGCCTTTGCCCACCCGGCACACCTGATCGACGCGAAGAAGGTCGTCGCCTGGGCCCGCGGACACGCCAAGGAGTACGGCGCGGATCCCGCGGCGGCGGTGTTCGTGTCAGGGAGTTCAGCGGGTGGACACATGGCCGCGCTCACCGCGCTCACCCCGAATGACCCCGCCTACCAGCCAGGGTTCGAGGAGGCTGACACCTCCGTGGCCGCCGCCATCGCACTCAACGGCTACCTCGGGACATACTTCGACGGAGACCCCGCGACCTCGCCGGTCAATCTCGTACGGGCGGACGCACCACCGTTCCTCATCGCGCACGGCGACTTGGACGAGCTGGTGACAACCGACAACCCCAGAGCCCTCGTCACCGCCCTGCGCTCCGTTTCGACCTCACCGGTCGTCTATGCCGAACTCCCGGGCGGGCACCACGCCTTCGATCTCTTTCACTCCTTCCGCTTCGAGGCACTGATAGACGGAATCGAGGAATTTGCAGCATGGGTGAAGGCGCACAGGACGGTGATCTGATCAGTAGCCGCACGATGGCGAGCGTGTTTGCGGCCGGGGCGTGCGCGTGTTCCAGGGAGTCCAGGTAGACGGCTCACCTCGACTCCCTCACATGCCCCTGGTGCTGGGCCAGAACTCAGAGTGCGACTCGAAGTCCGAGGCCCAGACAAGGTCGCCGGCACGCGTGAGGCAGACGACTTCGTTCAGCGCCGTGTACACGACCCGCTCCAGATCCTGCCGGGCCACCGACGCTACGACCTCGTCGCCATCCGCGGCTGAAACACCGCTGCGGGCTCCAACGTCCCATAGGCGTCGGCGCCCAGGATGTAGGCGTGGATCCGCCCGTCGCGGTGACGCGTGATGACCTTCGGTGGCGGCTGAGGAATCATCCGCTGAGGCTAACGCCCACGCCAGGCTGCTCATGAGCCGGGCGGCGGGCGCCCGAGCAGGGTAGGCGCGGGTCAGCGGGAGCGCGAGGTAGCCATGTGTATCGGTCAGTCAACTGCATTGACCGAGCGCGACATCCGGCCTGGCAGGAGCCTGCTGGCTCGACCGACGCTCCGGCATGGTCACCAGCGTGCGCGCAGTACGCCGTCGCTGTCCGGGAGGGCAGCACAGAGCAGCGGGGAATGTTCGGCGGGGGGCAGGGGCAGGGCGCAGGCGGCTCGGGCATCGGCCACGTGGGCGCTGAGTACCTTGTAGTCGGTGTCGTCGACGATCGCGTGGCTGATCGCCCCGTCCTGTGCCTCCCAGACGAATTCGATGGATTCCTCCTGGGGCAAAGCCGCGAGGACGGCGCCTACGTCCGGGGTCAGGTCGGGCCAGACGGTCAGCAAGGCACGCGGGCTGAGCCCGGCGCGCACTGTCTCGAGGTTCTCCGGCGTGATTCGGTGCCAGCGTGCGGCGTTGCGAACGTAGTTTTCCTCGAGGAGCAACGCATGCCGTGAGGCCAGTGCGGTGTGCACGCGTATCCAGAAGTGCTCGTCGGCCGGCTCCGTCACTTCCGCTTCGTCGGCCTCGGCCGCGTAGGGCGAGGCCGCAAGCGGTTCCGCGAAGAGGCCGAGTTCCCGCGCACGGGCCACGGCGTCCGCGCAGGGCCGGTCGCTGCCCACGTACACATACTGGTCCCACCCGACATGGGCGGTGAACAAATCCCCCACCTTCAGTCGGCACCAAGCGCCTTGGTCGCGGAGCATGACCCGGACCAGTTCCAGGGCGACCGGAAGAGAGATCTCGGCCCCGTCGTGGTAGCCGGTGAGGTCGGACGGGAAGAGCCCGCCGAGGCCGTGCCCCGCAACTGAGGGCTCCCCACCGAAGTGGACGAAGCCCGTAACCTGAGGGTCGCGGATCTCCAGCCGGTCGATACCCGAGCACTCCGCGAAGGCGGCTACCGCCGCAAGGTACGCCGCCTCGACGGGCCCGTGGTCGCTGATCGTGTCCTCGGCGCCGATGTAGTGACCGTGCTCGTCTCGGTCGGCGGGGTCGTACTTGGTGATCCGGTGCACGAAGGTCGGCGACACGTTACTCCTCGGACAGAGCGGAAGGAGTGCCCAGCGTAGATACAGGTCCCGGTTCCGAGAGCGGGGGAGGGGGCCCTGCATCGGCAGGTTCGAGGCCCGGCGGTCATCTCGTCAGGAGTGGTGGGCCTCATCGGAAAAGGTGCATCGGTCGCAGCGGCGATTTCCGCGATGCGTTGGCGTCCCGGTCGGCGGCCGCATTGCCCGGCATCTTCTGCCAGGAGCGGATGGTGGCGGTTGCGGACTGGAGCGCCCCAGGGATGATGCTGGAATAACGGGCAGCCGCGGTGCGGAGCCACCGCGGGTCATCTGGATCAGAGGTCGTTTCCATCTGCAATGCGGTGTTAGACCGTGTCCCATGTGGGGCTGGCTCGTTGAGCTCGTCATGGGGCGGGGTACGTGGAGTTGGATTGTTCCGGACGGGCTGTGGGAGATCGCGGAGCCGCTGATCCC